>NZ_JBNCNM010000019.1:0-170134 GCF_049846985.1 Streptomyces sp. DT190 | reverse complement strand
TCTGGCCCGCGGCGGGGGGGGGGGGGGCGGGGGCGGGGGGGGGGGGGCCCCCCCCCCGGCCGCCCCCCCCCCCCCCCCCCCCCCGGGGGGTCAGGCCTGGGGCGTGAGAGGGAACCACTCACTGCCGATACCAGTGACGATCTCCAAGGCGGCCTGGTGCTGCGGAAGACCGGAGTCGCCATGGCTGTGCGGTCGGTGGAGCCGCGTCTCTCGCACGGTGACAGGTGTGTCGTGGACGAGGGTCAGGTCACCGGGCTGCAGGTCCGGGTCGGAAGCGGGCTTAACGAGCTTGGCCAGCTGGATCGTCGTCTGATGGGCAAGGACCCAGTCGATCAGGTCGTCGAAGACGGTGTCGATCTCGCTGCGCTCGTAGTGGTGGCGCTCGTAGTGGTGCTTATCGGCGTCGTAGGCGACAGTGCCGCGCGCCGAGTCCAGCTTCTCGACGAGCTGGTTGATGTCGATGGTGCTGCCGGGCTTGGGGCGGTTCATCGGTACGTACTCCCTGCGGTGCGGGCCGGGGAAGTGCTGGGGTCTTCCCTTGTCGGTGGCCGCAGTGAACCGCTCCGGGTCGGTGAGCAGCGAGGATCCGCGAGTTCGTGCGGATGGCGGTGGCGGAGGCCTGTGTCAGCCGCCGTACCGTCAGGACAGGGAGCGGATGAGCCGCTGGTCCATGGCGTCGCGGCCCGGGCTGTGGGTCCGGCTTGGAATAGGCCGGACCAGCGACAAGCCCCGCCGCGCCGGTACTGGCAGCCGGCGTGCGCAGCAGGCATGGGACGCTGCGGTCATGAGCGGGTCCGGTCGGGCAGGCGAGCGTGGCACCATGCGCAGCGAGTGGCACTCAGAAGTCGGAGGGGCCAGTGTCGGCCGTTGCTGGTGCTTGGGCAGCGGCGGGTGACGCGCAGCACGTCAAGCGCTTCCACCGCAGGCCCGATCAGCCGACAGTTGTGGCTGAGCTCATGGCCTGCCAGCCCGGCGATCCGGCGGGCATGCTCGGCCAGAGTGTCTCGCTCACGCCGGACCAGAGCTAGCTCCTCCGTCATCGCCCGGACTAGATCAGCGGCAGACGTCTGCCCCAGCCTGTCCAGGTGCTCGGCCAAACCGAGTGGATCAAGCGGCGCGGTCACGCCGTCCGTCTCAGGGCCTTTGCGTCCCTGCGGACGTTCGGTCATCACAGGCGGCTGCTGGGGAGCGGCGAACTCCTGCTCCGTGCGGCTCACGAGCCGCACCCCGGCCCGCAGCGGTGACGGCCAATGCCGCGCCACCACCCCCAGTACAGGCGTCCCACCCGCATCCTCAGCGTCCGCGCAAGCCGAGCCGGGCCGTGGATGCCGAGAAGGAATTCCATCGTGACCCCGGCCTCCTCGGCGATACAGGCGAGGTCGGTCGTGCTGGGCGTGAGCGTGCCGTCGCACAAGGCCGGCAGCTCCTCATACTGGAGCGGGCGCCCTTGGGACGCTCGTTCGATGGCGAGAGCCCGAATCCGGTCGAGGGTCGCCTCCTCGCTGCGGGCGACAGACGCGATGCGCTTCATAGGGTGTGGGTGTCTCCTTGACTCATGGCGGGCTGAGAGGTCCGAGAAGACCTGGTGCTGCCCAGGTACGTCACGCGCTGGCGAATCCCGGGTTTATACAGCCGTACTAGATCCACCGGCCCCGCCTCTGCGGGATCACTCGGCGTCGTCAGCCAGCCGCCACAGCGGACAGTCGGTGATCATCGGCGTGGCGGCTCCGACGGCACAGCCCTCGGGGACTTCGGGACAGTTGCAGTACGGATCACCCCAGCAGCCGCGCGCAGCCTCACCCGGCTCGTGGTGCTCGCACGTCTTGCAGGACCGCACCTCGGGGTTGCTCCAGCAGCGGGCGACGTGCGCGGCGGCGGCGGGCTTCTTGGCCCAGGTACGGCGGCAGTGCGGGCACTGGTGGCGTACGACGGTGACCGGGAGGGTCACGGCAGTCGGAAGGCGGGCCGCTTGCAGGGCGGAGCGTTCCTCGTCGGCGGCCTCCACTAGTACACGGACGAGCCAGTCGACGTATGGGGTGGCGGTGAGCAGTTCAGGGAACGGCCTTCGGCCGGTAGGGGAGCCGTCGGTGTGGCCCACGGGGAAGCCTTCCTTCTCGTGTGCGGACTGCTGTTTCACCGGCCTTGGCTGCCGTCGAGGCTGCTGAGGGCGATGGTTTGCGCCTGTACCAGCAGGGCGTGGCAGTCTTCGCCGCTGGAGCCGACTGTGATCGGAGTGTCAACTGCTGTGACCAACTGCCACCCCTCATGGGTGGGCCGGAGGATCAAGCAGGGCTCGCGGCGGGCCCCGAAGCGCAGCTCGGCGCAGGGCGGTATGACCTGGATGTTCATGTCGGGGAGCATGCGGTCCGTGCGGGACGCTGGCCGTACGGCACTGCCGATGGAGTTGAAGGATCTGGCCAGGGCGGCGGTCCCTTCCTGCGTGGTCAGCGAGACGTTCCACGCGATGTTGCAGGTGCGGACGGGACGGCGAGGGTTGGTGGTCGGAGGGTGGTCGGGGCACCACAGCTGAGAAGAAAGGCTCTGGAGCCAGGCGGTCATGACCTCCCGGGCGTACCGCTTGGAAGGGCGGTCGTGACCGCGTATCCACCAGCGAAGAACACCGGCAAAGCCGTCTTCAGCCAGTGCGTCGGCTAGCTGTCGGTGAACGATCCGTTCCTCCAGCAGCTCGACTTCCGCCTCGCGGCGACTCTTACGCTGCTCAGCGACGACTAGCCGGGCGCGAGCCGCTGCCAGCTCGTCCTCCAGCTGCTCCACGGTGTGCGCAGACGGCTGAGACGCTTCGAACTGCGAGACCTCGGCACCGATGCTCTCTACCAAGGCGCCGCGCAGTTCCTGAGGCACATCGGGGTGGACGGCGATGTGGATGCGGACGCCGAGGCCGTTCACCGTCTCGAAGAGCGGTCCCAGGCCATCGGCACCGAGAGCAACGGACCACTGTGAGAGGTCGGGAGCGTTGTTGATCAGGTCGTAGATCGTCTGCTGCGCCCGGCGGAACTGCTCCTGATTGAGCTCCGCCCAGCGAAGGTGCCCCTCCATCTGCTCGCCGACACCCATGAAGTCGGGATCCTGGGTGAGAGCGCCGCGCTGACGGGCAGCCTCGGCGCGGAGATCGTCATCGGTGTATGGGGCGGTGCTCATGGACGCCTTCCTTGAGGAGAGACCGACAGTTGCTGCGGCCGTGATCACTGAAGCCGACCGCGGCCGTAGCGTCGCCTGGCCGCGAATCTCGGTCGGCTGGGTGCGGCCGGCAGCGGGGCAGAAGCAGCGGGTGGGCCCTTGCCGGCGCGGCACTGTGTCAGGGAGGTTGCATGGCCGCCGTGAGCCTGCCGCAGGGAACGGACAGCCGTCCCCGTCCCTGCGTGGGGTCAGGGCCGTGTGACACCTTGCCGCCTCGACGAGGAGACGTGGCCAGTCGACTGCCGCCGCGGTGAACTCGGGATTGCGTGCGGACGGGGACGCTCCAGGACCCCGAACGTGGACTCTGGAAGACCTGGAGCGCCGAGTTGGAGAGGACTACAGCGAGGGCATCTGGATGGTGCCGTAGCGCTGGGCGAGCTTGTCGGTTACCTCGCGGGCGCACCGGATGGCGTCGGCCGCCGCGTCGAGGTCGCCCGGTGCACCGTCGACCAAGGTGGTGAGGTAGTCGCCGGCGGCGTCGTGCAGGTGCGCGGACCAGGGTTCACGGTGCTCGGAGGCGGGGCGGTCGGCGCGCTCGCCGGCATACATCAGGACATGCAGGCCGTCATAGGCGGCATTCTCGTCGTCCGGGGCACCGGGACGTGCGGCCATGATCAGGAACGTCATCCCTCCCTCACTGCCAGGGAACGCGTAGCGGCCGACGGCAGCCAGTGCTGCGCGTAGCAGTTCGCCTTCGGTGGGCACACTCTGGTGGGACAGTTCATTCATCGTTGTTTCCGCTCCGCGGGTGGTGAGCGCCGGTGGAGCCTTGGTGCACCGGCGGGACGGCCGCAGTGAACAGGAAGGGCGCGGAAAGGGCGACGATCGGCGAATCCGCCCGCGAGCTGGTCTTGTTACGCGCAGGATCGGCGTCAACCACTTGAGGCGGCACCCAGACGTTCCACCAGGAGTCCAGGGAAGAGCGCCGCCAAGGCGATGGTGATTCCCCTTGGCCCGCCGCTGCGGGCGGGTTAGGCGATGCCGTTCTTGGAGACCGTGTAGCGGAAGCCGCAGGCCGAGATGATGACGAACTCGACCCCGCGCGGCGAGGTGTACGGAACCCAGGTTGCCTGCTCGTCCCTCAACAGCCCGAGGGCGTACCTGAAGACGACGTCCTGGGCCCAAGGCGGCATCTCCTCGAGCGGCTTGCCCTCCTCCGCGGTTCCAGAGGGCTCATGCCCGGCCTGGCGCTTGGTCGTGGAGAGGGCGGGTCCGGCTGTGGGAGCTGCGGCTCCGGTGGTCAGGGGGATCATTCGGCGGCTTCCTGCTTCTGCGGGTCAGTAATGGGGGAGAGGAGGGCGCGCATCTCGCGCACGTACCGGACGCGGTGCTCGTTCCACCGGTGCCGTGCCGCGACGTTCTTGAGCGTGTTGTTGTCCCAGCCGATAAGAACGGCCCACAGATAGGCATCGTGCCGGTCGGCGGACCAGTCACGGGTGTCGCCGGCGCCCACGCGCATCATGTTGCAGACGGCGTTGACGGCCCGTGCGATCCCACCGAGGGTATTTCGGTGCCAGTCCCAGGCCTTGTACATGGCCTGCGCTGCCTCGCGGGTCTCGGCTCGGTCGTGCTCGGCGTCCTCCAGGGCCTCGTAAAGCTCCGCCAGGCTGGCCTCCGTGCGCTCGTCCAGTGACAGCCGACCGGGTGTTTCAGCGAGCGTCACAGGCACAGTAAGCTCCCCGGCTGCGAGCAGGAGGTGTTCCTCCCACAGTGGCCGAAGAAGACCACCGTAGGTCTGGGAGCGGGACATCCAGCCGCAGGCACAGGCCACCATCCAGCGGCCGTTGGGCACATCGACGGTGCGGGGCACATGCTGGGTGACGATACCGACGTGATCAGGGCAGACGGAGCCGGTCGAGGGGCCACGGGTGACCTGGCGCCAGCCCGCACCGGACCAGCATGGACGGGCGGGCTCCCGCCCGTCCATGCGGGCCGCCATGTCGAACTCCCGAAGACATCCCGGGTACAGGCACTGGCGGAGGGAGGGCTGGTTGCGAAACGCCGTGGCCTCGGCGATGAGATCGGCCAGCTGCTCCTCGGTGAGCGTGGCCAGGGTCGGCTGGTCGGTCACGGGCTGCTCCTTTCAAGGCGGGCGAGGTAACGGAGAGCAGCTAACCGCGGGCTGGTGGTGCGGGCAGTGGTGCGGCGAGTTTGCGTGCTGCCACCACCGCCCTCAGCACGGCCAGGCTCAACCGCTGGAAACGTGTCAGCAGCCGGCGACATGCGGTTTTCAGCGCAGCCGTCCCCGGCGGGACTGCCTCATGGGACGTTGCGGGTTCGATGAGCCTGCCGCAGGGATCGGACAGCAGAGCAGGCGGCAGCAGGTCCATGCCTCCACGGCCGGTCCGCTCGAAGCTGTCACTGGATCGACCAGCGCCCGGCTGGTGAGGAGGCCCCCGCCTTCACCTGCGTCAGCGGGGGAAGGGAAGTCGGCCGAGGCCCGGCCCCCGCAGGCGGGCCGTGACGGTGCGCTGCTGCGGGCCGGGGCCCAGCGGCGTTCTACCCAACCGCTGAGCCCCGACGTCGCCTGGTTGTCCTGCTACGCGTGCGGCGGCATGTCCGGGTCGTCGCCCTGCTCGATGCCGAGGGCCTGGGCGACCGCCTTGAACACCTCGGGGTCAAAGGACGGCCGAGGGAAGCCGTCCTGCCAGTCGAGACCGGCGGTCGGCCAGTCAGGATCGACGATGACCGGACGGTAGGAGCCGGAGAGCACTTCGCTGGCGAGTAGACCGGGCGGGAGCGGGAGCCGTTCGTCTGCTTCAGGGAGCAGCCCGGCGAGCTCGGCCGCCCCCGTACGGGTCTTGTCCGCGCCGCCGCGCCGGAAGTACTTCTCGCCCAGGTGCTGGCGTACCACGGCTTCAAGCTCCTCGTGCTGGGAACCGGCAACGTACGGGGCAGTCAGGGCGCGAGCCTGCTGCGGGGTCATGCCGGTGGCCGCGACGAGCGACTTCACCGCGGCGTCGGACAGGCCGTCGGCGAGCTGGTCCAGGCGCTCGGTCGCTGAGGCGCCGGGCTCCAGACCGAGGAGCTCCATAGCCCGGTGTCGTTGAACTCCGGCGGCAACGGCGACGCGCTTCACGTAGCCCTCAAGGCGCTCACCGGGCCGGGGCAGGGGAACACCAGCGATCCGGGAGGGGAGGCCGGGGCGTGGGCCGGAGCGGGCGGCGACGGCGGCGCGGGCCTGGGCCAGGGTGATGCCGGGGTGGGCCCGCTTGTACGCGCGTACGGCACGGTCCTGCTCACGGCGGCGGGGATTGGTCATGACGTCTCGTCCTTGTCCGGCCTGCTGCCCCACACGCGCCGGCCGTCCACGAGGAGAGCATGACGAATTGGCTCGCGCGAGTCTCAGACGTCTGTGGTCCCCGTCGACGGTGTGGGCGTCGAGGTCGGTGTGGACCGGGCGCGGCGCGGTTGCCCTTCCAGCGTCCTCATCATAGGCGCGGTGACGGTACCGGGGGAGCCTCCCTGACGTCACTGCCGGGGCCAGGCGGCACCAGTGTGCCAACGGTTGGCCAGACACGGGTGCAGAGGTCAGTCCGCGCGCTGTGGAGCCCACCCGTGATAGGTCCACGTCCCCCTGGCGAAGCTGTACACGACGGCACTGCCTTCAGGGTCATCAGGAGCCTCGTCGGTGCACGGCAGGACCTCTATGCCGAGGTCCTGCGCGGCCGCGATCCGGTGACAGCCATCGTTGATCTCTCCGTCATGAATCCAGATAGGTACACGAAGGCCGTGTGTCCTGATGTCCTCGACCAGCGCGGGGTACCAGGCGTCCTTGCGCTTGTCAGGGAGTACGGCAGACACGCGGAAGTCGGGCATCTCTGGGTCGTCAGGCATGTAGTAATCGCCTGCGATGGCGTCACAGGCATACGTCTCCAGCAGCTCGGCGAGCGTACGGGTGTAGGGCATCGAGCCGGGTTCCTTCGAAGGGCAGGTTGAAGTACGACTGGTTGCCTTGAGTCGGCCTCGGCGACCAGCGGGTGAATGGGCGGCAGCAGCTCAACCCGGCAGCTTGTCGGAGAGCACCATGCGGCCGTCTCGGGCGGGGTGGTCCTTCACGGTGAAGTGCTGCTCCAGGTAGTCCCGCATGGCGTTCAGCTTTTCCTTACGCAGCGAACCGTCCGAACGCCACATCGAGTGGCACTCCACGTAGTTCACGATCACGCCGTGCGTGGGCGAGGTGCGGACTTGGGCGCCCTCGGACCAGCGCTGCCCGGAGCGCCGCCCGGTGGAGGTCCGGCTCAGACGGAACTCCTTGCCGAGACGGTAGCGAACAGCGGAGTAAGTGGCCTTGGCCATGGTCTCGGTTCCTCGTTGCTCTCGGTGGGCGTTCAGCTCGGCGTGCATGGGGCGGGTTGCCGGGACGTATCTGACCGCAGCCGGGCGGTGCGGACCCCTGTCCGGCGAATTCCGCAGGTCCACTGACATTCACAGGGAGGAGCAGCGGCACCTCGCCGTCTTGCAGGATCGGCATGAGGCCCCCGAAAGAGGTGCTGACTTGCAGGCCCTGGCGCGTCCCTCGGCCCAGAAAGCTGTCGCCGCCAACCGGCTGGCCCTGGTGGTGACCGCCCTGCCTCTGCCCCGGACACCTCCTGAGCACGCTCCCCGTCCTGTCCGGCCATGGGACCGAGGCTGCACACGCCGTGGGCGAGAGTCCATCAGCGATACTCAGCCTCGGTCTCCGGACCGGTTTCAGCCTCACCCGGATGCCGCCGGTGCCTGCCGGGCATCCTTCAGCGTGGTGCTCAACACCGCACCAAGCTCCTCCTGGAGCATCCTGATCTGCTCGTCGTTGTGGCTGCACCGGTCCTTGGCCGTCGTCTCCGGTTTGGCTGGCTTCAGTTCCGGGACCGTCTTGGCCCCGGGGTACTGCTCGCGGAGGTAGGCGAGCAGGAGCGGCAGCCAGCCACCGCGGTTCCGTTTGATCCCGAAGAGGTGACCGACGGTCTCCCCGAACACGGCGGCGGAGACGACGGGGGCCACGATATCCGCGAACTGCTGACAGATACTCGTCCGTGAACCTTCGGCGAGCGCTGCGTAGTCCCTGGGGAGGGTGACCAGCGCTGCCACCTGCTCAAGGGTGAACCGGCCGCCCTTGTGCCCGACGTCGACCGACCGGATCCGCGAGGTGACACCCGGGATCACGCGGCCCATGGCGAACGCGTTACCCCCGCTGGTCTTGCGCGCGCCCCGGGTGATCACCTCCAGATCAGCGGGAAGTCCCGTCGCCTGGTCGGCGGTGATCGTGATCTCAGGTGCTACCGGTCCGGAGTTGTACCGCCCGAATGTCGCCATCATGAATGCCCGGCGGCGCGTCGACGGCGACCCGTACGCGGCGGCGTCGATCTCTTCCCACGTCACCGACACCGCCGCGCCGAGTTCACTCTCCCCGGCGCAGTACAGCTCTTCCGTGATCGCGTCGCGGATCTCTTGGGGCAGCTGGTTGGACTGTTCGAAGAGGATCGTGTGCAGCGGCGCTCCACCGTGCTTGAGGGCGAGTGCCCAGATCATCGGTTCGAGCATGAGCCCGGCCGTCTGGGCGCCGGGCATGTCGGCGACGAGTGAACGGATCTCGTCCCAGGTGGCACCTGAGCGCGGGCCGAAGTGGTCGTAGGCCTCCGGCCCGCACTCGCACTCTTCGTCGGTGACGCACGTGCAGCCCGGCCCGTCGACGATGTAGTTCCCGACGGCTGCCCCGGCCTGCTCGATGGCGTCGGCCAGAGCGGCAACGTTCTCGGGCAGTCGTCCGGCGCGCTTCCCGGCATTGGTGAAGTCGATGCACGGCGAGGACCCGATCAGGATCTGGGTGTGCCGGAACACGAAGTGCTCGGGGTCGATGCTGCGCACGTCCGCGCAAATGGCGTGGCATCCGGCCCGCGTCGCTGTGGACGTGGCGTCGCGGCTTGCGTCTATGCACAGCATGTCGACCTTGGCCCCGAGGATGCGACGGATCCCGACGCACCAGCCCCCGCAACCACCGAACAGATTCACAGCTCTGGGCGCGTCGCCCTCGGCGGGGGCGAACAGCCATCGCACCGGGCCCGGCCCGGCGAGCCTCACCAGGTCGGCGGTGTCCTCCTCGGACGGGTGCGCGGCAACGAAGTCGGCGTACGTCCAGCCGTCCAAGTCGTCGTACATGATCGGCGTACGGCCCGCCGCGCTGAAGGTGTCCGGCACCCGCACCGGGCCCGGCTCCTGAGCCTGCGGTGCGCCGCCGCTGCCGCCTGCCGCCGGGCTCTGTGGCCTGGCAGTGGTCGGGATGGCAGCGGCGTCGGGCTGCGGGGGCTGGGCCTGGGTGGGGTACACCCGGCCGTCAGCGCTGCGGTGAAGGGTTCCGGCCTCGAGCAGCGGCAGCACCCGGGAGGGGTTGACCTTGCGGCCGGCGTGGCGGAAGCCGTCACCGTTCTGCCACAGCAGGCCCGCTCCGGCCCACTCGATCACCTCGGCCTCCGTGCCCGGCTTGGCGGTCTGCACGAACTCGCGCGAAGCCCACTGCTCCGCCGGTTCCTCCGGCCCTTGTTCGGCCTGATCAAGCAGTGCGAGCGTCGTCGTGCCTGCCTTGATGGCGGCGGCCAGGTCGAGCTGGTACACCCCGTACCGGTCATTGACCGTCGTGCACAGCGCGTGCCAGGTCTGGGCCGTGGCATCCGTGAGGTTCGCGGCGGCCGCCGACAGGACATCGGCGGCCGCCGGCGTGATCGGCTTCTCCACGCCGTTGACGTTGTAGGTACGCGTCACCCGCCGGTCGCCCCGGCCCGTGCCCCCATCAAGACGCGCCGAGGTGGCCCCCGGACGGAGACGGGTGACCACGTGGCCGATGTACGCGGCCGACAGCGTCGTGGCCGCCTGCGCGTCCAAACCGTCAGCGTTCAGTGCTTCCAGCACGGCCAGCTCATCAACCGTGGGGGTGGCGGCCCGCTCGGCCGCGGCCTTCTCCTCCGCGGCCCGCAGCGCGGCGGCCCGCTCGTTGGCGGCCTGCTCCGCCTCCGCTGAGGCCTGGGCCTTCTCCTGCTCCCCGGGCCAGGTTTCCCCGGCGGACAGCCACCGGTAGCGGGAGCTCTTCACCGCGGCGTGCCGGGTGTCCTTCTCCGGCTCCGTGACCGCGTTGATGCGCATCGCGTTCGACCACAGACGAAGCGCGCGGACTCCCTCGTCGGTGAGACCGAACGCGCGGGCCCCGGGGGCGATGGCGAGCACCTTCACGAACCCGGCTGCCCACAGGCGCGGAACCAGGGTCTTCCTGATCCTCTTGGAGACGTCGGCGCGGTCGGGGCTGATGTCGTAGGCGCTGAATCCGTCGGCAGTCTCGCGCACCTTGCCGTCACGTATCCACCCCAGCGTGCGCCACTGGTTGCGGGAGAAGTTCAGTGCTTGGGCAGCGTCGATGTCCTCCGGCGTCATCACGTCGGCGTCTTCCCGGGCGTGCACGTCCAGGTGGGCGCGGGCGGCGTCGGCGGCATCCTGCTCGGTGTCGTAGACGTAGGCAGCGGCGATGTCGGCGACCGCGTCACCGAACTTGTTCAGCCCCATGGAGACGGGGCCATGCCGGTCGCACTCGGCCACCCACTGGGAGCCGATCAGGTCGAGAGCGACCGCCCGCGCGGGGGCGGGGGTGCGGTACGCCTCCCCGACCTTGGGCAGATCGCCGCACTCGGCCGCCCGGCCCTGGCCGGTCTCCTTGGGCGTAGCGACGGCGGCACCGGGCGGCGTCCATTCGGGAAACGTCTCGCCGCGCTCCGTGGCGTCGGCGTGGGCGCGGACGATGTCCCGGACGCTGGCCGCGTACGGCGCGTCGTTGATCACCGAGCAGACGTCGATGCGCGTGCCGTCCGGCGCGATGACCAGCCAGGGCCAGTCCTCGCCACCCTCCTTCGACACCACGTAGACCGCTCCGCGGACCACCGCTTCCCAGATACTCGGGCTGACCCGCGTCACCGTGACGCGCCGCCTACCCGTGCCCATGACGATCTCCTGCGGGCCGTGCTGCGACATGACGAGACCGTCCTCGCGGCGGTCATCCTTCGCCGCCTGCCGCTCCTCGGCCTCCTGCTCGCTCCGCGCCCATGCGGCCGCCTGCTCCTGCTTGGCCTGCGCATCCCGCTCCGCCTGCTCCGCCGCAAGACGCTCCCGCGTGGCCTCCATCTCCTTGGCCCACTGCTCGACCTGCCGCATCTGCGCGGCGCGGCGGCGCTCCTCCTCCTGTCCGTACGGCAGGGGAGTAAGACGCCGGGCCTGGTCCCTGGCCGACTGCTTGCTCGTCCGGCCGGTGTGGTGAACACGCACCCGCGCCCAGTAGGCGGCCCGGTGGTCTGCGTGCAGAAGGTCGGGGGCGGCGGTGCACCAACGGTGCGCGATAACGCCGTCGGGGGTGACCGTGACAGGGCCGCGGCGGCCGGCGCGGGGGACCGCGATGTAGCCGCCGGACGCCAGCAGCTCGACTAGGGCGGCCCGTACCCGGCGGCCCTGACCCTCACGGCGGCGGACGATCCCGGACGTGTCCGCGTGCAGGTCTCCCGCGTACGCGGCGGCCAGAACGTCGGCCAGCCCTGTGCACCAGCCCATACGCGGCAGTTCGGTTCGGGCGTTGCTCTCATCGAGCCACTGGTCCGCGCCGCTGTTCTCCATCTCTGAGTCAGCGGGTGCGGCGAGCGTGGTGCCAGCCGTTCGGCTGGCGTCGTCGGCCCGCTCCGGGGCGTTGGTGTCGTCCGGACCGTACGCGGCGTCAGTCGTCGAGGCCTCCGTCGTGGAAGCCACCGCTGTGTGAGGGGGCGTGCCCCCGAGGCCTTCCTCGGCGGTCTGGCCGGAGGCGGTCTCGCCGGGGCGCTCCTCATCCTGGGTAGTGGACGTGGCGTTGAGCCGGGCGGAGAAGGCGGTCCGGCTCGCCCGGACCGCGGCGACCAGGGCGGCCCGGTCGCCGCGCGCCTCAGCGGCCAGCGCGGCGGCCTCGTCCTGCGCCTTCTTACCGCCGCCCCGCTTGCGCACAGCCGCGCGGGCTTCCCGCTTCGCACGCTCGTCACCGTCAGCGGCGCCCTGAGCTATGAGCGCATCGGCCAACGCCTTGGACGGCCACGGCGCCCGCTCGCCGTTTTCCAGAGCCTGAGTGAGCATCTGCCCGCACAGCTCCGCCGCACGATCACCCCACTGCTGCCAGTGCAGTGCGCACGTCTTGGGATCGCCCTTGGCCAAGGCGCGGGCGAGGTCGATCACATCCCGCCCGGCGGACCGGTCGCCGCCGTGAGCGTCGTCCAGGATCCGGCGGGAGAGGCAGCGGGCGCAGGCGACGAACCGGCCGAGCTCGCAGTCCTGGTCGTCGACGACCGCCACCCAGTAGCGGGCGCCGGAGCGCTTCGCGCTGCACTTGCCGACGTAAGGCGCGGACATCGCACAGTACGCGTCGACGTCGGCTTCCTTGTCGTCGTCGGCACATACGGAGACGACGCGGAGACGGGAGTTCGCCACACTCTCCAGGGCGGAGTTCCACACCTTCCACTCGGCCACGTAGCGCCGGTGGTCAGTCCCCTTGCGTGACCAGTCCTCACCCGTGCAGCCTTCACGGCCGTCTGCGGCGGTCAGGTGCTCGAACCCCCAGCGGCACTCGGCAACCAGGCCCACGGCGCCGAAGCGGCGGATCAGGAACACACCGGGCTCAAGCTCCACACGGTCCGGCATGCACCCGAGCGCCGGAGCCTGCGCCGTGTGCTGCCCGTACTTCGCCCACAGGGCGGCGAACCGAGCACGGGTGTTGGAGTCCTCACGGATCCGGGCGAGCACCTTGGCAAGGGGGCGGTCCTCGATGTTGGCGGCCCACCAGTACGACCCGTCAGCGTCGTGTCCGGCCTCCCACTGGCCCTCCTCCGGGCGGCAGTAGGTGATGGGCCGGATCCGGAACGCGTGCCCAGCCGCCGTCGTCAGTACCCAACCAGCGGCAGGCTTCGGCCCGTCCAAGAACGACACGGCCGCGATCGACTCGCCTTCCTGCAGCGCGGCCGCGAGCTGGCCGGCGGCGATGTTCCCGGCTGCAGCCTCACCCCGTCCGGCATCGCCATGGACGACGGACTTGCGCTGGCTGTCGACGGAGCTGGGGACGCTGTTCACGGGATTCCTTCGCGGGCCGGGAGAGGCCACGCGGATGCGCAGCCGGGGCCACTGAAGCGGCGTGCGCCAGCGACGTCGCCTTCTCGCGAATTCCGGTCACGGCGCGCCCACCAGCCGGTTCTCGACCGCGTGCTGACAGGCAACGAGGGCGTCCTCGACGACGGACAGCAGCCGGTCCGGGCCGAGGGGAGCGACCCAGACCGGTTGGTGACCGCGCACGACCGCGGTCCAACTGGACAGCGAGGCTGCTACATCGTGAGCGGGAGGGCCTGTCCCGCGCCCTGAGGCGTCCGTGCGCCCCGCGGGGGCAAAGGCCCCCGCCGGGCGCACGATGGCAAGCAACGAGCAGTCCGAGACCGTCATGCTCACCTGGGGCAGCGCACCGCACCCGTCGCAGCCCCTACCGGAGCACGTCCTCGCGCCGGACCTTCTCCGCCTGCGCGGCATCCGCGAAGGCGCACCCGTACAAAGCCAGCGTCTCTTCACGCCCGGACTCGGCACGGGCGGCGGCTTCCTCCATGCGCGCGCACTCGGCCACGAAGTCAGACAGGGCACCCGCTGCGTGGTAGGTCTCGGCCGACGCCTCGTAGTGGCCGGCGTCCCGCTTCGCACGGCTCACGTCGTCGTACGCCTCTTCACAGGACCGGACGGCCGACCACACGCCTTCAGCGAGCGCATCGCCTTCCTGGACCCGGTCTCCGCAGGCCCGCGCCCGCTCCACGTCACCGGCGGCGAGTACCCCCGCTGCGTGCACACGCATGCGGGCCTTCGTCAGCCGCTCCACCGCCGCCTCCCACGCGGCCGCCGTTCGGCCGGACGCCGCGCGCTCGGCCCGGGCCTGGTCACGCCCGGCCAGCCCGGCACGGCTGGCTTCCGCACGCGCCTCCGCCCGCTCGCCGGCGTAGTGCGCATCCCAGTACAGGGCCTTCTCGAAGTCCCGAACGCCGTTGTACGCGGCCTGGGCGGTCTCGAGCGCCGCCCACTCGGCGACGGCGTGCTCAGCGAGCCGGGTCGGCTCCCCGTAGCTGTTGTACGGGTACTTGGCCCAGTCGACCAAGTGCTTGCGGTCGTTTCCAGTACCGAATCCCCGAGGGTTCTGGCGGACGGCGGCCGCCGCCTTTCGCAGGTTCTCAGCGCCGCGTCCCTCGATACGGTCAGCCACTGCCAGCGTGAACGCCACGGCAGCGGCGTCGACCCGCTCACCGGCGATCAGCGCAGCGGAGGTGTACCGCGAGGGGTAATACACCGACCGGCTGGAGCGCTTGGACTTTACCCAGGCGTCGTACTGCGCCACGAACGACAGCGAGGGATCACCATGCCCGGCGTGCGTGACACCGTCGTAGTCGGTGTGGCCGTCGAACCACGCACACCAGGCACGCGAGGAGTCCTCGAACATCACAATCAGCCCGGCGTACCCGCGCGCCGACGGTTCGCGGCCTGCGTCGACCAGCTGCTTGCGCCACTGAGCTTCCTGGGCGATCAGCCGCTCCTGTGCCTCCTCAATGATCGGAGCGGCGAGCGCCTCCCGCTCAGCGCGCGCCGCAGCGTCCGCGATCGCCTCCCCGGCTTCCTTGACGTGCTGCCCGGCCAGCACGATCGCACGACGCCACGACGCACACCCCCGCGCATCCTCGCCGTTCGTCTCGGCCAGCCACGCCCGCGCCGCCTTCACAGCGTCGGTGGCCGACCGCTCGGCCGTCTTGGCCTCCGCGTAGGCGGTGGAGCCCAGCTCCACCGCCCGCGCGCCCGTCGGCGTGGAGCCGTCGAGGGCGTTGAACGCGTCCCGAGCGTCACTCAGGGCAGCACTCACCCTCGCCACGGCGTCGTCCATCTGCCGGACCCACTCCGCGGCGTCGCGCCCCCACACCGTCCGGCCAGTGGCCTCCTGCTCACGCGAGACGACGCGCACAGCCTTGACGGCCTCGCGCACGGCCTTGAACCCTCCGGTCGAAGCGGATGCCACGAACTTGCCCGTCGCCTCGTTCCATGCGCACACGTGCTCGGTTTCCTCCACCCCGGCGCGCACCATCACGAGCCCGGAGAGCACCGCGGCGCGCACCCACAGGCGGCCGGTCCAGCGGCGCTCCACGCGCACGTCCCAGCCCAGCTGTTCAGCTTCACGCACCAGGGAGCCCGCGTTCTTGGGCATGCCTGCCAGCGCGGCGGCCGCCGCGTCGGCCCCGAGGGCAGCGGCACATCCGCCGCAGCGCCCAGAGCGGACCTCCTTGCGCTGGCACGCCGGGCACGACTCGGCTGCGGTCTCCTCGCCGGCAGGACCGCGAGCATCATCGTGTCCGCCGCTCGCAGCGGCGGGAGAGGACTGCGGGTGGGAAGCTGCGGTACGCGAGTCGGCGTTCATCGGGTGCCTTCCTGAGAGAGGACTGCCGGCGGCTGCGCGGCTCGGCCACTGAAGAGGCAGAGCACCGTCACCGTCGCGATCTCGCGAATCCCGCGCACCGACTGGGCCGGGGCCCCAGCCTGCCGACCTGTCGGTCCGGCGGCGGGCGCTCGCCAGCCGGGGTGCGGCAACGTCAGCGGCGGCGACCTGGCGCGCGGTTCTCGTAGATCAGGTCCAGGTCCCAGGGCCCGCGGTGCTCGTACACCGTCATGTGCTGGCAGGCCGGACACCGGAACGCCACGTAGCGGCCCGGGGGTTCACTGCCGCGCCCGGATGCCATCAGTCCGGGCCCCGGATCCTCACAGTTCTCGCACGCTGTTGAGTAGTGCGACAGGACGAGCTGTGGCTGCCAGTCGCACCAGACGAGTGGCCGGCCCCGGTGTTCACGTGGCAGCGCGGGAATGCGCCGCTCGACGGGCTCGATCGGTTCGGTGCCGGGCAGCTCCTCGAGGACAGCCTGCTGCGGGGCCGGGTCGCCCCGCCACACACGCAGACACGTCCGGCATGTCTTCGGTCCATTCCAGGGACCGTCGTACGCGCGGACTGCGGGGGCCTGTTCCGGGTCGGTGCAGCACAACAGAGGGACAGTGAACACCGGCAGTGGGGGCGGCGCGGCGCCGGGGGCCAGGAGGTGCAGGACACCGGCGGGGGTGCGGACTACGACGGCCGCAGGGCCCCCGGTGCTCGCGGCCGAGGGTGCGGGGGCGCGGCGGTTCCTGGCTGTGGCGGTGCGGGGCTGTTCCACGGGCGCTCCGGAGGCGAAGGATGGGGAGGGGCTGGCGGAAAGCCAGTCACCAGCCGTTGCCGGTGTGGCGTTCGAGGATGGCTGCCAGGTCGCGGTGCCAGCGGTGGTACATGGCCATACGGTGCTCATGGACGAGCCGGGCCATCTCTGACGCGTCCTGGCCGAGGACGAACGGCGCCTTGGTGTTGAGCAGCTGCCGCATGGCGGGCTCGGGGGAGCGCGGCACATTCAGACGCTGGTCCGCCTCGGACAGCGCCGACGCGCCCGTCCAGGAGTGGGCGCGGGCCCACAACTGGTGCAGAGCCTGCGCCCGTACGAAGGTCTCCAGCTGCATGCCGGGAACGGGGTCTTCGGCTTCAGCGGCGTTGACCAGGCGGGTGATGGCCTGGTGGTGGGCCTTGCGGGCCACTCGCGTCTCCTCCCGGACGGAGGCGACGATCAGATCGTTCGTTGTCGGCTCGGGCATCGGATGTCTCTCTTCTGCGGGGTCGTGCTCGGGGAGCTGCTGGTCCTGGCTCCATGCCTGGATGCGCAGCGGGATGGTGATCGTGACGAGGGCCGATCGGACAGCCTGGAGGGGCCGGGCGAGAGCGCCTCGCTCATGCGGCTCGTCGGGTCAGAGCCCGCTCACGGCTGTGACTGCTCGACGGCCTGAACCGACCACGTCAGCAGGTACGCCCGGAACACGATGCCCTCGTACCTGCTGCGGTCCTCTTCCGTCGCCCATCGGGCGCGCTGGATGGCCTCGGCCGCATCGGGAAACGCCGACAGCCGGTGGTGGCCCCCGTTGCGGTGCGCGTCGAAGTCGATGCTGCTCCATCTGCTGTTCCAGGAGGGGGTGCTGGAGACGAAGGCGTAGTCGGGACCGCCAGGTGCGGGGGTGCCGACGTCCGCCGGCGCACTGGTACGCGTGATCCGGTACAGCGTGGGCCCGGGCCAGGGCCCCGGCCCGGCCGCTTCGGCGTCTTCGCGGCTGCGGTGGGCGTGGGGGCCGAACATCCGGGTGATGTCGCTGTCGGAGGATTCGGCCAGGAAGACCAGGCCCCACGCCATCGAGGGGCTGTCGGACCAGACGAACCTGGTTCGGCTCTCCTGCGCGCTCATGGGCGGCTGTCCTTTGCTGCTGGCGGGGTCGTGGGTGAGGGGCGTGGTGCACGGCTGGCGGCCTGCTGGGTGGGGCTCGTCGGGTGGGTTCAGGCGTCGGGGATGAGGGTGAAGTAGAGGCTGCCTCGGCTGGTGGTGATCTGGGTGGCGGGCCGGTGGCGGGGGAGGCCGGAGCGGGGGTGCTTGTTGGGGGCGTGGAAGTCGATGCTGCGGACGGTGGCGGGGTGGCCGTTGTGGAGGATGACGTCGCCCTCCTTGAGGTGGGGGTCGGTGGGCTTCTTGGCGAGCTGGGCCAGTTCCTCGTCGCTCAGGTGGGTGCGGACGTAGTTGATGAGGTCCTCGAAGGGGAGGTAGCGGCCTTCGCCGTCGATGGCCACGCATTCGGCTTCGAGCGCGGCGATGAGCGCGAGGGGGTTGAGGGGAGTGCCGTTGCTGGGCATCGGGTCGGGCTCCTTGGCGTAGGGCAGGTGCTGGGCCCTGCCGGGACGGCCTTCAGTGAACGGGGCGCCACCACCGGCGGCGACGTCTGGCGAATCCCGGGTGCCGGCGGCCGCGCGGTTGCCCTGATGGTGCTGTCCGGTCCTGTCCGTACGGTGCGGGCACCACTGAGAGAGAGGACAGCGCCCGTGCCTGCGACCAGCCCACGAATCCATAACGGCAAGAAGCCTGGAGTCCTCCTCTACGGGTGGCTGTCCGGCTCCCGGCCCTCTTGGGGGCCCGGACGTGACGATTCGGAACGACACGTGACGACCCGTGACGAGTCGTCACGGCCCGGCGGGCACGGTGCGGGTGGGGCAGGCGGGCTAAAAAGGAGGGCGGAGCGCTTCTTGCCGTTATGGGTTTCTTGGCTGGTCGTAGACACGGGAGAGGCGGTTCGGTGAGGCACGAGCGCACCGTACGCGGGGGAGCGGACACCCCCTCTGGCCACCCCGGGCGCAGTCCCCTTGCGACAGGCCTGTCCGCGGCCGCGCCTACCGTCGCGGCCCACGCGCCGAGAGGAACCCGATGACCGAGACCGACCTGCCCGCTCCCGCACGCACCACCCCGGTACGCGACGACCACGCCTGGCCCTTCCCCCTCAGCACCGGCGGCCGCTCCCACGTACGCCTGCGCGTCTGGCCCACCCGCGACCGCCCCGGCCCCCTCGTTATCGCCACCGACCTGATGCTCGGCGCCGGACTCATCAACAACGCCGAGAGCCTGTGCCGCGCAGCCCACGCCGAATTCGGCCCGCACACAACCGTCGTACGCCACTTCCCCGCCTGGTCCATGCTCGCCATCAACGGAGAGGACGTCTTCGACCAGCTCACCCTCGACGAACAGGACCGCGCCCGGGCCCGCCGGTGCACCGAACAAGTCCTGGACCTTCTCGGCGCCGGCGTCCTCGGCTACCCCGGCGACACCCCGCCCACCCACGCCGGCGCAGGCGCGGCCGCCGTCCCGCCGCAGAGCGCCCACATCGCCCGCGCCCTCGCCGCCCTGCTGCGCCTCGACGAGACCCGGGTGATCGAACGACGCCCCGACGGCTACCCCACCCTCACCGGCCCCGTCGCCGAGAAGGACCTCGCACCGCTCAGCCACCTCAAGCTCGGCACCGAGGCCCTCCGGCGCCTCGCCGGCTTCCTCGCAGAGGCGGACACCAACCCCCACCAGAGCGCCGCCGGCGCCAAGCGGGAACGCCGGCTCGGCAAGATCATCCACACTCTGCAGGAGCAGACGTGGCAGCTCGGCCTCCTCGCCGACGAACTGGCAGCCGAAGAACAGACCTGAACCACCCACCGCCCGGACGCCCTCACCGCGGCCGGGCCCGGCCGCCCCGGTGGAGCCTCCCCGCAGCAGGGACGGACAGCTCCACCGGGGCGGGCGGCACAGATCCGGCATCCGCTCACACAGGGACGCCGCGGTACGCAAGACTCCCACCGTGCCCCCCTCACCCAAGAAGCCGACGAACCGCATGGAGCCGCTGGGCCAGGTCGCCCGGGAACTGTGGATCCTCAGCGGCAACGAATGCGCCTTCGACCCCTGCACCGAGCGGCTCATCTGCGAAGACGGCGCATTCATCGGCGAAGTGGCCCACATCCACGGCGTCGAGCCGAGCAGCCCCCGGCACGATCCCGCACTGGACCGGCAGGCCCTCCGGGCCGCCAGCAACCTGATGCTCCTGTGCCCCAAGCACCACACCCGGATCGACCACGTGAACAGCCGCAGCAAGTACCCCGCCCCCATGCTGCGCAGGATGAAGAAGAAGCACGAAGACCGGTTCCGCGCAGCGGCCGCGTACATCGAGGCCCAGTTCACCGATCACACGAAAGCCGCGACCGTCCACTACGCCACCACCCTCGACGCACTCCACGCCGCCATCGGAGTCGACAAGCTCACGCCTGACGAGAAGCACGACGACGTCGCGATGGTCAACACCATCGCGGACAAGCTCGCCGAGCTGACCCTGCCGGCCCGCAGCCTCCTCTCCTTCCTCGTCCAGGCCGACGCTGTACTCGGCATCGCCGAGGTGTCCCGGCGCACCCGCCGGTCACAGAGCGAGATCAGCAGCACGATGGAGGAACTGGACCGCCTCGGGTACGCCTACCTCGAACGCGAACCCGACGAGGACGAACCCCGAGGCGCTCTCAAGCTCTACGCCCACGACTCGTTCGACGGATGGCCGTTCTGGGATGACCTGCGGACCTTCCTCGACGAACACCCGGAGCACATCGCGCGGGTCATCGTCGACCTCGAGTTCAACCTGCTGGACTGACAACGCAGCGGCCTGGGCACAGTCAGCCTCTCGGTCCGTCTGGTGTGGGGGTTGGCGGTGGGCGAGTTCGGTGACAATCGCGCGGATGCTGGGGCGGTCGCGGACCTCGCGGAAGCGCTGAGCGGCTGGCGGGTGCGGGGGGCGGCTGGCCGACGCCGAAGCTCTCGAACAGGGGGGCTGTACGCCTCCCTCGACCGGCGCGCCGACACGGACCTGTCCGCTTGCGTGGAGAGGACCATCACCGAGAACACGAAAGCGACGCACACATGATCATCTGGGTTAACGGTCCCTTCGGCGGCGGCAAGACCACCACCGCCCGCCTGCTCCACCAGCAGCTCCCCACCAGCCTGATCACCGACCCCGAGGAGATCGGCTTCGTCCTGCGGAAGAGCATCGGCGACCACCCCAGCCGACAGAAGGACTTCCAGGACTACCCGGCCTGGCGCACCCTGGTCGCCGGCCTCTGCGCCGAGCTCGACCGCCAGACCCGGGGCGGGCCGGTCATCGCGCCGATGACGCTGCTGCGCCGCGAGTACGCCGAGGAGATCTTCGACGCCCTCGCAAAGGCCGGTGTCGAGGTGCACCACCTCCTTCTGCACGCCGACTCCGACGTCATCAAGAGGCGCATCGAAGGCAGCATGGAGTTCCCCGGCGATGAGGAGCGCAGCGAGAAGGTCCGCGCCTTCCGGCGTCGGAAGCTCGAGGTCTACGAGCAGGCGTACGGCTCCTGGCTGAGTGAGCGGGCCGACGTGATCGACACGACCGCGCTCACTCCGGACCAGGTCGTCGCGGAGGCCCTTACCCTCCTGAACCTGTCGTGAATAGCGCCGCGATAGCGATGATGGCCGGGCCGGCTGGTACTCCCCCGGACGCACCGCGTGCCTGGAGGAGTCCGTCGCCGCCGTACTGCTGCTCGCCTCTCGGCGCCTCGGCGTGCGCTGGTGCCACGGAATCGCGTCCGACCCGATCCGGCTCCGGAAGGTCGGTGCGATCCGGCAGGCCGGGTACTGGCTCGGCCAGGTGTGCGACGAGATGGTGATGGATGCTCTGGCCACGGACTTCATCGGGCCGTCAGCCGTCGCTCCCTCGCACCCCGCGTCTGGTTGATCCACTCGCGCATTTCGTCGTACGGGCAACCGGGTCAAGCGGACAACGTCCGCGCCCCGACATCGGGGCCTGGCTGAAGAGGCTCGGCATGCCCTAGCTCTCCCTTCGATGTCAGTGACGGCTGCGATCGTGGGCCCCATGGTCACGGCAGAGGTTGCGAGGTCCGATTCGGTGTCCTGGCTGGCGGTCCAGCTCGCCAAGCCGGTAGCGGAGGTGCTGGCCGTGCGCGCCGCCGATGTCCGGGCGTTGTTGCCTTCCCGACCGGACAGCGCCTCCGGCCGGTACATGTGGTGGCGCTGTCTCAGCATGGAGCAGGCCCGCCAGGCGATGATCCTCGGTCGGCTGGAGGCGCTCAGTCTGCACCTGCGGGGGATCCCCGCCCTGGGATATGCCGCCGACGACCTCCTTCCGCTGGAGGCTGTCGAGGAGGCCGAGGGGTTCGTGGACGAACCCCTGGCTGAGGCGCTGGCGCACTATCGAGCGTGCAGGGTGCGGGCGCGCAGCACGCCCGCGCCGCTGGAAGATCAGGTGTCCTGCACGGTGAGCAGCACGGGCCGTCGTCCGTAGGAGGCGCTGAGGGCATCGATCACCTGACGGCCTGCCCCGGTCAGGTCCTCCTCAGTCGCGTGCCAGAAGCCTGAGAACGCCTCGTGCGTCGGAGCCTCGGGATCTGCGTCGGGGTCCCGAAGGGCCCAGGTCGCCCCGGTGGTCCCGAGCAGCAGATGTCCGATCAGGCAGTCGGAGCGCGAGGAGACGTCGATGTCGTCGTCGTCCAAGTCGGGGAACGCCTGGCGCCATGCCGGGGCCGGGCCAACCGGTTCCTCGGTGAGCACGGCATGGACGTCCAGACCTGCGGCGCACACGATCATGGGCTCCTCGGTGCGCTCGGGCCATAGCGCGTACACGCTGGTGCCGCAGCCCCCGTAGCTGTCGAGGTGCGTTGGCCAGCGAATGAGTGTGCCGGTCATGGCGGTGGCGTCCATACGGCGCCAGAGGCTGCCCACGGTGCTCTCCGTTCGTAGATGGGCGGGATGGGCGGCCTTACGCGGGGGTGGGAGGCTGCCCCGGGTAGACAGGGGCGGATGGACGTTCGGCGCCGTACCGGACTGTGAGGTCGGGCCGCTGCACCGCGCCGGGCTCGAACAGGGCGTACTCGCTGTAGCCGCAGATCATGTACGAGGTGTTCGTCCTGTCGGCGAACTGGGCTATCACCTCCCCGTCGCGGCAGGTCAGGTGCCAGGCGAACGTCCAGGTGACCGCGTCGACCGGCTTTCCGTCGCGCATGACATCGAGCGGCTCCACGTCCACCGTCGCCACTTCTCCGACTTCGTACTCCTGGCCGAGCCACGGCCGGAATACCGTCTGGATGAGCAGCCCAGGCTTGAGCTGGCTGGCCGTTACGTACGGCAGCCCGGTGGCGTCACAGGCGGCGCAGGTTCCATCGGTGGGGTGGCGGTGCGTCATCGACTTCTCCGAGGGGGCGGGATCGCGGTTGTGGGGGTGTCGGCTGGATGCTTGCGCAGGCCGAGCAGATGGTCATCAGTCCGCGAACTACAGCGCCGGCAGCGGGAGACGGCCGCGTCCCGAGGCCCCGAGGTGCCGGCCCTGACTGGTTGATGGGTGGGCAAGGGCGTGCCGGCGGCGGACAGCGGTGCGTGACGTCTGCCGCCGGCACGCAGAAGACCGCCCGTCCTTTGGTCCGCACCGCCCCGAGGGCACGGGCCGTCAACACCACGGCTCCTCTTTCGAGGGACCTTTGCCTACTTCCCGGCAGTCGCTCCTCGTTGTGCCGGTAGCGTCGGGTGGACGGCAGAGTGCCTGCCGGTCTCCCGCTGATGCGACACCCCACGCGGTCCCAGCGACGAGGCGAAGGAGCCTCGCGGTGTCCGCGGGGTGAGTCCCGGACCCGGCACGCACCATCTCTTGTGAGACCGACCGTGGACTTTGACGGCCGGGCGTGGGCGGCCTCGAAGGACGCAGCATGGCACGGAACCGGACAGTGCAGCGCAGGGCCCGCCAGCTCCAGCGGCGGGCGGGCGGCGGGTTCAACGCCGCCCGCGACCAGGTGGTCGCGCTGCCACCGTTGCGGGCGCGTCTCACGCACGAGGAATGGCTGGCCGCCGGGCGGGCCCGGTTCGGCACGGACGACATCAGCCAGTGGTCTGCCCTGTGCCCTCGGTGCGGGCACGTCACGTCCGTCGCACGGTTCGCCGAGGTCTCCGGGAGCACAGAGCTGACGCAGGCGTTCACCGAATGCCTCGGCCGGCACCTTCCCGGCGCCGGAGCCCACACATTCCCGTGCGACTGGGCCGCTTGGGGCCACATCCCCCTGTACGGCTACACCGTCGTCGTCGACGGGAGGGAGTTCCGGGTGTTCGCCTTTCCGGCCCCGGACGAGGACGTGGCGAGGAACAAGGCGCGCCAGGAGGAACGGGCCGCGGCTTGGCAGGCTCGTGTCGACGCCCAGGCGGAGGCCGAGGCAGAGGCGGAGGAGGACCAGGAGGGGGACGAAGACCAGACCGATGTGTGCGAGTCATGCGACCGGCCGGTGGGCCGGCGTCACCGACAGGACTGCATCTGGCGGGTCGAGGAGCTGCTGGGTGAGTGGACGGCCGTCGAGGAAGTGCACACCTGGGCGGACGGTCAGGCGCTCCTCGACGTCGCGACGGACCTCGAGCCGGCCATCGGCGCCTACATCGAACTCGTCGGACAGCTGTTGACTGGCCGCGGCATCCCTGTGACGGAGCAGGCCGCGGTCCGGGTGGAGGACGGCTTCGACCTGTCGGCCGACGGCGACGTGACACTGCGCGGGCGGAACCAGCTGGGTGGTCTGCAGTGGTTCTCCTGGGATGCCGAACACGGATGGTCCTTCACCTCCATCGATCCGGCCCAGCGGCCCAGCCCGGTCTTCTACGCCGGAGGCCCGATCACGCCGGTGGCCAGCGTGGCCGCCGAGCGGATCGCGGCGGTCGTCGAAGGCCGGGAGTCGTGGACAGGGCAGCGCATCCGTCAGCGCGCGGTGGTCGAGCCCAGCGCGTGGCACGGTGTGGCGCGCGAGCTGAAGGCTGCCGTCGATGGCTGTGGCCGAGTAGCAGGTCAGGGCGCCGAGCTGGTGAACTGACGGCCGTCGACGCGCGCCGCTACGGGTTCACCGTGTTGTGCACGGCACGGTGAACCCGATGACCGAGCCCGTGCCTGTTCCCGTCCCGCTCATGCGCCCTTCCGCGGTGTCGTCCGTGCCTGCGGGGCCCGGTTGGTCCCATGCCATGAAGCTGGACGGGTGGCGGGCAGCCGTTCACCGCCGCGGCGGTCAGGTCCTGGTCCACTCCCGGTCCGGCCGGGACATCACGAGGGAGCTGCCCGAACTGCGGACTGTGCTGATGGACTTGCCCGACTGTGTCCTTGACGGTGAGATCGTGGCGGCCTACGCGGACGGACGGATGGACTTCGGTGCCCTCGCACGCACGCCGGCGTGGCGGGCCTCCCATGGGGTCGGGGTCGTTTTCACCGCGTTCGACATCCTGGCCTTCTCCGATTCGCCTGGCCGGCCTGCGTTCGACGTTCGCTCCCGGCCGCTGCGGGAGCGGCTGCTGCTCCTTGAACGAGCCCTGGCGGGGCGCGGTGTGCGATGGGTGCCGGGGCTCGACAGCGCGGCCGAGGCGGTACAGCAGGCGCGGGATCTGGCACATCTTGGAGTGGAGGGTGTGGTCTCCCGCCGGCTTGACTCGCCCTACAGCACGCGGGCCTCCCGGGCATGGGTGAAGTGGCGCACCGACGGTGATCCGGTCGACGCGAAGGTGATCGCGGTGATCGGGCCGGTGCACCGTCCTTGGGCGTTGCGAGTGCTGGTCAACGGCAGGGAAGCGGAGACTTCACCGCGGTTGGACTCTGTGCGCGCTGCGGAAGTCGCCCGGCAGCTCACAGGTCACGTGGGCGCTCGCCGGCAGCGCGAAGACGGCTCCGAGGAGCACCTGGTCGTTGGGGTGGTTCTTGCCGAGGTGCGTCCGCCTGTCGGCAGGCACGGCAGCCTGCACTTCGTGCGGCTCCGCACGGACATCTGAGGACTTCCGCAGACGCCACGGCGTCACCTCACGCAGTTGATGGCCGGACCGGCCAACTGCGTGAGCGCCGCGGTGTCCGCTTCGCACGGCAGACTGCCTCACGTAGCCACACACCGCCCCCGGCGCGAGCTCGCGCCGGGGGCGGCCGTACGGACATCGCATGTGGTCGACCGCTCGCACGCTCGTGTCGACGCCGGTCGTCAAGGAAGGACGATCATGAACGACGCGGCTCCCGCTGCGCGCGGCGACGCCCTCCTGCAGCAGGCCATTGCCTCGCTGCGCCAGGGCAACCCTCTCGTCGACCCGGCCTTGTACGAGCCCCTCACCGAGCTGCTTGAGGACGCTGCCCAGGGCGACGACGAAGGTGTCATCAGCCCCTACGCCGAAGCCGTCGCCGCAGCACTGCTCGGCAGCCCGCTGACGCCTGCCCGGCCGGCGGCCGCGCCTGGGCACGAGTCGGCGGCCGCTTCCGACAGCCACACCCCTACAACGACCAGGAGCACCCTCTCGTGACCGCCCTGCCCCGCCTCACCGCCGACGCCCGTGCCCAGGCACTGCAGAAGGCCATCGCTGCCCGCAAGGAACGCAGTGAACTGCTGATCAGCCTCAAGGCAGGCCAGATCTCCCTTCACGAAGTCCTCGACCGTACGGACACGGTCGCAGGCAAGATCCGCGTACGCCCCCTGCTCGAAGCGCTGCCGGGCATCGGCAAAATCCGTGCCGGCCAGCTCCTGGACCACATCGGTATATCCGAACGCCGCCGAGTCCGAGGGCTCGGTCCCCGTCAGAAGGCCAAGCTCCTCGATCTCTTCCCGCCCCAGAAGAAGTGAGCCGCCGTGGTGCCCGGTGCCCGTCCCGCTGGGCACCGGGGCCTGGTCGTCCTCTGACCTCGCGTCCCGGCTGTCCCTCCGGGCTGTCGGACTCAGGCACCGAGCGATCGGAACCTGGCTAGGCCCGAGCCCTTTGTCGTGCTGTGCGGCGCTCGTTCCGGGCGGCTTCCACCGCCGCACGCCGCCGTTGGCGAGCCTCCTCCGTGGAGCGGCACTCATCCGCGATCTGCCGCCCCATAGCTGCTGCCGACCATGCGCCCGGGCGGTCGCCGCTGCCCAGCTCTACTCCGGCAGGGGGTGTGGGTACCCGGGTGAGCTCCGGCTCGTTGCCCGGACCGCCGTACAGAGCGACGTATCCAAGGCCGACAGCCCAGAGTCGGAGGGCTTCGACCTCGCGTACCACTGCTTGCCCCAGATCTCCGTCGGGGGTGTCGGCCCAGAGAGCTACCTCGTGCCAGCCGTCGGCCGGGGGCGGAGTGAACTGCTGTACCGCGCTGGCGACGGACTCGGTGGTCTCCAGCCACAGCCGGGTGCCGGCTTCGTCCCGGCAGGCCACTCCCAGCAATGGCCACGTCCGGACGTCGTGCTCGACGGCTTGTCCGTCGGAGGTGTACGGCGTGAGGCGCATACCTCGGAACCGCAGACCGTTCACTGTCACCTCGGCATGTGGGTGGGGACCTGATGCCTGCGCCGGTGTCCGCAGGCCTTGCCATTGTGGCCGACACAACCCCGCGCCTCATGGGCCTGCCAATCCGAGGGAGAGAGTTTGCTGTGCTCCGTCATGAGCCGTACGCGCCTTGTTCCTTGCCGCTCGCAACCTGCGGTTCGTGCGGGGGTGGGCCGGTCGTTCACGGTCTTCCTGGCCGAGGCTGTCGCAGTGTTCGACGGTCCGGTGGACGTTCCTCACGGCCTGACAGCCGGGCTCCTCCGCGCCCAATCTTCCGGACAGCCACAGGCCGGCTTCCGGCACTCCGCTGGCGTCGCCTCTCTCGCTGCCGGAACCACCGAGCGTGCAGGACGCTCCGCCCCGTCGTCCTTCTTCACCACCGCCCGATCGACACCAGAGGTCCAGGTATGAGCCAGGAACGTAGTCACGACGAGATGAACGATCTGATCGACGCTGAGCGCAGGGTCGACTGGGACGAAGAAGAGTACGAGCGGTAGGCGTCTCAGACCTCAAGTCCCTCGATGGGGTGAGGCAACCGTCGGCAGGCTCGGGGCATCTGGGACGACCGCTAGAGTCGGGCTCCGGGGGTAGCGCAACCTGACTCCGGCCTGCATGGGCGCCCACGCCGCCGCAGGACCGGCCAAGCCGTCTCGGACGCAGCGCTGCATTGTCGTGTAGCCAGCCGGTATGTCTTCCATCGTGGAACGGACGGCGGGGGCGTGGGGTCCGCCGGAGGGGTTCACCATGGTCAAGAGCCGTAAGGCGCGCCGGAACACCCAGGCCCGCGTGGCTGCCACGGGGCAGCGGCCCGCCGCCGCCTACCGTGAACTGCGCGCGGTCAATGCGCCCTACGAGGGGTACGTCGTCGATCTTCACCATGTCGTGGACGACATCACCACTCCCGGGCACCAGGGGGACTCCTGGGCGTACCGGGTGCGGACTCCGGAGGGAGTCGACCTGACGTGGAGCGATGTCAACGACCCTGATGCCGGCGGCCCGGAGCTCACTTCCAGGCAGCAGATCTCTCTGTTCGGAGGGTGGCCGCTGACTCCTGCGCTGCTGCGGGCCCGGTTCCCGGGCGCCCGGATCATCGAGCACAGCGTCATGCCGGAAGGTTGCCACGGCTGCCATCTGGTGAAGTGCTGGACGGTACACGTCGGGTGCACCGTTCCGTGCGAGCGGCTTGAGGCTGCGCGGGAGACGGAGGCGCGGTGGGAGGCCGAGGAGGCGTTCGACTGTGCGTACGCGGCGTACCAGGCGGAGCTCGCTGCTCTGTGGCGCCGGCACGAAGCCGAGGACGCCGATCTTGAGCGGGATGTGCAGAAGGTCCGCGAGCGGGTGGATGCCTGGCGGACCGCGGTGGACTCCGGGCGCTGGGAGGATGCCGGGGGTTCCGAGGCGATGTGGAGTGAGTGGGACGCCTGCAACGGGCGGGAGCGTGATCAGCGTGAGCGGCATGACCAGGAGTACAAGGAGCTGACCGGCAGGCAGCCTGAACTCCCCGCCCACTGGGAGACGGCTGTCTCGGCCTGAGCGGTGATCTGTCGGCCGGTGGCCGCATCGGTGAGTCCGCTGCTTAGATGCTGCCCTGCGTGCATCACCAGGCGGCGGACACGCCGGTCGTACGATGTGACGTCATGGACCGGCTCGAACGCCCCGCCCGCACCGAGATCACCGCGCTGCTGAAGAAGCTGGCACGCGGCCCGCAGGCGACGTACGACCAGCGTGCCTTCTTCCTGAACGAGTACCTGCGGGTGCTCAGCGACTTCCTCGAGCTCCCCGAGGAGCGGATCCAGGCAGGCGACCTCGCGGACGTTGGCTACGCGGTCGCGTGGCTGAACGCCGCGGCCGCGGGTTACACCCGTCAGCGTCGGGTGGCCGGCAAGAAGGACGCGGCCGCGGCGTCGCAGGCAGCTCGCTGCGCCACTTTCAACGCCTTTGCTCGTCACCTCGGTCAGCCGGAGCGTCTTTCCGAGGGGTGGCCCGACAGCCAGGGCCTGCCGGTCGACGAGAGCCGCCGGGTGGTGGAGCTCCTTGCGGACAACCGACCGCCGCGCACGAACCGCAGCACGTGGGAACGCACCAGCGCGCTTGCGGCCCTGAGGCTCGTCACCGGCCGCCCGCTGTCCGAACTCGCTGGTCTTCAGGTGTCGGCCCTCGACCTGAAGGCGGCCCCGCCCACCGTCACCTTGGGAGAGCGCGTCTTCCCTCTGGACGAGTTGGCTGTGCGGACGATGAACCGGTGGCTGGATACCTGGAAGCGGCTGACCGAACAGCTGGAGGGTGGGACCGTCACGCAGGTGTGGGTCACCATCAAGCCGGGCCGGCCCCGCTACGGTGAGCCGGCCAAGCACCCGTACCTGCCGTGCTCCATCCGCGCTCTTCGGGCGGCTCAGCACGACCTGACCAGCAGACTGCTCGCCCGGCCGACACGGCTCGGGCAGCTGAGCGGCCCTGATCCAGACGACGTCGTCTCCCAAACCCCCAAGAGGCGCCGTGCAGCGCCTGCGGCTCCTCCTCCGGAGCGCACCGCCGAGGACCGGGCGCTGGCGCTCCGGCAGGCTGCCGAGGTCAGGCGTGAGCGGGCGGAGATGCTGGGGCGGCTGAAGACCGGCGACCTGTCGCTGCCCGATGTACTGGCACGGGAGGACAGGGTGGTCGGCGGTACCCGGGTGGGCCGGCTGGTGGAGTCGCTGCCCGGCGTTGGGCCCGCTGCGCGGAGGCGCATTCTGGCGGAGGTCGGCTTGGACGAGCAGCGGCGTCTGCAGTCCCTCCGGGCCCAGCAACGTGAGCGGCTGCTCCACGAATGCTCGACCGTTTCGTGAGCCACGTAGTCGCCCGCGGCTGACGGTTCCGCGTGCGAGCCGGTCTGAGGAATGGGGAAGAGACCCGGGGGATGTGAACCCTGCGGGGAAACCGCCGGACCCACGGGCTCTCGCTGTCAGGAGGACCGCGCGGACAGTCGAATCCGCAGCTGGTGCGCCGTTCGCTCCACACTGGGGTCTCTTGATTCCCAGCCTGGAGTGAACTGCCCATGACCACGGACCCGAGTGCCGGACCGGCCGCCGGCGACGACCTGCTTGACGAGACCGCGCTGCTGACGCACGGCGACACGATCGCCCGTGCGCTGCGGCGTTGGTGCGCAGACCGGATCGAGGACCTGGAGGAGGAGTTCGACCTGTTCGGTGCGCCCGACAGTCCATCGGAGCGGCAGCGCTGGACTCTCGAGCTTTCCGAGCGCCAAGCGCTGGCTCTGGCCGAGGTCGAGCAGCTCCAGCGGGTACGGGCGGAGACCAACAGCGCTTGGTCAGAGGACCGGTGGGCCGACCTGGGGGCGTTGGGGCTTCGCCACCAGCGGCACCTGGATGAGGAAGCAGTCGCCACAGCTCGCCGCCTGCGTGATCTTTCCGACGCGTATCCGGGCCGCGGACGGGCCCCCCGGCCCAGGCAGTCTTCCGCGACGCCCGGGCCGGGAGAGGTGGCCGTGCCGTGGGGCGTCGATCCCGGTGCTCCGGCCACCGGTCGATCGCCGCAGATAACCTCCCGGTCCTTGTGGGCACTGCTGAGAGAAGCCTTCCCAGATGCCTCCTCCGGCCGGTGCACGGTGACGGCACACCGGCTGCTGAAGGAGGTCCTGCAACCCACACTCGGTCCGGTCGACGCGATGCAGATGCGCCGGGAGCTCACAGCGGCCCTGCACGACGGGGTGAGGCCGCCTGCCGACGAGCACGAACAACACCGCAACCAGTGGATCGTCGAGTCGGTTCTCGGGCGAGTGGTCGTACCGCTTGCTGATCAGCGCAACCGGCTCGCGGCCGCGGCGGATGACGCCCGCGCTCTCCACCCACTCATCTCGGGTGGCAGTTGCCCGGTTTGCGGGGTTGCGTCTCCGTGTCCGACACGGCGAGCGCTGGGGGACACGGCCGTAGATGGCATGTGAGGGGAATGGCCCTGGGGGCATCTGGGCCGACGCCGCCCGCTCGTGTTCTTGGGCAGAGGAGCTGGTGGCGGCCGCCGAAGTCCGAGGCCGCCACCAGCTCAAGCGGATACCGGGTCAGTCAGAGGGGACGCCCGGCCGGCAGCAGAGAATCCTCTGGCAGGCCGTCCTTGAGGAGCGAATAGCTTCTGTCCGGGTCCTGGAGGATGCCGCCGCCGTCATACGGCCACCGCTGCGGATCACGGAACGCCACTCCGATGTAGGCACGGCCGGGAGTATCGGCCCAGGTGGGGTCCAATACCGTCCCATCAGCCCGGACGCACCAGGCGTGCGCGAGAGGGAAGTCCACGCCGCCGGGGAGGGCGAACCCCTCGGCGTAGACCAGACCTTCGGAGCGGTGGTCGCGGGCGTACCGGGCGGCATTGCTGTAGCACAGCCGTGGCTCCATGCCCGTCAGGTCGGGCGGAGGAGGGGAGACGGTGAAGCGGCGACCGTGGCTGAGCAGGAAGTGGTAGAGCGTGGGGAACGCCCATCCGTCTGTGTTGTAGTTGCCCTCAGCAAGCCTCGCTACGTCGTGGAGATAGGTGGCGACCGCCTCCTCGGAGAGCGGGTCGACGATGGGTGTGATCATGAGCGAGAGCTTCCTCCGGAAGGGCCGACGCGCCGAGCCTAGGCGAAACCCGCATCGGGGGTGAGGCCCTCCGCCAAGGTGATGCTCGCACTGCGGCACAACACCCTGCACGCGCGCTGCCGGACGGCCGGACACCGGACGGAGAGCCCGCTCAGGCGGTGAGCGGCCACTGCTCGGCGACCTGCTGCTGGGCCTTGTGCCACGCTCGCTCCAGCTCGCTTCCCTCGGTGGGGTCCTGCAGGGACCATCCATCGGCGGCGAACTGCCGGATCTGCGGCAGCAGCATGAGAGAGGAACCTCGTAGGGCCGCCCTCAGCACAACAGTGGCGGTCGGCTCGTGGGGTGAGTCCCCCCACCAGTCCGGCACGCGCCCATGCCGTCGCGGCGCCGGCTGATGGACGACATCACAGACGCGCAGCGTGGAACCGAGGACGAAGGGGCGGAAGTCGTCGCGGGACGTCAGTCGTAGCGAGCTGACGCTGAGGCGGCTGCCGATGGCCGGGACGGCAAGAGCGAGGTACCCGTCCGGGCGGCAGAGCGCCCCGAGGAGGCGACGCTGGTCCACGTCCACGGTGGCGGCGTCGAAGAATTCGATGCGGATTCCCAGGTCAATCATGGGTCGATCCTGCCGCCGTGACCGGACACCCCTCGGCCAGGTGCAGGCGCTGGCATCCCGGTGGGCTACTCCTGGGCGCCGTCGTTCCCTGGGTCTCCGGCCGTGATGGCGGCCAGGGCCGCTTCGAGCTTCTCCTGGGCGATCGGCCCGGAGTCCGGGAGACCAGCGGCTCGCCACGCGGCGACAGCGCGTTCAGTGTCCCCGCCCACGGCCTCGACCATCATGTCCTTGGCGTCCTTCTCGGCGACGGCTCCGTCAGCGGGCCCGAGGTCGACCAGGTGCACGGCCATTCGCACCTTGCTGGGCCGCTCTCCAGCCTGGGCCTTCGTCGTCTCCATCTCCTTGTAGACGCGGACGAGCCGGCCGACCAGGCGCTGGGCCGTGGCATACAGCGCCTTGCCCGAGTCGTTCTCGAGCCGATCGGTACGGAACCGTTCCTCACCCCGGCCCAGAGCCTTGATGTAGATGAAGGCGCGGTTGCTGCTCTCCTCGATCTCGACACGGGTGAGGACGCCGCGGACACGGTCCTTGGCGCCTTCGACGCGCGCGATGTCGGCGGCCAGCTGGGTGCCGTCCAGGTACAGGTTCAGCGCGAGCTCGCGCACCCGGCCGTGCCAGGCTGCCTCCAGCCCGGGTCGGCATGGGCCGGCGGCCTGCGCTGCAGCAATGATGAGCTGATGGGGTACGGATCCGTTCACGTGCATCATCATGCCGCGCCGAGCCTGGGCGCGCTGCGGCCCCCGGGAGAGATATGGGACGCAGCGCTGCACCCGCGCCGGGCCGCTCGTCAGGAGCCATCCTGATCTTGAGGATGACCCTTGGTTGCTGCTTCGTGCTCCTGGCGGGACTCGAACCCGCGCCAAGTAGGTGAGCTTGGAAAACGCGCTTCCCTGCCGGGGGTTCGGGGCCCGAGTCTTCAGGTCCCTCGCTTAGGTTCCCCACCCCTGGAGCTTTTGACTGCCAGGGCCCGGTCCCGGTGCATCCGCAACCGTCTCACCATGTCGCCGTTCCGTTTTACGGCCGCTCTGCCTTCTGAGCTACAGGAGCCTGCTCTCTTTCACGGAGCCATCATCCGCAGAAGCTATCCGGCCCGGTGGGGTTGCGCGAACGCTTTCCGTTCCGGAGGAGTCCCGTCGGCCCTCGCCTGCACCTTTCGGGCCCTGCCTCGTCCCCAGCTCGGACATCTGTCGCTCGGGCCGACGCCGAGCGGCTGTGGACGGTACAGGGCGCAGAGAGATGCGGCGGGGCTCTCGTGTCACCGAAATGTGGTGGTGCGGGCAATCAAGCGGCGGCCCGGGCCAGCCGTCAGCTCGGGAGAGCAGGAGCGGCTACTGAACGTGGAGACCGTCCCGTTCCCATTGCCGCAGCAGCGCATAGTCACGCTCGATGGTGCGCTGGTCTTCGGCGGCGAGGTAGACGTAGCCGGGGGAGCTGGTCAGGTCGCTTGTGCGCGCCAGTGGTTCGCCGGGGGTGATCGAGGAGCAGACCGCTATCGCGCTGGGGAGCGTGGCTACCGTGCCGGCGGCCTCGGCGCTGGCACGTCCGGGGGTGGGGTTGATGAACTCGACATTCCGGATCCGTCCCGGCCAGGAGGCGAGCTGGTCGTCGAAGTCGAGGAGGGTGCGGGGGTCGACGAGGGCCGCGGCGAGCAGAGCGGTCTGTGAGGTCCCCAGGTACTTGTCGATGACGTCCGGGGAGGTGGCGCCGCCGAGTCGGGCGCCGGTTTCGATCAGGACGGGGCCGCGGGCGGTCAGCATCACCTCGGTGTGGGCGGCCGACTCCTGGATGCCGAGCGCGTCGAGGACACGGCAGGTGTAGGCCTTGAGCAGCTTCGCCTCGGCGGTGTGCGGGGCGACGGGCTCTTCGTAGTCGTACACGGGCATGGGTCCGTCGGAGGCCCGCTTCGTGTAGCGCCAGATCTCCGCGATCCGGTGGACGCCACCCGAGCTGACCGAGTTGATGTAGTACTCGTCGCCGGACAGCCGCTCCTGGACGATGACGGCGGCGTTGCGCTGCCCGAAGATGTTCGGCTTGGCCAGGATCGCCTCGGTGGCGTGGGCAATCTCTTCAGGGGTCCGGCAGAAGCGCACACCGTCGGTCGCCGCGCTGGCCAGGGGCTTGACGACCGCCTCAGTGAGGCCGGAGGCGGTGAACCATGCGGCCGCGGCCCCCGGGCTGACTGCCGTGGTTCCTTGCGGTACGTCGAGCCCGGCGCGCTCGGTGGTCTGGTACATCAGCGCCTTGTCCCGCCGTGCCAGACGGCCGACGGGGGTGTTCGTGGGGAGGCCGAGCTGCTGGGCGAGGGTCTCGGCCAGCGTCACACCGGATTCGGAGCCGGCGATGACCCGGGAGATGCCGAGGGTGGCGAGCTGCCCTGCGAGCGCGGGGATGTCGTCGGTGTAGCCGAAGTCCAGGGAGTAGTCGTCGGGTCGGAAGGTGCGCTGCAGGAAGCCGTTAGTGCGGGGCTCGCTCTGGACGTGGATGCAGTTCACGCCGAGGTCGCGCAGGCGGCGGGTCAGGCTGGCGCCGGTGGAGTAGCCGTCGACGATGCAGATCTTCATGTTCTTCCTAGGTTCTGGCGTGGGGTGAGGTGCGCTGCGCGAGGTCAGCTGAAGTCGAAGTCGGACATCCAGTTGCCGGCCGGGGACTGGTCGGGGGCTGGCTGCTGGGGCGCGGGTGGGGCAGGTGGCGGCTTCGGGGCCGGAGTCTCGGGCTGGCGCGGCTGCTCCGGCGGTTGGGCGGCCGGAGGGGCAGCCGGAGCAGCCGGGGGCGCCTTCGGGGCCGGTGTCTTCGACAGGGGCGGCCGCTGGGGTGCATCCGCTGGAGCTGGTGAGGGCTCCGGCATCGAGTCGGGGGTCGGCGGGGGCTCGTCGACGAGGTCGCGGCGGACCCAGCGGGGGTCCTGGCCGCCGTCCTTGTTGGGCACGAGTACCTGCTCGTAGCCGAGTTCGGTCAGGTGCGCGCGGGCCAGGTCCTTGGCCCCGTGAATGGTGACGGTGGGGTCCCAGGGCAGGGGCGTGGTGTCGTCGGGCAGGAACATGATCTGGGCCTGCTGGTAGCCGTACTTGGGGTCGTAGCCCCAGGAGCGGCCCTTGGGGGTGCCTTCGGCCGGGAAGCGGGTGCCGTGGTCGGAGTTGAGGATCTGCTGCGATTCGTACTGGTCGAGTGGTCCGACGCCGAGGCGCCGGCCGAGTTGGGAGCGCAACTGCATGCCGAGGATGTCGCCGGCCGGCTTCTGGGCGGCGCAGGCGATGTTCGTCTCCAGTGCGCGGCCGAGACGGGCGACCTTCTCGAGCATCGCCTTGGCGTCGTTCTTGAGTTCCTCGATCTCCTTGTTCGCGGACTTGGCGAGGTAGTCGGCGATCTCGTCGAAGAAGAGGATCAGTCGGCCCGGGATGGTGTCGTCGTCACGCAGGACGACTTCGCCTCGGGCGACGGCATCGCGGAGAAGTTGCAGGTTGCGGCGCCCGTACTTGTTCAGGAGGGACTGGCGCTTGTCCATTTCGCCGGCGAACGCCTGGATGGCCTCGTAGATCTCTTCGTCCGTCGCGGCGAATCTGATGACGGCGGGGAACTCGGGGGTCCAGGTGAAGTCGGTGCGCTTGGGGTCGCAGACGATGAGCTGGTAGATGGTCGGGTCGTACAGGGCGGGGAAGAGGATCAAGGACAGGGCGACGGACTTGCCGGCGCCGGTCTTCCCGCCGATGAGGGCGTGGGGGGTCTGCTGCAGGTCCCAGTCGAGCCAGCCACCTCCCTTGACGGGGCCGAAGCGGATGGTGCCGCGGCGGGCGAGGGCGAGGAACTCCTTGAACTCGGGGCTGCCGGGTTCGGGGAAGGCGAGCTGGGTGGGCAGCCGGGGGACGGCGCTGACGGTGACCCGGCCTTCCGCCTCGCTCCAGGCGTAGTGCCAGTCGTTGGTGTCGGTGAGGGAGTCAGCGTGCTGTTCGAAGGCGTCCCTGGTCTCCGGCTTGGTGACGTCGTAGGCACCGAAGGTCACGGTGAAGGACTCGGGCCGCTCGACTGGGGAACCGTTGCTTCCTCGGTGGCTGCTCCAGGTGTGGATGTCCACCTCGACGGGGTCCTGGCCGCGCTTGGTGGGGAACTTGGACTCGACGACGGCCTGCAGCCGGGCCGTTTCCCGCTTCCGTACGGCGCGGGGATCGGCGTTGGAAACAGCCTTCAGGACGAGCCGGTTGGTGTTGGCGAAGGTCCAGTCCGGCAGCCAGGTCCGGTCGGGAAGGGTTTTGGACAGGGCGGTGTCCAGGGTGCGCTCGATACGGGTGCGCAGTTCTGGCGCGGCGACGTCCAGGGTGCCCAGGCCGATGGTGATCTCAAGGGGCGTGTTGGCCCTGGGGCTGTTGGGGTCGTCCTCCCACTTGGTGATGTCGACGGTGAGCTGGCCGGCCTGCCGGGCCGGGATCTGGGCAGTGATGAGGTCGGAGATGTAGCGAGTGCCCTGCTTACGGATCGCCTCCGGTGAGCCGGCGGGCACTCCACGGATCGTGAGCTCCCCGGGCTGCCAGGTGTAGATCCACACGTGGCCGCGGTCGATCTGGGCGTCGATGACGCGTTCGACGTTCTCCCGGAAGGCGCGCTGAGAGACGTCGTAGGCGCCCAGGGTGACAGTCAGCTCGGTGGGGACTTCTCGACCGTCGCGGTCCTCCCACGCGCCGACCGCGACGGACACGTCGACGTCGACACCGCGGGGCGCCGGGAAGAGCTGGCCGACGACCGTGTTGATCCATCGCTCGTCCTGCATACGCAGCAGTCGCGGGTCGCCCTCGTTCACGAGATCGCACGCCAGGGAGCCGGGGTTGGCCCAGTCGAAGACCCAGCCAGTACCCGGCGGGATGGGCGCGGCTTCGACGGCCTTCTCGGCCTGCCACCGGGTGCGGGCCTGAGCGGCCGGCGCCGATGGGGCGATCATGATGCGGGCCGCGGCGATCACGGTGGAGCGCCGCCAGCGGATGACGCGAATGTACTGGCCTTCGTTGACCGGCCGGGTAACGGTGGGAGCCGGCAGTCCGCATGGCTTCATCACACGGCCGTACAGCTCGGACAGAGCTCGCCGCTGGCGGGGGATGACCCGTGCGGCCCGCCCGATGGTGTACAGCAGGGCGGTGACGGTGACCGCAGAGAGGACCTGCCACTGGCGCCACTGCAGGTACCAGGCTCCAGCCAGCAGCGGCAGGATCAGCCAGTTGAGGAGGACGTGCGGCACTTTCCCGAAGGCGCGACTGCGGTCGCGGCCCAGGGTGAACGCCAGCCACGTTCGGGTGTGCGCACCTACCGGCCATCCGGGCCCTGCGGCGGGCCGGCGGGCGGCGGGACGGCGGCGTTTTCTGGCCGCGGGCATGAGGGTGATCCTCCCGAGTCGACAGCGGTGTTACCCGGATCGTGCTCGGGAAAGCGGACAGCTCTGATCCGCCGGTCCGCAGCCGGTGAGCAGCGAGGTGAGCAGCGAGGTGAGCAAGAGCCGCGCTCCCGGCCTGGGGTGACGGTGGCCCGCGTGTACGCAGACGGGGCACCGTCACCTACGGACTTGGCTGGGCTATGCGAGCGTCGCGCCGGGGTCGAACCGGTCGTAGGCAAAGCCCTGCCAGATCTCCCAGGCGGTGCTCACGTGGCCGGTGCCCGCCGCCTTGCCGGTAGCGGCCCAGAAGGGGCGCAGGACCAGCGCACGGAACTCCGGCGGCCGGCATCCGACCGCGTGCGTGACCAGGTGGGCCGTGTGGTTGAACTGGCCGGGGCCGTGCAGGTGGCCGCAGCAGGGAACACGCCAGTTGACGACTCGGTGGCTGGCCGGCACCCGGTGGCGGTCCATGTGGGGACGGTAGTGGTCGCGGATGACGTGGTTGCCGTGGGCCTTGGCCGCGTCGAAGTTGGTGTAGGTGCCCAGTGTCTGATCAAACTTCTGGACGTTCCAGAGGCTGGTGCTGGCCATCGTTGGGGTCCTCGCATGTCGGCGGCGTGTATGGATCGCTGTCGCCCGGAGTCGGCGTGCTGTCGGTGCGTGTGTCATCGCAGATGGGTGTCGTCATGGAGGGCGACCCTGGCCAGCTCAATGCTCTGATCGGGCAGTCTCCACCACATCAGGCGAGGCGCGGCCGAGGTCTGGTTCTTCAGGTGGCAGCGCATCGCGACGGCCTGGTCGGCGCGTACGAGCGGGACTCCGCCGCGCTCGTCGCGGGCCCGCATCCGGTGGACCTGTCGGCCGGGGATGGCGGCGGCGAGTCCGGTGAGGACTTCGACGGTCACCTCGACGATCTTGCGTCGGTCCACGAGTTCGATGGTGTGCAGCGAGGTGAGCCAGTCCGGGCCGAGAGTGAAGGGGGCGAGCGGCTGGCTGGGGCGGTCCGGCTCGGCGATCATGCGCAGCCAGCACTGGTCGAGCTCGTAACGGAACTGCTGTTCGGGGTCGGCGTAGATGGTGGGGGTGTCGATCTCGGCTCGCTCTTCGGCTGCTCGCAGCGCCTTGCTGAGCCGCCGTACGTCCTGACGCAGCGATGAAGTGGTGCGCTTCTCGGCCGCCAGCAGGGTGCGCAGGTGCTCGATGTCATCCGGCGCATGGCTGCTGCGGTCGCAAGGCACGGGCGGGCGGCTGTTGCCGGCCTGGGGCGTCGTGGTGCTGTAGACGAGGGTGCGCCCGAGCAGCTGGTGGTGGATCTCCCGGAGGGCCTCGTCACTGCGGCCGGGGGTGATCTTGATGAGAGGATGCCGGTGCTTGGGGTCGTCCGGGGCTGCGCCGGGGCGGACGATGCGGACGGCTCCGCCCCACACGGCCAGGTCAGGCATCAGCTCCCGCAGGTTGCGGGCGGCTGTGTGCGTGGTGAGTACCGCGACTTCCGCCTCAGGGTGGATTTGGTCGTACAGGCGGATCGGATCGATCAGGGGGACGCCGTCCTCGCGGCGGGGGTCAGGAGACAGCACCGCCACGGGGGCTGTGCGGGACAGATCGAACAGATGGTTCATGAAGGCGGCAGTGTCCGTATCGCCGACCTCACGTACAGGGCGAGACGTCGCCGCGGTGCTCTTTCCCGGGGCGCTCGGAGGGGGGCTTGGTACAGGCATGGGACGGCTTCCTTTCTCTGAGTCAGATGTCAGCTGGCGTAGGCGTAGAAGGCCCCAGTGGCGGGAGGGGTGGGTTCCTCCCTCGCTATGGCAAGGACCTGCTCGCGGGTGGCTCTGCGCGCCCGCCGGATCCGTTCACGCTGCTCGCGGTACTCGGCGCTGGGGGCGTCGCCCGGGTGCGGGCGCGCAGGAGGCGCGGGTGCTCCTGACGGCTGCGGGCATGTGGGCTCTCCAGCTGCTTCCCGCGCGGCCCGGGCTTTCGCCTGCCGGGCACGTTCCTGCTGGTACTCGGCGGTGGGCGGTGCGGCGCGCTCCTTGCGGAGTACCGGGGCAGGTGCCTCGGGGACCGCTGGCGCAGCGTCGTGGGATGACGCGGTGGGGCGGCCGCTGCGTAGCTGCACGTCGAGTCGGCGCAGCGGGCTGGAGCGGCGCTTGCCCTGGTGCGTCTGGGCCTGGAGCCGCTCGAACTTCTCGTTGACCTCGGCGATCACCTGGGCTGACAAGAGCCGCAGGTTGGCCGCCCATGAGGCGGATTCGCACAGGACTCGCAGGGTGCCGGTCTCTTCGTCGAACTCTTCGGCCTTCCAGTGGGTGGCACGTGTTTCACCGAGGAGGGAGGGCCACTCCTTCTTCAGGTCCGCTCCCGCAGCTTCTCCCTCCCATTCGTTGTCCACCACCAGCTGGCTGATGACGCTGCCCAGGGGGTTGGGGTCCCGGCCGTCACCGCCGTTGGCCCGCCGGGGAGCAGCAGCCCGCTTGCGTTTGGTCTTGACGGGGTTGTTCTTGGCATCGGCCCTGGCCCGTCGCAGAGCGATCCGCGCCAGGTCAGCGCCTGCGGCCGACTCTGTGGCTGCTTCGGTGGAAGGGGCGGCGGGGAGAGCAGCGGCGTCCGCATTCGGTGCACCGGTGAGGTCCGGTTCCAGGTGCGTGGCGGGGTGTGCCGTCATGTCGTTCGTCCTCCTCGTGCTCGAGTGCGGGTCAGCAGGCGTTCTGCAGGCGCGGGTTGTTGTGGAAGCGAATGCAGGCGTCGACGAGCTGCGCGGTGTAGAGGCGGGATGCCTCGGCCACACCGAGTCCGTCGACGGCAGTGAGGACCAGGTCGGTGTCGCCGTAGTGCTTGAAGCGCCCCCAGGCGTCGGCCCTCATCTGCTGCACGAGGCTGGCATCGAGCTCGTCGATGGTGGCGGCTGCCGCGAATTCCTCGATCTCCTCGGCGTTGCCGGCGCTGTCGTTCCTCAGGGCCTGGACGGCGTTGGTGAACTCGGCGGTGGGCGGGGTGGCCCGGGCTTCGTCGGCCAGCCGCTGCGCCGTCTCCCGGTCCTGGGCGGCGTCTCGCTGGAGCTGTGCGGCGACGTAGGCGTGCGCGCGGTGGGGGAGCCAGCGCGGTCCGAAGTAGTGGCTGGGGTTGATCTCGTGGAGCCAGGCGTGGACCTGCTGGAGGGATGCACCGGCGGCGGCCTTGTCGACCAGGACCCAGGACAGCTGCTCGATGCGGGTGCGCTGAAGCCAGGTGTGGAGCGGGCGGAGTGCCCGGGCGAACCGGTCGGCTACCTGGTAAGCGGCGGCGGTGACAGGGTGGCCGAGGACGGACTTCTTCTTGGGCCGAGTGATCTTGTTCGCTCGCGCCTGGCGCGTAGTTGTTGATCTACCTCTCACATCAGCTTTAGGGGAGTGGGTGGTGGTGCTACGGGAAGGGGGCTCACGCCGGTTCTGATCTGCTGTTTCCTGCGCAGCGGCGATGGCCTGGGCCCGGCCTTCGGGGGTGAAGCCGGTATGCCTGGCGGTGTATCCGTGGCCGGACAGGCGGTGGCCGTGGGCAGCGTCATAAGCCGGCGGGATGGTGGCGCCGTAGACGGTGGCTGTGGCGGTGTACGGGCGGCCCGGGAGACGGAGGTTGCGGCGGCTGCCGTGTTCCAGCCAGACGAGTGCGCCGAGCTCGCGCAGGACCTTGATGTGCCGCTTCACGGTGGCGCGCGATATGCCGACGCGCCGGGCGGTGCCTTCGAGGTCGTACAGGACGATGCCCCGCTGGAAGTCCATACGGGCAGCGAGGTCGAGGGCGACGTCGACCGTCGTGGTGGCCAGTGCCTTGGGATGCGCGCCGCTGTCGATGAGCCAGGCGACGGCCCGGAGCCAGGCGCGAGGTTGGCAGCGCCGGGACCGGGTGGTGATGACGTCCTGCTCGGCAGACGGGACAGGCTCCAGCCGATGCGGCTCGGCGTGCGGCTGGTGGGACGGGCGGCGCATGAAGAGGGGCTCTCAGTGTTTTCGGGCAGCACAAAGTCAGGCGTGGCTGCCGCTCAGGTGCGGAGGAAGAAGGGGATCCGCCTCAGGGGCGGGCGCTTGCCGGCTGGAGACCGGAAGCGAGGTAGCCGGGGTCGGCGGTCAGCCGCTGTGGGCGGCGGAGGCCGACCCCGGTAACGCAACGGGCGAGGAGGCCGCTCTCGGCCTGCCGCAGCTCGCGCTGTCCGATGTCACGGTCAGAACCAAGGCAGGAGCTGTTCGGCGGTGCTGAGGACCTTCTTCGGGGTGAGGGGGTTCCGCCGCGGCCGCCGGCGCACGTTGCAGGAGCTGCGCTGCTTGCGGCGGATCGTGCGGGTGGAGCACCCGAGCTCCTCCGCCATCTCCACCTGCGTCAGCTGGCCGACCGCGGTCATGGCGGCGACCTTCTCAGCGTCGACCTCGTCGTAGGTGCGGCGGACCATGAGGTAGATGTCCGTGTCCTCTTCCGCGAAGGGGGCCAGGCCGAGGCTGCTGCGGATCCGCTCACGGTCAGTCTCGGTGGTGCCGGCGACGATGCCCTTGACCGCATGATCGGTTACCGCGGCGAACAGGCACGACTCAAGCATCGGGCAGGCGGCGCACAGGGCGCGGGCCTGGCCGAGGGCCTCACGGAAGTCGGCTTCCTCGTCGGTGAACATGGCGAGCTGGTCCCCGTCGAGCATCTGGTCGTTGATGCCGGAGCCGGACAGGTCCTCGAGGAGTCGGAAGAGATCGGCGTGGATGATGCAGGGTGTGGTGCTCATGCGATGTCCTGGCGGGAAGCTGCGGAAGGTGCGGGGGCGACGGCGATGGTGACGCCGGGCTCCGGAAGAGCCCAGTCGTGCGTTCCCAGCGGCGCGGGATACGTCTTGTGGGGGCCGATGTCGTAGCCGACGATGCGGGAGTCCTCCGTGTAGACGCGGAAGGCCTTCTTGTCGGCAGGGGACAGTGCGTCCTGGACGGCGCGGATCAGCTTGTCGATGTCGGGCTTGGTCGCGGCGTGGACGGCTTTGGTCTTGGGCGCGCTCTTGGGCCGGGGCAGGGTGAAGACTGCCGACATGATGAGCGGGCAGTTCGCCGGCTCCCAGTCCGTGCCGCAGGTCTTCCGCGCGGCCGCGTTGATCTGGCGGCGCCACTCGCGGAGTTCACGGCTGTACTTGACGACGCCGGGGGCGGGAACTTCGACAGAGCCTTGGGTGACGGGCGTTCCGATGACCGTGAAAGTCAGTCGCCTCTCAGGGAGATTCTGCAGACTGCCGAGGGCTGCTTCGCTGACGGCGGCCAGGCGCGGGCCGGAGGTCTTCTTCGGCTGGGGCGCGTCCGCCGACGGGGCCGGTACGAGGGTGCGGCAGTGGGGGCAGCGGGTCGTGGTGGGGCGGAGCACGGCAGGGCATGACGGACAGGGGCGGTAGCCGCGGTCGGTGATGAGGCGCTGTATGTCGATGCTGGTGCCCATCGTGCGTCCTTCTCTCGTTCGGGCCCGGTGGGGGCGGAAGCGTCTGTGCGGCGCTCCCGCCCCCACCGGGGTGGATCAGGCTGCTGTGGCAGCGGGTTCGGCCTCGGCCGTCTGGCGGGCGGCGGCGCTGGCCCGGGCGGCAGCGAGGAACGCGGCCGGGTCGGCTTCCCACTCCGCGAGCGCGGGGAGGAAGTGGGCGACCTCGATGCGGTCCAGCTCGTGGGTGCCGAAGCGGTCGGTCAGGAGCGGGAAGACGCGGTCGGGCCAGCCCGCGAGGCCGACGTCCTTGTGACCCATGAGGATCTTGAAGCGGGCGAAGGCGTCGCTTTTGAGCACCGGGTGCACGACGGGGATTCCGTCCGGGCCCACGGCGCGGTCGGTCTCGGCGACGCGGGCCACCGTGTCCATCAGCGGGCCGACGGTGGCGATGACCTTGCTGGCCCACGCGTTGCGGGCGAGGACCGCCTCAACGCTGATCGGGTCGGTCATCTCGGCGGTGTAGGCGAGTGCGGGCTGGTGGCTGACGACGAAGTCGATCCACGCACGGGCTTCGTGGTGGGAGCGGTCGGACCGGATGGCGCTGCCGTCGGTCTTGCGGTAGACGCCGAGCTGGATACGGTCGGCCATCCCCAGGATCAGTTCGGCGAGGGTACCGACCACGGCCGGGTCAGTGTCAGGGTCGACGCCCGCCGAAGCGATCATCTGGTGCGCCTGCGCGTACGTCTCCCGGATGGCGGTGGCGAGGTAGGAGCCGTGGTTGAACCGGCCGTCGGTGTTCCAGTCCTCCCACGGCTTGGCCTCGGCGGCGTGGGCAGCCCGCTGCGCCGGGCGGCCCGGGCGCGCGCTGGTGGCCGGGGCGGTGTTGGAAGAGCCGAAGAACTTCTTCAGCTCGTTCCGTATCTGCTGGCTCACGTCGACGCTGCCGGACGAGGCGTTGGCGGCGGGGATGATCGCTCCGCCGAAGACGGCGTAACCGTCGGGGGCGAGACTGCCGTCGCGGTTCTCCCGCAGCGACTCCCACTCCTCCGGGTCGGAGACCAGCTCGTCGGTGAAGACCCCGTTGACCGCGACCACGAGGTTGCGGCAGTTGCGGTTGGTGATCTCCGCGTTCGCCCGGGTCGAGTCGCCGACGATGCCGCGCAGCTCATGGATGGGCGTGAGCGGGCTGATCAGCTCACCGCTGTCGTTCTGCTTGTACCGGCGGGTCGTCTCGATGGCGACGGTGACCGGCAGGTCGTTCTTGAACGCCTCGGCCAGCAGTTCCGCCGCCTTGGAGTCGGCCTGGACCGACCCGTGGAAGTCGTGCTCCAGCCCGACGGACTCGGCGTCGAAGGTCACGCGGCCGGTTCGGAAGGGGCCGTCGTCGGTCGCCTTCGTCTTCACCTTGTACGCACTGACCTTCACACCCACGTGCTCCCGCACGTACACGCTCGGGCGGGCGCGGACGGTCTGACCGTCGGGCCCAGCGGCAGCGCGTGCCTTCTTCTCGTACGCGATGAACGGACGGCCCTTGGCCGGCGGCTCGTACGCCATGGGGTGACTCCCTCTGTAGTGGATCGACGGGCTCAGAATCCGGTCGGACGGGCCGCACAGCGAGCTCTCGCGAAAATCCATCGGGCGGGTCGGCAACGGGCTTCGGAAGCCGATCGCCCGGATGATCAGAGGAGGGTCGGGATAGCGAAACTGGCAGAAGTTGTGGAGCCGTCTAGGCGGGGACGGCACGCAAGTGACACACTCATCTCAGGCTCCAACGCTGGGTGGAAACATGCCGAGACCAGGCTTTTGACTGGTTCCTGCGGGCAGGCTCGGTCACGGCTCCTCACGGAGCGGACAGCTGGTGGAGGAGCAGCTGGATCAGCCCCCCGATAGGGAAATATAGACGAGCCACGTTTGGCTATCAAATGGATAGCTAAACTGAAGTTGCCACATCCCCCCGCCACCACGTTCAGGAGCGTCTCCGGATGCCTACCCCTCGCCACTTCGACGGTTCCCTCGTGCGGAAGCTCCGTCGCGACAAGGAACTCACGCAGAAGCAGGTTGGGGCTGCCGAAGGAGTCGAAGTCTCCGGCACCGCCGTCGCGAACTGGGAAGGCGGAAAGTCCACACCCGACCCGGAGAAGCTGCCGGGCCTCGCCAGAGTCCTGGGGAAGCCGCTCGATGATCTGTTCCCTCGCGACGGCCTGCCGGACCTCGCCGACCTGCGGTGCGACGCCGGCATCCCGCAGTACCGCACCGGCAAGCTGATCGGCACACGCAGCCATATCCCGGTCAGCAACGCCGAACGCGGTGTTCGCCCCCTGGACGACGACTACGTCGGAAAGCTCGCCGCCGCCTACAAGGTGACCACCGAGGAACTGCGGGCTGCCCAGGACCGGTCTTTCGGCAAGTACGTCCCGGACGTCACCGGCGCCTTCACTCCCGCGGCCGCGCCGGCCCGACCGCGCACCATCGCCGAGAAGATCTCGTACATCCTCAACGAGACGTACGACCAGCCCCCCACCGACAGGGAGCTGGCCGCACGCGGCAACGCAAAGTCCTCGCGTCAGGTACTGAACACCGAGCTGGTCTTCGCCCTGCGCACCGGCGCCGAGACGACCGCCTCGGACGAGGTCCTCAACGCCATGGCCACAGCTCTCGACGTCCCGCCCATGTTCTTCCGGAGCGACGACGAAGAGGTCGCCCGGATCGTCGCCAGCATCCGCACCGCGAAGAACGGCCTCAAGGTCATGGCAGCCCGCGGTGGCGAGAACGGCGGGGTGTCGGCCGAACTGCTGGACTACGTCAACGACGAGCTGGCCAAGCTGCTCGGCCCTGACGTGCTCGACGGGCTCGATGACATCTAACCCGCCGGACGACTACACCTCGACGTAGAGCAGCCGACCCTCCGCCCGGGCGATCAGCGCGGCTTCCCACATCTTCCGCGCCAGCGGGGGGATATCCGACTCGGGGATGTCCCCGGGGGCACTGAAGCGGTACTCGCTCAGCTCCCCCTCCTGCAGGCGGATGGACTGCTCTTCGACTGCGGACAGCTGTCCGCAGTCGAAGAGGTAATACGCGTGCGCCGGCCTGCCAGGGGCCGAGATGAAGGCAGACACCAGAAGGCGCCCCACCTCCAGGTCGAGACCGACTTCCTCGCGCATCTCGCGCGCGCACGCCTCACGAGGACGCTCCCCCTCATCGAGGTGGCCGCCGGGCAGGTTCCAGCCCGGCTTGTACGTCGGCTTCACGATGAGAACGCGGCCTTCGTGATCGGTCACGATCGCTCCGGCGGACACGCCTGCGGTCAGATGGGTGGGTCGCATGATTCTGTGCTCCGTCTTCTCGGTCAGGTCGTCATCGCTGCGACGGGGGTCGACGGTCCGCCGCGGTTCTCGCGGGTATCCACCGGGCCGATTCGGCCGTAGACAGCTGCGACGGCCCGAAGGTGCGGGATCTCTTCGGCGAGGTCGTCCCCGGCGCCGAAGGGGAACGGAGCAGGGAGGCCCGCCTCCCGCTCGGCCAGTTCGACCTTGGCGCCCCGGATCCAGTAGGCCTCGGCGGTGATGTCCGCGTCGCTGCCCTGCACTCCGTCCAGTTCGGCCTGCCGCCGGGCCCAGTCGACAAGGCCTTCGGGGGCATGGCGGCGAAGCTCGTAGATCACATCGCGGATCTCAGTGACGTAGCGGCCAAGGCGGCGGGTCGGGGAGTCGTCATGACCGAAGAGGTCGCGCAGTCTGTTCACCGGTGCACTGAGCTTCGTGTTGCCCAGGAGCTGGCTCGGGCGGTGCCGTACGACCTGCGGTGCAGTGAGCGCGAGGTCACGCCACAAAGGGTGCAGGTCCCGAAGAGAGCGCAGGGTCCGGTACCTGATGCCGGCGGCGTGCGAAGCCGGGGCAATGGCACCCAGGCCGTAGAGGAGGAACGTCGCGTACAGGATCGTGTCGGTCACGGCCTCCTGCTTGATAGCGAAGGCGTCAGAGACAGGGTGGACCGTGATCAGGATCAGGTAGCCGATGCGCAGGACGGCGTAGACCACGGCCAGGACCATCGAGGCGGACATCATGCGCAGCCCGATCTTCAGCGAGCGCATCGGTGCCTGCGACACGGCCCCACCCCACTGGACGGCACAGACCGCGGCGGCCGCCGCCGTGTAGAGGTAGAAGAGGCCCATGTACACCGCGAGTTCCGGCTCACCGGCGTGGCGGGCGAGGAAGAAGACGGTCGAGGTGTCGGGCTCGTCGAGGCCGATGAAGAAGACGGCCGCCATGACCGTCACGGTGATGAGGGAAGCCCGTGTGGCAACTCGGTGGACGAGGGCGGAGATTCGTACCGATCGGCGGACCTTGGCGGCGTCGTCAGCGGTGCGGTACACGGCCGTGACGTACTTGAGGAGGACGCAGATGCCCAGGATGGCCAGGACGTGTTTGACGAGGTAGGCGAGGTCCGTGACTCCGAAGCCGTTGAGCAGGTTGCGTCCTGGCTCGGTTCGTGCCAGCCAGGACGCGGCCAGGGCAGCGAAGGCGCCCCAGAGCGATCTCTCGCGCACGCGACCCCGTAGTGCGGACTTGGCTCTCAGTACGGCCTGCACGAGCAGCAGGCCCGCGATGGCGTACGCGAGCGCGTCAGACATTGTGATCCCCTCGTAGGGTGCTTGCTGCGTTGCCGCAGGGATAGGCGAAGTCCGCCGCCAGGCGTCGGGCGGTCGTGTCTTCGATGTAGGTGTCGAAGGAGGCTGCTTCGTTGATCCGGGCCGCAGCGGCTTCTGTGCGTACTTCCCGGTATGACTCATACCGGCGACGGGCCGCGACCTGGTTTCGTCCGATGAGCCGGTCCACGAGGGCTGCCGGAAGGCCCGCCACGAGGTCGTCCATCTCACCCTCGGTTACACCATCTGCGTCGTCGGCCCAGAGATGGACCAGCTCGTGCAGGATGATCTGCTGCCGGTGATAGGCCGAGGTGCTGTCCACGTGCAGGATCACGTCCAGCGCCTTGTGCTGGTGCTTGAGCCACAGTCCGCACACGCCGCTGCTGCCCAGGAGGTGGTCGGGGACCGGCATGAGGATGATCCGCCGGCCTCTGGCTGCCTCGATGTTTGCGATGAGCTGGTCCAGGTCAAACGGGACCGGGATGGGCATCGAGTCGACGATCGTGGAGACGTCACGGCGGAGGGTCCGCCGCTGCTGCCAAGCAGTGCGCCAGGAGGAGAAGATTGGGGGGCGAGCGGGTCTGCGCGGAGCTCGCAGTCGGCGGACCTTGTTGTCTGCCTCGACCTGCGGTGTGTCCTGAGCTATGTCTGCCGACTGGCTGGAGCCGTCGTTGCGCGACATTCCGCTGCTTCCCCCTTGATCATCGAGACGGGTCTCGAACCCTGCGGCGTCGTCGTGACGCCAGCAGGTCGGGCAGCCCTTCCTGTGCTGCCCTCGGCAGGACGCAGGTCAATCCCGGCACGTCCTTGCCTGCTGCGGTGGACACCTGCGGCAGCCATGCCGATGAGCCCCGTCTCCCACCGGCACAGCAACCGCCGCTGACCAAATCATTGGCACGCGCAGTGCGGAGCTCCCCCGACTGACGGCAGCAGTGCAATTCGCCCTGCAAGAGGGAGGGTTGACTGCGAACTGCTCATCCGCGTCGGCGTGCAGCGCATGAAAAGGTCCCGCGCCACGGCGCGCGGCGTAAGAACCTCACAGCGCCAGCCCCCTCGATCCATCTCAGTTGATCTGGCCGGTATGAACGTATGCGTATGCCCGTGGCATAGTCAACTGAGATGGATTGCCCTCGACGCCGAGAAGGACCGCATGACCCCCGCGAACCCGCGACCCCAGCCGGAAGAGCCGACTGAGGCGAATGACGCCTGTGACGAAGGTCTCTCGCTAGCCGACAAGCTGAACCAGCTCTTCGAAGTCGTACACCCGAAGGACCGCGGCCCTTACACCAATGACGAAGTCGCCGCAGCCCTTAAAGAGCAGGGCGGTTCCACGATATCCGGCACCTATCTATGGCAACTGCGAACTGGAAGGCGCGACAACCCGACGCGACGCCACTACGAGGCTATCGCGGAGTTCTTCAAGGTGCCCCCGGCGTACTTCTTCGATGATGATCTTGCGCGCCGATACGGCGAGCAGTTGAAGCGTCTACAGAAACTCCAGCAGTCCGGCGTGGAACGCGTAGCCCTGCGCGCCGTCGGCCTCTCCCCCAAGAGCATGGACACTCTGATGACCATGATCGACAGGGTGCGGGAACTGGAGGGGCTGCCCGACGAGCCCGACGAGCCGGTTCTCTAATGTGTCTGTCCAGGACCCATGACCAGCCCGGGGGGATTAGTTGATTCAGGAACAAAGGCGAGCCAGCGAAGGCTTCGTCCGCGGCCTCCGCCTCCCACCTGCCTCCAGCATCCGTGACCTGGCGCCCGAGATCGAACGGCGCACAGGTCGCGCAGTCGAGCTACAGCCCGCCGAATTGGACTGGTCTGCCCCGTGCGGCATGTGGGTCGCCACGAAGAGCCGCAACATCGTCTTCTTCGATCTGCGAACCACGTTGGCTCACCAGGATCACATCATCGCCCATGAATTCGCCCACATGCTGAGGAATCATAAGGGCGGCGCGAGCATTGGCGGTGAGACCGTCGGGGGACTTCTTCCGGATCTCGACCCTGAACTGATCCAGATGGTACTCGGCCGGACCCAGTACGACGAAAGAGACGAGATGGAAGCCGAACTCGACGGCTCGTATCTCCAAGCCCACATCCACGCATCCCAGCGTCGCATAATTTCCCAACGCGGCGAATCGGAAGTGGACCGACGCGTTGCGCGCACATTTCTGCGCGGAAGAAAGTAAGGCCCCGTGAAGGACATACTTCACCCCATCTGCTTGGTGATCGCAGGCTTGGGGTTCCTTTTCCTGCTCCGGGACCTGAAACAGAACAGACGAGAATCGTCCCTTGTGCTTCTGAGCCTGGTATATCTATCGTCCGCTCTGAGCTTCGCGATATCCATAACACCAATCTGGATTCGCATCGACAGCGTCTTGGGGATCACCAACATTGCGGTTCCGCTCGCGCAAAGCTGCGTGATCCTGGTGCTGGTGTTCCAGACCAGCGTGCTGGCTCACTGGGCCTTGCCGCCCCAGAAGGCGCGTCGTCGGACTCGCCTCTTCGGGTTCGTGGGCGTCGGGGTCATCGTTGGCCTGTTCGTCCTGTTCGCCCTCCTGACGCCGGCCGTACAGCGGACCTCCGACTTCGCCACGTACTACGTCCACGATCCGGCCTACAAGGCCTACCTCTCGCTCTACATGGCCGCGTACACGACCGCGGAGGTCTACCTCGGGGTCGTCTGCTGGCGACACGCACGCCAGGCCAGCAACGTCTGGGTCGTCCGCGGGCTGCGGACCATCACGACCGGGGCTGTTGTGATCATGGGCTACTGCGCTATCAGGATTAGCGGAATCCTTGGCGACTCGTTCGGCTTCAGTGTCGCCCGCTTCAAGGACATCGCCTGGTTCTGCGGAGATGTAGGGGCTCTCCTCACCTTGATCGGATATTTCCTTCCGACTCTGATGGGGCGGGTTGAGGGCCTTCGCGGCTGGTCCCGAGACCACTACGCCTTGTGGCGCCTTGAACCTCTCTGGCGAGCGCTCCAGGCCGCCGCACCCACGATCGCCCTAATGCCCGCTCCGTCACAGATACGAGAGCTTGTGCGGTTCCGTTCGGTGAGCTTCCTTCTATACCGGCGAGTAACCGAGATCCGTGACGGGATGATCGAACTCCGCCCCTACCTGGACCCGCAAGTTCGAGCCAAGGCCGAGAACCGGCTTAGAGAGCAAGGGCTCCGGGATCCCGACCTCGCGGCTGCCGTCACTGCGGAGCAAATCAGCCAGGGCATTTCCAGCCTGATGCGTGACCAGGACTTCGCCGAGCCGGCTGAGTACGCCGACGCCCGACTTTCGATTGCCACCACAGAAGAGGACATGCAGGCCCAACTGCGCATCGCCGCGCACTTCACTCCGCCCGTCGTATCCACCCCCAAATCGCAGCCAGCAGCACGTGCCGCCGGCCAGACGGGAGGCGAGCAGTGATCAGACGTACCTTCCTCGCAGGCACCGCAGCAGCCGTGGCCGTAAACGCCTCGATGCCCAGCGCTGCCCATGCCGTAGTTCCGCCCCGCACCCAGGACAAGGACGACCGAAGGGCCGCTTCCATGACCACCGCTCCCCACCTGCGCCCCGCCCACGAGCAGGTGGCGGCCCTCATAAGCCGAAGGGTCTCCAGCCGGCAACTCTTGGAGCTGCAGCTGAAGCACATCGAAGCGACCAACCCAGGGATCAACGCGATCGTCACCCTGGATGTCGAGCGGGCCAGAAGGGAAGCCGACAACGCGGACCGGCACATCGCACGCACGGGCAAGCCGCTCGGGCCTCTGCACGGTCTTCCCCTCACGGTGAAGGATGCCCTCGAGACCGCCGGTATGCGCACTACATGCGGCACGCCCGACCTGAAGGACCATGTTCCCGACCAGGACGCGGACGCCGTCGCTCGGCTCCGTGAAGCCGGCGCGATCGTCATCGGGAAGACCAACACCCCGGCGTACTGTCAGGACATCCAGACCTCCAACGCCGTCTTCGGTACCACGAAGAACCCGCATGCCCCCGGCCGGACCGCAGGCGGCTCCTCCGGCGGCCCAGCGGCCGCTGTCGCCGCAGGTCTCACGAGCCTCGATGTCGGCAGTGACCTTGCCGGATCACTCCGCCTCCCCGCGGCCTACTGCGGTGTCTACGCGCTGCGTCCGAGCTACGGACTGATCTCCACCCGCGGGCACATCCCCCGGCTGCCCGGCTGGCTCACTTCGAGCGACATGACCACGCTCGGTCCACTCGCGCGTACGCCGGCTGACCTCGCCCTCCTCCTGGACGCTCTCGTCGGGCCGTCACCGGCAGATGCCCCCGCCTGGCGCGTGGAGCTGCCCAGCCCCCGCTTGTCCCGGCTGCGGGACTACCGCGTCGGCATCTGGGCCGACGACGACTACTGCCACGTCGATTCGGACACCCGTGACCTGATGAACACCGTGACGGGACTCGTTCGCTCCTCCGGGGCGCAGGTCGACGTCGCCACGCGACCCGTCAGCATGCCGGAGTCCGACCGGGCGTTCACGAACCTGATGTACGCCACGTCGACCGCGACTACCCCGGACTCCGTGTTCCAGGGGGAGGTGGACCAGGCGGACAAGCTCGCCGCCGGCGACACATCACCCGGCGCCTTCTATCTGCGGGCGCGTACGCAGCGCCACCGTGACTGGCTGGTCGCGAACGAGGCCCGCGAGAAGCTGCGCCAGCGCTGGGCTCAGTACTTCACCCAGCACGACATCCTGATCACGCCGGCCGCACCGACAGCGGCTGTCGAAGACCAGACGTCCATCCCGGTGCAGCAGCGATCCATCACCGTCGACGGCGCGAAGCGCAGCTACTACGACCAGACAACCTGGCTGAACCTGACCAGCCAGGTACGCCTCCCGTCAGCGATCGTCCCCGCCGGGCGGACAGCCGACGGGCTGCCACTGAGCATTCAGGTCGTCGGACCGTACCTCGCCGACCGCACTGTCATCGCTGTGGCAGCACATTTGGCACAGATGCTGCCGAGGCCTCTGGGCCCTGCTGAGCTGCGAAAGCAGTAGAGCCAAGTACAGGCACTCAGCCAAGGTGCCCCGGCACTTTCAGGAGCTCCGTACGTGATGCACGTGATGGACGCCGTCAGTACGGCCTGGCGCACCTGAGAACGGACAGTCCAGCAGCTCCTCGATGATGCCGTGCTCGGCGAGGAGCTGCTCGACTTGCTGGAGCAGGACGGTGTCGCCGAGTTCGGTCAGGTGCACTCCGTCGCTCCACAAGGCGGCCGGGTCGCCTATCAGCCGGGCGACGGCTGTGAACGGGGCCCATACGTCCAGGAACAACGTGCCGTGCGCGGCGGCCGCCGCGTGGGCGACCTCGTTGTAGCGGGCCAGCTCCGCGTTCATCGCGGTGACGGTGGCCGGGTTTTCGATCGGGCCGAACGGGGTTTCGGAGACGACGATGATCCGGCGGGAGTATCCGCTGAGTTGGTCGAGTATGCCGGTCAGGTGCCGGGCATACTCCTTGATGCCGACTGCTTCGGTCATTCGGCCTTGGAAGTAGCGCCAGACGTCGTTGATACCGCAGCCGAGGAACACCAGGTCGTAGTCGGTGTTAGTCGTGGACCGGTTGGCTTCGACGATGCCGGCGATGTCGCGGCTGGTGGCACCGCCCTTCCCGTGATTGCGGACGTCGAAAGCGATGTGCGGCCAGGCGGCGCGCAGAGACAGGGCCAAGCGGTGCACCCAGCCGCGCTGGGCCCAGCGCTCGACGGTGACCCTGGAGCCGACCTCGGGCAAGTTCGCCTGGTCAGTCATCTGCGTGTTGACGGCCTCAAGGTGCTCCATGATCGAGGTGCCGAAGAACCCGACGGTCAGGGCGCGGCGGGCTTCTCCCAGCACGGGGGTACCGTCGAAGTCGATCACCACAGGTCCAGCACTTCCAGGACATGCGCGGCGGGTTCCAGGGGCGCGGAAGGAACGGTCGTGAGGATGTCATCGGGGACGGCTGCCTTGGTATCGAGCTTGATCATCTCGCGCCACCTCAGGACCTCCGGCCACAGCGCTGTCCAGGCTGGGCGCAGTTCTTCGACCGGGATGCTTTCGAGTCGGCGGCCGTCGATCAGGAGCCGGGCCGCTGTCTTAGCACCGATGCCGCGGACGCCACTGATGTTGTCCGCGGGGTCGCCCATCAGGGCGCGGAAGTCGGGCCACTGCTCGGCAAGGACCCCGTAGCGGGGACGAATGTGCTCACTGGCCGTGTAACGGCGGCCCTGAGCGAGGGCGGTGTTCAGCAGACGCACATCGGGGTCGACCAGGAGCTGGATGTAGTCCTTGTCGGTGGTCATAATGTCCACCGCGCGGCCTTCGGCGCGAGCGATCGTGGTCAGGGTCGCGATGACGTCGTCCGCCTCACAGCCGTCCTGCTCAACCCACTGAACCCCCATATGGGCGAGAGCGTTCTTGACCAAGGCAAGAGACGCGACCAGGCCCGTCTCGGGGGCCGGCCGCTGGGCCTTGTAGTCGCTGTCCTGTCTGGCGCGGGCCCGGGAACCGTCCTCGGAGTCGAAGACCACGAAGATCTCGAACCCATCGGCGTGCTGGGCTTGTGCCTTGCGCAGCAGCGCACTGAAGCCAAACACGCCGGTTCGGTCGATCATCTTGTCGCGGGTGGTAACGCGGGAGGCGGCGAAACCAAACCACGACCGGTGAAGGAGATAGTGGCCGTCGACGAGCAGTAGGGGCGTGGTCATGGCGTAGCCTCCAGGGATTCTGCATGCTGGTGGGGCCTGTGACCGCGGCGTACGGGCATCCGTTGCCGGATGGCCACGGAGTCTAGCCCCAGGGCAGAGTTGAGGCCGCCGATCGGGCCTTGCCGGGCGGGGGGTGCTGTGCATCGGCTGCCTACCTGTGCAGGTCGGGGCGAATGGGTGGGGTCAGACGTCCAGGAGCCCGAGCAGCGCGCCCTGCCCGGACTGGAGCACGTGCGCGGTCTTCAGCGGGATCCAGAAGCACTCGAACCGTGTCGGCTCCCCGTGTCCGTCGTGGTCCTCCTGGCTGGGCCACCGTTCGGGCGTCGGCTCGGTCAGCTCCATAAGGAAGACGTGGCGCTCCTGGATCTCGGGGCGGTACGGGCCTGTGTCGTACGAGGTCACTCCGACCTTGCGCACGATCTTGAAGCCCGTCAGCCCTGTCTCCTCGGAGGCCTCGCGCAACGCCGCCGCCTCGGGCGTCTCGCCCTCGCGAATGCTGCCGGCCGGGACCTGGACACCGACCTCCTCCCAGGGGAAGTCGACGTGACGGTGGACCAGCAGTTTGCCGTCACTCACGATGTAGCACAGCGCCTTGGACTTGGTGCTCTTCGCGGACATGGGGGTTCTCCTCAGGAGTCGTTCGGATCGCGCCCGCCAGCCGCAACCCGAAGTCGGGCAACGAGAACCGGGCAGAATGGAAGCGCTGAGTCTTCGACCGCCACCAAGTACTGGGCCGCCGCCCTGTACAGCGCTCATGTCACCGGGGACCGCGACATGGGCGCCGCCATGCTCGAAGATCTCGCCTACTGACTAGGCCGTCAGGCCAAGCCCCAGCGGCGTACGGAGACGTCACGGCGAGGTGTGCCGGGGAGCAGAAGGGTCATCAGCGAGGGCGATGGTCATCCAGGGAACAGCTTCGTGTCGGTAGGAGTGCCCGACCGGGTCGGTGCCGCTGCGGTCTTCGAGGCTGAAGGCAGTAACCATGATCAGGTCGGAGTCGTCAGCGACAGAGATGAGGTGCGTCCCGCAGCGTGGGCAGAAGCCCCGGTGAAGCGTGGGCCAAGTGGCGTACCACGTCGGCTCGCCGCCGGGACCGGTCCACGTCAGACCCGCCTTATCGAAGCCGACCCACAGGACTGCGGGGGCGCCAGAGATACGCGTCTCGTGTGGGCAGGAGCAAAGGTGCGGGTCGATCGGTTCACCGAGGACCTGGTACGCGATGGCCCGGCACTGGCAATGACCGGTCCGAGTGATCTCGGGTCGGGCAGGCTCAGGGTGCCGACCGGTCTGAGGCTGAGCGGAGGGCTGGTCGGGCGTGAGTGCGGCGTTCATCAGTTACTCAATTCGGGAGGTGGGGAGCTACCAGGAGACCGGGGCGGTGAGTTCTGTGACGGGCTGGTGAGCGGCTTGAGGGATGCCGAGAAGGACGCGAGCCTGATGTGCAACCGTGAGCTGCTCCGCTGCTGCGGATGATCCCCAGCCTGGGTGTCCACGGCAGGTCCGGCGGTGTCGACGAGGGTGATCTCGGGGCGGGGCCTGAGCAGGCTGACCACGCCCGCCCGGTATATGGGGTCCGGGGCGTGCAGCATGATGGCGATCCGAGAAGGCCCGGTCATGACGTCTGCCGGGGCACGGCGGCGAGCGGAGGAAGCGTCCAGGACAGGGCCTTCGGGCCCGCGCCGGAGGTGACGTGCTGGACCCCGGAGCTGTCGCGGAGATCGACCCGGTACCGCTCGGGCCGTCCGGCCTGCTCCCAGTGAGCGTGGAGATCCTCGAGTTCGGCCCACACATCACGCGGCCCATGTACTCGAACGGTGCCTTCGCCCCGGTCGGCCACGGCCCAGGAGTCGTCCTCGGGCGCGACGATCGTCATCGTCTCGGCCTGGAAGTCCCGGACCAGACCGGGGGCGAGGTACGCGGCGGCGAGCCAGAACCCGTACGCGTCGTCCGGCGGCAGCGCGAGCGGTGTGGACCGTGCAGTGCCGGGGTCGTCCTTGATGCGGGCGCGGTGGTCCAGGGCGTTGAGCCAGCGGTAGCCGAGCAAGGGCCGGTACCCGCGCGGCCGGCCCCGGAGGACCGCCTCGACCGTGCCGGCCGTAGTGCGGGTGACGAGGAGTTGGCCCGGCCAGCTCGACGTACGAGTCACGAGCGTCGTGAGCAGCCGGCCGCCCGGCGCGAGCTGCTCCACCCACGGCTCCGGAACACAGGGGACACCGATGCCGGAGTGGACACGGTCGTACGGCGCCTTCGCCTCGTGCCCTTCGAGCGCGTCACCCTCGATCACCACCGTACCGACGCCGAGCCGGTCCAGGTTCCGCTGGGCGAAGGCGGCCATGTGTCCGTCCCGCTCTACACCGGTGGCGAGGCCGGGACCGGTGATGGCGGCGGCGAGTGCGAGGGAGACGCCGGGGCCCGGTCCGAGCTCCAGATACCGCTGCCCGGAGCCGAGTTCCATGGCTTGGAGGGCTTCGATGGTGGCGGGGGTGTAGGTGGACATGGACGTCATGTGTCCGCCGGTGACCGGCCCGCGGGGGAGAGCGTCGAGGGGTTCGCCGTCGCGCTGGAGCAGGATCGACTCGTCGCTGTGGATCAGGTCGAGCCACTCCTGGTGGTCGTCGGGGTGGGAGCCGTTGAGGAGGCGCCAGTCGATCGGGTCCGCGCCCGGTCCGCTGACCCGGACGTAGGCGTGCGGGAGCAGGATCTCGCGCGGCAGGCGAAGCAGCGCGTCGCGCAGCAGCGAGTCGGTCAGGGCGCCCTCGGCTGTGAGCTGGTCGACCATGTCGGCACGCCGACGGCTCGTCACCGTGTGGAGGTCAAGAGCCATGAGCGGAGTCCTTCACGGGAGTGGGCGCAGCAGTGGGCATGGTGGTCAGGCGGCGGACCGGCGAGGCCCACAGCAGTGCTGCCGGCACGAGGTAGAGCAAGGTCCCGGCGATCAGCGCAGCGTGTACGGAGGAGGCGGCGGCGATGGCGCCGGCCGTGAGGGCGGCGGCCGGGCGCAGTCCGGTGACCAGCCAGACGGAGGTCTGCTGCGCGCGGGACTGCAGCTCGGGAGGGCACAGTTGCTGGCGCAGGGACCGCTGTGTCGTGCCCGCCGCGACCGCGGCCGCCGTCCTCAGCGCGCCGGCGGCCGCGATCACGCCCAGCCACACCGGTTCCGGCCGGGCGACGAGAAGGGGCACGCCGCACACGGCGTAGGCGAGGAACCCGGTCAGCATCACGCGTGCCGGCCCGAACCGGTCCACGAGACGGGTGGCGACCACCGCCCCCGCGAGGCCGCCGACGGCGGTGACGCCCATGACCAGGCCGAGACCGGTGCTGCCGGAGTCCAGGCGGGTCAGCAGCGTGTACGCGAAGTACGTCGTCACGATCCCGTCGGCGAAGGCGAGACCGGCGAGCGAGAGCACCAGGGGACGCTGTATCGGATCGCGCATCACGTAGCGGACCCCCTCGCGGATCGCGGCGCCCATCCGCGCGGGCCGGGCAGCCGCCGCCCGTCGTGCCGCGCTGGGCCGGATCCGGGAGGCGCACCAGGCGCTGAACAAGTACGAGACGGAGTCCAGCCACAGGGCGCGGCCCGCACCGAGGAGGCCCACGACGAGGGTGCCGCCGTAGGTACCGGCCGTGTCCGCCAGGGAGAAGGCGCCGGCGATCCGCGCGTTCGCCGGATGCATGTGGGCGCGGTCGACGATCTCGGGCACGATGGCGATCGACGCGGCCTGGTGCAGCACGGTCAGTGCCCCCAGCAGCAGGGCAACCGCGTAGAGCACGGGCACGGACAGGACGCCCACGGCCCAGCAGACTGGCACCACGGACACCACCGCGGCTGCGGCGAGATCCGTACCGATCATGATCTTCTTCTTCGGGTACCGGTCGCCGGCCACCCCGGCGGGCAGCGCGAGAACGAACGCGGGCACCGTAGCCGCGGCGGCCAGCAGCGACACCTGACCGGGGGAGGCGCCCAGCTCCAGCACCGCAATCACCGGCAGCGCCACGCCGTGGACCGAAGACCCCGCGAGGGTCACCGCCTCGCCGACCCAGTACGCGCGAAAGGACCTGTTGGTGCGCAGAGTAAGGGCGGCCACGCCTTCCGCGGCCGCGTCATGGACTGTGCTGGTGGGCGTCACGATCGGCTCCGCTCCGGCCGGCGAGCCAGGGTGTGCACGAGGTGACCCATGTCCCGGTAGGGGCTCCGCGAGGACGCGGCCCACTCCAGCTCCAGTGCCGCCGCGTACGCGGCCGGATCCGGAGCCCAGATGTCGTCGAAGTGGTCGTGGAAGATCCGCACGCCCTGCCAAGGCTGCGGACTCAGCCCGTATTCGGCGGCGAGCCGGTCGAGAACGTCGGGGTCGTCACCACGGGTTTCCCGGCCGAGATTGCCCACGCTCCGCTCCGCCCCGGACACGATGAGCCGGCACGCGGTCTCGGAGTCGCCGACGAGAGCCTCGCGTACGCCGATGGCCCGGCGGTTCTTGGCGAGGATGCTCAACAGGCCGCCCGGCGCGACGAGCCCTGCCAGACGGGCGACCGCCTCACCGGGATCGTCCAGGTACATCAGCACGCCGTGACAGCACACCCCGTCGAACGGCTCCCCGTCCAAGGAAAGCGACTCGAAGCCGGCGTTGACGAGCCGGACGCGGTCGGCGAGCTCGGGCCGGGCCGCGAGACGGTCGGCCGCGGCCGCCAGCATGGTGGCGGCCGGATCGACGCCGGTCACCTGGTGGCCGGCCGCGGCGAGGCGCAGCGTCATCTCGCCGTTCCCGCAGCCGACGTCCAGAATCCGAGCGGGCGCGGTCGGGAGCTCGGCGAGAAGCCGGCGTTCCACCAAGTCGTGACGCAGGCGGCCCCGCGCGCTGTCGGAGTGGGCGGCGTACGCGGCCCCCACCGAGTCAAACGCGGTCACCGTGTCCATCCCAGTTCCGTGTAGACGCGTCCGGCCCGAATGCCCTCGATCGCAGCGCGCGTGTAGGGGACGATCGACTCGGGCAGGCCCTTGACGTTCCACCACTCCCACTGGACGCACTTGTCCGGCTCCCGCAGCTTCGGCTCACCCTCCCAGCGGAGGGCGCGGAAGAAGAGCTGGACGCGGGGCGGGTCCGTGGGCTGTTCCCTCATGTGTACGGTGTGGACGAGCTCGACGTCCGCCGACTCGATGACCAGTCCCGCCTCCTCGTACGCCTCCCGCACCAGGCAAGCACTCGCGGCCTCCGCCTCGCAGTGGCCCGCCAGCACGTGCCAGGACCCGCCCGCGTACGCCGAGTCGGGATGCCGCAGGCCCAGCAGGACCTGCCCGCCGCGTTCCAGGTAGAGGTGGACACCGACCACGTTCAGCACGGTCCCGGATGGCGCCTCCGCCCGCGCGGTCCCTGCGGGCGCCGTCGGACCGTCGGCGGGCAGGGGATGATCGACGGCGTGCTGCTCCAGCAGTTCCCGGGTCGAGGGCAGCATCGTCATGTGCGGGAACTTCTCGGGCCGCACCCAGGCGAGCATCACGCCCTCGGTGAGGGGCAGACGGGCCGGGTCGCCGTTCCAGAGGCCGGTGAACAGCTGGATCGGCACCCTTGTTCCGTCGGTGCCGGTGACGTGCTCGACCGCGTACGGCTCCAGGTCCGCGACCGTCAGGCCGGCCTCCTCGCGCAGCTCCCGGCGGACCGTGTCGAGCAGGGTACGGTCCTGCGGCTCCCGGCCGCCGCCGAGCAGCGACCAGCACCCGGGTTCCCAGATCCACGGCTTGTTGGCGTCCCGCAGGTGCAGCAGGTACCGGCCGTTGCCGTCGTGGATGATTGCGGAGGCGTTCACCGGAACGATCACCCCGTCCAGAGCCGAGCTGGCGAGTTTCTCGCGCAGCGTCGGGGAGGACACTTCGTCGAACGGCAGCCAAGCCGATCCCGTGACCTCTTCGGTTTGCAGTGCGAGCTCGGGCGCATCGTCGGCGAGGTAGAAGACGAAGCGCACGTCGTAGTGCGAGTGGGCCGCTTCGCCTCGTGTCGGGTTGCGATCGATGGCGTGGACGTCGATGTCGATCGGCTCGTTGCGGAGCTCGGGCGTCAGGACGAGAGCCGAGGCTGGGATCCCGGTTTCCTCCTTGACCTCGCGCAGGGCCGCGGCCAGGAGAGTGTCGTCGTCCGTTTCGACGTGTCCGCCGGGGGCGAGCAGCAGTCCTCCGCTGGCCTTGTGGCGGATGTGCAGGACCCGCCGGTGCCGGTCGATCACTACGGCGCTGCACGTGATGTGTGCTGGAAGGGTGGTGCGGTTGGTCGGCTCGGCGCCGGCGTCCAGGGCTGCCAGCAGGCCGGCCAGGGCGTCTCGTTCGCCGGGGTGCCGGTCGAGGTAGGCGGTGACCACGGTACGGATGTGAGAGAGGGAGGGCGGCATCAGAACCTCGGCGTTGAGGGGACGGGTGTGTCACGCGGAACCGGCTTGGGCTCTTGTTGAGCCGGGCATGGGGGCAGGGGCGGCTTGGCTGTCAGCGAGGGGACGGACGTGACGGGGCGTGATCGGTCAGCGGTCCTGGGAGAGTTCCAGCAGTTCGGCGAAGGTGCCGCCGGCGTGGACGAGGTCGTCGTACCGGCCCTGTTCGGTGATCCGGCCGTGCTCCATCACGATGATGTGGTCGGCGATCTTGGTGTTCTCCAGGCGGTGGGTGACCACGATCGTGATGCGGTCGGCGGCGATGGCCTTGATCTGCTCGAAGATCTGGTGCTCGCCGCGCGGGTCCATCTGGGAGGTGGGCTCGTCGAGGATCAGCAGCCCCGGGCGCCTGTACAGGACCCTTGAACAGGCGATGCGCTGCCACTGCCCGCCGGAGAGCTCCGAGCCGCCGAAGACGTCGCGGGCCAGGAGGGTGTCGAGACCTGCGGGAAGGTCCTCGACGGCCTCGCGCAGGCCGACCGCGTCGATGGCCTCCCACACGGGGGCGTCGTCGTGGGTGCGGGGCTGGCCGAGGGTGACGTTCTCGCGGACCCGCAGCGGCCACTGGGCGAAGATCTGCGGTACCAGGCCGGTGTTCGCCCACACCGTGGCGGGGTCCATCTCGGCGAGGTCGGTGCCGTTCCACGTGACCTTGCCTTTGTCGGGCAGGTAGATCCCGGTCAGCAGCCGGGTGAGCGTGGACTTCCCCGACCCGTTCGCACCGATGATCGCGAGGATCTGCCCGCGCTGCAGAGCGAGCGAGACGCCGTCCACGGCGGGCTTGTCCTTGCCCGGGTACTGGTAGACGACCTCCTCGAGCCGGATCTCCTCGGTCGGCGCGGCATGCGCGAGGGGGCCGCGCTTGGGAGCGCGGGCCGCGGCATCGTCGAGGAAGGCCTGCATGTCACTGAGGTACAGGCTGGTGTGGAAGACCGCGGCGCCGTTGATGACCACCTGGGACAGCGCGGCGAGCGTGGTCTGCACGGCGATGACCGCCGTCGCCGCTACCGCGAGCTCGACCCGGCCGGAGACCGCCAGCCACGCCAGCGCGCCCCAGGTCACGATGAGGAAGACACCGCCGGCCAGCGCGGAGAGCAGGGCGATCCGCAGGGTCCGCGGCGCGGCGGCCAGGGTGCGCCGGTCGCACCGGTCGGACAGAGCCCGGTACCAGTAGATGAGGTAGTCCGTCATCGAGTTGGCGCGGACCTCGTCGCCGTACTTCGACTCGGTCGCCCACCAGCGCATCATCCCGCGCACGTTGCGGTCGGCGATGTTGGCGTAGTGGATCTCGTAGTCGACCCGGGCGGTCAGCACGGCGCCGACGCCGGCCGGCAGCACCGCGAGCAGGAGCGGCGGCAACATCCACGGGTTCAGCACCGACAGCACGCCGCCGGCGGTGACCATGCGGATCAGCGCGGACAGGAACCGCTGAGCGTCGGTGACCATGACGTGCGTACGGATCACCCCCATCTCGGCCGCCTCATGCCGGTCCGAGAAGCCGTCCTCCGCGTAGGCCGACGCCTCCACGCGGCACACCGCCTCCACCAGCGCGGTGTCCGTCTCCGTGGTCAACCGCGGAGTGATCCGCCGCTCGGCGTACGCGGCTACCGCTCCCGCCGCGCGTGCCAGCGCGGCGGCGAGCGCCACCACCAGCAGCGCCGGCAGGGCGCCGCGCAGCCGCTCGCCGGCTGTGCCGTCCCCGAGGACCGGTGCCATGGCGCGGGCCGTGGCGGCCAGCAGCACGGCGGCCGAGACGCCCGTGACCAGCTGGCAGCCGACAAGCAGCTGCACGGCCCGCCGGTCGATCCGCCACGACAGCCGCGCGATCCGGCCCAGGACGGCCGGGATCTGCGCGCACATCCGCCGGAAGGAGACCTCGGCGAGAGGATTGACGGAGTACTGCCCGCTGTACGTGATCTCCGCTGGCAAGGGCGGCGGAGGCACGGTCTTCTGCTGTTCGTTCGTTTCGGCCGAGCTCAAGGCGGGTCCCCCTAAACGGTCGTCCAGCATCGTCGTGAGGTTCAACGACCACGCCGAGATATCGAACTGGTGTATTTGAGTCGCTTCGGATTTCCCGAGATAGAGCGGCCGGAGCCGTATGGAGAATGCACGGACCCAATCCCCGCAACAGGTCTGTGGAACGGAGCGGTTGGCCGAATCGCCGAGGGTGGTGCTCGCCGCCTAGCGCAGGCGAAGGCGCTGGCAGTGGCCATGAATGTCGTGAACGATCGTGCGGGCCCGTGGGTGTGCTGCGCTGTGCCTGTCAAGGACGAAGGCAAGATCGCGTAGCAACATGACGCTTCGGGTGGATGCGACGGTCGGCAGCCGGGTGAGGGCGGTCTCGGCTGCATCGACGGCGGTGTCGAGATTGCCGAGCTGGGCTTGAGCCAGGCTGTAGAGGGCTCCGTGGCGTAGGGCGGAGCGTTGATGGTCGCCCCCCAGCGGTGTCTGCGCCCTGGCCTGTAAGAGCTGGGATGCCCGGGGTAACACGATCAACGGGTCAGCGGTGCGTTTGGCGGCGAGAATGACCAGGCCGCGTCCGGCGATCGCGTCGAGTTCGGTTCGGTCGGCGTGGCCGGCCCAGGAGGGGGCTTCGGCTTGAAGATCTGCTTGTTCGAAGAAGCGGTTGCTGTCGTCGATCGATGCCTCGAAGGCGTCCAGTTCACGGGCGCTGGCGTGGGCGATTCCCTTGCGGGCGGCGACGAGTGCTCGCACGCTCGGCGCGGCGTGCGCGGCTGCCTCGGTGGCCGTCGCAGCGAGTTGGACGGCATCGGCGGCCTGTCCGTAGTCAGCCGCTTGCCCTGACATGCGAGCGAGGATGCTGGCGACGAGGGCGTGATCGCCTGCGGCATGGGCGGCTCGCAAGGCCATGAGGTAGAGGCGCTGGGAAATGCCAGCAGCGAGTTCGTCATGATGCATGGAGGCCAGGGTCTGGCAGACCTGAGCCAGAGATCGGGCCAGGTGGGCACCGGCTTCGGGGGAGTAGTCGCCTTCTTGGAGCAGCTTCACGATGATCGGGACGGACATGCTGATGGTCTGCCTGGCCGAGCTGCCTTCCCTGTCGTCAGCGGCCTGCGCGGAGGAGACCAGGCTGTCCACGATCCGCAGTGCGGATGGCGGGACCGCGGTGGTCGGCTTGCGTGGGGCGATGAGACGGGGAATCGGGGCGGCGAGGGATTGCCAGGCCAGCGTTGTCAGGACGGTTCCCGTGGCGGCCAGCACCACACGGCGGGCGGGCACCTTGTCCAGTTCCTGCAGCAGATTGTGCAGGCCGGTGATGTCCCAGGGTTGATCGAGCCCCTCGTGTGCGCGGATCACTTCGGTGACGGTAGTCGGGCCGCGATGCACCCAGACGTCATCAAAGGTGAGATCCCTTCCCAAGGCAGTCGATAGTGCTCGGACGACGAGAGCCGGCACGGGGCCACTCGGGACGTGCCCACGCAGCCACTTGTAGGGGGTGGTGCGGTGGATCACGCGGCGGCTGCCGGCCTGGTGGAGTAGCCGGTTCACGCGGTCGGCAAGAACACCGACGCTGTCCCATCCGGTCTCGGCTATCAGCTGTCCGAGCCGGTGATTGGGGGAGAGCTCTTTTGACCGAGCCATGGGGAGTCCTTCAACACGATGGCGCATCAGAGAGTGACGGAGAATGTACACCGCGTGGCTGATTGTCCCGGGATAGTCCCGGGAAGTGGCTCGATCATCCCGGCCCTAGGTGGCCACCGGGGAGGGGCCGCAGCGGGTTGCACAGGTTGCACAGCATCGAGCTCTAGCGACTACGCAGGCGCACCCAGCACCCTCAAAGGGCTTTCTCAGCAGTTGGGTTGACGGACACTCAGGTCCTCTCGCACCGGTGGCCTCCTACTGCTCTCCGCCTGTCCAAGAGGAGCCTCATGACCGTCATCGTCGGCTTGAATATGAGCCACGACAGCGCCGCGGCGCTCATCGTGGACGGACAAGTTCGCGGGGCCTTAGCCCTGGAACGCATCACCGGTGTGAAGCGCGGCGTTGTCGCCCACCACGCCTATCCCGCCGCTATGGCCCGCCTCATCGACGCCGTCCTCGCTGACCAGGACCTCGGCCGACGGGACGTCGATCACTGGATCGCGACCTCCACCGAGACCCGCAGCCAGGGCGAGGAGAACGGGCTGCTGGAAAGCCTTGGGCTGCTCACGGACCCGGCATCGGCGCTCGCGCTGCCCCACCCCGGGCACCACCTCGCCCATGCCAGCGCCGCGTTTTACTGCAGCACCGCAGACCGTCCGGCTGCCGCGCTTGTCATCGACGCCTACGGTTCACGTATCGGCCAGAACGCCCGCGAGCAGGAGAGCGCGTTCCTCTTCCAGCCGGCGGGTGAGCCGAGGCTGCTGTGGCGAACGGTGCGCCCCTCCAGCAGGATCGCCGGTCGCCGCCGGGACGGTGCCCTGTGGATCCCGACCGATCTGTCCGGCATTGGAGAGGTCTACCGGGCTGTCACGCTCGCTCTCGGCTTCGCCGAGCGTGGGTCCACCTACGACGACGCAGGCAAGACGATGGGCCTGGCCAGCTACGGCAAGCCCTTGTCGAAAGAGCCGCTTTTCATCCACATCGACGGGGACCAGATCCGGTTTGACGGAGCCGCCGACCACCTCGCCGACCTCGGCTTCGCCACCCGCACCACCGACGGCTACCTGCTGCGCCCCTCACACAGCGGGGGCGGGTTCGGCCACCAGCACTTCGATCTGGCCGCTCAGCTCCAGCGGGAGTTCGAGGCCGCCTGTCTGGCGCTGGCCGCCCGGACGATGCAGGAGGCGGGCACCCGCCGCCTCGTGCTGGCTGGCGGCTGCTTCCTCAACAGTGCCCTGAACACACGCATCGCCTCCGAGCTGCAGCCTGAGGATCTGTTCGTCTTCCCCGCTGCGACTGACGATGGCAACGCCGTCGGCGCCGCCCTGTACGCCGACCGAGTCCTGCTCGGCCGCGCCGCCCCCGCACTCGCCTCGCGGATGTCCCACGTCTACCTCGGACCGTCTCAGGTCACCGGCCAGCAGGACACCATCCAGGCCCTCGCGCAGAAGACCGGGCTGGATCCGGTGACCCACGCCGACGAGCGCGGCGCCGCCGAAGCGGCGGCCGCCGCCGTCGCGCGCGGAGAGATCGTCGGCTGGTTCCAGGACCGCGCCGAACTCGGCCCGCGAGCCCTGGGAGCCCGCTCGATCCTGTGCCACCCAGGGATCGACGGGATGAAGGATCGTCTGAACGCCCGCGTCAAGTTCCGTGAGGGCTTCCGGCCGTTCGCTGCTTCGGTCCTCCAAGAGCAGGCGACGCAGTGGTTCGACCTGCCCTGCCACGACAGCCCATTCATGCTCCTGGTCTGCCCCGTTCGGCCTGACAAGGCGCCGCAGGTGCGGGAGATCACCCACGTTGACGGCACATGCCGCCTGCAGACCGTGGCCGCGGACCTGCCCGGCGGTTTCCGGGCGCTCATCACGGAGTTCGAGCGGCTCACCGGGATCCCGATGGTGCTGAACACCAGCTTCAACGTCCGGGGCAAGCCGATCGTCGAGGACCCCGCAGAGGCGATCGACTGCCTGTTCGGCAGCCAGCTCGACCGGCTGTTCATCGGCACGACCGAGATTCCCGCCCCCGATCGCCTCGATCTGCGACCAGTCCGTACACCGGGGGCCAGCACCGCCGGTCTCGACCCGGACGAGGCGCTCCTGCTCGACCTGGCCACTGGCGAGCACCCGCTTCAAGATGCCGCCGAGCACCTCGGCTGGCAGCCGGACCGGGTGCTCGCGATGGCGCTCGACCTACGCCGGCGGGCGCTGCTGGACTGGGACGCCATCCCCGCCTACACGGCCCCGGAACTGCCGATGGCGCAGTACGACCCCCACCACGGGGCCTGATATGCCCGGTATCGACCTCGCCGACCCGGACATGTTCGCCACCACCGGAGGTCTGGAAGAGCTACGCGAATTGCAACGCAGCTGCCCGGTCTACTGGAACTACGGGGCTGGTACCGGGTTCTGGGCGCTGACGCGGTATGCCGACGTCGTCGAGCTGTACCGGAGTCGGCGCCAGCTCTCCAGCCAGTACGGCATCCACGTCGGACAGCTGCACGAAGCCGACCAGCCGGCCCGCGGCCGGATGCTCGTGCAGTCCGACCGCCGCACACACAGCCGGATGAAGGCCGCGCTCAGCCGGGCCATGACACCCCAGGCCCTCTCCTTCGTCGAAGAGCCGCTGGCCGAGACGGCGCGCACGGTGGTCGACGAGGTACTCCAGGTCGGGAAGGTCGATTTTGCTACGGCCGTGGCCACACGGATGACCCTGACCCTGACCGGTCTGATCCTCGGGATCCCCGCCGCCGACCGCGAGCAGGTCTCCCAGTGGACCACCGCGGCCTTCGGCTCCAGCTCCGGCCCTCTTCCCACGCCCGAACCCAGCCAGCAGGACGTGGCCGAAGCCAACACTGAGCTGTTCCTCTACTTCCAGCAGCTCCTGCACCGTCCCGACGCAGGCGAGGGGGTACTTGCCCGGCTGCGCGCCGACAAGCAGGAGGATCTCGGCCTGGAACAGATCCTCTATAACGCGCACCTGCTGCTCGCCGGCGGGCACGAGACGACACGGCAGGCCTTGGTGGGCGCGGCCAGCACCTTCATCGCGGCGCCCGAGCAGTGGCAGCGACTGCGCACCGATCGGCAACTGATACCGGGCGCGGTGGAGGAGATCCTGCGCCTCAGCGCGCCCAGCCTGAACGTAATGCGGACAGCAACCGAGGACCTCACCATCGGCGGCACCACGATCCGAGCCGGGGAGCGCATCACGGCCTGGCACCCGATCGCCAACCGCGACCCCAGCGTCTTTCCCGCCCCTGACCAGGTCGACATCGGACGCCAGCCCAACCACCACCTGTCGTTCGGGATGGGCTCACACCACTGCCTCGGGGCCTGGATTGCGCGGCTGACCCTCACCTGCCTGCTCGACGCGATGGCGCAACGTGTGACCCAGCTCGCCCCGGCTGGACCCGCGCGACGGTCCCGTTCTCTGCGCACCTGGGGCTACGACCACCTGCCCGTCACCCTGCTCAGCTGACCGGCCTTCACACACTGCCGAAAGAGAGCACCATGACCACCTCCGCAACGTCATCGGCCCCGGCCGGGACCCTGGATGCGGACGAGCTGACGCTGCTACGCGTAGGTGTCCGCGCTGGGGCCGCCGTCGTCCACCTCCAGCTTGCCTTCGTCCCCGACCGCGGACGTCTCGAAGCCGCCTACCGTGCCGCTGCCACGGATCTGCCCGGGCTGCGCAAGGCGCTGACCCTGTGCGAGACCGCGCCTGTGTGGCGGTTCCTGGACGAGCCGCCGCCCCTGACCGTCCACGACCTCGGCGATGCACCCGCGGAATCCCTGACGAAGACCGTCGGCGCGCTGGCCACGGCCTGGGGGAGCGGGGTCACCCAGCTGGATCCCGGCCCCGAGACACTGTTGCCGGCCGTACGCCTCGGGCTGATCACCGGCCCCGGCGCCGCCGCTCTCCTGCTGGTCCACAACCCGGCCGCACTGACCCTGGAGCAGCAAACTCAGGCGCTGACCACGGTCCTGCACCGCTACCACCAGCAGGCCGCCGCCGTATCCCACCGGAATGCAGCCGAGCTGACGCTGCCGTCCGCCGTGCCGCCTGTGGCAGTAGCGGAGGTGCAGGACGGGGCGCAGCAGCCCCGGTTCTGGATCACCGAGCCCACGGACTCAGCCTGCGACACAGCCGTATCCTCGCCGGGTGACCCGGTCCAGCTCCGGGTGCCGGTCGGTACCAGCCACTCGCTGGCGTCCTTGATCAATGCGCATCTCGCGGCGGTGCGTACCGCCACCGGCCGCCCGGCCCCGAACATCGCCGTCCAACTGAGCAGCCGCCATCGCCTGATCGTGACCAGCGCCCCCGTGCTGCCGACCGAGAGCACCGGCCGCCTCGAGGACGATCAGGCCGGCGCTGGCCGTGCCCTGCTGGCTGCGGTGTCCTCGGCCACCCTCTACGAGATCGCTCGGAAGCTCGGCGTGGTGGACGTTCTGGACACCCAGGTCCTCGTCGACGCACACGGGCCAGCCGCCGACCTGGCCGACCCCGACACCAGCGAGCTCATCCCGCTGGGAGGCACCGCGCTCGGACCGGCCACCACCCACCCGGCGGACGCAACGGTGCTGCTGCACCTGATCCACTGCCCCAGCACCGGAACCACCGAGCTGGATTTGGTCTCCACGCGCCTGAACCCGGCACAGATGCGGGCACTGGGCGAGGTCCACCGGACCGCCCTGGCACTGCCGCCCCGCTCCGCTGAGCCGCGGGTCCTGACACGGCCGCACGAGAACCTGACGATGGCCGCCTGGCAGGGGCCGCAGCGTGGCTGGGACCTGCAGACTCCGCTGCACCAGCTCTTGCAGGACCAGTCACGCCGCACGCCCGGCCACGTCGCCGTCCAGGACCCGGAGCAGCAGCTGACGTTCCGCGACCTGGACGAACGCGCTGCCCGAGTTGCGGCCCGGCTCGCCCGGCTCGGCATCGGCCCCGGGGCGATCGTCGCAGTCCGAGCGAGCCGGGCCGCGGACCTGCTGGTGGCCTTTGTCGCGGTCATGAAGGCCGGCGCGGCCTACCTCCCGCTGGACCCACTCGCGCCGGAGAGCCGGACCATGCACATGCTGCATGACGCGAAGGTCACCCTGGTGCTCAGCGACGCCACCTACGTCGCCAGCACCCCGGAAGGCCCGTGGACGGCCTCGGAAATCCGGGACCTGGCCAGTGGCCACACTGATCCCGGCACCCCGACGGAGCTTCCGGAAGTCACTGGTGACGACCTGGCCTACGTCATCTACACCTCCGGGTCCACCGGTCTGCCCAAGGGCGTCGAGGTACCACACCGGGGCCTGGTGAACTACCTGCACTGGTGCGTCGAGCAGTACATCGGCGAGCGCACCGGCGGCGGCGCGGTGTTCTCCAGCGTCGCCTACGACATGGTCGTGCCGAACCTGTACGCGCCACTGCTCGCCGGGCAGCGCGTTCTGATGATCCCGGAGAGAGCCGACCTCTTCCAGATCACCGAGGCGCTGGCGGAGAACGCTCCGTTCGCATTCTTGAAACTGACCCCCGGACAGCTCGACGCGCTGGCCGAGCTCCTCACCACGGACCAGGCCAAGGGACTGACCGGCATGCTGGCGGTGGGTGCCGACGCATTCACTACCCGCACCCTGGCGCACTGGCGAGACCGGGAACCGACCCGGTACGCACGGATCCTGAACGAATACGGGCCCACCGAAGCATCCGTCGGCAACAGCGTCCACACGATCGACGACACCGTCGATCTCGGCGTGGAGCTCGTCCCCATCGGCCGCCCGATCGCCAACACCACCATGTACGTCCTCGACGAAGACCAGCAGCCGGTTCCCGTCGGTGTCCCCGGCGAGCTGTACATCGGCGGCGCCTGCGTGGTCCGCGGCTACCGCGGCCGGCCAGAGCTGACCGCCGAGAGATTCCTGGCCGACCCCTTCGCCGCCGACCCGGCTGCCCGGATGTACCGCACCGGCGACATCGGCCGCTGGCAGCCCGGCGGGAGCATCGAGTTCCTGGGGCGCCGGGACCAGCAGGTCAAGATCCGCGGATTCCGCGTCGAACCCGCCGAGGTCGAGGCCGCGCTGACCAGCCACCCGCAAGTCACCGAGGCCGTCGTCACGGCGGTCGGCAGCCGCCGCGAACTCCTGGCTCTGGCCGGTTACTACGTCGCCACTACACCGGTTGACAGCGTCCTGCTCCGTCAGCACCTGGCCACGCGACTGCCCGAGCACCTGGTCCCCACCCACCTGATCGCCATCCCCGCCGTCCCACTCAACGCCAACGGGAAGGTCGACCGCTCCGCGCTCCCGGCGCCCGGAAACGCCAGGCACCACGCCACCGGACAGGCCGCCGTGGACAACGTCGTCGGCCAGCAGGTGACCGATGCCCTGGGCCTGAAGCCGGCCGCTGACGCCGCGAGGGAGTTGCCCAACACGCTGTCCTGGACGACCGGTGCCGCCCTCGTGCTCGCCCGCACCCTCTCCCTGCCTGCCCGGGTCGCTCTGAATGCCGTCGACCGGTCTCCGAGTCTGGGGGAGCTGTGCGTTCACACAGCCGAGGCCCACCGGCTCCATCACGCGGCCTCGCCGACGACACCGGAAGGAGAGGTGAACTGATGCCCGCCCAACCCGTAAACCGAGACCGGCTCCTGCGCCGCCTCACGGAGCTCGCCCAGATCGGCCGGTCCGAGAGCGGCGGTGTGACCCGCCCCGGCTTCAGCCCTGCGGACCTCGAAGCCCGCCGCTACATGGTCCGAGAAGCCGAGAGCTCGGATCTGCGCACCGCCGTGGATGCCGCTGGGAATCTGTGGCTCGGGCCGCGCCCGCACCCCGGCACGACCACGCTGGTTCTGGGCTCGCATCTGGACACCGTCGTCGACGCCGGTCCGCTGGACGGGGTCTACGGCGTGGTCTCCGCTCTGGAGGCCGTCGAGAACCTCGCTTCCCTCAACCTTGCGCACCCGGTCACCGCGGTCGCCTTCGCCAACGAGGAAGGGGCGCTGCACCCACAGCCGTTCTGGGGATCGCTGGCCGCCAGCGGACAGTTGTCCACGCCCGCGGCAACGACCACCGCCTACGACGGCACCCTCCTGCGGGACGCGATCGCCCAGGCCGGCGGCAACCTCGACCTCATCGACCAGGCCCGCCTGGACCCCCATCAGCTCCTGGCCTACCTCGAACTGCACATCGAGCAGGGCCCGGTCCTGGAACGCGAGTGCATCCCCATCGGCATCGTCGACGCCATCGTGGGACGCGTCCAACTGGAAGTCGAGCTCATGGGCGCGGCCGCCCACGCCGGCACCACCCCTATGCCAGGCCGCTCCGATGCGCTCGCCGCCGCCGCGGAGATCGTCCTCGCTGTCGAAGACCTGCCCGCCGCCGGCTGGTGCCAGGTGGCCACAGTCGGCCGGCTCGAGGCCGCGCCCAACTCGCCGAACACCATCTCGGGCCTCGTGCGCCTGACCGTCGATGTGCGCGATGCCGATGAAGCGCAGCTGCACCAGGCGGCCGATGAGGCCGTGCGCCGAATCGAGAGCATCGCGCAGCGCCGCACGGTGAAGGCATCGTGTACCCGAGCCGCATCCTCCAAGCCAGTGCTCACCGACGCTGCCCTGCGCCGGTCGATCGCCGCGGCGGCCGCTCGGCGCGCGGTGCCGACGCTGCCCCTCACCAGCGGAGCCGGGCATGACGCTCAGATGATGGCGGCCATTACCCCTGCCGCGATGATCTTCGTGCCCAGCGTCGGTGGCGTCAGCCATGTCCCGCACGAGGACACCAGCCCCGATGACCTGGTCCTGGGCGCACAGATGCTCCAGGACACAGCGCTCGCGCTCACCTCACATCCGGGGAGCCTTGCATGACCATCCCGCACACCCTCACCGCACCGAACTCCGTCCCACTCGCCACCTGGACCGGCCAGCACGCGGACCAGGTAGAGCGGGCGCTCGCCGTCACCGGCGCGATCCTGCTGCGCGGGTTCACCGTGAGCGGCCCGCAGGAGTTCAGGCGTGCCGTCCGCCCCTTCCTGGGCGACCTCCTGCCCTACGTCCACGGCGCTTCGCCGCGCACGCGCGTCACCGACGGCGTCTACACCAGCACCGAATGGGACAGCACGCAGGACATTCCGCCACACCATGAGCTCGCCTACAGTCCGTTGTGGCCGGCCCGGATCGCGTTCTACTGCGCGCAGCCGCCGGCCCTCGGCCGGGGCGGACAGACCCCGCTCGTCGACGGCCGCACCGTCTTCGCCCGCGTCACCGCCGCCGCGGGCGGGATCCCCGACCAGGTCACCTACATCCGCCACCAGACAAGCGCAGACGGGCCGGGCATCAGCTGGCGGCAGTCGTTCGGCACCGACGACAAGAACGAGGTCAGCCGCTACTGCGCCGAGCACGGTATCGACCACGCCTGGCTGCCCGGCGACACCCTGCGCACCGCCCAGAGCCTGCCGACCGCGATCCGCCACCCGGTCACCGGCGAGCCGGTGTGGTTCAACCAGATGCACCTGTGGCACGCCTCCCACGGAGGTCCCGACCGCGAGGACCTGTGGCGGGACCTGTTCGGCGAGCAGATGCCGATGCACGCGCGCACCGGCGTCGGCGAGGAGATCCCCACCGAGCTGCTCGCTTTGACCCGTACCGTCCTGCGTGAGGAGGCCCACCAGTTCGACTGGCAGCTCGGGGACGTCCTGCTGCTGGACAACATGCTGACCGCCCACGGCCGCCGCGCCTTCCAGGGCGAGCGCACCATCCTGGTCGCGATGGGCGGGCCGGTCGCCGCCGCCGATGTCAAGGCGGTGACGTTCCATGTCTGACCGGGCCCCTGCCGACCTGATCGCCGCGCTGCAGACCGTCGCCCGCGCCCAGCCCGAGGCCTCCGCGCTGCGGCTGCCCGGCGGCCGACTGACTTACGGCCAGATGACCGATCACATCCGCGAGCACGCCGATGCCCTTCGCCGGCAGGGCTTGCCCTCAGGTGCCCTGGTCGGCGTGGACGTCTCACGGTCCGTGCCCGCGCTCCTTGATCTGCTGGCCGTCATGGCCTGCGGGTGTGCCTACCTCCCACTCGACCCCGCGCACGACCCGAAGCAGATAACCGGCCGGGCCAAGCCGCACTTCCTCCTCCGCGACGCCACCCTCATCCCGTTCGCGCCCGACGAGGCCCCAGTCACCGGCGGCATCGCCTACGTCATGCCGACATCCGGCACGGCCGCAGCCTCGAAGCTGGTGGAGGTTCCGCACCAAGCGGTCCTGCACAACCTCGCGGCCCTGAACCAGCTCACCGAGATCACCCCCGAGGACCACTGCCTGCTCCTGGCACCCCTCAGCTTCTCCTCCTCGGTCCGGCAGCTGTTCCTTCCCCTGCTCCACGGCGCGAGCGTCGTCGTCGCCGACGAGACGCAGCGCCAGGATCCCGACGCCCTGCTCGCGCTCATCGCCACCGAACACATCACCAGCCTCGACACCGTCCCCTCCCTTCTGACCCTGCTGGCCGATACCCAGGCGCTGGACGCGCTCGCCGCCACCGGCCTGAGCCGGATCATGGCCGCCAGCGAACCCATCCCCGCCGCCCTCGCCCGGCGCTGGACCACGCTGCTGCCCGAGTCACGGTTCTTCGCGATGTACGGGCTGACCGAGACAGCCGGCATCGTCGCAGCTCATCTGGTGACCGCGTCGGATCTGCCGGGAGACGGTTACCTCCCGATCGGCGACCCGCTGCCCGGCACCCACGTCGCGCTCCACCCGCAGCAGGAGGAGCCCGGCGACGGACGAAGCGAGGTGCTGGCCGTGTCCGGCCCCGGCCTGGCCCGCGGCTACCGCTATCAGCAAGGCGAACAGGACACCCGGTTCGTGACCCGGGAGGGCCGCCGCTGGCATCTCACCGGCGATCTCGCCCGCGTCGACGAGGCCGGCCGGATCGTGCTGACCGGCCGCGCCGACCGCCAAGTCAAGGTGGCCGGGAAACTGGTCGACCTGAACGCGGTCGAGGCAGCTCTGCGCACCCACCCGGCCGTCCTGGAGGCCGTCGCCGTCCCGCTCACCGCCTCTGACCAGGACCCGCGCATTCACGCCGCCGTCCAGCTGCGTCCCGGACACCTGATCGACGACAGCGCCCACCCGCTGCGCCATCTCGACGCGCAACTGCGCGTCCTCGAGGCCAACCCGCCCGAAACCACGCACATGTACGAGGAGATCTACCGGCACCGCGTGTACGAGCGGCACGGCATCGTCGTACCGAGCGACGCCACGGTCATCGATGCCGGGGCGAACATCGGGCTGTTCTCCCTGTCCGTGGCCCAGCGCGCCGCCCGGGTCCTCGCCTTCGAACCGTGCCCGCCCACCTACCAGGTATGCGCCGCGAACCTGCATCTGAACGCGGCCGCAACCGTGCAACTCCTCGGGGCTGCCCTCGGCAGCCGCAGCGGAACCGCCGAAATCACCTGGTACCCCGGGGCGACCGGGCTGTCCACCCTCCACCCCGACCCCGTCGCCGAGGCCGCCACCTTGCACGCCATCGCCCGCCGCGAAATCGACACGGGCGCGGTGGAGGATGCCGAGGCCTGGCGCGAGCAAGCCGCCGACATCATCGAGGGGAAGCTGCGCGGTCACCTGTTCCCCTGCCGGGTCCTGCGCCTGTCCGACGTGCTCGATACTGCTGGGGTGACCGACGTCGACCTGCTGAAGATCGACGTGCAGAAGGCCGAGGCCGACGTCCTCGCCGGCATCGACGAGCGCCACTGGCCGCGCATCCACCAGATCGTCGCCGAGGTCCACGACATCGACGGCCGGCTCGCCGACCTCGTACGCCAGCTCCACACCCGCGGCTTCCACACGGTCACCGAAGCCGACCCCATGTCACAGGGCGCCGGCCTGCACTACCTGTACGCTCGCCGCTCCGGCTACGCCAGAAGCCCCGCTTCACCGGCTGCCACCTCGGGCACGGCCTGTGAGACCGTCCTTCTCGACGAGCGCAACCTGCTCGCCTGGGTGAATAGCCGTCTGCCGCACTCCCATCGCCCGGCCGCCGTCACCGGGCTGGCCCGGATGCCGCGCACCCCCAGCGGAAAACCCGACCGCCGGGCGGTAGCACGTCTGCTCGCCGCCTCTCCCGTTTCCGGACAGAGCGCAGCCGGTCGCCACGACGCCGACGACCCGCAGGTCCAGGCGGTCGCAGCCCTGTGGTCCGAGATCCTCGGCCGCCCGGTCGCCCCGGGGCAGCACTTCTTCTTCAGCGGCGGCACCTCTTTGTCCGCGGCCCGTGTCGTCAGCCGGTTGCGCCGCAGCGGGTACCCGCAGCTGAGCGTGCGCGCCCTGTTCGACCATCCCGTCCTCGACGCGTTCTGTGCCGCGCTCACCCGTTCCCAGGAGGACACCGCCCCATGACGGCCTCAACCACCAACCCGGCGCATGTCAGAAGCCGCCCGCTCACCGCCGGCCAGCAAGGCATGCTGCTCCAGACCGCCGCGAGCGGACCGGTCGCCCTCAACGTGCCGACCGCCGTCCACCTGACCGGAGCCCTCGACATACCCGCGCTCCGGCGGGCCCTGGACTGCATCGCAGAACGGCACGACGTGCTTCGCACCACCTTTCCCGCCACCGAGCCGTCATCGCTCGAACCGGACCGGCTGCCCGCACAGCTGGTCCACCCGGCAAGCCCGGTGCCGCTGCCCGTGCTCGACCTCCAGCCTGTCCCGGCCGCGGAGAGGCCGGCGGCGGCCCGCAGCATCATCGAAGCCGAGGCCGCGCGCCCCTTCGACATTGCCGGCGAGCCCGGATTCAAAGTCATGCTGCTGCGCCTGAGCGCTGACGAACACGTGCTGTTCTGGCTGATGAGCCACCTGGTGTGCGACGGCTGGTCGAAATCCGTCTTCGCCCGGGAACTGTCCGCCCTCTACACCGCCCACACCACCGGAGCCACCGCGGACATCCCGAAACTGTCCGTGGACTTCGGCGACTACGTCACCGAGACCCGGGACCGGCCGCGCATCGCCACGGATCTGGCGTACTGGCGCGAGCAGCTGCGCGGTGTCGCAGACCAGCCCCCGTTACTGGCGGCCGAGGAGACCGACGATCCGCCGGGCAGCGCCCGAGAGATCCAGATCCCGTCCGTCGGTGTGTCCCGCAGTCAGCTGCTCGAGCTCGCCCAACGCACCGGTTCTACCGAGTTCATCGTGCTGCACGCGGCCTTCGCCGCTGCCATGGGAACCGCCCTGGGCCGTCAGGACCTGATCGTCAACACGCCGCGAGGCGACCGTCCCACAGCCGACTTCGAGAGCCTCATCGGATTCTTTGTCAACGTCCTGCCGATCCGCAGCCGCATAGCGCCCACCACCACCTTCACCGCCCTGATCGGGCAAGTCCGCGAAGAGGTCATCGACGCGCTCGACCATGCAGACGCACCCATCGCCGAGATCGCCGCGCAACTCGCCGCCGACCATGCCGGCCGCATCGGCCCGCTGACGCACCTTTCCTTCGCCTACGACAATCTCCCCGCCGCCGACCTCGGCCTCCACGCCCTCAGCGCGGCACCCTGGCCCATCGACCGCGCCGACACCAGGTACCCGTTCGAGCTGCACCTGTGGCCCAGCGACCAGATGATCGCGTGTCGGGCTACCTACCGAGCCGATCAGCTCACCGCCGCCACCGCACACCACCTCCTCGACCATTTCCAGGCCGTCCTCACCGCGGTGCTCAGCGAACCGGATGCCCCCCTCAACCAGCTCCCGAGCTCCGCCCTCCACGACAGCCGACAGCCCGCCAGCCAGGTGACATCGGACGAGCTCACCCCAACCGAGCAGCGCCTGGCGGGGGTGTGGTTCGAACTGCTGGGCACCGACGACATCAGCGCCGACAGCCACTTCTTCAACATCGGCGGAAGCTCCCTGCTCGCGGCGCTCCTGGTCGCAGCCATCAGGGAGACCTTCGCCGCGCAGATCCACCCCCGCGACCTCTACCAGGCACCCACCCTGCGAACCCTTGCGGCCCTCATCGACGACCACACCGCGCCGACGACGCCGGTCCAGCGCTGACGAAAGGGAACACCGTGACCACCACCGGACAGACCACCACCGCCCACCCCCGCCTGGCCCGTTACCTGGACGGCTACCAGCGGGTCATCGGCGCCGACATCCCCGCCGGTGCCGCCGAGCTCCTCCCCGTCCTGGACCGCCTGAACTTGCACGACGCCCCGTTCCCGTTCGCCACCGTCGACGACTTCCTGCCCGAGGACCTCTACCGCAGCGTCCTGGCGAACTGGCCCTCGCAGTCCGGCTTCGACCCGGTCGCCCGGTTCGTGGAAGGCCAGCCCAAGGCCTACCTCGGCAACCGCAAAGAGCGCATCATCGAGAACTTCGCGGGCAGCGACGCGCCGATGGCCACCGAGACGTGGAACCGAACGCGCCTTGCGCTGCGACACCCCGAATTCGTACGGGCGCTGTTCGAGCGATTCGCGGGCCCCCTGGAGGAACACCTGGGACTGGACCGGCTCCAGGACCGGGACCAGCCCAACTTCAAGCTCTACGCCAACCAGGACACCGGCGCCACCGAGGCGCTCGGCGCACACCTGGACGCCGCACCGAAGCTCCTGACGATCGTGGTCTACCTCCAGCTCGAAGGCAACACCGACGAGACCAGCGTCAACCGCTACGGGACCGCACTGTACGAGTGCCGCGCCGGGGAACACGACTTCCTGAACTTCAGCTCCAACGCCGCGCACCGCACGGCCCACCAGGTGCAGTTCGCCCCGAACCGGGCGTTCATCATGCCCAACTCGCCCGTCTCGCTCCACGGCGTCGCCGGCAGCCAGGACGGCGTCCTGCGCAAGACCCTGATGACCGGCTACTGGGCCAACAAGCAGTGACCCCGTCGGCGGCCCTTGGGGGTGCTGCTCGCGGCCCCCGGCATCCGCCGACGCCATTAACCGGCCTACCAGCGCGGGATCGAGGATCCAGGTGACAAAGCCACGCACACTGTCAGCTCCGCAGGAGGCCATCCTCGAAGCCGGCATCAGCCATCCGGACCCCGCCGCCTACACCGTGGTCAACGCGATCATCGTCGACGGTGTCCCAGCGAAGGCGCTGCGGCAAGCCGCGACTGATACCGCAGCCCGGCACGACGCCCTGCACTGGAGCCTCAACCTCGACGACCGCTACCGAATCAGCGCCAGCGCCGGGCTGGGCCCGGCCCTGGTACCAGCCGAAGAGACCGACCTGCGCTCCCTCGATCCGGCTGACTCCATCGCGACGGTCGAAGCCTGGATGGCCACCCAGCGGGCCGCCGCCTACGACCTCTGGGGCAGCGGCCCCCGCATCCGCTTCGCCCTCTTCCACCTCCCTGAGACCCCCGCCGGCCCCAGCACGGTCTGCGCCCTGATGACGCACCACCTGTACACCGACGAGCATGCACTCCAACTGCTGTGGACCGAGATCGTGCGCCGCGCCAGTACCCCGCCGATCTCGGCACCCACCAGCCCCGACCTGCGCTACAGCAGATGGGCCGAGGCCAGCACCAGCGCCGCGGCTGCTACCAGCGCGCGCACGGCCGCCGAAGCCGTCGCGCAGCGCTGCCAAGCGCACGAAACCCGTCCCTACCCCGAGTACCTTGAACGGTCACCGGCCCCAAACGGCTATGGCCAACAAGCTCGCGCCCTCGGCCCAGTAGACACCGCCAATGTGTCCGCGCGTCTGAGCGTCGGCCCGGCCGCGGTCTCCGTCGCAGCCGTCGCCCAGGCCGTGGCCGAGGAAACCGGGCACGGACGCATCGTGCTCCACATGCCGATGAGCCTGCGACGGACAGCCGCAGAGGCTGGCATCGTCGGCTGCTTCGTCGCCTCCGCCCTCCTGCCCATTCGTGTCGAACCCACCGGCGACCGCCTCGTTCAGCACTGTCAACAGGCCCTCGACTTCGCCTCCCGACACGCCCACGCCCGACCGGGACTGCTCAGCCGCTCCGTCGGACGGCCACAGATCTCCCTGGCCATCGAGCAGCCAGCCACCACCCGCCGGCTGGGCCCGGTCACCTGGAGCAGCTTCGCCGCACCGAACGCCGGGCCGAAACACCCGCTGAGCCTGCAACTGTCCGCCTCGGCCACCGGTCCAGGACGCCTTCGTGCGTCCTGGACAACCGCCACCCTCACCCAACAGCAGGCCGTTGACCTGCTGGAGCGAACCACCGACCACCTGAACCGCCTGACCGTGAAGGGATGAGAGCACGCCCATGGACCTGACCGACCCGCGGCAGGGCACGCCCACAGACGACCGCGCGTGGCTGCTGGACGCCTGCGCGGCCATCACCGACCAGCCCGTCGACGCAGACGCCAACCTGTTCGAACAGGGCCTGACCAGCCTCGGCGTGGTCAGGCTCTCCGGCGCGATCCAGCGCCGTCACGGCTTGCGTCTGGGCGCCGTCGACCTCCACGACCACCCCACCGTCACGCAACTGTCCGCGCTGATCGCGGACCGGAAGGAATCCGGTGTCTGAGCTCGCGGCGCACCCGGCGCAGATGTCTCTGCTCTCGGCCCGGCGGCTCGGCAACCCGACGGCGAACTCGGGTCGGATCTTCCGCCTGGACGGGCCCCTCGACCAGGACCGGCTCGCCGAGGCGTACCGCGCCGCTGCCCAAGAACACGACGCGTTGCGACTGCACCTGTCCGGCCGAGACACCTGGCAGACCGGCGCCCGGGCCCGCATCGACGTACGGCTCGTCGACCAGCGGCGGAGCGGACATCCCGTCGAGCCGACGATGAAGGCCATCCTCGACGACTTCCACCAAGAACTCAGCCGCCGCTACGACCTTGATCACGGCCTGATCGGCCACATCACCGTGCACCGCGTCGCCGATCGCACCTGGGTGGTCACCGAGATCATCGACCACGCCTTCGTGGACGGCCGCTCCATGAAGCTGCTGTTCAACACCGTGGCCGCGATCTACCGGGGCGGTCGTGCCGGTCGCCCCGGTTCCTTCGCCCAGGCCCTCGCCGACCAGGCTCCCGACGAAGCGGCCGAACTCTACTGGCGCCGCCGGTACACAGACTTCACCGCTGCTCCGCAGGCCCGGCTCTTGCCCGATCCGGAGCCGGTGCAAATCGTGCCCCGGCTCCGTCTGCACCTGGCACCCGCTCAGACAGCCGCCCTCGCCCGCGCCGCCCGAGCATCGCGCGCCACCGTGCCCGCTGTCCTGCTGGCGGCCCACGCCCACACCACGGCTCGCCTCCAGGGAACCGGCGACCTGAGCATCCACGTGGCCGTCGACACCCGCACCGACGAGCACCTGGACACCGTCGGCCAGTTCGCTCACGTGCTCCCGCTCCGGTTGACCATGCCCTGGAACTTCCGACTGCCGGAATACATCAGGATGACGCACCGCGCCATCCTGGAGGCACAGGACCACGTCATGGTGACTCCCGACCAGTTGCACGATGCCGGAGCCCCCACTCTGGCCGCACCCGGAGCCACCGCGTTCGTGATGCAGGCGGTCGCCCCGCCCGGTGACCCGTCCCTGCCCGGCATCACACTCTCCCCGATCACGGCCGACAGCACGCCCCAAGGCGCGGCGCTCAGCACCGTCGTGCGCACTCTGGACGACGGCTCCACAACCGTCGAGCTGACCGGCCGCGCCATCGACCCGCTCGCCGCCGACCTCGACCGGTGGGCCAGCACCTTCCGCCAGTTCCTCCATGCGCTCGCCGAAGAGCCGGACACCTCGCTCTGCTCCGACCTCCTGCTCAGCCCGACGGACCGCACCAGTGTCCAGGCCCTGGCCACCCCGGCACCCGGCTACGCCGGTCCGCCGTTGCACGAAGCCGCTGTCCGGCAACTGAGCCGAACCGACCGGACCGTCATCCTGGACACGGACGCCGCCTGCACCGGACCACAACTGCTCAGTCTGGCCACCGCCACCGCCGAGGCGCTGCTGCACGCGGGCGCGCGCAAGGGAAGCGAGGTCCTTGTCGGCGGACTCCGCCTCACCGACCGCGCGGCGGCCTGGCTTGCCTGTTTGCAACTAGGCTGCACCTACATCCCTTACGACGCCGACACGCCACCCGACCGGTCCGCCGCGCTGCGTCTGAACCCCGACGGCGTCAGCCCCGCATGCCTTCCTCCCACCGTGGACCATGACGATCTGCCGGACCCGCCTGCCTACGTGATCCACACCTCCGGGTCCACCGGACGCCCGAAGGGCGTCGCGGTCGGGCTGGCGGCGCTCACCAACCTCATTCACGGAGAACAGGACCGGTTCGGCCTCGACGCCACCAGCCGTGTGCTGCTGGTCGCCCCGCCGACCGTCGACCCCTGGATCTGCCACGTGACCACGGCGTTGGTTCTCGGAGCGACCCTCATCCAGGGCAACCCGATCGGTTCCACGACGCTGACCGAACAGTTGCGGCACCACCGCATCACCCATGCCTTCCTCCCGGCCGGCCTACTCCGAAGCCTCGACGCCGACGCGCACCTGCCCGACCTGAGGATGATCGCCTCCGCCGGGGACGGCTGCCGCAGCACCGACCTCGACCGATTCGCCCCGGCCCGCACGTTCAACATCTACGGGCCCACCGAAGCGACCGTCACCGCAACCGTCCATGAGCCCACCCCCGGAGCCGGCGACCCCGTTCCCATCGGCCGGCCCATCCGCGGTCTGGCCGCCCGAATCGTCATCGACCGGGCAGCCACCGCCCCTCCCGGAACCCCCGGTGAACTGGCGCTTACCGGCGCCGGCCTCGCGGCGGGCTACCTGGACCGGCCCGACCTGACCGCCGAGTCCTTTCACCCACTGCCGGATACCGCTGGGCACTGGTACTTCACCGGAGACCGCGCCATGCACACCCCTGCGGGGCTGGTCCATCTCGGCCGCATCGACCGTCAGGTCAAAATCCGCGGCTACAGAGTGGGGCTGGATGCCCTTGAGTACCAGGCCATACGCACCGGTCTATGCACAGCCGCACGTGCCTTGACGCACCACCACGACGACGTCGTACGGCTGCTGCTCTTCGTGGAGGGCTGCCCCGACACCCAGCAACTGACGGCCCAGCTTCGGCAGATGCTGCCGCCGACACACTGGCCCCACCAGGTCCACCAGGTCGGCCACATCCCCACCCGCCCCACCGGAAAGCCCGACGACGACGCGCTCGCCGGCCTCGTCACCCCACCGACACCCATTTCTGCCCGGCTCGGCGCCGACGACACGGTGCTCGGCCAACTCTGGCGTGAACTGCTGGGCACCACGCCAACACCGGACAACCACTTCTTCCACGACGGGGGAGATTCCCTCACCGTCCTGCACCTGGTGACCCGACTGCGCCAAGCCGGACTCCAGCTCACCCCCGCCGACGTGTACGAGGCCCCCTACTACCGCGACCTCGGGCGCCGCCTCGCCCGCGCCCACGCCCAGAGCACCGCCCGGCATACGAGCCCGCGATTTCCACTCACCCCTACCGGCCGGTGGATGCACCAGCTGAACATCCCCGCCTGGAGGCGGTGGACGCTGCGCCACAGCATCGCCTTCGACCGCATGCCCCCGGCGGCGCAGCTCGCCGCCGCGCTGGAACACCTCGTCGAGAGCACTCCGGCGCTGCGCTGCCGCACCGACCGGTGCGAGCAAACCCTCACCGTGGCGCCCCCGTACCAGCCGCTCGTCGCCGCCGTGGCCGAGAGTACCGTCGATCGGGACCTGCGACAGACCCTGGCCAGGGCTCGGCGCACTGTGGACCCGGTCACCGGACGCATGCTCACCGCGGTCGCCGTCCAGCAGGACGACGGATCGGGACGCCTCGTCCTCTTCGGGCACCACCTTGCCGTCGACCCCTGGTCCTGGGCCGTGATCGGCCAACGGCTGACCCTCACCCTGGACGGTGCTGGCCTTTCCGAGGACCACGCATACCAGCAACTCGCCGAGCTGACCGAGCAGCAGACCGCAGCCGGTCACTTCGACGCGGAGACCGGGCTATGGCGCGCGGTACTGGCCGGGGGGATCACCGCGCCCCAGACCCCGCTCGTCTCCCGGCTGCGGCAGACCAACATCACGTTGCCACCTCTGAGCGAGCTCACCCGGCACTGGCGACACAGCCCGGCCGCGTACCTCCTCGCCGCGACCGGGCAGGCGCTGGGGTCCCACAACGGCGGACAGCCCACCGTCATCGACCTGGAACGCAACGGGCGCAGCCATCCAGAGCTGGATCTGAGCGACGCGGTCGGCTGGTTCGGACTGCATCATCCCGTCCTCGCGCCCTACCTGCCCACGGCAGAGGCGATCGAGCACCTGGTCCTGGAGCTTGCCGACGTCCCGGACCAGGGCACTGGTTACGGCGCCCTACGCTGGAGCGGCCGAGTCGACTTCGAATCAGCGGTCGGTCACATCGCCGTCGACATCCAGGACGCCGGCGCAGCGCCGGACGCACTGGAGCGCCGAATCCAGGCCCTTGCCCCAGCCAACCCGGCGCCGCTCACCCCCTACCCCCTCGCGCTGACCTTCCGTACTGGTGCAGAGGCGACGACCGCAACTCTGCGGCACGGCGGCACCACCTCCCCCAAGGAAGCCGCGAGCATCCTTGAATCCATCAACGCGGCGTTCCAACCGAAACAGGAGCGGGGCGCCCAGGCCACCACCCCGAAGCACACACGCTCGACCGGGCGACCTCGTCGCGCGCTGCAGGCCCCGGCCGGCGCCATGCAGCAGCTGATGCTCCAGTTCGCCGCCCTCGGCCCGCAGACAGGGATCTACCTGCCACGTCAGCTCCTCCACCTCGACATGCCCGCAGGTGAGCAGGCCAGGTTCCTCCAGCGGCTCGAACAGTGGCTGGGAGGGCTGGACATCCTCCACCGCCGGTTCCACACCGATTCCAGCACTGGCGCTCTCACCCAGCGATGGACACCGAGTGCCGGGCCACACCTGCAGGTCGAACCCGGCGACGGGGACACGGCCTGCGCCTGGATGACTGGACCCGACCACCTGGATGTTCGACAAGCCCGCTACGGAGCCCCACTCACCACTCTGACGGCCTTCACCGGCAGCCACGGCCTGTTCCTGGGCATGGAAACCCATCACGCACTGATGGACGGCCACAGCAATCGGCACTTCCTCCACCAGCTCACGCTACTGGCGGCAGGCGGCCCTCTCCCACCCGGCCCGACTGCCGCCCCGGTCCTACGGCATCTGGGGCGCGAAACAGCCACCGGTGCCGCAGCACACCCATTGCCGCCGCTCACCTGGACTCCGAAGCAGCCCGATGAGCACCACATCACGATCCCCGCGCAAACCGTACGCGCATGCCGCACCCGGGCTGCGGCACAGGGCACCAACCTCCGGGCCTGCCTGGCCGCGCTGACCGGGCAAGCCGTCACAGCAGGCGAGAACGTGACGCTCTACCTCGTTGCCAACGGGCGAGACAACGCGATCGCGCACGCCAACGACGCCTGGGGCATGCTCTGGTACTTCACCCCAGTGCCGCTGCACCCCGGCGAAAAGCCCGCCCAACTCCAACAGCGGGTGTACGCCGGCGAGGCGGCGCCGTTCCCCGAGATCCGCGCAGCCGCATTGTCCTGGCGGCAGTGGAACCCCGATGCGGCGATCTCCTTCAACTACGTCAGCGCGCCACGCACCGCAGACGGTGCGAGCCAGGTGACGGTCCTGCAGTCCAGGGACCGCTTCCACTGGCCCCGGCAAATCACCGCGGTCCTCCGCGATGACGACCAGGTTGATCTCATGCTGTGCACCCTCGACGGCTCATCCGCCGCCCCCCTGCTGGAGCACGCCGGGGAGAGCCTGCGGCAGTACGCGGCCGGGACACCCGAGTGCCCCGGGCCAGACCCGAACCTGGTCGCGTAGCTCCAGCTGATACTGACGCGGGCTCCAGCCCTGATCTGTGCGGGGCGAACAGCGTAGTGACCGCTCAGTCGATCCGCACGGCTTGCACCCCGAGCCGTTCAGTAGAGGGAGGGTCACGCTCCTGAGCCCTCAGACCCCATCTGGAGGATTCATGCCCATCCGAGGCCCGCAAAGCGGCCAGGGCCGTGGCACCGTCTTCGACCGAGCCGCCGCCAGTTATGGGCGCATCGGCGGGCAGTTCTTCGAACAAGCCGGGCAGGCCCTGGTGCAGCTAGCCCTGCCACAGCCGGGCGAGGACCTTCTCGACGTCGGCTGCGGTCGCGGCGCCTCGCTCCTGCCCGCAGCCGCGGCCGTTACCCCCTGCGGACGAGCCGTCGGTATCGACAAGTCGCCAGAGATGGTCAGCCAAGCGAACCAGGCACTTGCTGCCCGCGAACTCACCCACGCATGCGCGGTAGTTGCCGACGCAGACTCTCTTCCCGCAAGGACGGGAACCTTCGACGTCCTCCTCGCCGGCCTCGTCCTTCAATTCCTTCCAGAGCCACAACACACCCTCCGGCGACTCACCCACATGCTTCGCCCCGGAGGCCGCATCGCCATCTGCACCCCCGCGGCAGCACCCGACGACCTGGACATCGTCGACCGCACCGCAGACGCGGCCCTCATCGAGTTCATGGGCTCATCTGCACAGGAACGAGCACCGATGCCGGGAATCGACAGCTCGGCCATAGTCGCCGCTATGCACCAACTCGAGTACGTGAAAATTCAAGTGTTGAATATGTTCTTCCCGATCTCGGTGCCGGTCTCGAAATTCTGGGACTGGCGCATGTCACACGGCAGAAGAACACAACTGGAGAGGATTCCAGAAAAGGACAGGGAGCGTGCGCGCGAAAAATTGGTGGAGAGCGTGCGCGCAGTCAGCGTCGCCGGTCACGTGCACCTTCCCATGCCCGTGTGCATGATCGCGGCATGCCGAACGTAGCGGCTTGCGATCCACCGCACGAGGCCGGCCTGCGGTCACGGGGTGATCAGCGCTGGCGACAGAGGGGTAGGCTTCCTCTCCGCTCAGCGGGACGAGCGGATCCGACAGGGAGCCTGTGTCCGTCCCCTTCATCGCGGCCGGAACCGTGCTCTGCGTTGCCGGCAGACCCGTTCACAGTTGCCATCTCGATACCGTCCGCTGGCGCGCAAGTGGAGCCGCGGCGCTACAGCACCTGCGATGCAGCCCATTCTGTAGGGCGTGTGCCTCTCGGTTCTTCTAGGGGCACGAAGCAGGAACTCAGTCGAACAGCCCGGCCCCGCGGCTCTGCGCGCGTGCCAGCCGCCGCCAAGGCCGGGCCAGCCGCAGGCCGACAGTGATGTCATGGTCGGAGGCGTCCAGGTCAAGGTCCATGACAGCCATGCCTGGACGGTCCGCTGCCGGGCAGCGGGCAAGCCACCGGCCTCCCGGACCGATGATCCCAGCGGGGGCTGTGCGGCCGAATTGCGCGGGCACCGAGTAGCCGATCCAGTAGTTGAACAGCGTTCCGTATGCCTGGGCGACGACGGCGCGGGCGGCGTCGTCCACCATCACCGACAGCAGGACCACGTCCACATCAAGCGCCTCGTACTGGTCAAATAGCTCGGGGAAGTTCGCCTCGATACATAGCGCGCAGCCAATCCTCAGCCCGTCGACCTCGAATACCACCGGCTCACTGCCGGGGGAGTACAGGCGGGTGGCCTCGGTGTGGGAGAGAATCCGCTTGTCGTACCTGGCAACAATCTCTCCCCGATCGGATACGACCAGCAAGGAGTTCCGTGGGGCCGCGGCTGCGGGCTGAGGACGGATGGTGCCGAACGCCACCCACACGCCGAGCTCGCCGGCGAGCAACCGGATCGACTCTTCCTCTTCGCCCATGACATCCCAGGCTGCCTTCGCCCAGCTCGCCCTCCCAAGGTCACCAGTCGGCATGGCATCCGGGTCGGGGTAGACGATCGCCCCCTCGGGGAACTGGACCAGCCTGGCTCCGGCAGCGGCGGCATCACGCATCAGTGAGCGGATCTGAGCCCCACTCGCCCGAAGAAGCGCAGGGTCGGCTGGGTCCTCCGGGACGTTGCTCTGCGCCACTGCCAGCCGTAGACGACGGACAGCGCCTGCATGGTGCGGCATGTCCCATCGTGGCGTCGGTGGCGCGGACGAGCTGGCGGTGGAACGGGGCACGGTTGCCTTCCTAGATGTGGACACTGCAACCAAAGCCGCAGATAGTCACATTATCTAGCAAACCTGAATTAAGGGCGCAATGCGACCGGTAGCCCCTGGGTGTCCGATCGGCGACAGCGGCGCCGAGCGGACGGCGCCGCTGGCATCCTCCCAGGCCGGAGCGGCTTTACCCGATTTTTCATGATCACCACATCAGCAGAAGTGGCGGCTGCGGGGGCTGCCGATGTGTGCGTCGCGTCCTGACGGATCGCCAAATCCCGCTAGGCTTAGGACCCTTGCTCGGGCCAGTCAATGCGCAAGGGAGCCACCGCACCGTGAGTAACAGCTTCGTTCACCTGCACAATCACACCGAGTACTCGATGCTCGACGGAGCGCAGCGAATGAAGCCCATGTTCGAGGAAGTGGCGCGCCAAGAAATGCCGGCAATCGCCATGAGCGATCACGGCAACATGTTCGGGGCATACGAATTCCAGTCAGTGGCTAAAGGATTCGGCGACGTAAAGCCCATTATCGGCATTGAGGCATATGTCGCCCCTTCGTCTCGGAGGCACAAGAAGCAGGAGTTCTGGGGGCCGGGCGGACGGCGCGCGATGAGTGATGACGGCGAGGGTTCGAAGGACGTCTCGGGCGGCGGCCGCTTCACTCACATGACCATGTGGGCAGAAAACGTCCAAGGCCTCCGAAATCTCTTCTATCTCTCCACGGAGGCCTCCTACACGGGGCAGTTCCCGGCAGGCAAGCCGCGTATGGACATGGAGCTGATCAGCGAGCACCCCCAAGGGATCATCGCCACCACTGGCTGTCCCTCGGGCGCCATCCAGACCCGTCTGCGCCTGGGGCAGTACGAGGAGGCGCGAGAGACTGCCGGTGCGTACCAGGATATTTTCGGCAAGGACAGCTACTTCCTCGAGTTGATGGACCACGGCCTGTCCATTGAACGCGAGGTGCGAGACGGACTGCTTCGCCTTGCAAAGGAACTGAACATTCCCTTGCTGGCAACCAATGACGCACACTACGTCCAACCGACCGACGCGGAGGCACACGACAACCTCCTCTGCATCGGAGTGGGAAAAAACAAAGACGATCCCAACCGCTTCAAATTCCAGGGCACCGGCTACTATCTCAAGACCGCGGCCGAGATGCGCGAACTGTTCTCGGAACTGCCGGAAGCCTGCGATAACACATTGCTGATCGCCGAGCGCATCGGCTCATACGACGACGTATTCGACAACGTCGATGAGATGCCGCAGTTCCCTGACGTCCCAGAAGGGATGACACAGGAGGAGTACCTGCGCAAGGACGTCCTCAAAGGACTCGCCATGCGCTATGGAGACCCAATCCCCGATCCCGTAATGGAACGCTTCGAGACCGAGATGAAGATCATCGGTCCGATGGGATTCTCCTCGTACTTCCTCGTCGTCGCCGACATCTGCAAGTACGCACGCGACAACGGCATTCCGGTTGGGCCCGGCCGTGGTTCGGCAACCGGATCCATCGTCGCCTACGCCACTCGGATCACCGAACTCTGTCCGCTTGAACACGGACTCCTGTTCGAGCGGTTCCTCAACCCGGAGCGCATCAACCCGCCGGACGTCGACCTCGACTTCGACGACCGCCAGCGCGACCGGATGGTCCGGTACGTCACCGAGAAGTACGGTGACGAGTACACCGCCATGGTCAACACCTTCGGCCGGATCAAGGCGAAGAACGCGATCAAGGATTCCTCGCGCATCCTCGGCTACCCGTTCTCCCATGGTGAGCGGATCGTGAAGGCGCTACCGCCGGACCAGCAGGGCAAGACCATCACCCTGTCGGGCATCTGGGACTCCCAGCACCCCCGGTACGGCGAGGCCGGCGAGATCCGGGCGCTGTACGAGAACGAGCCCGATGTGAAGAGGGTCATGGACACCGCCAAGGGTGTCGAAGGCCTGATGCGCGGCACTGGCGTGCACGCCGCTGCGGTGATCCTTTCCAAGACCCGCCTGACGGATCGCATCCCCCTGCACATGCGCGCCTCTGACGGCGTGAAGATCACAGGGTTCGACTACCCCAGTTGCGAAAACATGGGGCTGGTCAAGATGGACTTCCTGGGGCTGCGCAACCTCGGCGTCATCGACCAGGCGATCCAGAACATCCGGGAAAACCGCGGAATCAAGCTGGCGACAGTGGATCCAATGGACGGCGACACAGAGACAGTCGTCATCCCCTTGGACGACACCAGGACCTACCAGCTCCTGGCCGACGGCAACACGTTCGGAGTTTTCCAGCTCGACGGCGGCGGCATGCGCACCCTGCTGAAGCTGATGCAGCCCACCCGATTCGAGGACATCGCCGTAGCGCTCGCGCTCTACCGGCCCGGCCCAATGGCCGCCAACGCCCACACCAACTACGCACTGCGGCAGAGTGGCAAGCAGGAACCCGCTCCAATCCACCCGGACCTGAAGGAAGCCCTCGACCCGATCTTGGGCTCCACCCACCACCTGCTGGTCTACCAAGAGCAGATCATGGCCATCGCCCGGCAACTCGCCGGTTACACCCTGGGCGGCGCCGACATGCTCCGCCGAGCCATGGGCAAGAAGAAGCCTGAGGTCCTGGCCGCGGAGTGGGACAAGTTCGCAGGCGGCATGAGAAGCAATGGCTACTCAGAAGAGGCGATTAAAGCCATCTGGGACGTCATGCTGCCGTTCTCCGGCTATGCCTTCAACAAGTCCCACACTGCGGGCTACGGCCTGGTCTCCTACTGGACGGCGTACCTCAAGGCCAACTACCCCGCCGAATACATGGCCGCGCTGCTGACCTCAGTCGGAGACGACAAGGACAAAGCAGCCGTCTACCTGGCCGATGCCCGCGCGAACGGCGTCCGCGTTCTACAGCCGGACGTCAACGAATCGACCGCAGAGTTCACCGCCATCGGCGACGACGTGCGATTCGGTATGAGGGCCGTTCGTAACGTCGGCGATGCGGTGATCGAGGCCATCGTTGCTGCACGCCGTTCTAAGGGGAAGTTTTCCTCGTTCACGGACATGCTTGACAAGTGTGACCTACCTGCCCTGAACAAGCGGGCCATCGAGTCGCTGATCAAGGCAGGTGCCTTCGACTCCCTCGGCCATTCCCGGCGCGGCCTGTGCGCGATCCACGAAGACGCTATCGACGCCGTCGTGCCCGTCAAGAAGGCAGCCTCTTACGGGCAGGACGATCTCTTCGCCGGGCTGGGAGGCAGTGAAGCCGAAGACACTGGGGCCGGGTTCGGGCTCGACTTCCCTGTCGACGAACAGGAGTGGCCTCGCCGGCAGCTTCTCGCTACCGAGCGGGAGATGCTGGGCCTGTACGTGTCAGCGCATCCTCTGGACGGTGCCGAGCACATTCTCTCCGGCTCCAGGGACACCACGATCGCTGAACTCTTGGCCTCCGGACGGACCCAAGGAGACGTTCAGCTCGCCGGCCTGATCACCGGCGTCCAGCGGAAGATGACCAAGCAGGGAAACAACTGGGCCATCGCCAACCTCGCAGACCCTACAGGGTCCATTGAGGTGCTCTTCTTCCCCGCCGTCTACCAACTCGTTGCTCACGCTCTGACTGAAGACAACGTCATTTCAGTCAAGGGAAAGATCGAGGACCGAGACGGCACCCTGAATATCTTCGGTAGGGAGCTCTCGGTCTTGGACGTCTCTAGCGCCGAGCACGGCGGCAAACCCCCCGTGCGCCTATCGCTTCCCCTTCATCGTGTCTCCGACCAGACTGTCGCGGACCTGAAACGCATCCTGTATGCGCACCCTGGCGACAGCCCCGTCCACCTGTCTGTCCGCGGCCCGCAGAAGACAACTGTCTTCGCCTTGGCAGCACAAGTCGACGCTGCCTCGCTGGCGTCCGACATCAAGGGCACATTCGGACCGGATGCTTGGCAAGGTGTGGCGTGACTGACGCACATCGGACCGGAACGGCTCCTTTCCTCGCCAGTCATGACGAGCTATTCGTCAAGATCGCCGATGTATCGGACTGCCGGGCCTGCGGCACTCCTGGGCTACTTCTCGTCCGGTATAGGCACTCGTGGAAAAACCAAACCGGAGATGATGTTCCGGGAATCCGCGAGACCCTGTTATGCCCCCAGTGCTCTCACCAAAACTCAGATGCCGCCGAGCTGATCGCACTATTTTCCGTTGACGAAAAGATGAGTTCCGAGAACGTCAACGTTTTCGGTGGGCTCGTCGCAGCATGGGTCGAGTCGCTACGCCAGGAGCGCGTTGACGAGGAGCTTCTCGCAGCGGAACACGAGTTGTGGCTGCGCGGCGAACTCTGAAGGCGGCCTGGTGGCGGGATGCAGTCGGACATCAGACTTAGCGGAGGAAAAGAGGCCACAGACGCCTACGCGCACTGCACTCTGCAGCCGATCGAGCATCGGCTGGCTTTGTGCAGTCCCAGTTCAAAGGATCCTCGGGGCAGTGGGGCCATGGTGTGACATGGACGCCTCCGACATCAGTCGTATAATCGGAGAGATTCCTCATGTGGATCGACTATTACTCCATACACGGAATTGTCCAGGTCAGTTATTAGAGCCGCAAACTTCGTGCCGATCTCGAAGTGCCAGCTCTCGTACCAATGGGGCACCCAGCCGCCGTGGGTCATAGCCGCGAGCAGCAGCGTTCTGTTGGCGCGAGCCTCCTCAGGGAGGGCATGGGAATCCAGGAATGACATTTCGCCGGGTCTATTGGACTTGACGTTGATCCGATAGCCGATGTCCAGCTCTGTCCCGTCCAGGGAGGCGAGGGTGACATCGACCGCGCCGCCGCAGCTGTGCGGGGCGACCCAGGGCGGAGAAACGTACCGGCCGGCCAGCTCGATGAGCTGATCCGAGGTTATATCCGGATGTTCAGCGGCCAGCCGCGACATCTCCTCCTGGAAATATCGGCTCTGCTGGGCCGGCGGCCGGTAGCACTCGACGACGCGCAGTCTGCGGCCGCGCTCGCGCAGGTACTGTTCAGCCACCCATAGTTGATCCACCAAGCCTGAGCGAATCATGGCAAACGTCTCGGTGACGGTGGCCTTGCGCTCGTCGATCAAAAACCGGTCGTCGTCGCGTAGAGACACAAGCGGCTCACCACAATCGGCGACCCGCACGGCTACGACCCGCGGATCAGACATCGCAACGCCCTCCCCAACGATCTCAGGCGTGCAGAGAGCGCCGGGGAGGAACAGGCGAGAATCTTCTCTCATAACTCGGCTGCCTTCGTTCCTGTCATGTAGAGGAGGTCGGGGATGGCGGGAGTAGGCGGCGGACACGTGCGGCGTCGCGCGGGCTGATGGATGTGTAGACCCGGAGCGAGTGCTCGAACGCGGCGCGGGCCTGGTCGCTTTGGCCAGCCTCTTGCAGGGTGCGACCGAGCAGTTCGAGACTGCGGGCTGTCCAGCGCGGGGAACGGGCAGCGGTGCACTCTGCGACGGCCTGTCGTCCCTCGCGCTCAGCGGTGCCGTGGTCGCCGGACAGGGCGTGTGCGCGTGCGAGCCAGGCCAGGGCGCGGGCCGCGTCGAAGGCGTCCTGGATGTCTAGGAGCGCCGTGCGCGCGGACATGAGCCGGGTGATGGCTCCAGCAGTGTCACCGAGGCTGATGGCCACCTGTCCTAGGGCGGTGTCGCTGAGGGCGACCGCGCGGGTGTAGGTGCGCTGTTCGTACGGGTCCGTAGCCTCAACACCAAGGATTTGGCGTAGAGCGCGGCCCTGTTCGAGCGGCGCGCGGGCGGCGTCCATGCGGTCGGCGGCCAGGTAGGTGGAGCCAATTTCGTGCAGGGCCTGGGCCTCGGCGCGTCGGTCGCCGCTGGCGCGGGCGATCTGCAGTACCTGCTCGAATCGCTCGACGGCGGTCTCGAACTGGCTGTCGCTGCGCAGGCCGACGCCCCAGGTGTTGAGCATTTCCTGCTCTGCGAGCCGGTCACCGCACTCGCGCGCGGCCATGAGGCCGAGTTCGTGCGCCTCGAACCAGAGGGCGTGGTCGTGGGTGAGGCGGAGGTAGGCCCACAGCGCATGGACCAGCTGCCACGTGGTCTGTGGGAGCCCGGCCGCTGCCGCCGTGCGAACGGCGGGCAGCAGGTTGTTGCTCTGGGCGTGGAGCCAGGCGGCCGCTCCGTCCTTGCCGGTGAACGGGGCGGGTCCATAGGGTTCGAAGCGGTAGTCGCGGGCCAGACGGCGGTGGGTGTCCGTCAACAGGCGCTCGGCCGCGGTGATGGTGGCCAGGTAGAAGTCGAGTCCGCGGCGGGTCTGTTCGTCGAGTTCACCGTCCGTCGACTCGGCCACCGCTCGGTGCCGGGCGTACGCGCGGACCTCGTCGTGGAAGCCGTACACCGTGCCTCGGGCCGCGTCTTCGCGCACCGTGGCCAGGAGGCCGGCGCCCGCGAGTGCGGCCAGCTTCTCTTCGGCCCTCTCCAGGGGGAGGCCGCAGACGGCGGCGGTCACTGCCGCGTCGAGGTCGTGGGGGAAGAGGTGGCCCATGCTGCGGAAGACGCGGGCGCTCGGGCGGGGCAGGCCCCAGTAAGCCTCGTTCAGTGAGCTGTTCATGGCGACTCCGAAGCGGGTGAGGCCGTGCGTTGAGGCGAGGACCTGCTGGCGCCTGTGTGTCAGTGCGGTGGCCAGCTCGGCCAGGGAGCGGTCGGGGTGGGAGGCCAGAATGGTCCCGGCCAGGGCCAGGGAGAGGGGAAGCCCGGCCCCCAGGGAGGCGATGACGTGCGCGGCCCGCCGGTCGCCCGCGACGCGGTGTTCGCCGGCCACGGCCGCCAGGTACTCCTGGGCGGCGGCAGGGGAGAACGGCTGCAGGTGGTGGTGGAGGGCTCCGTCGCGGCCGAGATCAGCCAGCGGCGTCCGGCTGGTGACCACGAGCAGGTGCTCGCGCCCACCGGGCAGTATCGCGCGCACCTGATCCGCCGCGACGGCGTTGTCCACGAGCACCGCAACCGGCCGGCCGGAGCGCTCGGCCGTCACCGACCTCCACCACGCGGCACGCTCCTCCACCCCGGAGGGCAGATCACCGCCATACAGGGAGCGCAGCAGCTGACCGAGGGCTTCGTCGAGCCGTGCCGGGCCCGCCGGGTTGTATCCCCGCAGGTCGACGTAGAGCTGTCCGCCGGGGTACTCGTCCCGCAGCTCGTCCAGGAGACGCTGGGCCAGGGTGCTCTTGCCGACGCCGGGCGGCCCGTGGACAGCCACCACGCGGACGTACGGCGATCTGCTCCGGATCCACGCGATCAGGCTCTCAAGATCCTCGGTGCGGTCCGTGAACGTGGCAGGCACGGGCCTGACCTGCCACGGGGTGGGCGGGCCGAGCGGGGCCTGATGGAAGTGGACACCGCCGGTGATACTGCCTGACTGGATGGTCGGTCCGTGCACGGTGACATCACGCATCGTGTTGTCGGTCCGGGGTCCGTTCCCTGGGGCGGGCGAGGTCGCCGTCACCGCTCCTCCTCCAGACTGCGCAGCCGATCCGCCTCATCCGGACGGATCACCTCGACGAGGGCCGCAGCCTGCCGGAAGCACTCCCGGGCAGCGCCGTCGCTCCCGCGCGCCCGGTGGGCGCGGCCGAGCATCTCGAGCGCGCGGGCCTGCCAGCGGGTGCTGCTCGCCGCCGCGAACACCACGAGCGCCTTCTCCAGGTCGCTGATGCCGACGTCGAGATCACCGATCAGAACTCGGGTGTATCCCTGCAGAGCGAGCGCGCGAGCCGCGTCATAGGAGTCGTCGACGCCGGCGAGAACGCTGTGCGCGGCGGCGAACCGGTCGAGGGCCTCGGGCTCCGCGGCGCGGCTGAGTGAGATCTCGCCGAGCAGGACCGTCGCCAGCGCGACGCCGCGCCGGTACCCGCAGGAGTCCCACAGGGCCACGGCCTGGGTGATGTACGGCTCGGCCTGCGCGGGGCGGCCGGTCTCATGATGGCAGGCGCCTATTCCGAGCAGCGCCTGGCCCTCGTCGCGCACGTCGCCTTCGGCCTGTGCGGCCTGCCGGGCCTCGCCGTACCAGGTGAGCGCTTCCTCCAGGCGACCGGCCGAGCTCAGGCCGATCGCCCCGGACAGCAGCATCTGCCGGACGGCAACGGCGTTCCCGGTACGGCGCGCCGCGGCGAGTCCGTCCTTGTGCGTCTGGATCCACAGGGGGTAGGGGTGGCGGCGCAGGAACAGGGGCCAGAAGGCGTCGACGAGCATCCAGGCCACGTCGTCGGCGCCGCTGGTGACTGCCGCCTCCAGCACGCCGGGGAGGTCTGACTCATACGCCTCCAGCCAGGCCATCGCACCGGCTTCGTCGCGGAAGACGGGCGGGGCGTCGGCCTGAACGGGCAGCTGGCTGCGCAGCAGCGTGGCCTGAGCGGGAGTCAGCATGCGTTGGGCCTGGGTGGCGATCGCGAGCATCCACGTACACAGCCGCCCAACCTGCCGCCGCCGCTCCACTGGATCGTCGCGCCGTTCGGCGAGCGTAAGGGCGTGCTCGTGTATGGCCGAGGCCAGTCGGTAGCGCGGGGCAAGGCCGGCCACGGACGTGCCGGGGGTCAGCAGCTGCTCATCGGCAAGGACACCGAGCAGCCGATCGGCGTCGGCCCGCTCCAGACGGCAGACGGCGCTCACCAGGTCCGGATCGACGGCAGCGACCGGCAGCAGCGCGAGGGACCGGTACACGTATTGCGCCATCGGCCCCAAGGAGTTGTAAGTCTCGGTCAGTCCAGCGGAGATGGCCATCCGTACGGGATCCTCACTACGGGGGTGGACGAGGGCTGCGGCCGCCGCGGCGAGGGCGTGTTCGGGCCGGGACTTCAGCCGGGCTCCTGCCAAGGCGAGCGGCAGCGGCAGGTGCGCGCAGCGGGTCGCGAGGTCGGCGGCGGCCTCAGGCTCGGCTGCGATCCGCTCCTCGCCGAGGAAGCGAGCCAGCAGAGCGATCGAGGAACTAGGGGCGAGCGGGCGCAGGGGCAGGTGTGCGGCGCCGTCCACGGCCAACTCCCACAACGACCGGCGGCTGGTGACGACGGTCGTGCTGGAGGAACCGGCGGGCAGCAGCGGCGGGACCTGACCGACTTCGACCACGTTGTCGAGCAGGATCGAGACCGGGCGGGCGGCCGTGACCGAACGCCACAGGGCACTCAGCTCCTGCAACCCGGCCGGCGGCCGGCCGATCCCGAAGGCGCGAAGCCACGGCCGCAGCACGTCCTCGGCCCGGGCCGGACCGGCCAGGCCGCTTAGCTCGGCGTACAGCTCCGGCCGTGCGGCGTCGGTGGTGGAGGTGAGCCACCGCGTGGCGAGCGCTGTCTTGCCGACCCCGGCGAGGCCGGTGATCACCACCTGTCTGCCGCCGTTGCGACGTGCAGCGTCCAGGGCGTCGATCTCCGCCGCACGGTCCACGAAGTGCGGTGTGATCGGTGGCAGTTGGTGCGGCGTGGGCGGCGGCTGCGGGGCTGCGTGATGGTGGAGGCCGCGGTGGACGTAACGGGCCTGGACGACGAGGCCGGACAGATGGGCATCCCCGCTAATCTCATTCGTCGTCGTCACGGTGCTCCTCCATACCGGAGGGCCTCTGGTAGCCGCGGTTGCGCATGGTGACCTTGGCGTCGCCGAGGATCCGGTGGATGTTGCCGTAGGACCTCCCCGTCTTCTCGCAGATGGCGCGGATCGCCATTGGCTTGGGTTCGACATAGAGCGAGACGACGTAGGCGCTGAAGGCTTTCGCGAGGTCTCCGGTGAGGCGCTGGCCGGGCTTCACCACCGGCGCCTGCTCTCTCTCTGCGGGTGATGGGGAGGCGTTCGCGGCTGTCGGCGTCGGCATGACGTGTCCTGTTCAGATTCGGGTTTCGTCGAGGGCGAGGTCGAGGAAGCCGCCTGCTGCCCACAAGCGGTGAAGTTCCTGCTCGTACACGGAGTCGATGGGGAGATATCGACCTGCGAGGCGACGGCCAGGCCGTGGATGTCATGTCGGCGTAGCGCCGCGTAGGCCCCGGGCCAGGGCGAAGCAGGTCACCGGGTCGTTCCTCCACGTGTCGTCGACGTAGGTCTCGGTGACCTCGAAGCCGACCTGCCCGGCGCAGCCGAGGGCTACGGCGCGCCGCTCACCGGCGCTGCTGTTGTCTTTGACCAGGACGTAGGCCGCCGACGAGGTTGGCCACCGGCACACCGGGACGTCGGGACCCCCGATGAGCCGGAGCGCCGTTGCTGAGGGCGTGCCTCTCGAGGTCGGCGCTTCCGCCACGGACCCCGTCGGTGGCGCCGCCGCCGTGAAGTCAAAAGGTTCGGACCGGCCAGGCAGGGTGCCGTGGTCGCAAGAGATCGCCGGACGGCACTGGTCGCTGACTCCGATGTTGCCGTGGAAGAAGTCACGGCTGGGCCGAAAGCTGTTCCGTTTATGACGGACGTTAGGTCACTGCCTTCGCTGAGGCTGCATACCGGGCTAGCTCGGCGTGCAGAGTCGAGTACACGCGCTCAGCGAAGGCGTAGTCGTCGTCGCTTACCTCGGTGCGGAGCCCCTCGAAGTTCTTGTTCACTTGTTCTGGGCTAGAAACCCCGGCCACCACGATGGAGTCGGGGCAACGCCTGAGGCAGTAGTGCAAGGCAATCCGCGCGAGAGCCTGCGGATCCCTCCCGAAGCGGTTGCGGAGTGCCTCCAAGCCGCGATCGATGATCTCCAGGTCCGCCGGGGTGTACCGGGAGCGAACGTCGCCAGGCGAGAAGACAGATCCGGGACCGTACTTCCCGGTGAGCAGCCCGTGCAGGAGCGGTTCGTGGATCATGGTGGCGACACCGCGCCGGCGTGCGAATGAGAAGACACTCTCGGCTCCGCCCACAGCGGTGTGGCCGGTCTGCGGTTCGAGCGGGCTGGCCGTGGTGCTGAGAACCTGCGGGTTGAGCTGATCGAAGAGGAAGTCGTAGCGCGGCTGGCTTCCCCAGTAGCCGGCGCTCGGATCGGAAGTGGCTGGGCTTACCGGCAGGATGCCAGGCACGCGCAACCCGATCGCCGTGACGTCGCCGGAGTCGCGCAGGGCCCTGAGGGTGTCCCGTGCTTCTTCAAGGTAACGGTCGCGCGGCCCGAAATCGGTGTGGGCGAGGACCAGCACATCAAGGTGCTTCACGCCCAGGTTCTCCTGGGTCTGCTCCACCTGACGGAAGAGGTTGAGGGAGCTGTAGGCGTGCTGGCCGGTCCCCTTGTACGTGCCGACTGTGCATGTGATGCGCACGCTCGTGCGCGGCACCTGGGTGAGCATCCTGCCCAGCAGCCTCTGAGAGTGGCCGAGCCCGTACACGTCCGAGGTGTCGTACACGGTCGCCCCCCGGGCGTACGCGTGAAGCAGGGCGTCGACCGCGCTGCCGTCGGCCACATGGGCCCATCCGACCGGACGTCCCTCATTGGTCGCCGGACCACCGATGGGCCGGCAGCCGACCCCCAGGGGATATTCGTCCGGCCCGGCCACCAGGCGCCGGGGGGACAGATATGAAGCGGTCACGAAGGCTCGCTCTCTTCGCGGGGATCAGGGGCGCCGCTTCGGCCCGCTGTGGCGGGCACGTCGGCGCGAAAGAAGTTGCGGGCGGCGGCGGTGCTGCCAGCCTGCCCCCACTCACCGTGGCATTCGTCCGGCGGCCGCGTCCAGGAGACCGGTGTGTCGTCCCGGTGGTCACTTTTCCAGCAGGCGGCTCTCAACGACCTGAAGATTTGCAAGGGTTGTGCCGTTTTCGCCGCCCGGGTTCGCGGGGTGGGGCGCGAAAAACGACCACCGGGACGACACACCCGCACCCTGGCGGAACGGTCCAGGAGCGCGGCAGGGTGTTGATCAGTTCCAAACCGGCCTGCTGAAGCCGGACTTGGAGCTGACGAGGACTGCACCACCCATCACGTCCCTCAGGCGAGAGCCCGGGAGCACTCGACCACTCGCCTGTCACCATCCGCCGCTTCCCCGGATACCGAACATCCCCCAGGGTGACCCTGACATCACCCCACGGTGTCCGGGGAGGCGGCCTCGATACCCGAGGACCTGACCGTGACTGCGATACACGAAGTGGCCATCGCGGCCTTGAGCGCCACAACCGCCGGCAGCCTCGCCGCCGCGGCGCTCATGGCACGATCACGCCGGACGCTCTCTCGCAGTCATGCCAAGGCCCAAGACGGTGCTGCGGCCGAGGAGCAGTGGAGGAACGAGGCGCTGCAGCACCTCGTGAACGTGCAGCTGCCCAGCCTGGCTCTGCATCTGCGCAGCGCCCACTACCCCGTTCCTGGCCTGATGGACACCAGCCTCTCCGGCACCGAGTTCGCGGCCTTCCTCGACTCCGTCCAGGAACTGTTCGCGAGGGCGGTTCTCGCAGAGCGGCACCGCGTGGATGCGGCCGCCCGCGCCGCACTGCGCGGCGCCTGCATGGAGATCCAGGCGAAGTCGTACCAGATGCAGACCGATCTCGATGCTCTGCAGCAGGCGTGCGAGGACGAAGAGACCCTCAAGAACTACTTCCGCCTCGACCACCTCAACGAGCAGCTGGCGCGCCTGGTCCAGAAGGCAGCGATCGTCACCGGCTCCTGGCCCGGCCTCGTCCGCCCGGACACCCATCTGCCCGACCTCGTCACCGGGGCGACCTCCCGCCTGCACGGCTTTGAGCGCATCCATGTCCACTCCAAGTTGCGCACCGACACCGTCGGCGTCGTCGGACGCGCTGCGGAGCCGATCGCGGTGGCCTGCACGGAGCTGCTCGCGAACGCTCTGGAGTCCTCACGCGCGGACCTCTCGGTGGAGGTCACCCTCCTGCAGCCCGACAACGGCGCGGTGTGCATCCAGATCGACGACGCCGGCAAGGGCATGACCGCAGAGGAAGCCAGCAGAGCGGCACAACTGCTCGCCGGCAGGCAGCAGGTCCTGCTGACCGAACTCGGTGATCCTCCCGCCCTCGGCTTCGCGGCCATCGGCCAGCTGGTCGCCGACCACGGATTCCAGGTCACCGTCGATCAGGTATCCACCTACTCGGGCGTCCGCGCGGTCATCACCATCCCCCCAGCTCTGGTCACCTCGATCAACCCCCACACGGATCCCCTCTCCGCCATGTCCCCTCGGCCTGCCCCCGCACCCCGCGCACCCCGCCGAGCGATCACCACCGACGACTCCCCGGCCGCCAGTCCGGACAGCGGGGCCTTGCCCCAGCGGCACCGCCGCCGCCGCAGGGAGCCCACCTTGGAGGAGCGCACCGCCCCGGGCGGCCATCCCCCTGAGCCGGAGCAGGCCCGCTCGACCTGGGACGCCTACGAACAGGGGATAGCCGCCGGACGAGCCGCCCCTTCTGACATCCGAAACGAGGACCGAACATGAACAGCTCCACCCTCGGTGCGCAGATCGCCGATCCGTCCTGGGTCCTGGACCCGATCACCACGATCAACGGTGTGCACGTCGCACTGATCATCTCCTCCGACGGAATCGTCGTGGGCGCGTCCGAAGGCACCACCACGGGCCCGGCCGACCGCACCAAGAGGGACATGGACGACCGCGCCAAGAGAGACACGGTCGACCGGATCTCCGCGGCGATCTCGTCCCTCCATGGAGCGGGCCGCGCCGCGGCGGTGGAGGCCCTCGGCGCCCATGAGAAGACACCCATCTCGACCATCACCGTGCAGCTGGACGCCGACCCCACGTCGCAGGGCGGCATGAGCGCCGGCACCCTCATGGTCATGCCCGTCGGCGGGGAGACCAACGCCTACCTCGCCGCCGCGTTCGGCCCGGCGACGCCGATGGGCATCATCGCGCAGACCATGGCCAAGCAGGCGAAGAACCTCGGTGACCAGCTCATGACCGTGTCCTCGCGAAACGACGGCCCGGCCTCATGAGCCGAGGCCAGGGACGCAGGCTCGTCCCGAGCTACCTGGCCCCCGGAGGCAGCAGCGCTCCCACCCGCAATTCGCTTCAGGCGCTCACCGCGCTCATCGCCACCAGCCTGCCGGCCAAGCCCCACCACACCCCGGCCCAGCAGCGGCTGCTGGACCTGACCGCCAAGGGGCCGCTGACCGTCGCGGAATCCGCTGGCTACCTGCGACTGCCGATGGGGGTCTGCATGATGCTCGCCTCCCAGCTCGTCGACGACGGCAACCTGATGGCCCGAGCGCCCCTCTCCGGAGTTCCTGACGGCATTCGGACACCCGGGGCCGGGCGGCCTACCAAGTCTCTCCTGGAAAGGGTCCGCGATGGTCTCCTCACCGCCCTCTAGCAGCCCGCCCTCACCGGTGTACCTGCCCGACGGGGACTTCGACCTGGTGAAGATCCTCATCGTCGGGCCGTTCGGGATCGGCAAGACCACGGCCATCGAGACGGTGTCCGAGATCCGCAGCCTGCACACGGAAGAGCCGATGACGCAGGCCGCGGCGTCCGTCGACGGCCTCGTCGTCGACGGCAAGAGCACCACCACGGTTGCCATCGACTTCGGCCGCATCACGCTTCGCGGCACCCGCATCGTCCTGTACCTGTTTGGGACGCCCGGACAGGAGCGGTTCCGCGTGATCTGGCAGGACATCGCTCAGGGAGCCCTCGGCGCCCTGGTCCTCATCGACACCCGCAGACTCGACGCCTCCTTCGAGGTGATGAACCTCGTCGAGGACGCCGGACTGGACTACGTCGTCGCGCTGAACCAGTTCCCCGACACCCCCCAGCACGAGCTCGACCTCGTGCGCAGCAAGCTTGACCTGGAAGACCACACCCCCCTCGTCACCTGCGACGCGCGGGACCGCACGTCGGTACTGGACGCGCTCAGAACACTGGCCGACCACCTCGTATCCCGCGCCGGAGCCGAACTGTCATGACAACCGCCCCCCAGCAGTCCGCCGTGCTGCTCTACACCGCCGAGCACGCCGCCGACCCCCAGCGCAGCTTCGCCCGCCTGCGAGAGCAGGGCCCCGTGGGACTCGCCGAGATCGACGCCGGCGTCCTCGCCTGGGTGATCACCGATTACCGGGCCGCCCTGGACCTGCTCCGCGACCAGACCGGCCTGTGGACCAAGGACACCCGCGGGTGGATGGAGTACGTCCCCGCCGACAGTCCGGTCATGCCGATGATCCAGTGGCGCCCCAGCCTGTTCTTCGCGGACGGGCAGGAACACGCCCACCTGCGCCGGGTCATCACCGACAGCTTCGCGCTCCTCGACCCCCGGCACGTGCGGGACACGACGCTGCGGCACGCCGACACGCTCCTGGCCGAGTTCTCCCACGCCGGGCGGGCCGACCTCGTCAGCCAGTACGCCCGGCGGCTCCCCCTGATGGTGCTCAACACCCTCTTCGGGAAGCCCGACGACGCCGCAGCCCAGCTCATCGACGCAATCAAGGCGATGACGAGCACGGACCTTGCCCGCAAAGCCCAGGGCGAGCAGGCCCTCGGCGCCTACCTCAGCACGCTCTACCAGACGAAGGCCGCCCGGCGAGGCCACGACCTCACATCGTGGTTCATCGACCACCCCAACGGCTTGTCCCCAGAGGAGGTGATCAACCAGATCCTGATCACGCAGGGCGCCGCCTGGGAGACACTGGCCGGTCTCATCGCCAACACCGCCGCCCGCATGCTCTCCGACCCGCGCTACCGCGGCACCCTGACGACCGGCAGCCTGCCCATAGGGCACGCCGTCGACGACGTCCTGTGGAACGATCCGCCACTGGCCATGTACAGCCTCCACCGGCCGAACCGTTCCGTGCACTTCCACGGTCGTGACATCGAGCAGGGCCAGCCGGTCTTCGTCTCCTACGCCGCGATCAACACCTGCCCGTACACCGGGCAGACCCGTGAGGGGTTCCGCTCCGACCGCAAGGCGCACCTGGCGTTCGCCGCCGGCCCGCACGAGTGCCCCGCGCAGTCCATCGCCCTCGTCGTCGCGATCGCGGCGATCGAGCGGCTCACCGCCACCCTGCCAGACATCGAACTCGCCGTACCGGTCGAGCAGCTGACGCACCGGCCCGACCCCAACTACCGCGTCCTCACGGCCCTTCCCTGCCGCTTCACCCCTCTCGCGCCGGCACCGAACACCCCGCCGCGCCCGGTGAGCACCGAGTCGCGACGGCCCGCGGCCGGGCGGCTGCCGGCGGCAGCCCGGCCGCGCTGAACCTCGCCTTCCCCGCACCACACAGCAAGGAGTACAGCGCCGCGCCACGGATAAGCCCGGCCCGGCCACGTCTACCCGCGCCTCATCGCGGCCATCTCGGTCCACTCGGAAGAAGAAGGAGGCTCCCATGACGGTCCTCGACCAGATGGGGAAACGCCAGCCGGTGCCACACACCACCGTCCTGTCGGATCTGTCCGCCGTACGGGACGAAGTCGATTCGATCCTCACCGACTTCCTCGCCGGCAAGGCCCAGGCCGCACCCGGGCCAGAGTTGGCTCCGCTGTTCACCACGCTGAGCGGTCTCCTTGTCGGCGGCAAGCGCCTGCGGGCGCACCTGTGCGTCGCAGGGTGGTACGCCGGTGGAGGGTGCGGCGACCGGGAGCTGATTCTGCGTGTGGCCGCGTCCCTGGAGCTTTTCCATGCCTTCGCCCTGATCCACGACGATGTGATGGACGGCAGCGACCTGCGCCGCGGCCTCCCCACAGCGCACCGCGCGCTCACCACTGCGTACATCGCTGACGGGGGCACTCCCCGCCGGGCCACGGCTCACGGCCAGGCCGCCAGCCTTCTGCTCGGCGACCTCGTCCTGACACTGTCGGACGACCTCATCCGCACCGGCCCCGGCGCGGATGCGATGTGGCGGATCCAGCCTCTGTTGGAGACCATGCGCAGCCAGCTGGTGTACGGCCAGTACCTCGACCTGGCGTCCACCGGCCGCCCCTGCGACAACGTCGAGGCCGCGCTGCGGATCGTGCGCTACAAGACCGCCTCCTACACCGTGGAGTGGCCGCTGCGCATCGGCGCGGCTCTCGCCGACGCCGGACCCGATGTGCACAGCGCCTGCAGCGAGTTCGCCATCCCGCTGGGAGATGCCTTCCAGCTGCGCGATGACCTCCTCGGCGTCTTCGGCGACCCGGCCACGACCGGCAAGCCAGTCGGCGACGACATACGGGAGGGCAAGGCCACCGTGCTGATGGCGCTCACCCTGCAATCGGCCTCCGCCACCGACAGGCAGCTGCTGCGCAAGGCGATCGGCAACCCGGACCTGACGGACGAGGACTTCGTGCGCGTCCGTCAGGCCATCGAGCGGTCCGGCGCTCGCCGGCAGGTCGAGACGATGATCACGACCCGGCGCCATGCGGCCCTGACCGTACTCGAACGGGCCCCGATCCCTTTCCCCGCCGCCGAGGCCCTGAGGGAGATCGCCGACATAGCCACGGAGCGGCAGGCGTGACCAGCACCCAGGCGGGAACCAGCACCGCTGTCATACCGAAGGCGCCTCGCCGGTTCGACTCCCAAGCCGTCCGCCTGATGGCGGACATCGACGCCGACCCGTGGGGCAGCGTCCGCGCATCGGTGTACGAGACGGCCCGCGTCATCTCCCTGGCCCCGGACTTCGCCGGACACGGTACCCGGCACGGATGGCTGCTGGACCAGCAGCTGCCGGACGGCACCTGGGGCGAAGGCCCGGCACGGTACCGGCTGCTTCCGACGCTCAGCGCCGTCGAAGCCCTGCTCGCCACCATTGTCCGGGATGCGACCGCCACCGTCCCGGCCCGGGCCCGCCTCGCGTCGGCCGCCGCCGACGGTCTCACCGCGCTGCGCAGGCTGCCGGCCGACGGGCGGTGGCCGGACACGGCAGCCATCGAGGTCCTCGTCCCCAGCCTCGTCGCCCGGATCAACAGCCTCCTGGACCAACCCGCGATGGGCACGCAGCCCCACCTCGGGCCGCTCTCACGCGGGTCGCGCCCAAGCGTGCCGCACAGTTTCCGGCCCAAGCGGCACGAGGAGATCGCGCAGCGGTGCCGCACCGGTGTCCCGGGCAAGCTCCACCACACCTTCGAGGGCATCGCCCGGCATCTGCCCGGCAACACGGTGCCCGTGCCGCACGGTCTGCTCGGCAGCTCACCCGCGGCCACGGCCGCATGGCTCGCCTCACAGCCGGAGGGCACACAGGGCGAACAGGCGAGGGCGGCCCTGTCAGCCGCAGCCCGCCGTTACGGCGGGCTCTTCCCGGAAGCGGCACCGATCCGTGTCTTCGAGCGACTGTGGGTCGCCGCCGCCCTCGCCCGCCCCGGCCTGCCGCCCGCGTGCCGGGCCACGGCCGGGGCCTGGGCACACGACATCTACGACCCGGCCGGAGTCCGCGGCGCCCCAGGCCTCCTGCCCGACGCCGACGACACCGCAATGGCCGTGCTGGTGGCCGCCCTCACCGACACATCGGGCGACCCTGCCCCGCTCGCCGGGTTCTGGGCCGACACCCACTACCGGTGCTACCTCGGCGAGGACACCGGATCCGTCACGGCAAACGCCCACACCCTCCAGGCGCTGACAGCGCACCTCCGATTGCGCCCGGTCCACCACCCGCGCATGGACCTGGTGCGCGACTGGCTGGTGGAGCAGCAGACCGACGGTGCCTGGACGGACAAATGGCACGCCTCCCCGTACTACGCCACCGAGCGGTGTGTGCGAGCTCTCCTCGGCCACAACGGACCGGGCACCCGCCAAGCCATCCAGGCAGCCGTCGACCGGGTCCTGGCCAGCCAGCGCGACGACGGAACCTGGGGTATCTGGGGCGGCACAGCGGAGGAGACCGCGTACGCGGTGCAGATCCTCCTCGCCGATCCCGCCGCCGCCACGCGGCCCGAGTGGCGCACAGCGCTCCAGCGCGCCGAGCACGCCCTCGACGACTGGGGCACCTGGCACGAGCCGCCAGCGCTGTGGCACGACAAGACGCTCTACGCCCCCACCGCGATGATCCAGGCCGAGATCCTTGCCGCCCGCGAACTGCTGACCCGGCACGGCCCCGGACGGCACACGGAAGGAGTGGCCTCGTGACCGCTGACCACCGGCTCGCGCCGATCGCTCCGGGCAGGCGCCCGCTCATCGGACACGTGCTGCCGCTCCTTCGCGACCGACTGGGCTTCCTCCAGCAACTGCGCGCCCACGGCCCCATCGTGCGGATCACGCTCGGTCCGAAGTCCGTGACCGTGGTCAACTCGCCCGAGCTGATACACCAGATGCTTACCGCCCAGTCCGGTCACTTCACCAAGGGGCTGCTCTTCGAGAAGTTGAAGCTCTTCGGCAAGGACGCCCTTCCCGTCGCCGAAGGCCCCGGGCATCTCGCGCGCCGCCGGCTGATGCAGCCCGCCTTCCACCGCGAGCGGGTCACCGGCTACGTCCAGACCATGCACGACACCGCCGCCTCGGCCATCGACGCCTGGAGAGAGGGGGATGAACTCGACCTGAAGACTGAGATGCAGCTGATGGCCCAGAACATCGTCATGCGCGCCGCGTTCTCCGCCGCCCCCGCACCTCACACCGCCCGCGCGATCCTCACGAGCGTGGACACCCTCTTCAAGGCGGCCCTCCGGCGCGCCCTCGTGCCGCTGCCCCTGCTCGACCGGCTGCCCACCCGCCACAACCGGCGGCTCGCCCGCGCCAGCAGCAACCTGCACCACGCGGTGACCGGCATCATCACTGACCACCTCACACGCCCCGGCGACTACGACGACGTCGTCTCGATGCTCCTGGACGCCCGGGACGAGACCGGCGCTCCGCTGCCGGACGACGAGGTCCTGTCCGAAGTCACCGGCCTGCTCGCCGCCGGATCTGAGACGACGGCGGTCGTCATGGCCTGGCTCTTCCACGAGATCGGCCGCCACCCCGACCTCGAGCCACGACTCCACACCGAAGTCGACACCGTCCTGGCCGGACAGGAACTCACCGCCGACCATCTGCCGCGGCTGACGTTCACCCGTGCTCTTGTCCAGGAGACCCTCCGCCTGTACAGCCCCGGCTGGCTGGTGACCCGGCAGGCTACCGCCGCGGTCCGGCTCGGAGACTTCACCCTGCCGGCCGGCACCGACGTCGTCTGGAGCCCCTACACCCTGCACCGCGACCCCGGCCTCTACCCGGACCCGTTGCGGTTCGACCCCGACCGCTGGCTGCCGGACCGGCTCCAGCCGCCGAAGAACGCCTTCATCCCGTTCGGCGCCGGCAAGCGCCAGTGCCTCGGCGACGTTTTCGCCTGGACCGAGATGACGATCATCACGGCCCTCATCGCCGCCCGCTGGCGGCTGCGACCGGCCCCCGGGATCCGGCCTGTGCCGGTCGGCGCGATCACGGTCCACCCGTCTGTCCTGCGGATGAGAACTGAAGCCCGCCAGAGCGGCACCGCCCGGGAGGCGGCGTGAACAGCGGCCCCGGCATCGCGCCCGTCCCCCTCACCCTGCCCGATCTCGGTGCTGCCTTCCCCGGCCCGTTCCCGACCAGCCCCCACGCTGTCACCGCGGACAGACACCTCCGGCGCTGGGCCGCCGAACGAAACCTGCCCGTGCCGGCCGACGAGCTCCGCACCCTGTGCGGCATCACCAGTCAGGGCATCGTCCGCGCGCTGCCCACCGCCGATCTCGACAGCCTGCTGCTCGCCGCCGAGCTCTTCCTGTGGCTCGTGGCCTTCGACGACATTCACGGCGAGACGACCGCCGCGGCCGACCCCGCCGCCCTGGCGGGCCACATCGACGAGCTGACCTGTGTCCTGGCAGGCGACACCCCCACGGCGCCGACAGGTCCGTTCACGACAGCGCTACGCGACCTCCTCGACCGCATCCGGGAAAGGGCCGCACCCAGCCAGTACCTCGGGCTCACCGGACACCTGCGCGGCAACCTTGTCGGGCTTCTCTGGGAGGCCCAGTACCTGACCGACCCCAGCCGCGTTTCCCTGCACACCTACCGCACGATGCGGCCCCTCACCGTCTTCGCCCGCACCATCACCGCCATCACACCAATCGCACTCTCCTACAAGCTGCCCGACCGGCAAGGCACTGCGGACCTGGTGGACCGTCTGGAGTCCTCCGTCGCGCGGCTGGCCGGCTGGGTCAACGACCTCGCCTCCTATCCACGCGAGGCAAGCCGAAGCCCCGTCCCGCCGTTGAGCCTGCCGACACTGCTGATGCACGAGCGCCATCTCCAGCTCCCCGAGGCGTTCACGACCGCCGCCCGGATGTGCGAAGAGCAGGCCGTGCTCACCCGCACGCTCATTGATGAGCTGTCTGTCACCGGCTCCTCGCCGCTCACGCTCCATGCCCAGGCCCTGAAGCACATCGTCCACGCGTTCATCTGGCACATCGACCACGACCGGTACACCACCCCGTGACCTGAGCCGGGGCACTCGCCTCACCACCGAAAGCGCCTCCCATGCCTGTGAAGATCCGCACCGCACAAGCACTCACCCAGCTCACCCCGGCCGAGAAGCGGGCCGCCGAACACCTTGTCACCGGCGCATCGAACGCCAAGGGTGCCCAGGCCCTGGGCATCAGCACCACGACGTTCACCGGCTACATCGTCGCCATCGGCAAGAAGTTCGGCATCACCAGCCGGCGCGGCCGGCCCGCCCGAGCCCACGCCGTACTGGCAAGCGGACAGGTACCCCCGCCGCCGTCCCCCGAGCGCACCCCCGACTTCACCGAGCGGGACCTGCGGCTGCTGCGCGCGCTCGCCGAGAACGCGGAGACCCACGACATCGCCAGGGCGGCCGGGATCGCCTCCGCCGATGTCCGCCCGTTGATCGACGACCTCGTCGACAAGGCCGGGGCCGACAATGACACGCACCTGGTCGGCCTCGGCCACGCCTGGGAGCTCCTCAACACCGGCCCCAGCCAGCTGGCTGGGGCCGCGCAGGCGCCCCACGCCGCGGACCCACCCTTGGAGGCGAGCCGGTCGCCTTGGGGCGCGACGCCTACGACAGCGGGATCGTCAGCGATTACGGTTCGAAGGTGAGCGTCGGGACGCTGTGCGGCCCGCACGCGGGCCGCAACATCGACGGCGCGATGACCTCCTGCAAAGCCATCTCCTGGATGAACTGGACCTCCGCCCACAGCAGATGGGACACACTGCCGGCTGCCTTGAGGTCTTTGCGTCCGACCGCGACGTGAAGGTGAGGGGCCAGGGAGTCGGTATCCGGGCTCCAGGCGAGGGTCCCGGCGCCCACGGCCTCCACTGTCTCTAGGACGGTCTCGTCCCACACGGGCGCTTCCGGGTCCTGCAGCGGACCGGCCGCCCCCACCAGGTGCACCCGCCGGAAGCCGCCGAGGAACATCGGGATGATCGCTTGCTGTATCCCCTGCTCCGCGCAGAAGTCGGTGAGCTCCTTGACGAAGTCGTCGCCGTCGTCGAAGGCCAGCGCGAAGGAGCGCCCCAGGGTCAGTTCGGTGGCTCGCATCAGCCTCGTCCCTCCGCGGTCGTTCCGGCGGGAGCGAACGTCGCGCGGATCGTGTCGTTGTCGGCGCCACTGCGCAGCAGCACCCTCAGGAGATGGCGGGCCTTATACGGGTCGAGGTGTCCGGCGCCGATGAGACCGCGGGAGAGCAGGTCCTTCTCCGATCCGTCGAACCCGTACGCGCGCGTGAGGGTGGTGCCGGCTCCGGTGCGGGAGGCGAGGACGACAGGGATCCGCTGGGCCGCCTTCGCGAGGACGGGAACCCAGGTCTCGGGGACGTGGCCGACTCCGAAGCCGGCGATGACCATGCCGTCGACCTGGTTCAGCAGCACCTCCAGAAGAGCGCCGTCGTCGCCGAGGGTCGCGGGGTACAGGGCGACGCGAGCTGGCCTGTCGAGGGTCGCGGCGAGGGGGCGGGGCGTGTGCGCGGGGACAGTGAGCAGGCGGAGGGCGCCTTCCGCGACGATGCCGAGGGCCCCGGTGTCGGGGGCGGTGAACGCGCTGGTGCTCGTGCTGTGCGCCTTGCGGACACGCGCGGGGTCGAAGACCTGGTCGTTGAAGACCACGAGAACGCCCAGGCCGCGGGCCTGGGGGCTGGCCGAGACGGTGATGGCCGCGAGCAGGTTGGCCGGCCCGTCGGCGCCGGCCAGGTGCGGGGCGCGCATGGCTCCGGTGACGACGAGCGGGGCCTGCTCCGCGTACAGCAGGCTCAGCAGGTAGGCGGTCTCCTCCAGGGTGTCGGTTCCCTGGGTCACGACGATGCCGTCGACGGTGCCTTCGTCGGCCATCGCCCGGAGCCGGTTCGCGAGGCGGTCGATGTCGTCCAGCGTCAGCGAGGCGCCGGGCTTGCTCGCGAAGGACAGCGTCTGGATGTCGATGTCCGTGCCGTCCAGCTGGGGTACCGCGGCGAGCAGGTCCTCCGCGCTCAGGGTAGGACGAGCCGCTCCATCACGGTCGGAGGGCATCATGGCGATGGTGCCACCGAGGCCGACCACGACAACGGTGGGACGGGTGCAGTCCTTCGTCAACGCTGATTCCTCAGATCACCTTGGGAGCAGAGCGGGTTGAGCCTATCGACCTCCATCGCGGCTGCCTACAGCGCGCCGAGGAAGCGCAGAGTCTGGTCGACCACCGTGAGGGTGAGATGACGACTGCGGGGCCGGAGCATGCCGCTGATCCCGCTCTCGCCGAGCGCACGGCACCGGGCGACCAGCCATGTCCAGTCCAGCTCGAGGTACTCGGCCAGCGCCTGCAGCCGTGCGGCGGGGGTGGGTGCGTCGACGATGCTGTGTGCCTGGGCGTGCGCGATCGCCTCCCGGTAGGGGGCGACATCCTGGACGGCGCTCGTGGTGGCGACACGCCACACGGAGTCCTCGCGTACCCAGTTGGCCAGGATGGCCCGGTCGCGGGCCAGGACGAACCCTTCGGTCTGGGCGTAGGCCGGGTCGCTGGTGATCCACACCTTGATCCGGTGCATCTCCATCATCGCGACGGTGAGGAGCAGCAGGATCCGCTCGTAGGGCTCGGTGCCGTGCACGGCCTGCTCCGGTACGCAGAAGGCGCGTCCCAGAGGGCTGGTCGCGCCGGCAAAGCGGCTGGCCACGGCCTGGAGGTACTCGTGCTTGTGCCGGAACAGCAACCAGGGGGCGCATTCTTCGCCGGTGGCTTCCCGGGTCCAGAACACGGGGACGGCGGGCAGTTCGTCGAGACGCCGGGTGATGTACTGCGCGCACAGGCTGGAGCCGAGCCACGCAGCACCAACCGGGGAGAGCTCGGGCATGTCCGATCTCGGCGGCGCGGAGTCGCCGGTCTTGACGTAGTAGCCCAGTTCCTCTGCCCGGTCGGACAGCGGCAGGTCGTCGGCGAGCATGCCGTCGTCCAGGACGTACAGCGCCCGCGCGAGCGCGAAGGTCAGATTGTCCAGCTGGTAGGCGGCAGGGATGCGAGGAACCTGGCCGGTGGTGAGCTCCTGGCGGGCGTGCGCGGCATCCAGCAGATACAGGCCTGTTCCGCCCGCGGCGCCGAGAGAGGCGAGGATCGCCCCTCGGCGTGAGGATCGGACGAAGGACTCAATGTGCGGCAGGTCGGCTTCCTTGAGCTCGACCTGATCGCCGTCGGGCGCGGCCTCGTACAACTGCAGGCCGATGGTCGTACCGTCGAAGTGTCGGCCACCAGCGAGCTCCCAGGTCCCGATGACGCCCGTGTTCGGTTCGCCCGGTACGTACCGGGAGGTGTCCCAGGTGTAGTCCAGGGCTCGTGTGGCGGCGGTGAGGGTACTCGGGTCCAGCGGGCTGGGCCGCACGATCTCCCGGCGGGGTACGGGCCGAGCGAGCTCGGCAGCGCTCTTTCCGAAGTACCACTCCAAGACCACCGCCGTGTCACCCTTGGCGACTTGGGCGCCGGAGAGCCACCGGATGTAGGTGGAACGCGAGACTCGGACATGCGCGAGCTTCGGGAGTCCTAAGCCCTGTGCCGCCTCGGCCGCCATGCGTCCCCAGAGAACCTGGAACCGAGGCCATGTCGTGCCGTTCAGCCTGGGCGTTGTCTCCAGGAGGTGCTGTAGGAGGGTACGGGGATGAGGCTGCGTCATGCCGGACTCCTTGACGGCCACGGAGTTCTCGAGGTGGGTCATCATGCCCCCGTTTCTGAGATCGCCATCGGACGACTCTGGGCAGTGGTGAGCTGCGTCCAGGCCAGGGCGACGAGGTGCGCGTTGCTTCTGGCTCCGGCCGCCTGCCGAAGCCGCGCCAGGTGGTCCTCTTCGGAGTCGCGCAGGTGCATCGGCACGCTGGTGGGGTGGGAAAGCTCCGCGACGGCTCGGATGATGGCGAGGTCGTCGGCGGTGAAGACCGGCGGGGTCATGGCGGTCTGTGGTGGAAGGAGATGTCCGCCGGCCAGGAGGGCAGCGGCTCGGCCGGCCGGGGTGGTTCCGCCGGCCCGGTAGCCGATTCCCTTCAGGTGATCGCGCACGGTCGTCACGGACACCTGAAGCTCGGTGGCGATCTCCTGATTGTTCTTTCCGGCGAGCAGGAGTCGACCGGTGCGCAGTTGCGTCGGTGTGAGCGGTCGGGGGTTGAGAGGGAGCGTTGCTGTGCCCGGCGTCGGCGCAAGACGCCTCGATGCCGAGACGGGGCGGGCTGCCGGGTGGAGCACGGGGAGGGCGGCATCGGCAGCGTTCAGCGCCGCGCGCAGCCGGTCCGCGGAGGTGGTCTGGGTCCCGGGTGTGACGACCCAGTGGACGTCCTTGCCCCCCGTGACCTCGCGCGGCGGGATGCCGATGATGGTGCCCCGGCGCAGGACCCGGACCCCGGGCGCCCACAGGCCGGGCTCGGCCTTCCCAAGCGGCAGGAGGAACCACCAAACGCGGGTGACGTCGTTGGCCAGGACCGGCCCCGTACCTCTGCCGAGGTGCCGGAGTACGGGCGCGGCAATGTCGGCGGGCATGCGGACGGCGTCGAAGTACGTCCCACACGGGACTGGGACGGTCCGGGACTGAGGAAGCCACGACCACTCCGGATCGCCCTCGTCGGCCCACGGCCAGACGTCGTCGGCCGAGTGTATCGGTGACGCCATGGTCATGTGGCTGCCTTTCTTGATGGATTGTCGATCAAGTACTGGGGCTGCGTGGCAGGGTGTCGCCAGAGCGATCGTCTTGTCGCGGCGTACCTGAGCTGAGGCTCCGGCGTGTATCTCGGGGCCGGGAGTGCCTTCACGGATCAGGCGATCCGGATGGCTGGAGGACGATCCCCGCCCGCCGGTTGAGCCGGAACACGTCCCGCATGTGCCAGCCTTCACTGCCGAGGGACGCGATTTCCTCCTCGCTCATTCCGCACTCGTACGGAGGGAGCTTCCCGTCGTGCTGATCAGTGACGTCTGTGAGGATGTAGAGCCGGCCTCGCGGAGCCATCCACCGCCGTACGTTCGGCAGCAGCCGGGACTGGTCGAAGCACGAGAAGGAGAGCCGACAGGAGACGATGTCGATGCTGCCCGGGAGCAGCAGGTCCGAGGTCGCCTCGTTGTCGATGTCCCACAGCTCGTAGCGGGCCCGACTCACCGCGGCGCGGGCCTGCTCCAGGGCGACCTGGGAGAAGTCCAGGCCGATCGTGTCCAGGCCCCAGGCGGCGAGCTGCCGCGTCCATTTTCCGGTGCCACAGCCGAGATCCACCGCACTCATGCCGCGGACCACGGACAACTTGCGGTGGGCAGACCGGCTCTCGCCGTCGCCGATGAGCCGGGATGTCACCCGCCCGGAGGCGTAGAGGCCATTCCAGTCCTCGGCCGTCAAGGACGGTGCGGCCGTCCTGATCATCCTGATCTCCTGAGTTTGCTGGGGAAGTGCGGCGTACCTCGTGGAACGCGCGGAGAAGCCTCCGCGCGTTGAGGAAGCGAGGGACATCAAGCCGGATAGGCCAGCGATCGCGCAGACGACTCTGAGATGCTCGGCACCGCCGATGGCCGCCGTGGCGTTGGCTACCGAGAACGGCGACTGCACTTTGGCAGCGAGATAGTCCCGGGCCCCAATGGGCATTCCAGCGGGTGTGGCGGCGGCTTCGTCGGCGGTGATCACCATGATCAGCACCAGACCGCCGATGACGGCGCCGACCCATAAGAGGGGCAGGACCAGCTCAACGCCCGTGGAAGGGCGGCGTCCACGGGGGCGGGGCCGGCGCTCGTATACCCACGCCACGATGCCGACGGGCAGGCGGAGCGTGGCGAGGTAGAGGCCCGTGTGGAGGGCGTGCCGAAGCCACCGTACAAGGACCTTCGCCGACGGCCGGACGAGGACGGCCAGCCCGGCCGCTGCCTGGCACGGCGCGATAATCCCTGCCGCCAGCCGGCGGGCGGGGCCAACGTCGTACGGCGTGATCATCTGGGGGCTCAGGGCCTTCACCGGACGGCCACCTCCGCCGAGTTCGGCTCCGCAGTGGTGGGCGCGTCCGCCAGCGCCAGGAGCACGGCGATGTGCGAGAAGGCCTGTGGGAAGTTCCCGAGCTGCTGTTCGGTGTGCGGGTCCCACTCCTCCGAGAGCAGTCCGACGTCGTTGCTGGCATGGAGGAGGGCGTCGGTGAGGATCTCCGCCTCTTCGAGGCGACCGATGCTGCGGAGCGCGACGATCTGCCAGCCCATCCCGATCAGGAAGGTGCCCTCGTGGCCGGTCAGGCCGTCGACGCCCGGTCCGTCGTCGCTGGTGCGGTAGCGCAGCAGGTAGCCGCCCTTGATGGACAGATCCTGCTGGACCGCTTCGATGGTGCCGATGACCCGCTTGTCGTCAGCGGGCAGGAACCCGGAGTTCAGGGCGTGCAGGAGGGCGGCGTCCAGCTCGGTGGAGCCGTAGTACTGGGTGAAGGTGTTGCGCTGCGGGTCGTACCCCTTCTCGCAGACGTTCCGGTGGATCTCGTCGCGCAGCGCGCTCCAATGCTCCAGCGGCCCGTCCACGTGTCCGGCCTTGATGAACCGTACGTACCGGTCGACAGCCGCCCAGTCCATGATCTTGGACTGGACGAAGTGACGGCGCGGTCCGCGGATCTCCCAGATCCCCTCGTCCGGCTCCTTCCACCGCTTCGCCACGCACCGGACGAGCCCCGTGATGAGCGGCGCCACTGTCGGCGCCAGGTCCGGAAAGCGCTGCTGCGCCTTGTAAAGGGCGCAGACGACCTCGCCGAACACGTCGAGCTGGAGTTGCCCCGCCGCGCCGTTGCCGATCCGGACCGGACGGGAACCGGCGTGGCCGGGCAGCCAGTCGAGCTCCTTCTCGGCCAGGTCCCTCTCACCGCCGACCCCGTACATGATCTGCAGGTTGTCGAAGTCGTCGCCGATGACGGTTGTGAGCCAGCCGATCCAGTCCCGCACCTCCTGCCGGTAGCCGAACTCGGCAAAGACTTCTGCGGCGAACGCGGAGTCGCGCAGCCAGCAGTAGACGTAGGACCAGTTGCGGGTGCCGCCGATCTCCTCGGGCAGCGAGACGCTGGGGGCGGCCACCATGGCGCCGGTCGGCTCGTAGGTGAGGGCCTTGAGCACGATCAGCGAACGGATGACCTCGTCGCGGCGGGCGCCGGTGTAGGTGCAGTGCGAGGCCCAGGTGGTCCAGAAGTCCATGGTCTGGCGCAGAAGGACGTCGGGCGCGGGCAGGGGCGGCGGGGTGGTCTGGTCCGGCTGCCACGACAGGGTGAAGGCCACCTGCTCGCCCTGGGCCACGGTGAATTGTGAGAACAGGTCCTCGCCGCGCGCGCCGAGGTGGACATCCGCGTCGAGCCACAGCCTGCCCTCGTCCAGGCTCGCGCTTACCCGGCGCCCGCAGAAGACGAGTTGCGGTGTCGTGCGTCCGTAGTCGGTTCGCGCCCGCAGAACGGAGTTCATGGTGACGCGGCCGGCGACGCCCTCGACGATGCGGACCAGCTGCGCCGCTTCGCCGGTGGTGGGCATAAAGTCGAGCACCTTGACGGTGCCGGCCTCGGTGGTCCAGACGGACTCGAGGATGAGGGTGTCGTCGAGGTAGCGCCGCCGGTCTGCCGCAGGCGCGGTGCCGTCCGGGCTGACGGGGCCGATGCGCCACAGCCCGTGCTGCTCGGTCCCCAGGATGCTGGTGAAGTGCGCCCTGGAGTCGAAGCGCGGCAGGGCCATCCAGGAGACTCGGCCATCCCGGCCGACCAAGGCGCCGGTGCGCATGTTGCCGACGTAGGCATGGTCCTGGATCCCGTCCACACCGCGTATCGGCAGGGGCGTCTCGCCGGGCTTGCGGGGGGAGGGGACGAGGCTCACGCGGCCACCGCCTTGGCGGGCATGGCGCGGTGTGGGGCGACGACCTGCCCGTCGGGGAGGATCTCGCCGGTGTCCTCAAAGAGCAGGACACCGTTGCACAGCAGGCTCCAGCCCTGCTCAGGGCGGTGCGCGGTCAGGCGTGCGGCCTCGCGGTCGGCGGACTCGGCGCTGGGGCAGCGCGGCTCGTGGTTACACATGCTGTTTCCTTGGGTTACGGGGCGGTGATGATGGCGGCGTAGGCGTGGGTCGTTCTGATCTCCGGCCACTGCGGGCTGACCGGATCCTGGGGTGTGCCGGTGGCCTTGGGCACGAGCCACAGCACGCTGGCCGCGGTTCTGGTAGCCGGGCCCATTCCGACCTGGCACAGCAGCCGGTGCGGACTCTGCATCGCAGCGCTGCTTGACAGGGTTGACGTCCGCGTAGAGGTAGCGGCCGGTCTCCGGGCCGATGATCCGCGGCCACAGAAACCCTTCAGGGTCGCGGTCTGCCGGCCCGGCACCCTCGTAGGTGAGACCGTTCCGGCTCATGCGGAGCCCGGGGAGGTGGATCCGCTGGTCGGACCGCATCACGATCGCGGGTTCCGGCCGAGGTCGGGGCACCTGGCAGCGGGAGGCTTCGGCGCTCAGCAGTATCGCGGTCATGGCGTGCCGTCTCCAGCAGAGGCAAGGAAGGCGTAGGCGCGGGGGGCATGTCCGTACCTCCGTGCCGTGGCAGCGTGCGCCCGCAGCGCCGGATCTCGGTGGCGTCGCTGTCGGCGTGACGCGGGGGAGGGACGCGCGCCGTGCGAAGGCATCCTCCTCAAGGACGAGCAGCCGGGCCATGGTCGCCTCATGCGGCTCGCCGGCGAACAGGAGGGTACGCAGGCGGGCGAGGATCACGGGGTAGCCCTCCGCTGCATGGCGTCGGCCGCGCGCATGAGCCGGTCGTGGGTCTCCTCGCGGCTGCACGCGGCGTCCACGGCCTCCCGCAGGCCGGCGCTGATGATCTGCGCCGCGCGCGAGCCGGTCTCGTAGCTGGGGAGGAGACCGACACTCGCCACCATGCGATGCCCATGGAGGCTCACCTCGGCGACGGGGCCGACCGTGTGGATGAACAGGACCGGACTCATCGACAGGATCCGGACACTCAGGCCCCGCCCATCGGGCCTTTCCCGGCTCACGAGGTCGGCCAGGTGCCGCAGCTGGCCGGCCACCACCTCTGACTGCTTGCTTCCCCTGGTGAGCACGGTTTCGTCCAGCAGCACGATCCGCCGCTGCTCCTCGGCCCACCGAACGCGGTGTACCCACGACGGAAGTCCGAGCACGGGCTCATCGGGGATGGCGCACATCTCGGGGGCCAGGACCGCCCGCTTGTACGCCTGGGTGCGCAGGCCAGCCGGGACCACCATGCAGAACTGGATGAGCTCGCTCGCCGTCCGCATCACGGCGATATAGCGGGCCGTCGCCTCGTCGTCGGCCACGTCTGCCCAGTAGTCGTGCGGGGCACGCCGGGCTTCGCCCTGCTCTACACCCTTGCTGCGGGCGTAGTCCTGCGGCGGCAAAGTCCCCACCAGGAAGTTCATGTGATCGCCCGTCACGCCGTAGCGCAGCAGCAGCGTGCGTAGCGCGTCCGCCCTGATGGGGGACTGGGCCCGCTCCCATCGGCTGACGGCCGACGTTGACATCCTGACGGCGTAGGCCGCGTCCTCCAGCTTGGTGTCCGTCGCCTCGCGCAGGCATCGCAGGTAGAGGCCCGTCATGATCCGGGCAGGCGCCTGCGGCACCTCAGTGGGTGACGACGGAACGACATGAAGCATGAAAGAGGTCCTTGAGTGTGTCATTTGGGCAAGTCAGCGCAAATCGTCTGACGTGGCCGGCTCGGGGGTGCTCCCCGTCTGCGTGCGCCGGGCAGTTCTTCTGGGGCCGAAAAACACCAGGCCGGCCATGGCCGACACGATCAGAGCGGTGATGATCCATCCGTCGACGGTCACCACTGCCTCGGCACGGATCCGGCGCAGATGATGGTGATCACCGCGAGGGTGAAGGTGAGGACCCGGAGGTGACCGCGGCTGGGACGCCAGGCCCATCAGTGTCTGCTCACTGGCAGAGGTTTACGCATGGCGCATCTCCCGGTGACGCGGGTGGGGTGCGCTGCGGGGTGCGCGCAGGCGGGCCCAGGTGAGGCTGAGTGCCTCATGCAACGCGTCGGCCGGGGTGACCCGGTTCAAAGGGGCGTCGGGGCGGGTCACCCATAGGCCCGTACAGCCGAGGTAGCCACCCATGTCGCACCGCCAGGCCCCGGCGGCGGGGGCACAGTCGGAGTGCGCGGCCTTCCATCGGTGGACCGCGCTGGCCTCCACGGGTACGAGGAGTCTGTGATGGGTGAGGCAGTACTTCACCGGGCCGACATCCGCGCCGCCCGCAACCAGAGCGTCGATCGCGGGCAGGCCGAGCGCCATACCGACTCCTACCGAGCCGAGGTCCGACGGAAGGTGCTCGGGGGGCTGCGCACCGAGAGCGATACGCCACGCGTGGTCACTGCGTAAGGTCATGGGAGTGGTCTCCGGCGAGTGAGAGGTGTTCTGGTGCCGCGCCGTAGCGGGGGTGGCCGGCGCGGCACCAGAACGGAAGGGGCGCCGCGGGGTGTCAGGGGGCGTGCGCGGCGCCGGCACGGACGGCAGCCGGGGGAGGAGTGGGCTGCCATCCGTGCTGCGACTCGGGTGCGGGGGGCCAGCTCCTCGCATCCAAGTCGCGCCCCCCGTGTCCGGCGGGGGGCAGTGTGATGACCCAGTGTCTGGGCTCCTCGCGCAGGCCCTGGAACCGGCGGCGAGCGTCCGGGGCGAGGTCGTCCGGCATCGGATCGCCCCATCGCACGAGTTGGCCGGAGACGGTGAGCCGGTCGAATCCGGGACGTCCCCGCAAAGCGTCCGCGAACGCCTGGGCGAAGACCGGGTCGAGCATGTCCATGGAGCCGCCACGGCGGTCCGCGCCGACCGGAACGGCCAGCAGCGGAAGGCGGTGCAGCGCCACGGCAACCGCGTCACGCAGGAGGCCAAGGGTGACGAGCCTTGCCGCCCAGGACTCGTAGTCGCACGCGGCTGTCGGGGGAAGAAGTCGTACTCCCAGCGGCGGTACAACGCCTGCGGGTGAGGTGGTCATGCCGCTACCGCCTCACGGGGCAGTACCCTGCGCGGGCCGACGATGTCGCCGGACGGCAGGAGGTACCCGGTGTCCTCGAAAAGGATCACCCCGTTACACAGCACGCTCCAGCCGGCCTCGGGGCACCCGGTGTGGACTCTGGCCGACAGACGGTCGGTGGCACTGGCCGGCGGGCACGGGGACGAGTGCTCGCACAGCGCTCCTTCGGCTCGAAGCGTCCAGAGCACCGTGCGCACTGCCGCCGCGAACTTCGCCAACGGCATCAGAGCCCGGGCGCAGTCCTCCGGCACCTCGGCCCCACGCTCCCGGGCCACGGCCATCGCCTCGGCCACGGCACATGACCGGTCGGGCGCCAGCGCCCCCAACTGCATGAGATGACCGCGAAGCCGGAGCATCAGGTCGTGGATGTCCTGGTTGGTCTCGGGAATCGGGGCGCCGTCCGCCAGCACCATCGCCACCGTTTCCTGCGCGGCCGAGACTGCGGACCGGGAAGCAACGGAGGCGGACGCCGGACGCAAGGCGGAGCGGAGACGGACAAGACTCACGACGCCGCCTCCTCTCCAGGCAGATCCAGCTCGAACCACACGGTCTTGCCGGTCTTGCCCGTCACGGAGCCCTCCGTTCCCCAGCGCGTGACCAGAGCATCGACCAGATGCAGACCTCGGCCGCCTTCCTCGTCTGCGGCCGGTGGCCGCGGATGAGGCTGCTCGATCGATGGGTCCTCCACCTCCACCCGCAGACGCCCGTGCCCGTGTATGGCTCGCACCGAGAACTGCAGCCCAGCCCGGTTTCCGCACCCGTGCACCATGGCGTTCACCATCAGCTCCTGGGCCACGAGCGTCACCGTGTCGACGCACTCGGAGAGCCCGGACCTCTGCAGCAGAATGCCGAGCTGACGGCGCGCGCGGGCGACAGCCTCCGCCTGGGCAGGAACTTCTGCCACCATCTGGAAATCACGCGCACGGCAGACAGGAGTACCGCCGTCTTCGGACGGAGAGGCGATCGCTCTTCGACCGCCCCGCACCAGCGAAACAGTGCGCGCCCCCCGTAGGCCGGCCATCGGGTACTGCAGGTTCATCCGCTGCCCTTCCCGGCCCCTGATGGAGCCAATTCCGGTCACGATCCGAGTTCGTGGGCCTGACGTGGCCGATTCCGTTGCGCAGCAAGAGGGTTGGAGGAATATCGTCTTCACGAGACAACCGCGTGCGAGGGCCGACGGGAATCCCGGCTGGGGCGCCGATGTGGTGCACGTGGTGCAAGATCGTTTCGGGAACAGGGGCGCACACGTATGGGGCGCACACGCAACACTCGACTGGAAGCCGTCGTCCAGGAATGGGGCCTGTCGCAGCGGCAACTGGCCGCTCGCTTCCGGGCTGTCGCCGCAGAGAACGGCGCGACCGAGCTCCTGCGCTACGACCACTCCCGCATCGCCCGCTGGATCGGCGGCGCCACACCCGAAGGCCGTGCAGCGCATATCTTGGCCGAGACGCTCTCCCGTGGCCTCGGCCGCACCATCACGCTGACCGACCTCGGGCTGGCAACGGACGATGCCGCCGCCCCGCAGACGCCAACGTGGAGCGTCGACACCCTCGCGACCCTGGCGACCCTCGGGAGTACGGACATGGACATTGAACGGCGCCAGGTGCTGGCACAGTCGGCCTACTCCGTCGCCGGCCTGGCCCTGCCCACCGAAAGCTGGTGGCAGGAAGCCACCGAACGCGCCCGAGCCCGCAAGCCCCTGTCGAAGCACACGGTCACGGCCCAGGACGTCAACAGCGTGCGCGAGATGACGGCTTTCCTGTCCGAGCGAGACCAGCAGCGCGGCGGCCGCGGCGTGGGGCGCGCCGCTCTGGTCGCCTACCTGCGCACCGACGTCGCCGAACTTCTGGGCGGACGCTTCCCGTCCGATGCTCTGCGCCGGGACATGACGTCGGCCGCTGCCGAGCTCGCCTACCTCGCGGGCTGGACAAGCTTCGATGCCGGGGAACACCCGATCGCGCTGCGGTGGCTGACTCTCGCAACCCAGTTGGCCGAGGAGGCTGGCGACGCGCCGCTGGCCGGGCATGTGCTGAGGGCCATGGCCCACCAGGCCGTGGACCTGCATCAGCCTCAGGAAGCAGTACGCCTGGCCGAGGGATCTCTCTCCAGCCGCCGCTACTCTGAAGCCTGCTGGCGGGAGAAGGCCCTTCTCGGCGTCGTCCACGCCCGCGGACTGGCCGCCGCCGGCTACAAGAAGCAGGCCGCCGAAGCGCTCAACCGTGCAGAGTCCGATCTCGCCCGTGCCCGCGACGACGGTGACGAGCCTGGCCGGGTGTGGTTCTTCGCCGAGGCGAGCCTCGCGCATGAAACCGCCGCTGCGCTGCGGGATATGGGCAACCTGAAGGGTGCCGAGGAGCAGTTCAAACGGAGCGTCCGCACCCGCAAGACGCCGTTCAAGCGGACCCACTCCGTCACCCTCGGATACCTCGGCGAGGTTCAGGTCCGACAGGGCCAACTCGACGCGGCCTGCGCCACGTGGCATCAGGCACTCGACACGATGACCGGCGTTCAGTCCGGGCGAGCCCGAGAAACCGTGGTCCAGATGCGCCGCGCGCTCGGCCCCGTCCTTCGTCGAGGCGGCGGCCCTGCCGCCGACCTCGACGGGCGAGCACGTGCCGTCCTCGCAGACAGGTGACCCGTACGGTAAGGAAGCCCGGAGCGGAACGCGCCTGCGTCGGCGCCGGAGGAGAAGGCCCAGGAAAGGGGAAGCGTGTTCGACCAGTACATCCAGGTGCCGGTGATCGCCACGGTCGTAGGGGGCCAGACCGGTCGCCTTGATGACTACAAGGGCGGAGTCGAGTCGGTCATCCGTCTCGTGCCGAGCATCCCGGAAAGCGCACTGCAGGGCATCGAGGAGTTCAGCCACCTGGAAGTGGTCTGGCACTTCAGCCTGGGATCGGACAGCGACATCGAGCTCGAACCGCGGAGTCCCCGCGGAAATCCGGACTGGCCGCCCACCGGTGGCCTCGTCCACCGCAACCACAGGCGGCCGGCCCGGATCGGAATCTCCTACCCGCGGCTGCTGCGAGTCGAGGGACGGGACCTCCACGTCACGGACCTGGACGCGGACGCCGGCACTCCCGTTGTCGACCTGGCGCCGGTCTTCCAGGAGATGCTGCCCCGTGGAACGGTGCACCAGCCGCCATGGCCCGCCGACATGCTTCAGAACTACTGGAAGAACGCTGGCGATCGCCCCTGAGCCGTTCTGTTCCCCAGGTACCCGCCCCGCTACAGCCGCACACGGCGTCTGTGCTGATGCCGTCACCATCACGGCCTCCTGGAGGACGGCAGGGCGGACTTGACCACTGCCACGGCACGGCGCAGTGGCGTTCGCTCCGCGGGTGCGTGGAGGGTGAGAACCTCGGCAAGGCACCGGGCCAATGGCGAAGGGCTTGTCAGCAGTGGCGCCCCGCCAATCACCTGCTCGTCATCGGGCCGAACGAGCCACTGCGCGACTCCGGTCGCCAACCGGGCAGCGGGCGCGGGTACGAGGATGGCGTGGCCTTTGCCGAGGCAGGCCGGCCGCGGGAACCCGCCGGGCCACTGGGAGGCGGCCATCAGACTGCTCCAGCTCTCAACCGTGCCGCTCGGCACCAGCACAGCGGCGGATCTGAGGCTGGTGAACTTCACAGCGGGCCCGAGGGGCTGCTCGTACTGAGCGAGGAGCCGGTAGGCAGCTTCGATCAGCAGCCGATCTGCCAGGACGACGTCGAAGGTGACGCCACACGTGAGTCGCCGGGGAAGGTGAGGGTTCTCCTGCCATTTGCTGGCCGACGTGTCCGGGCACGGCGTAGCCATGGAGAACCACACGGACAGAGCCGTGCTCTCGGCGATCTCACCGACCTCCATGAGCCCTCCCAGCATCACAACGAAACACAGGGTGTCTGCAACGTGACCTAGTGCAGCGAAGGGCTGGAGCGGTGAACAGGTCTTTTCCCCGGAACTCTGCCCGCCTCCTGCATGCCCTTTAGCCGCCCTTTCGCCTGCCCTTTCCCTCTGACCTGGGGCGTTAGATGACGAACCCTCACGGGAGGCTGCCGAAGTCGCTACCGTGAGGCCATCCAGACAGTGAGGAGGTGGCCATGCGTGAACTTAAGCGGTTACGCACTCGCGCGAACCGTACGCAAGAGGAGGTCGTACGAGAACTCTCAGACCTTGCCCGACGCCTTCGTGCAGAAGGGCGCTTGAGCAGGACGCCCACGTTCACGATCCGCCAGTACTCCAAGTGGGAGAACTCCGACCCTCCTCCCTGGCCGCATCCTGACAGCCGGGCGGTACTGGCCGCCTACTGGAAGTGCCCTGTCGAGGAACTGGGATTCCGCCCCCCAACGGATGAGGATGCGGGCCCTGTGGCTCTCACACCGGTGCCTTTGGTGAGCCAGGCATCACCCGGTCCCCTTCTGGTCGCCGGCAGCTCCAGCCCTCTTACCGATGAGGCGCCGCCCCCATGGCTGGCCGAGACGACTACCGGTACCAACCACAGCGGCGAGTGGCGAATCTCCCCGGAGGAAGTCGAGCTGCTGTCCGGCGCCGCCGACGACAACTACGCGATCGACCAGCAATTCGGCGCGAATCGACTGTGGCGACCGACCCGGGCTCATCTGCTCTGGACGCACCACATGATCGACAGGGGTATCTACGACGACGCTCTGGGCCAGCGGCTGCACGCGCTCGCGGGGAAGCTGACGACGTCGCTCGGATGGTTCTGCTACGACGCAGGACTGCAGACCCAGGCCCGTCAGTACTTCTCCGAGGCGCTCAACGCGGCCAACTACACCAGCGACGACGTGCTGGCCAGCCGCACCCTGAGCAATATGGCCCGCCAGGCCGTCGACCTGAACAAGGGACGCGAAGCCGTGCGCTTCGCCAAACTGGGACAGCGGCATGCCGAACTCTGGAACGCACCGAGCCGCGTCACCGCACTGCTGGCCATCCGAGAGGCCCAAGGTCACGCACGCATCGGCGACGTCTTCAACGCCGAGGCTGCCATCAAGCGCGCCTGGCAGGAGTGGGAGCGCGGAGACCACGAGCTGGACCCGGACTGGGCACACTTCCTCAACCTCGCCGAGCTGACGTGTCTGGAGGGCATGTGCAGGCTTGACCTCGGTCAGGTGGCCCGAGCTCAAGAGCTCCTCGCACGGTCTGAGGCGCTTCAGGACGTCGCCCACTCCAGGAATCGCGGAATGTGCCTCGGCCGGCTCTCGGTCGCGGCCGTGCAGAACGGCGACATCGACCACGGCCTGGCCGCCGGGACGCAGGCACTCCAGCTCGTCGAAAGCGGGATGTCGTCTACACGGACGACCGCGCAGTTGACGATCGTTCATGACGGCTTGATTCCCCATCGACGCGCCCGCGGCGTGGGGGACCTACTCGAACAGATCCGAACTCACGTCGCGTGAGCAAGCAAAGGAGAGTACAGACGGTGGACCCGGAGTTCCAGCGGCACGATGCGCAGTCAGCGAAGGCGATGCTCACCGAGCTGGTCGACGTCTACGCCACGGTGTACGACAGGCCGCCCTACGTCGGCGACCCCTTCTTTTCCGTCGACTCGTTCCGGAATCGACTCGAGGCGGCATTCGACACGGAAGGCTTCGAGACCGTGACAGCTCGGCTGGACGGTCGAATCGTCGGATACGTCCACGGCGCCACCCTGCCCCACGACAAGCCTTGGTGGACGTCCCTCGGCACCCGGCGGCCGGCCGCGTTGCAAGAACTCGCCTCCTCCCGCGACATCTTCTGGCTGCGGGAGCTAATGGTGCTGCCCGCTCTACAGAATTGCGGTCTCGGACGACAGATCCACGACACGGTCATCTCCGGCCGGGAGGAGAACGTCACAGCCCTGACCTGCATCGTGGATAACCAGCCCGCCCACGATGCCTATCTGCGTTGGGGGTACACGGTCCTGGGCCAGATCAAGCACGCCCCGGAATCACCCGTCTACGACGCGATGTACCTGACCTCCCACTAAGACCGGAAAGCACATGACGCAAGCCATAGCCACCCCGTCCCTGGAAACCGCTCTTCGCCAGGACCGTCTCTCGCAACGCCCCGACGTGCTGTTCTGCTACGGCACGCTCCAGTTCGACGCCGTCCTCCGGGCCTTGCTAGGGCGCGTCCCGGAACAGTCTCCGGCCTTCGCGCCCGGCTACCGTGCTGCCGCGCTCGAGGGCCGCGTCTACCCGGGCCTTGTCGTCGGACCGCCCGCCAGCCTCGCCTCCGGGGTGCTTTTGACCGACCTGAGCGACAAGGAGTGGCGCATCCTCGACGCATTCGAGGACACTCGATACGAGCTGCAAGAGGTTCCGCTGTCCGACGGTGGATGCGGTTGGGCCTATGTCTGGCCAGGTGGCGACGTGCGGGCGGAGAACTGGGATGCTACCGAGTTCGAAACCCAGCATCTAGCGGCCTACGCCGCACGATGTGCGCGACTCGCCCCTGGACTGGCTGCCGGACAGCCGAAAGGCGAGTAGCCCGCGACGGTGCACGGAGGGCTCGGCGGCAGACGGTTGTCGCGACCTCGTGTATTGATCTGCCGTGCAAGCATCTCTAGGGCCCCTCCCCCTGCCCAGACCAGCGGGAGGGGCCATTCGTACTCCTCGTTCAGCACAACCGACAGCCCCTATGGCGGGCAGATCCGTTCTACTCCTGCGCTGCCCCGGACCGCTACGGATCTCCGCGCTCCCGGGACGGCGGCCGAGTTGCGGCAGCAGGTCAGGCGCCTCGTGCTCCGGCGTCGAGGGTCTCTGCCGCGCCAAGTGCCGCCAGGACTTGAGCGCGTCCCTCGACCAGAGGCAGGGCGCCGATGGCGATCGCCTCGGCGATGCGCGCCGCATGCTCCAGTGCAATCGCCACGCCGGTCGGTTCCCGGCTCACGGTCAGCAACTCGTAACCCGCGCGGAGCGCGGCCGCGAGGTCGCCGCTGTGGTCCTCGGGGCCGTTCGCGGTCAACGGCACCAGCCACGCTGCGGCATGAGACTGCACGATCTGGGCGTAGGGGCGGTGGTCGGTGACGGTCCCGCATCGCCCGCCGGCTCCTTCAGTGCTGCGCCGTCCGGTCCAGTTGTCCGCGAGCCATCGGTGGCGTCGGCAGACCTCCAGCCGGTAGTCCACAGACCGGTCGCGTGCGCGGGTGCGCCGTTCGATGACGACGGTCGACGGCTCGGTGCACGTGGTGATCTGGCGCAGGACCGGCACAGCGGGACCCCCTCCTGGTCGCGGGTGAAGGTCTAATCATGGCGAGTGAAGGGAAGGGCTATCGTCCACGATTGAACGCTACGACCGTGGCCTAGGACTCACTTTGAGGCTGGGGTGTGGAGCTGCGGTTCCGTGGGTCGTTTCCGGGGGTCGAACGTGGCTCGTCGGAGTCCACCCAGACCCCCTCAGCGATCTGGTAACTCCCGGTCAGCGTCTCTCCCTCAGGGAGCCCGCTCGGGAAGATCCAGAAGCCGTTCTCACTCCGGTAGGCGCCTGCGGTCTCCCGGGCCCTCTCGGTCTCGAGGGCTTGGCGGACAACGCCGCACAGCGTGCACGGGCATTCAGCCGGCTGCACATCTGCGAGCCAGGCTTCGTAAAGCTCCTTCCCTCTGTGCATGGGTAGCCCGCGGCTGATGGCGACCGCTTCGAGCATGGCGTCCCATCGGACGGTCTCGGTCGCGGGCGGTTCGACGGTGCCTCCGAGGGTCCGGTGGCTGCGCTCTTGGTGGACGTGACGGAAGACGCGTACGGACATGCCGCGAGCCTGACAGGCCCAGGCACGGCGGGACCAGGGACTTGCGGAAACATGCGCGTCAGGGTCTCCTGCGGCACGACCAGTCGGCCCGGAAATGGCCATGGCCCTGACGTCGGTCAGGGCCATGGCGTCCCAAGTTGCAAGCAACGCGACGGCGTCGGCGTAAGGCAGCGGGATCTGTTGCAGGGCTACGAGGTAGTGAGGATCCGACCCAGCTCGGCGTCCAGCGCCACTCGCACACTGGGCACAGAGCTCTCCCTGCCGTACGGAACCACTTCGGTCGTACGGCGGAGGAAGTCTTCGATCGGCGGCCGGGGGGCCGTCAGAAGCGCGCTGGCGTCGGCCACACGGAGGCGGAAGACGACGTCGTCTGCGTTGCGCGGATCAGGACCGATTTGTACATCCCCTTCTCCCACCTGCCGGACCAGACCGTCTCGGATGAGGTCGCGGTTCACGTGCCAGACGACAGGCTCGTCTCCCATGCTCATGCGGAAGACGATCCGTACGGCGTATGGGTCTTCCAGCGTGTAGTGCAGAAACGCTGTGATGACGAAGCAGGGGTGCGGCTGCGGCATGTGGAGCCTCATCGCAAAGGCGGTGCTGACCGGCTCCTGCACATCAGTGCTCATCGAAACTGATCTCCTCGGTAGTGAATGGCAGGAGTTTCTGGCTGAGGCCGTTGCAGCGTGGTCCCGTCGCGAATCTCTTGCCATCCATGAGCAGGTGTCGACGTTGGTCCCTTCGGGGACTGAGCACGCAACCTACGAGGCGAGGCGGACAACCACCCGGAGCTCACGTCCGTGATCACCGCCGCTAACAGGCCGTGTCCGGTTGACCGGTGAGCATGCGGCGGGGCCACCACCGCGGTGGCCCGCAAGGAGGTCACGACATTGCCCGCCGACTACATCCCTTCGCCGGCCGAGACCGCGGAGGCCGCGTCTGCAGAGACCGAAGATCAGGTGCACGCTGACTACGCCGACTGGAGTGTGGTGACCAGTGCGGACGAGAACCATCCCTTCCCCATCCTGGTGCTGGGGAACGACAGGGCCGAGTTGCATCTCGAGCTGGGCCCGGAGCGACTGGACGAGCTTCTTGGCGCGCTTGCTGCACAGATCCAGGAGAACGGCGACGGCGATCTTGACTATCTGGAGCCCGACGACGCTGACCGGAAGCCCCTGACGAGGCGGATCGGTTCCAAGGCAGTGGCCGCCTCTGGCTGGCCGACCGCGGACCACTGGTGGCGGTCGGCCGATTCGAGTACGCGCATCATCGTCGTCGGCGTCATCGTGGCGGTCATGGTGCTCGGGCTGCTGGTGACGTTCTGAACCCAACGTGACGAGGCGCCGTCCTCTCCAGCCCACGGGTGTGCTGTCAGGCAGTGCGGTCGCTGCTTCCTCGAATGAGAGCGAGTTGCTGTTCATCGGGCAGCTGGTCGAGAAACGTCGCCTCGCCGTACTGCTCCGTCTTGGCGGCCAGTGCCTCTTCCTCTGTTGCGCCTGGAAGGAGAGCCCAGGTGGCAGTGCACCACGGCTCGCCGTCGAAGTGGTGCAGTCGACCGTGGGAGAAGCACCAGGTGAAGACGGTGGGGTCACTCAATGGTTGTCCTGAGGTGCTGGTAGGGAAAGGTGGTGATGGGCAACGTATCTGGCGGTACCGACAGTCACGCTGTTTCCGCGGAGCGCTCCGCTTCATCGTTCGTTGAGCGGGGTCCCGGGGTAGTGAGTGCGTCGGCCGTGCGGATGCTGGAGTGCAGGGGCCAGCACAGGACAGCCCCGAGTGCTCCAGCGCCGCAGATGGTCCATGTCGCAGTCACTCCTCCGCCGTGGCTGAGGGACCAGGCGGCAAGGAGAGGCGCGGCGATGACCGCCAGGGCGAGGTTGCTGCCCCACAGGCCGGCGTACCGTCCGTGTGCTCCAGGCGGGGCAAGGCGGGAGACGAGGTCGCCGGCTGCGATGAACAGGATGATCTCGCCTGGGACGGCGGCGGCTGCGGCAAGGCAATAGCCGGCGGTGGAATCCGCCAGACCGGCCAGGCCCATGCCGGCGCCCAGGAGGAGGGCGCTGGTGGCCAGCAGACCGGTCATGGGCCCTCCGTGCGCAGCGCGTCTGCTGAGCCATGGGGTCATGAACGGGGACAGGATCAGTACGGCGGCCGCGTTCGCTACCTGCGTCCAGCCGTATGCGGTGGCGTCCAAGTTGTCGTAGCTCATCATCATCGGAAGGGCCGTGAAGACGCTGCCGGCGCAGATGAGTGCGCAGAGGCTGGCGAGGGAGAGCAGCCACAGACGGGCGTCGCGCACCGCGTGGGTGTACCCCGTCTTGGTTGCCTCGGGGCCGGTGCGGCGGGTGTACGGAGGGAGTAGGAGTACGGCGGCCACTCCGAACATCGCGCAGGCGAGCGCGTTGACCCAGAACAGTGTCGGAAGTCCTGCTGTGGCGGCAAGATAGCCGCCCAGTGATCCGGTGAGGGCGGCACCGATGTTGACGGCGAAGTGTCGCCAGCCATTCACCAGTACCTGCTGCGCCTTGGTGGGGAAGGTGTCGTCGATGAGTGTGGTGATCACCGGCCGGGCGGCGTCGTAGACCACGCCGGTGAGGAGGGCGGCGGTGATGATCCCCGTTGGGGAGCGCACTTCCGCCAGGATCGGCAGGATGACCGCGGCTGTGGCCATGGCGTAGGCAAGTGTTGCGCGCGGTCCGATGCGGTCGGACAGCCAGCCGCCGCCCACCTGTCCTATGAGCCAGCCTGCGCCGAAACTTGCCACGACCCAGCCGGTCGTCTGTGCGGAGAAGCCGAGGCTGTCGGCGTGGTACGGCAGGAAGGGGTAGGCGAAGCCGAGGGCACGGATGGCGAAGGTTCCGATCAGGGCTGCCCAGATGATCGGGGGCCATCGGCGGTTCTCGGCTGGTGTTGTGGTGGTGGCCTGCGGCGAAACGACGGCAGAAGGCACGGCTGCTCCAGGGGTCAGGTTCCTTGTGCGGGGGTGGTCGCGCCGAGGCCTGCTCGGTCAGGTCAGCGCGGGGGTGCGGATGGAGTCCGCGAACAGGGCGGCGGTATCGGCGGCAGCTGCTGCGCCGGTGCTGTCGGGGCGCCGAAGGAGACAGCGGACGATGGGGGATCCGACTACGACGCCGGCGACGTGAGGGGCGACCTGCTCGGCAAGCTCGGGGCTGGAGATGCCGACCCCGGTGACGATGGGGACGTCGGACAGTCGCTTCAGCCTGCGGGTGAAGGCCTTCAGGGCGGCTATGTCGAGGTGTCCCTGGTAGCCGGTGCGGCCCGTAACGGCTGGGGCGTACAGCCAGCCGCTCGCAGGTGCGGTGACCTGGCCGAGTTCGGTGTCGGTGGCCTGTCGGGGGGTGAACTGCAGGTTGTGGAGTCCTGCCGCCCGGGCGGCTACGGCCCACTCGGCAGCTGCAGCCGCGGGGAGGTCCGGGATCAACGCTCCTGCGGCGCCGGCGTCGGCGAGTTCACACGCGAATCGACGCGGATTGTGCGCGCGCACGGGCTCCCAGTACGTCATCACCAGCACGGAGGCTTGGGTGGTTTCGGCTGTGCGCCGGACCGTGGTGAAGACGTCCTGGGTCTGTGTCCCGTGTTCGAGGGAGCGCTGGTTCGCCGCGGTGATGGCCGGTCCGTCGAGGGGGGCATGCGGGTGGGGCAGGCCGATTTCGAGAACGTCCGCTCCGGCCACGGAGAGCATCTGCAGGGTCTCGATGTCCAGGCCGGGGGCCGGGAATCCGGCCGGCAGGTAGGCACCGAATACGGGTACGGGCTGGGCCAGCCTGGCGGTGAGACGGGCCGCAGCGGGGGTGATGTCGTGCACGGAAGGTCCTTGGGGGAGTGATCGGCCGGGGCCGGGAGGCCCGGGCTACGGGGCGGGGGTGGGAAGCGGATGTGTTTGTTCCTGCTGCGCGTCTCGGAGGGCCCTGGCCAGGGGGCGGCACGCGGCGACGGCGACGAGTGCGCTGCCGACCAGGAGGGCCGCGACCAGGGGGCGGCCACCGGTGTTCAGCGCCAGGGCTATGCCGAGCGGCGGAAGAGAGGCGACGGCGGTTGCTCCGCTGAGGACTGCCTGGTAGCGGCCGGTGGCGTTGCGGGGGGCGTGGGTCGAGATGTAGGCGCCGAGCGCGACGGAGAAGGCGATCTCACCGGGGACCAGGAGCGCGGCCGCGGCGGCGTACCCGAGGGTGGTGTGCTGCAGAGCGGCGAGGCTGATGCCAAGCCCGAGAATGGCGCAGCCGCAGGCGAGGATGGGGACGAGCGGATATCTGGGGGTGTCCCCGGAGCCGACGAGCAGCCGGGTGAGGGGTGGAGTGAGCGCCAGGACCGTGATCGTGTTGGCGAGCATCGCCAGGCCGTAGCTGGTGGGCGGGAGTCCGTCGTCGGTCATGAGTAGCGGCAGGACAGAGACCAGTCCCCAGGCGCAGGTCATGCCGCAGACTGCCGCAACGGCGATCCAGCGCAGTGAGGGGTCGGCGAAGACCTGGCGGTAGGTGACGGCCGGGACGTCGGCGCTGTCAGTCGCGGTCCTTGGTGTCAGGACTCGGTAGGCCACGGCCGCAAATCCCAGGCACGCGAGTCCATTGACGACGAAAAGGGCTTTGTAGCCGTAGTGATGGGCCAGGTATCCGCCGGCTGCCGCGCAGATGGCTATGCCGACGTTGGAAGCCCAGTACAGCCAGGACTGCGCACGGGTGCGGCCGGCTTCACTGTCGATGGTGGCGTTGATCTGCGCGCTGACCGCCGGCCGGTGGATCTCCATCGTCATGCCGAGGAAGAACGAGACCAGGAGCAGGGCGGGAAACGACTCGGCGAACGCGAGGGCGAAGCAGGCGAGGGAGGACAGCGCCATGACGAGCGAGAGGCCGACCCGTTGTCCCAGCCGGTCTGTGAGGGCCCCGGCTGAAGCGAGGCCAGCGCACCAGCCGAGTCCGAATGCGGTCAGTGCTGCGCCTGCGGCCGTGGTGCCGTATCCGAGCCCGTCAGCGACGTAGTAGCCCAGGAAGTCCCATGCGAAGCCGGCGGCCTTGATGAGCAGAGAGGAGGCAAGCAAGGTCCAGACGACGGATCGCGCCGCTCGCATCGCTGGGCTGACGGGCGGGGTGATGACGGTGGGGGCGGTGGTCATGCAGGTGCTCCGGATACTTGAGGGGCGAACGCCCGGTTGTGCTGGTGGGAGAGGGGCGGGGGGCCCGGATTGAGCCCGGACCTGTCGGCCGTCTCTGGAACCCGACGGACAAGTTCGAGCGCCGCGATGCTCAGCCCCGACCGCTTCGTCTTCGTGGAGGTGCGATCTCTTGTTCCAGCTCGAGGTCGGCGTCGATCTCCTGCTGAATCGCCGGGTCGTACCGGGGTTCGAGGAAGACGTCTTGCCAAACCGGTCGAGGTGACAGCGGCTGCCGACGGGCTCGCCCGGGAAGGGTGGTGCGTGCGCCCGGGACCTGTTGGGATCGGTGCGCTGGCTGAGCGGGTGACACTGCGTCTCCTCTTCGTGGCATGACCAAGTGGGCCGCAGAGGGCATCAGCGGTCTGGAGGGGTGGGCGGTGCCCCGGCACTGGGGCCAGGGCACCGCCTGTACGTGCGCAGGGAGCCCGCGTTGCGGGCATCGCGTATACGGAGGGCCCAGCGGTGACAGCTCGCACCGCCTGGCAGGTTCGGCTAGCCGGCGAGGCTGAGGAGCATGTCCTTGCGTATCCAGCCGTAGGTGTTCGCGGCCATGCCGCTCTTGGACCGGTAGATCAACTTGCCGTAGTACCAGTCACCCTTGCCGCAGTAGATGCGCAGGTCGTCGCCGTCGTAGAGGAATCCCTTGGAGGCGTACGACGTCCCCGGGCCCGATCGGTAGTTGATTCCGTTCCCGTCGACCTGGGCGTTGTGGTCCGCCAGGTTGTAGGTGCAGCTGGAGGCGGTGGCCGCTGACGCTGCCGGTGCCAGGGCGGCCGCCCCGCCGGCCATGAGGGCCGCGGACAGGGCGACGGTGGTGAAACGGCGGATGGACTTCATGAGTGCTGCTCCTTCGATCGCTGGCGCTTCCTGAACAAAAGCCATAAATGCGACACGCCTGAGCAGGCGGGGGTAAGGGGTGTTCTCACCCCCGCCTGATCGGTTGCGACGTGGTGTTACGCGGCGTCGGGCTTGCCGGCGCCTCGAGCGGCGCGGCGCTTGTTGATGCCGGCGACTCCGAGGGCGGCAACGCCGGCCGCGAGCAACCCACCTGCCGCCAGGCCGAGCTGGGTGTTGCCGTCCGCTCCGGTATGGGCGAGCGATCCGCTCGGCTTGCTGTCCGCCACGTTCTGGGTGGTGTCGGACACCCTGCTCGCTTCGGACTTGCCGTTGCCAGCTGCCTCACCCGCCGGCTTGCCCGACCCGGACCCCGGCGTCGACTCGTCGCCACCCCCAGGGTTTGAGGTCGGGTCCGGGGTGGGGTCGACGCTCGGGTCCGGCTTCGGGTCCGGCTTCGGGTCCGGCTTGGGGTCGGGCTTCGGGTCCGGCTTCGGGTCCGGCTTGGGGTCGGGCTTCGGGTCCGGCTTCGGGTCGGGCTTGGGGTCGGGCTTGGGGTCGGGCTTCGGGTCCGGCTTCGGGTCCGGCTTGGGGTCGGTGCCCGGGTCCGTACCGGGATCGGTGCCCGGGTCGGTGCCCGGGTCCGTACCGGGATCGGTGCCGGGATCGGTGCCGGGATCGGTGCCGGGATCGGTGCCGGGATCGGTGCCGGGATCGGTGCCGGGATCGGTTCCCGGGTCCGTGCCCGGGTCGGTTCCCGGGTCGGTCGGGTCGTCTGCGGGCGTCACGACCGTCTTCGCGTCGGCCTTGGCCCCTTCGTCCCCGGCCGCATCGGCCTTCACCTGCGCCGTGGCGCTCACCTCTGCGGCCGAGGCACCGGTGGTGGCGACGCCCAGCACGCCGACTGCCATGACGGCGGCCGAGGCCACCCGCATCATGCGCCGGCGCGGCGTCGTACTCCTCTTACTCATGCGTCTCGCTGCCCTTCATCGCACGTTGGCAGGCCGCCGCGGATCGACGATCTCCAACGAGACGCACAGTAGGAACGGAAGCGGACACCTCCCTCGAAGCGCATTGCCGGCGGCCTCGACCACGCGCCACTGTCCTGTTGGGCCCCCGTCGTCAGCGCCTCGGCACAGCACTCCGGCCGCAGAAGAGCCTGTCCGCTCTGCTTCATACGTTCAGGACATGAGTAGTTCACAGCTTCCGACCCACCCAGCGGGGCTCGCAGTGCCGGCACAGGTCCCACCGGTGCCTCTTCGACGCCCTCCAGAGGCTCGCGCACCGCCGAGGATGTCTCGCACCGCCAGCCGAACGCCGTCTCTCGACAACGAAGGAAGTAATCCATGCGACCTCTGACCCGCCGGGCCGCGACCGCCACCGCGGTCACAGCCCTCATGCTCGGTGGAGCCACCGCCCTCGCCGCTCCCGCATCCGCAGTCGGCTCCACCGCATGCACCAAGAACGTGGCCGACTACACCGCCTGGACCTCAACCACCGTCCACCTCCGCAACGGCCCGAGCACCAGCTACACGTCCCTGGGCCTGCTGCGCACCGACACCAAGATCACGGTGGCCTGCTACGCAAAGAGCGGCACCTGGGCCCACATCAAGGTCCGCAGCGGCGCCAACTCGGGCAAGACCGGATGGATCAGCGCCTACTACATCTCGGTGCCAATGCAACTGGACTAACCGCACCACAGGGCTTGGGCCCTCACGCCATGGGTGGGCCCTGTCGCTCTCGCGTCAGGGCCCACCCAGCCCAACACGGCCAAGTTCCACCGATTCCTGAAACGCCACCTGAGTCCTCCCCTCCCTGCGGAGCCTCGGAAGGAGACACATTCCGTGAACCGACCACCCTTGGCCGCCCACTACGGCCTCGGTGTGATCTTCCCCGTTGTCGTATTGGACAGCAGCGGATGGAAGCAGGCGGCGCCCTGGGCCCGCCCCCAGCGGGCCACAGAACGCGATGACCTCCTGGTCCTGCGCTGGTCCGGTTTGGACCAAGACGAGGACGAGTCGGTACAGCTGCTGGTCGCCCTCGCCCAACTCGCACCCGACCCGCTCGACGACGAATCAGCGCTGGCGGCGTACGCCGAGCAGTTGCCCCGCTCCGCACGTCTGATCGCGCTGCGACCTTCGGCACTGATTGGCAGTTGGGCGGAGCGCCCCGGACAGCAGCAGCCGACGGCCGGCCGCGTCGCATAGCCCCTCTTACCACCCGACCTGCACCACATCGGAGTTGCACATGCCCTACACCGACGAACCGGCTGTCGCCGTCATCACCCCGACCGGCCTGAGCAACCGCCGTCTCGCCTACCTGGAGGAGCTCTATGAGAGTCTCCGCTGGCAGACAGAGGTGACGTGGGAATGGATCATCGCGCCGAATGGCCCCCGCGCGGATCCGGAGCGTATCCCCGAGCTGATCGCTAAGGACCATCGAGTGCGGGTCTGCGCCCGGCCCGATCCGGGTCCCGCGCCGGCTCGGAATACGGCGCTGAACTACGTGTCCGCACGCTTCGTCGCCTTCGCCGACGATGACGATCGGCTGCCCGAGCGTTCGCTCGCTGTGCGGTACGACCGTGCCATGGACAGTGGGCTCCGGTGGGTCGCTGGCTGGTCCGCCGACTGGCGGGTCGACGGAAGCCTGGAGACGAGGATGTGCCCGACCCCGGTCGGAAGGCACGAGCCCGGAGACGTCTGGACGTACTGGCCGACGGCCACTGGTAGCAAGCCCCCGTTGGGGCACTGCATGCTCCTCACCGACACCCAGCTCGCTCGGGCCGTAGGCCATGGCGGGTTGCACAAGGGTGAGGACTACACCTACGTCATGGGGGTCACGGGCCGCAGTGCCGGGGAACTGCTGCCCGCAGTTGTCTACCACCGGCGCGACCATGATGACCAGTGGACAGCCGACGCGGGTTACCGCGATCAGGCGGAGTTCGACGCGCGTACGCACGCCTGGAACCAAGGTCGCGCCGAACGTGCTCTCTACCGGGCGCTGCACTCGCCAGACGGCCTGAACGAGGCGAAGTCACTGGTCTGACTGCAAGCCCGGGCGGCGGTGCCTGCTGAATCATTCCGCAGGCCAAGGGGCTGGCAGCGTTGGGTCACTACGTTCCTCGCGCTGCCGGTCGATCGCTCCAGCCTCATGAAGCCGGCCGACGTGTGGGTCTGCATCATGTCCGCTCGGTCGGCGGCATCGCTGGGACGGCCGGGCGTGGCACAGAGGGCAGCTCAGGCTCAGCGGACACGTGAAGCCGTCGGTGAGACCACCGCACGCCCAGCCGCACTCCGCGGCGCCCAGGGCGAGACCGCGGCGGTCGATGAGGATGCCGGCGCCGAGCAGCTTCAGGTAGTCAGCCTGGTAGAGAGGAGCTGGCACCGGTTGAGTGATCCCATGAGCGCCGAGTCGAGCTCGGTCTTGAAGCACAGTCCCTCTTCTGGTTCGGATCTCGCCGGTTCGGCCTTGCCGTAGGTGCCATCATGCGGCTGTGAGCTCCGCTTCATCGAGCAGCAGCATGGCCTGATCGAGCACGGTGGTCCTGACGTTGCGGTAGAAGAGGGCGGGCGGCCAGAACAGCTCAATCGGCTCCTGCATCCGCATGGTGAACCACAGCGCCTCACGCATGCTCTCCAGCACGTCGCGCGTCTGGCGCCGTCGCCACGCTCGGCCCGCCCACGTTCGCGCTCCGGCAACGTAAGCGTCCACCAACTGCTGGAACCGCAACAGCGCCCGGCGCAGGTGGTCCTCCGCGACCCAACCGGCGCTGCTTCGGCTCAGGCCGTATGCCTCGTAGCGGTGCACCAGGCCCGTGGCCGCCTGAATCTCCCGCACGACGTCGCTCGACGCCAGAGCGTGGGTGAACTGCTGAGCCGTGATGCGGCGGGGGCGAGCGTGGCGGGCCGTGAACACGAGGTCCTCCGAGGCTGAGGCGGGATGAGGGCCACAGCTTCGGGCTGTACCTGGCAGAAGCGAATCTCTCGCGAGAACCGCCTCGGCGCCTTCCACCGCCCGCAGCGTCTGGTGCTCGCCCTCGGTCACAGGGCGCTGAGTGCTTCCTCCGTAGCTGCGGCGACCCCGCCCACCTTCTGCGCCAGCTCCATCAGCTCCTTCTCCTCAGGCTCATCGGCGTTGTCGAGGATGCCGGGGAGCTCGCCGCCCGTCGCGGCGATCACACGCATCGCGCGCAAGAACTCCTCGTAGCGGTCAGCTTCCGCCAGAGCGGCCTTGCTCGGGGGCGCGACGGCAGGCTGGACAGGCTCCTGTGGCTCGTCATCGAAGCCGTCAGAGTCGAAGTCGGTATCAGCGCCCCAGCCCTCGCTGTCGTCGCGCCGCGAGGCGGGGGCCGCACCGCCCTGCCGGGCCTGGGGTTCGTCCTCGCCGGCCCACATGTCCTCCTCCGGTGGCGCGTTTCGAGAGTGCGCACGGAGCGTCTCGTTCACCGCCTCGTCCATGTCCTCCGAACTATCGGCATCGGCCAGGCGGCTCTCCAGAGCATTGATCACTTCGGCGTCACGGCTCGGAGCGACCTGGCGCAGGGCGCGCTCGGTCAGCTGCAGCTCCAAGGCGTCGTCACCGAGCCGTTCGGTCAGCTGGTGGGCGAAGGCGGCGAAGCGCGCCAGTCGGTAGCGGTGCGCTCGGGAGGAGTTGGTGAACTCCTTGAGTACGTACTCGCGCGGGTCTCGGTAGCCCAAGGGCTCCCATGCCTTCACACGGACGATCTCCGTCATCGTGCCGTCCAGCTCGTCGGCCAGATGCAGGGCGCGTTCCGTCAGAGTCCGTGCGTACTCCGGAGTACAGGGTGTGCCCGGGTCATCGACGACGACGCCGGTGATGACGCCCGTCTTCGGCTCGGTCGCCTTCTCAAGGCCGGTCTCGGAAGTGTGGTTCATGATGCTCTCCGGGGGTCTGCCGCTGAAGCCGATGCAGGGAGCACTGTGCCGGGTAAAGCGGACACCCTCCCCGGCCGTGAACACGGTCGTCCTGGAGGGGGGCATGGGGTGCTCTAGCGAGTGCAGCAGGCGTCGGCCGTGCGCCGGTGCACGGCCGACAGGGTGGTGGCACCGACTCGGAAACGCTCTGCGCGCTCGCTGATGCTCGTGCGGCGTGGTGGCTGGGGCCGGGACGATACCGTCACTGCGGTGGCAGCCCGCACGGACCTGGGTGGCCCTTGAACTGCGGGCACATCCGGCTGAGCCGGTCGATCCAGCGGCAGCAGTATGTGGTGAACGCCCCGTCGGCTGGGACGTGCCAAAGCGCCTCGTCTTGTTCCCGCTGTCGTTCCGAGGGCTGCTCGGGGACGCGGAAGACATCGCCCTCGGCTAGGCCCAACTCGACGTCGTTGTCGAAGCGAATGCAGTACGGGAACGGGGTGACGTACTGCCGGACCAGCGTCACGCGGCCGAGCGCCCCGGCCGGCACGTCATGGGTGAGGCAGTAGTCCGCGGGCTCCGCGCCCCACCCCTCTTCAGCCTCCAGGTCCTCGTCCGGGTATGAGCCCCGAAGGCGGTGGCTGGCCCTCACCCGGTCGCCGACGTGCAGTGTCAGGGAGCCCACCCGCACCCGGCGCACCAACTCCAGCCGGTCCAGCAGCGAGAGCTTCTGCAAGAGGTCGTCGAGCTGCGTGTTCATCCGCCCGTCGCCCCATCGGTGCGCTTCTTAGTGGGGAGGGCAGCGAGCGGGGATCGATGGCCCTTGGGGGTCGCGTGGACAGCCCGCCAGTCGATGCGGCGGCTCCGGAGGAGCCGGTCCAGGTCGGCCTGACGGTAGAGGCGAACCAGAGTGTGGTGCCGTCCCTCGACGATCTCGGAATGGGTGAGCAAGCCGGCCCGAAGGAGGTGGTCGAAGTCGCTCTCCCTCACGCCGAGGGTCTTCGCCGCCGCGTCGCGCAGGTGTAGGCGGCCCGCGGCCGAGGCGCGTTGGACCGTACGGCGGTCGCGGAAGGTTTCCAGAGCGAGGCCGCAGTAGAGCGGGCGGGCATGGTATTCCCCCCTGACGGGAAGGTGGCCCCGGCGGGCGAGCTCGGCGGCCGTGCCGGAATGGACGGTGATCGAGAAGCGGTCGGCGAGGTGTCGTTCGGCCCGGGCGGCGCCGACGTCCGGGAGTGTTCCGGTGGCCTGCTTGATGGTGTCGATGCGGGCGATGGCGTCGTCGAACACGGCGCGCGACCAGCGCTTACCGTTGACGTCAGGGCCGGGGATCAGGCCGAGGCGCCGGGCGCGTTCGAACTGCCACAGGTGCAGGCCGGCGCGGTCGGGGAACTGCATGGGGCCGTAGGACTTGAGCGCCGTACCGGTCGTGGTCACGTCGGTTCTCCGTCCGCGGTGTTACGGCTCTGCGGGACGATCACCGCTGACATGGCGTTGCCGGTGAGGGCCAGGACCCCGGCGATGGCTGTCGGGTCGCCGCGTAGCTCGAAGAGGATGTCCAGCATCCGCGCCCGGCCCTCCGCGCCACGTGGGACCTGCTCCAGCACGCTCTGCACGACTACCCGGGCGCGGGCGGTGGCCGACACCAGGTCCTCGACGTGCTCGAGAGCCTCGTCGAGCCGCATGCCCCGCACGGCCCGCAGGTCTTCGGCCACGGTGAGCGTGGTGGCTGCATCGGCGCGATCGAGCACCAGGCGCTTCAGGTCCGGGACACCGGCGGCCGTACGGAGTCGGTCCGGGCACCTCTTGAAGACGACGCCGGACAGAAGCATCTGCGCGACATGCAGGGTGTAGGAGAAGCCGAACTGTTCGGCGTGGGTCGCCATCGCCGGCAGGCCGGCCAGCGACGAGGCACCCGGCTGGGTGTGGGCCACCCAGCACTCGGCTGCGCGTTCCTGCACGATCTTCCAGTAGTTCACCGGTACTCCTCGTCGTACTCGAAACCGTCGGCCTCGGCTTCGTCGGCCCAGCGTTCCTCGTCGGCCGCGTCGAGCGCGTACTCGATGCGCCTGTCCTCGTCCGGGTCGTAGGGCTCGGCGGCCTCGTCGGCCATGGCCTGGTGGTAGGCGGCTTCGTTCTCGGCTTCGTACTCGGCGCGCTGCTGCGGGGTGAGGGACGCCAGCCACGCTTCGTGCTTGGCGTGCTCGGCCGCGTCCCGGGCCTCGACGTAGCCCTGCCAGACGTAGGCAGCGAAGTGCGGCTCGGGCCCGCACCACGTCCAGTGGCCGGGGTGGCCGGCGGGCTGGGCGCAGCGTCCTCCGTCGATGGGGTGTGCGAAGCCGCGGCAGCGCAGGACGAGTTCCGTCGAGGGAGTACGCGGTCGGCGGCCGGCCGAGGCGTGGTCACGCTCGCGGCGCAGCTGGGCGAGGACGTCGGGGAAGCGGCGCCCGGTCGTACGGGCGATCTCCCGGGCCTTGCGCTTGAGGTAGTCGCTGCCGGTCTTGGTCACGGTCGCTCCACAGCGGGACCCCACGCTTCCCGCCGGACGTCGCGTGAATGGGCGCAGCCGGACAGACGGATCCTTCGGGTGGTACTGCGCGGGACCCTGGTGCAGTCCTTGTCCGGCGGCGCTGCCCCGGTGCGGCGTGGGCGCGGGGCGGCAGCGGAAACGGCGGTTCGCGGCATGCCGTGGCGTACAGCTACACGGTACCGGCTGCCGCCGACACAGAGGCAAGACCGCCGGGCGGTGACCGGTGTTGCACGAGTCGTGCCTGGTGATGCGTCAGGCTGGGATCGGCACGGGAAGGGAGCAGTTGGTGGCCACCAAGGCGCAGGCGGCATGGGAAGCGCTGAACTCACGGCAGCAGACCTACATGACGGTGCTGTACGACCAAGACCAGGCGCAGGAGACCGCGCGGGCGCAGGACGCCGCCGCCGGCTACTACGACGACACACCGGCGTCTGTGTGGCGGTGGATCGACGTAGTCACGCCGGGAGCGAAGCTCACCTCGGTGCAGCGGGCCCTCGCCCTTCGGGACGTCCGGGACGACGGTGCCGGGTCGACGCTCCAGGCGCTCCAGCGGTACGGGCTGATCGAGGTCCGGGACGAGGTCGTCGAAGGGCCCAGGGGGAAGTCCCGGACGGTGAAGACGAAGCTCACCCGGGCGGGGCGCGCGGCGGTGCGGGCGGGAACAAAGGAGCCGGGTCGGCGCCGCGCCGGTGAGCTGTCGGAGTACGCGTGGGAGCGCCTCGTCCGGCTGTGGAGGGCTGACCCGGGCACGGTACGGATCTGGGGCCACAACACCTACGAGGCGCTCGTCGGCCGCCCGTCGCCGCCGTACGCCGAGGGCAAGCAGGGCGATTATCGAATCACCGAGGCCGGTCGTGCGCACTACCGCACCCTGTGGGCTCGCTACGCCGTGCTGTACCCGGACGTCGCCGCCCCGGACCCGGACGGCGGCCCCGAGCCGTGGCCGGCCGAGCTGCAGCGGACGCTGGACCGGATGAAGGGCTCGGTCGAGCTGGCGCACCGGGCCCAGTGGTCGGCGCACCGCCGGTGGGAGGAGGCGGAGCGGGACGTCGGGAAGACCGCGGCGCCCCGGGAGGGGGAGGCCGATGCGGAGTGGCACGCCCTGCTGCTGAAGCAGGCGCGCGCCCGTAGCGCGCTGGCGCTGGTGCATCGGGAGCGGGCGACCGAGGAGGCGGTCGTGGCCATCCGCCGGTACGCGCACGCCGTCTGCTCCGCGTACACCGCCGCGGTCGAGGGCAGCCCGACCGGGTCGGATCTGACCGCCGCGGTGGTGGCCGCGGCCGACGCGGGACGGGACAGCGTGAAGGTCCCGAAGCCGCCGGTGTGCGGCCTGCACCGGGTCGACACCGCCGTCCAGGAGGCGTACGGCACCCTGGCCGGTACCCGAACCCGCAAGCGCCCGCTGCCCAAGCAGATGCAGCCCTCCACCCGGTCCGTGTGGCGGGACTTCACGGACCCGCCCCAGCACGACCTGGTGGTGCGCCGGCTCCTGGAGTTGGCGCGGACCGTGGCCTCGTACGTGGACGGGGGCGCGCTGCGCCGGGAGCTGCATCCACCCGCCGTGCCGGACGCTCCGGCCGACGGATCTCCGGCAGCTGGTGTCACGACCGGGTGAGGGCCCGTTCGGACAACGCTGGGCGGGCGTGACCGCCTGCGGGGGCGTCGAGGGGGCACCACCCGCCGCGGACCAGCCGGTCGTTGAGGAGGTCGAGCACGTCCGCGTCCTCACCGTTGAGGTCGGGCAGCACAGTGCGTGGCCCGACGGGGCCAGCGAGGAGCAGCACCTGGCCGCGCTCGCAGGCGGCCGAGGCGAAGGCGTCGGTGAGGTCGACGGCGCCGAGGAAGAAGTGCCCGTGCCCGGCGTCCGCGTCCGCGGGCGCGGTGGCCGCGCGTACGGCGACCCAGCTCGGCGCCAGGGGGCCGGTGCCCGGGTGCTCCAGGCGTACCGACCAGCCGTGCGCCCCCAGTTCCCCGGCGCCCTGGGCGGGGAAGCCGTCCTCGAGCAGGTTGAAGTCGAAGAACTCATACAGGCTCGGGTGGGGTTCGTAGTTCTCCACCTCGGCGTTCAGCAGGAGCACGGGCAGTTGCGGGCCGTCGGGCTCGTCGCCCGGGAGCAGGTGCGCGGTGGCGGTGATCTCGTAGGCCACGACGTGCTGCTCCCCGTCCTCGGTGCCGGCGTCGACGCGGACGGTGAACGGCTGCGAGGGGACTTCGGCCGGCACCGCCCAGCGGATCTCCGAGGGCGCGCAGGCGAGGTGGGCGTACTGCGTCATCATCACGTGCGTGCCCGGGTTGAGGTCGGGGTCGAAGACGGACACGGTGAACTGCACGCTCGTGGGGTCGGTGGCAGTGTGCACGTCCTCCCCGCACTCGTAGCAGTCGTACCGGCGTGCGGTGCGCTCGGCGAGGAAGGCGCGCAGGTCGTACTCGACGCCGATCTGGTCCCGGCCGTCGACGAACCGTTCGACCTCTTTGGTGAGGGCGAAGCCGGGCTCCGGGACGGTCTGCTCTGTGCGCGGGGTGCGCAGGCTTTGCAAGGCGGCGGTGTACGGCATGCCGGTCTTCTCGGCCAGGGTGCGAGCGCGGGCAGCGAGGCTGTTGCTGGTGTTCTGGTTCTTCGTCACGGCGGACGGCTCCACGGGCGGGTCTCCCACGCCGGCGCCGCCGCAGTTCGCTCGGAGGAGGGTGCGCGGTGCTACTCCACGGGCCCTTGCCGACGTGGCGCCGGTGCCGGTCTCCTGGCCGGCGGGCCTTCGAACCCCTGCGTGCCACTGCTGCGTGGGAGCGGGTGGCGGGTCTGCGCGGTGCGTGTCCAGCGCTGAGAGCAGCGTAGCGGCTGCCGCTGCCAGCCGGACCGCACACGCCGGGTCCGGCGTACCAGACCAGCTGTCCTCGGCAGCGGCGGGCACGACGACAGGTCGCGTTCTGTGGCGCCGGGCCGGTTTTCGGACAATCAGCGGCGACCCGCCGTCTGACTCGTATGTGGGACGTACGGTGAACCGACGCCTGCGGCGGGGCGTTCCCCCGTCGTCCCGCCGCAGGAGTCCTGACCTGCGAAGTGCGCGCTGACTGAGTGCGAGTCGGCACTACAGTCCGTTCACAGATGGACGTCAGGCTGAGGGCGGCCGTCGCGGCAGGATGTCTCGGCACATGGGACTTCTCGGACGCGCCAGTTACCGTTCCTCGGGATGTGATCGCACAGGCGACGCTTGACCTCCCCGTGGATGCACTCCTCGCTGATGTGAAAGTGGCGGGTGCGCTTCCTTTCCGGCGCTGCCGGCGCGGCGGGGCGTCCGGCTTCCGCTGCTGTTCGTACCTGGTCGGGGTGTGCCGTTCGCAGCAGTTCGGTGATGGGTGACTCGGGCCCAGCAAGATCAGGGGTGGGGGTGGTGTGGGGGCGCAGCAGCCGGTTCGCGTTGAGGGGGTGTTCGTCATCCGGCCGGGCGTCAGGCGCGAGGAGGATGCAGGGGATGCCTCGGCGGTCGGGCCCGTGGGGAAGGTCGGCAGGAAGGAGATCGGGCTCCATTCCGTCGTTGAGCAACTGGATGATGCGGAACAGGAGCTGCTGTGGGCTGGTGGGGTCGGCATCCGCCACCTGCCAGACGGAGTGGTGCGGAGAACCGGCTGGCAGAGACGGAAGTCGGTCGGGCCGGGGGTGGCCGATGGTGTGCAGCCGACGGCCGTCAGCTGCGAGGACTGCTTCCAGCCACCACAGGTCGCCCTCCTGGCCGAAGGTGAGATAGGCGGCTCCTGGGATCTGCTCCCGGAGGGTGGAGGCGATCAACGTGATGACGTCGCGGGCGGCGTCGCGCCGCAGAGCGGCGATGTGCTCGTAGGTGAGCAGCGGAGAGATCATCAGAGGGGCGGGCACGGCGCGGGGTCCTCTCGGTCTGTGAGTTCTTGGGTGATCTCTCGGTGCCATTCACGGTGTTCACGAGCGCGCTCGGTGCCGTGGTCGAGAGACTTGAGGCTGTGTCCCGGGCAGCACCAGTCGCGACGCTTACCCAGGCGGGTCATCAAGGCGGCCACGTGTTTTCTCCCTGTTCTGTCCCCTACATGCCTCCGGCGGGCCAGGCGGAGTTCGCCTGGCCCGCCGGTCGGTCGGTTGTACCCGTGCTAGAACGGCGGCTCGTCGCTCGGGGGAGCCGAGTTGGTGGCCCACGGGTCATCGGCGGGCGGGCCTCCCGCCGCCTTGGTCGCCTGGCGGGCGTTGCCGAATTCCTCGCGGCCCGTGCCGTTGCCGGTGGTCTTGGCGATCTTGGCCGTGGCGTTCTTGAGGCTCGGCCCGACCTCGTCGACGTCCAGTTCGTAGACCGTGCGCTTGGTGCCGTCTCGGTCCTCGTACGACCGCTGCTTCAGTCGGCCCTGCACGATGACGCGCGTGCCGCGCTGGAGCGATTCCGCGGCGTTCTCCGCCGCCTGCCGCCAGACCGAGCAGGTCAGGAACAGGCTCTCCCCGTCCTTCCACTCGTTGGTCTGCCGGTCGAAGGTGCGCGGGGTGGAAGCCACACGGAACTTCGCGACCGCCGCGCCGGAGGGAGTGAAGCGCAGCTCCGGGTCGTCGACGAGGTTTCCGATGACGGTGATGACGGTCTCTCCTGCCATGCAGCTTCTCCTGGTGTGAGTGGGTGGCGGCCGGCGCGCACGTTGCCGGGGGGGCTCGGTGTGCGCCGGCCGCCGTGGGGTGGTGACGAACGAATGGTGTCGGGAGAGGGCGTCGGCAGCGAGATCTCGCGAATCTCAGGCCGCCTGCACTTCGTGGGCGTTACGTCGATGGGTGGCGGCCGCTGCCTGCGCACGCAGGTAGTCAGCTATCTCCTGCGGGTCGTCGCGGAGGTCGAGGAGTTCGTCGGCGAGGCGCCGCGCCAGGTCCGGCTGATGACAGGACAGGGCCTCCAGCAGCCGCGTGCTGATGCCGGCCAGGGTGGTGGTCATGGCGGTGTAGGCCAGTAGCTGGACGTCAGGGTCGAGGTACTGGCGTTCTGTCTCGGTGCGGCGCAACGCGGCCAGTCCTTGGTCGAGGATGTGGTGGCGCAGCTCGGTGGTGGACACGACGGGCGGTCCCCTTCATGTGCGGATGGGGTGAAAGCATCATCGCCCGCAATCCGGACACCCCCTGCTGGCCGTGCCAGTCACGGATGGCACGGCCAGCATGGGCGGATCAGACGCTGTGCACGACCTCGGGCCGCTGGTCGGCTCGGGCCACGTACCGCTCTCCGAGTACCCGGGGTGCGCGGCCGGAGGCGCGGTCGAGCATCTCGGCACGCCATCCGTTGCCGGGAGGGACCGGAACGCCGTGCGGGGAGACGGCGTCGATGGGGAGCTTCAGCGCCGCTGCCAGCTCACGCCGCTCGGCGGTGGTGATCTCCTTGCTTCCGGTCCGGCGCTGAAGCGCGGTGGTGATGTGCAGCCACCCGTCGGGCTTCCGCGTCACCGACCAGTGCTTGCCGGTCTGCTTCCGCAGACCCGCGCGGAGGCCGTCCTGGACGTCCTTCTCACGGTCGAGCCGTACCGAGTCCCGTCCGGCGGCGTCCGCCGGGTCCACGCTGATGCCGCCTTCCGACCACACCTTCGGCGTCTTGACCGGCTTGCCGGTCTGCCCGTCAACGGCGCCGGCCGCGTACAGCCAGCGGCCGTCCTGCGCCTTCGCGAACTGGTCCGCTCGGCTGCGCTCGCTGCCGCGCCATGCTGCCCGGACCTCCCTGATCTGCGCGTACGACTTGCGGGTGAACCCTTCCTCCGGGGCGTCCTTGGCCGTCTCCTCCCGAACCGGGGCGGCCGCTGGCAGCGGCGCGCTACGCAGTGGCGAGCCGACGGCCGGGTGGTCGGCGGCATACCGCTTGGCCATGGCCAGACCGACGACCCGGACGTGCCGGCAGGTGTGGTTCTTTTTGAAGTCCCGGCAGGTGCACTGCAGGGTGGCGCCGTCGTCCCGGTCCGTGGACAGCTTCATCTGCCCGTCCGCGTCGTTCCAGGCGACCGCCTGACCGGTCACGCTCGCGTCCAGGAACTTCGCTCGCGCCTGCGCGACCGCGACCTTCCCCGAGGAGAGCTCCGTATCGATCCGTCGCCGGTCGGCGTAGAGCAGCGATCCTTCGTTGCCGAAGCGCAGTGCCGCGCTCGGCGGGACCGTCGCGACCGCCGGAGGCATCTGGACCGGCCGGCCGGCAGCACGGGCGGCCTGCTTCTCCGCCTTGATCCGGGCACGACGAGCGCTGTCGTCCTGCCCGGCCCGGGATCCGGACACAGGGCAGGAGTGCGCGGAGGTCATGGAGGCCCACTGGCCGCAGGTGGCGCACTTGCGCTGCACCGACGCCTCGGTCGCTTCAGCGACGTTCTCGAACTGGTAGGCGACGTTGTTACCGTTCTTCGCCCAGACCGACTGGCTGACGTAGCTGGTCAGGGACGAGGCCGCCATCATCTGCTGGTACTGGCCGGGCGACATCCGGTAGGCGTACGTCTTGGCCGGCATCACCTGGCCGTCACGCTTGCGCGTGTACGGCCTGGTCGTGACCTCGAGGTAGCCGGTGTCCGGGTTGTAGCCGACCTCCTGGATGCGCGCCGACGGCGGCGCGTTCGACGTGCGGGCCTTCGACAGAGCGGTGGCCGTGGATATCTGCGCAGGGTCGATCCCCGCGTCCAGAAGCCGCTTGTCGATGTCGATGCTCTTGGCGTACCAGTCGTCGTAGAGGGCGTTGTCGGCGTCGGTGAGCGGCGCGGTGTCGGGGTTCTGCCCGCGCAGCTCGGCGCGGCTGCGGATCTTCTCCCGGATCCGGTCGGCCTCGCGAGCGTGCTCCTCGACCTCGTCGAGCAGGGCCGCGTTCGGGCATTCGTCTCGTGCGTGCCCGAACTGGCCGCAGCCACCGATGCAGCGGATCGCCGCACCCGCGATCTCGGCCTTCTTGTCCTTGAACTGGATGCCGGCGTGATTCCGGTAGGCCTCCTCCGTCTTGGCCTGGCTGCGGAGCTTTTCGAACTCCTCCTCGTCGTAGCTGCCCTGAGCCTCCAGATCGTCCATCTTGGAGTAGATCTCCTCCATCGCCCTCTGGCGCTCGTTGACCCGCTGGCGCAGGTCTTCCAGCTCCTGGACGCGACGGGTGTTCGGGCACTCGTCCTTCAGGTGCCCGAACTGTGCGCACTGCTCGCACTTGACGGTGCCCTGGCCGACACCTCCGACGAGGGAGTTCGTGATCTGCTGGTCATGCTGCAGAGCCGTGTCACGTTCCCTGCGCATCTCCTCCATCTTGGTGAGCCCGGGGCCGATGTGCGCCCAGTTGTTGCGGGCGGCTTCATCCGCCCGCTCCTGGTGACCACGGATCTCCTTTTCCAGCTTCTTCCACCGCGCCCGGGCGTCGTCCCGCTGCGTGACGAGGAACTGGTTGGGGCAGGTGCTCCGCTCGTGACCGAACTGGCCGCAGGCGCCCTCTCCGGTGCACTGCACGTTGCCGGTGCCCGGCTCGGCAAGGCGTACCCGCTGCGCCGAGGTAAGGGCCGGGCGGGTGGGAAGCGAGGCCAGCTGAGCGCGCCGTTCCTCCTCCATGATGCGCAGGGCCTCACGGGAGACGTTGCTCTGACCGATGTCGGCCTGCTGCCGGGCGGTGAAGCCTGAGACGGCCAGCTGGTCCCGCCACTTGTCCGTCAGGGAGATACGCGTGTTCTCCCGCTCCGACTTCTGCCGGCGGACGAGCGACTTCCAGCGGCTTCGGGCCGCCGCGGCCGAGATGCCCATCGTGCGGGCGTAGACGTCGAAGTACCCGTCCTTCGCCTCCTGGTTGCGCTGCAGGAGCACACCGAGGCGCTGCATCGCCGCCAGGTCCTGGCCGCGCATCTTGTGCTTGGGCTGCAGCGGCCGGCCGTGCTCGTCCTTGCCCGTCTTCAGCCGGGCGATCTCCTGATCGATCCGGGTGACCATCCCGGGCTGCCGGTCGCTGTCCCGGTACTTGTCGGCCTGCGAGATCCGCGGGTCGCTCTCGATCTGCTGCTTGAGGCCCTTGAGGAAGGCCAGCTGCTCCTTCTCGGTGGGAGCCGGGAAGCCCTCGTACTGGTGACCGAACTCGTGCACGCCCGACTGCAGCTCGAAGTCGTCGTAGTCCGTGTACCCGAGCTGCCTGAGCAGGTGCTTCTGATAGCCGATGACCGCCGAGCGGCCCTTGTTCTCGCGGCAAACCACGTTGTGCCCCTCCAGTGGATGTCTTACTGAAGGGCGATCTTGCGACTCAAAGCGGACAGCCCCCGTTCGGGCTGCCTGGGGGCCGAACGGGGGCTGTCACTGATTGTCGTCGCGGAAGTCACGGCGCATGGCGATGACCGGCGGGCACAGCAGCAGCAGACCGATGAGACCGAGTCCCGGCCTGTCGAGCAGCAGGCCAAGGCCAGCGGTCGCTGAGCCGGCGAAGGTGAGCACCAGCATGGCCCGGCGCCGTTTTCGGTACTCGTTCCAGGCGGCGAAGGCGGCCGTCGGAGGCAGCAGATGCATGGTGATGAAGGCGATCAGCTCCCTCACCGCTGGAGGCCTCCTTCTTCACGTGCGGGCGCCGTCGGAAGTCGCGCCGCCGGCGCGGCCGTCACCTCAGGCGTCCGCGGCCGCGCTGCTCTCCAGGACGGAGGCGTACAGGTCGTCCATCGGCACGTACTCGCGCTCCTGCAGCTCGATGACGCCGGCGCGTCCGAGAGAGGACAGGTACGTGAAGGGGTCGATCGGATCGAGGATGACGAGGTTCTCCGGGTGCTCGACCACCACGACGACCTTGCGGCCGTCGGGCATCTCGGTCTCCAGGCCTGAGGAGGGCTCGCTGACGTCCCCGTCGACATACTCGCCGCGGTTGAGGACGAGGGGCACGGTCGCCGACCACTCGCCGAGCTCTTCCTCCGCCGGGTTGCCCAGGTCGTCCTCGGCCGGCGCCAGGTAGATCACTCCGGTGGGCACCGTGCCGGCGGCCGCGGCGGCCAGCAGCTGCTGCTCCTCCTCGTCGAGGCTGTTCCAGCTTCCGTCGTCGTGGGCGGTGGCGTTGATGCGCTGCTGCAGCGTGTGCCGGATCGTGGTGGCGTGCGCCGACCGGGCGTCGAACGCTGCGAGCTCGGCCTGGTCGATCGCGTCCTGGTTGCCGCTGGCTATGGCCTGCTCGAGGGCGGCCTCCAGTCCGGCGTAGTCCGGGATGAGCTGGGCGAGGATGTCGGCCGGCCGGTCGGCGAACACGCGCAGGGACTGGTCCCGCAGGACGGCTTCGAAGGTGTGCGGCCGCTCCCGGCCGATGAGGGGGAGGGTGTAGCCGTGCCCGGGGGACTTCATGTCGGCGGTGTTGGTGACGACGACGGCCGGCGCGGGCCGGGCGGGGTCGCACTGCTCGACGCCGAAGTCGGGGGTCTCGGGGTTGTTGATGGCGTTCATGTGGTGGCTCCTGGTCTGGGACGAATGTTCGGGGTGTGTCGTCCAGATCGTCATCGACGGCCTGGACGTGGTCGCGGAGGTTGCGTCGAGGCTTTCCGACGCGCGGGAGGTGGTCGCGGTGTGGGCTTCAGGCAGTTACTCGTTCCTCGGTTCCGGCAGCTAGGCGGCCAGCTCGTGGCTGGGTTGTGGGCGGGACGGTAGACGAAGGGGCGGACACCCGGGCTCGACGGCTTCCTCGCCCTCGGCGAGGAGTTCGTGCGCACGCTGGCTGCGCAGGCCGAGGCGGGCCAGGGACTCGGTCCAGTTGAGGCCCTCGTCCCGCAGGAATTCGAGTTCGAGGCGAAGCAGGTCAGGTGTCCACTCGCCGGAGCGCCCTGCCGTGCGTGTACCGAGGGGCTCGGCGGCCGGCTGGTCGATGGTTTCCTCTTCCCAGGCCAGCGGCGGGTCCCATTGTTTGGCCAGGGCTCGCTGGCGGGCGAGTTCGGAGGGGCCTGGCCGATGCGACAGTTGCCCCCATGCCGCCAGTACGGCGGCTTTGACCGACGGGGTGGCGCTGCCGGTCTGGTTGAAGTCGGTGAGGGACTTGACGGTGGTGCCGCCCGCGCCGGCGATGGTGTTCAGCGTCCAGCCAAGCGCGCACAGTCCCCGGATGCGGCGGATCAGGCCGACATCGGTGACCCCGGGACGACGCTGGAACGCAGGAGCAGGCAGCTCGGTGAGCGCGAGAACCTGGCGTGCCATCGTCGGGTGGATTCCTCTGCGAAGTCCTGCGGTGTGGTCGTCGATGACGCTCGTGAGCGTGGACGAATTCACCCCGGCTGTCTTGGCGATGAAGGCGATGCTGGCCAGTTCGTACGCCTCCTGAAGTTGTCGGACGTGCTCGACGACTGGGGTGGCGTCAACGGCGTCCTTCCGGAACGCCGGCGCCAGGTCGGTGGCGTTCAGGGCGAGCAGTCGTTCGGCGAAGCGGACCTTGATGGTTCGTGGCCGGCCTGCCCGCACGTCCTTGAGGGTGGCAGCCAGTGTGCTCACCGTCATCGTCGCGGCGCGCGCGACGGTGGCTACTGAGATCTCGGGATGTTCCACGAGGATGCGGTCCACATGCTCCACCACTGGGGCAGCGTCGGTGGACTGCCCGCCGTAGCCGCGGGCTTCGTTGGGAAGGTCTGCGGCGTTGAGCAGGAGCAGGCGGTGGGCCACGTCGGCGTTCACGTTGCGCTGCTGACCTCGGTCGGCAGCGCGCAGAAGGTCTTTCAGGGTCGTGGGGGGCACTTGCGCGTGCCGGGCCATGGCCGTGACGGGCAGGTGCGGACGCTGGATGATCAGGTCCTGCACATGTTTGGCGGCCGGCAGCGAGTCGATCACGCCGGTGTCGAGAACGTAGCCGGTACGCCTCCGGGCCCCTGCGGCCGTGGTGGCCGACGGGTGGAGATCGGTGAGGGAGATCTGCTGCGGCTCCTGGAGGGTCGTCGCGTTCACTGCCTCGGCGTGTGAGGTGCCGACGCCGGTGATGCGAATGCGGGAGCCGCCGTCAGGGCTGCACGACCAGTACACCTGCTCAGGTGCAACGTGGTGGTCAGAGGTCATGGTGGCGGTGCTCCTGTGAGGTCTGCGGTGCTTTCTGGGTGGTGAGCCGTTCGAAGGGTGGTTCTGGGCAGCTTAGGAGGAGGTGGTGCCACCACCTCCTCCTGGCGAGTTTCCGCTGAGCGCTGTCGGCGGGAGAACCTCGCCGGCGGTACGAAGGGAGCTGACGGCCAGCCGCCTGCCGTCGGTCACGCGGGCCAGTGCACCGGCCTGGTTCGCGTGGGGTACAGCACCGGTCTGCGCCGCTGCTCGCTGATAGCCCGGTCAGCGCGCGCCTGGGCGTCCTTCTCGAGTTCGCCCACGTCGTGGAGAGCGTCGCCGCGGGACACGGTGACGTTCGGACCGAGCCGGAACAGCACGGCGTTGACGGCACAGCACGCGACGTGGATCTCGTCGATGTCGTTCATCCACCACCGGTAGTCGGCGGGATCCTTCCCTTGGAACCGCAGCGTGGCGGCAGCCGCGCGGACCATGGTTCCGGTTCCGGCGCACGGCTCGATCAGCCGGGCACCCGGCGGGACCGGCTCGGTGAGGAGGATCTCCGCGTGGTGGTCAGCCGCGCCTGCCGGAGTGAAGAACTGGCCGGCCTTCTGACGGTCGGCGTAGCTCCGCATCCGTTGGACCAGAAGACCGATCAGGTCTTCGCCTTCGCAGCGTGTGAGATCGCTGGCGTACTCCAGCAAGCCGGCACGGACCAGGATGCGGGTGTAGTCGCTGAGCCCACGGGTGTCGCCGTCATCCGCCTGGGCGAGCCACTCGTGGAGAGGGCGGGCTGCCTCGGCCAGGACAGGGTTGTAGGACCAGAGGTTGTTCCACACCGCACGCAGAACATCGGTTGCTTCTTGGTCGTCCAGCGGGAGGAGCAGCGGACCGTAGTCAGGGCCAGCAGGGGTGCTGGGCGCTGCCAGCGCGAGGGCGGCGAGAGTGCCCACGGCAATCGGCAGGTCGCTGGTACCCCCGCGGTTCTCCAACCACCAGGCCAGGGCGACATCGGCGATGTGGCGGGCGTGGTCGCGGCCGGTTTCGGGAGCCATCGCGCGGCGGAAGGATGCCGGGGGTATTCCGTACATGGTCATGAGTAGGTCTCTCCCTCGGTGGAGCAGAGTGTTCGGGCACGTGATCCGCAGCCCGGTGGGGCGGCTCATGGGCCGCCCCACCGGGGTCTGGGCGGGTTAGGGCGAGACGATGAGGCCGTTGGTCAGGAGGGCGACGGCAGCAGACAGCTGCTGGGGCGTCACGAGGACGGCCAGGCGGGCAGAGACCGACTTCTGCCCGTGCGAGGCTGTGTCGAGTGCTGCCTGAACCACGAGGCGCACGTCTTCCGTGACGTGCATGTGGGCCTCGGTGTGCGACAGGTCCGCAGCCGTCACCTGACCGCGGCCCATCATCTGGTTAGCTCGGGATGCGACGTCGAGGACGGTGAAGGGATCAGCCGGGCGGGCGGGGGAGACGGCGGAGATGTTCACGCCGCCGAGGGAGTTCCGGAAGCGGGCCGGGCAGCGCGCATGGAGGTTGCAGGTGAGTTCAGCAGCGAGGTCGCGCACCGCCGGCAGCCCGTACGTGTCGGCCAGGAGTGTCATGTGACCGAGGGCGGAGTGGAGGTTGCCCTGCTTGACGTGGGCGATGTAGGCGTCGGTGATGGCGCGCAGAACGAGAACGGGTGCGGTCGAAGAGGTCAACGGACCAGGCTCCTTGCCATGTGAGTGGGTTGAGGGTCGGCAATGCGCACCGTGGTCAGCCAGCGGTTCGGCATGTGCGGTGGGTGCGGGCCGTCATTAGCGCCTTGGAGCAGGCATTTCGCCGAGCCCTCGCGAGTAGGAGGGCGATCGCTGCGCCTCGGGCCATGAAGTCGTTCGCCCTTCGCCGGACAGGCGCAGACGTCGCCTCGCTGCTGCATCTGGCCGGCACGGAGCAGCCCGGCCCGCTGGAGGTCCTGTGAGCGGTCCAGCTTCTGATGAGATCGGGCTGGTGCGGCCCTTCACGCACTGTGGGTCCGCCTGCCGGCGGGGTGCCCCGCTTCGGCAGGCGCCTTGGCGCGGGCGCCGTGGAGTTGGTCGCGGACAACTCGTAGGCACGTGCAGAAGCGCGCCCTCCCAAGCCGGGGCCGAGGCCCTGGTCCGGGAGGACGTCTCCGCGTGAGCTACGCGACCCGCTCGACGTGAGCGAAGATCACGGTTTCGTCGGAGTCGAGGTCGAAGCCGCGTTCGCCAGAGTGGTGGACGAACTGGTAGGTCCCTGGGGTGACGTTCACGATGGTGTCGCCGGAGTCGAGCGTTTCAGGGTCTCCGCCCATCGAGAGCCAGTGCTCGTAGTCGGCGATGGCGTAGGACCAGATGTCCGTGCAGATCTGAGCCAGGCATGTCTCCTCAGGGATCGACGGAGTCTCGTCGTTGTCGAAGTCGATCCACGGGGTGGCGATGATGTAGCGGTCCTGCTCCGTGCGGTAGAGACCCAGACTGCGATCGCTCGCGGGCCCGAAGGCGCATCCGATGGCGGCCATCGCTTTGATGGCTCTGTCCCGGCCGAGTACGCAGTTGTAGTCGACCAGGGCGTCGTCCCCCCAGTTGTAGACGGGGCGCAGGTTGTCGGAGACGAGGAGCTTGCCGGAGGGCACGCTCAGGGTGATCGTCGTAGTGATTCCGTCCGGGTGAGAACAGGGTTCCTGCACGTGGGCGGCTTCCTCGATGACCTCATAGGTGGGGTGCTGACCGCAGATCCGGCAGCCGCCGAACGGGAAGCCTGCGGGGTACATCTCCCCGTTGAACACATTCACCTCCGCTTCGTTGTTCACGAACTGGTGCCCGTTGGACTCGCTGACCGGCAGTCTCTTGCTCCTGATCGCCATGAGGCGTGCTCCCTGCGGTGTGGTGTCCTGCCAGGCACTGAACGGACGGGGCCAGGCAGGCGCGGTGGTCGGTTCGGCTGTGATTAGGCACCCCCCACGTCCTTAGGTCCTCCTCGGCGCGAGATACGAACGCGGCAGGGGGCTGCTCCGCCGGGTGGCGTTGCCACCTGGCGGCCTTGCTGATGGACAGCTCCGCGGCGCAGGGGCCCGCCTCCTCGTCCTGGGTGACGGGGAGAGTAGAGGGTCCTACTCAGGCTGCTGGGGCGATCATGGTTCCGGTGTTCTCGTCCGGCTGGCTGAGGCTGATGACCTGCTGAGCCACTTCCGTGATCTCCTCGCCGTGCGAGACGACCAGGGCGGGCCAGCCGAGTTCGGAGAGGCATGTGAGGACGGCTCGACGGGTGTCTGCGTCGTGAGCTGCGGTGATCTCGTCCGCGATGATCATTCCGATCGCGTTGCCACCTGTGATCTGCTCGGTGATGCCCAGCCGGAAGGCGAGTGCGGCCGTGGCCTTCTCTCCTCCTGAGAGGACCCGGGTGGGGCGTACCGTGCCCTCGGCGGTGTGCACGCGCGGGACGAAGGCGTCATCGATCTCGAAGCGCACGTGCCGGTCGGTGATCTGGGTCAGCACGTCAGTGGCTGCCTGGGACACCGCTGCGGTGTACTCGGCCAACAGGTCGCGTCGGAACTGAGCAAACGCCGCGGCGGCCTCGTGCAGGATGTGCGCCGTATGGAGCTTGTCGGCTTTCGCACGCATCCGGGCTTCGGCAGCCTCATGTGCCTTGGCCAGCACGGTCGCGCGTTCGGCCGCCACCAGGAAGCGGGTGTTCGCCTCGGACGCCTCGGCGGCTGCCTGATTGTGTTCGGCGCGGGCTGCGGTCAGCGCGCCCGTTGCCTCGGCCAGCTCGTTGGCCGTGACGTCGGGGTGTGTGGTTTCCCGCGCGGCCAGGTCGGCGCGCGCAGCCTCCAGCTCAGATTCGGCGTTGGTCAGCTGAGTACGCAGACCGTGTGTGTGCCGAGCCTGGACGAGTTCGGTGCCGAGCTGCTCGATGGCGGCCCGACCGGCTTGGAGGGCCCCCTCGGGGTTCGTCGGCCCGGCGAACCCCGGGAGGTGAACCACCACAGCGCTCACGGCCTCGTCGGCCGCGCGTCGTGCCGCCTCGGCCTGCTGCCGGGCGGCAGCCGCCTCAGCACGCACCGCGTCCAGACGGGTGGACAGTTGCGTGAGTTCCTGGCGTCGAGAGAGCAGCGCATCGTGAAGCTGGACCGCCGCCTCCGCCTTCGCCTTCGCGTTCTTGCCGTCCCTGATGCAGCGCTCCCACTGGCCACGCAGATCAGCGACCAAGGCCCCCACGTTCCGCAGCGGCTGGACGCAGGTGGGGCAGCAGGCGGACTCGGCCGTGGTCAGCGCCTGTAGTGCCCGGCTGAGGCGGGTGTACTCGCCCTTGAGCGCCCCGCGCCGCTGCTCGTACTCGGTGTGCTGCTGCTTCGCCGATTCGATGCGCCGGTCCAGTTCCGGGTCGGCGAGCCGGTCGACTTCGGCTCGTGTCTGCCGTACTCGGCCGTCGATTGCGGCGGCGTGCTTTTCGGCGGTATCGGTCTGTTCGACAGCTCGCTCGGCCGAGTGGACAGCATCCCGCAAGGCGTCCAACTGTCGAGTGAGGATCTCCGGCGTGGGAGTAGTTAGGCCGGCCCGGCGCAGCTCCCCGGTCAGAGAGGCCACCCGCTGCTGGCACTGCTGGACCCGCTCATCAGCACGGGCCCGGTTGATCCGCTCCTGTTCCGCCCGCAGGTGCCGTTGCTGTACATCCTGGGCCTGCGACTCGGCGCTACGCACCCGGTCGGCGGCCTGGCGCGCTGTCTCGGCAAGCTGCTCATGCGTCTCGTGAGCCTCAGCCGCCTGCTGCTGGGCCTCGTCGAGCGCGCGGCGGGCCTCATCGGTCTCCTCACGGGAACCGGGCATGGCGGCTGCCAGTTCCTCGGCCCGGCGGGCCTCGGCGTTCGCGATATCGACCTTCTTCGTGAGGTCGCCGAGCCCGGTCTGCTCTTCAAACAGTTGCTGGACCTGGGCGGGAGTGCCTTCGGCCAGCCCGGTCAGTTCGCCCTGTGCGATGAAGAAGGCCCCGCAGTAGGCCCGGCCGGTCAGTCCGGTCAGTTCGTAGATCTTCGTGGTGAGCTTGCTCGGGCTGATCTGCGGTTCGTCCTGGCCGGGGCCGGTGGCTCCGTTGGTCCACCAGCGGGCGTACGCCTCCTCTCGTACGCCGCCCCGGTGGTTGCGCTGCCGCAGGCCCCGAAGGGCCGTGTACCGCTGCCCGTTGAAGATGAAGTCGACTTCGGCTTCGCACGGTTCACCGTCCGCGCCGGAGCGGCGCATGTCGGCCTGCTTCAGTCCTCCGGGGACCTCGCCGTACAGCGCCCACACCATGGCGGACAGGAAGGTCGACTTCCCCGAGCCGACCGGCCCGTGCAGGGCGGTGATGCCGGTGTCGGGGATGTTGATCTCGCCGTGCCGGACCGAGCGGATGTTGCGGACGCGTATCCGGATGGGGGTGATCATGCGACGGCTCCGTCCGTGGGGCGGATGTTGACGCGCAGAACGGTGCTGGAGTCCCGCCCGGGAGGCGTCTGGATCCGGGGTGCGGCGAAGTGGAGGGTGCGCAGAGCCGACACCAGCTTCAGCTGCGGGGCGTCGCACTGGTGGTGCTCGGAACCGTCCACGTACTCGCCGTCCGCGAGCGCGAGGCTCCCGGCGTGAGCCCAGGCCGCGTCATCGGCGGCGACCCGGGTGGTCTCCGCGTCGGGACCGTTGGCGTACACGATCAGGGCGGGGGCGTTGCACGGGCAGGACCAGGAGTAAGTGCACACCAGAAGGATCGGAGTGGGGTCGTCCACGCTGGCGTGGCCCAGCAAAGTGGTGGTCTGCGCGTGCGGCTTCCACACGCCGCTCTGGTACTCGTCTTCTTCCACCGCCTGCATGTGCCGCTTCGAGCCCGGGGCAGCGTTGCTCATCCAGCCGACGGCGCGCAGCTGCCCCCGGTCGGGGTGCCGGGTGACGAGCTCTACTTCGAAGACCCGGGCCAGCCCGAGCGCCTGGTGGGCGGCGGCGTCGGTGTAGGTGCGGAACGGCTCGAAGAAGTTGCTGGTGATCGTCAGGCTGGGAGACATGCCGGGTCCTTCGGGGCAGGGTCGCGAGGTGATGCCCGAAGATCACCATTTGACGAGGTACGGCGCGAGAATCCGCGAATCTGGCTCTGTGGCTCCGGCACTCGTCGTCGAACCGTCCTTCTCACCTCTCGCTGTGGAGGGGGGAAGTGCGTGGTCAGCGCGACGATGATGGCGAGACCGACCATGGCCCCGATGCCGAAGCCCGCCCCTGGCCGGCCAACAGAGGGCCGGCCAGGGCGCCGGGACCGCGCAGGGCAACCGGACACCGTCATCGGACGGAGGTTCCTCCGCTTGATCGGACGAGGTCGGCGGTGACGACGACACGCTTGGACGAGCCGTTGGCCGGCCAGCACGTGACGAGCGTCAGCACCGGCTTGGTGGGAGTGGCAGTGGGCTTGCCCGGTACCTGGGCGATGACGTTCACGTTGCTCGGGTCTACGGTCTGAACGGAGGCCACCTTGTACGTGTAGGTGACGCGGTTCGCCGTCGTGACGGAGATGGACGCACCGGGCGCGATGCGGTCGATGTTCTTGAAGGCGGGGCTTGCCACGCCGGAGCGGTGGCCGGCGATGGCGTAATTGCCGATCTGCCCGGGACGTTCTGTCCCGGGGAAGTGCCCGACGCCCGCTCGTAGCTGTCGGCTGGTCACACCCTCGTAGACGGGCTGGGCCCAGTCGTTGCCGAGCGCCGGGATGCGCAGGACTTCGGTGACTGCACCACCGCCCCCTGTGGTGGGGTTTCCGCCGACGCTGTGGGGGCCGCTGCCTTTCGGGTTGGAGGAGGACCAGGTGTCCAGTGCGGCGGATGCGTCGGACTGGGCCTTGACCGTCCGGTCCGGCACCTTCGGGTCGTCGCCGATGGGCTCGTCGGCGGCGGGTTCGTCGGGGGTGGCGGAAGTGGCAGAGGAAGTGAGCGGATCTGGGACGGTCGATGCCGGCTCGGTGGCGGCGTGCTTCTGGGTGGCGGCGGGCTGGTGTGCGCGGGTGGAGGGCTCATCGTCCCCGCGGGTCACCAGGAGTGCGGTGGTTGCGAGGCCTGCGACGGTGATGGCGGCGATGCCCGCGGCCAGTGCTCGTCGGGTTCGGCGCGGTCGGGTGGTCGGCTGTGCTGTGGGAAGGCTGTCGGGGCTGTGTGGTGCGTCGGACACGTGCGCTCCAGGGATGGGTCGGTGGGGGCGCGGGCCGGGACGTGGACGTCCCGGCCCGCAGCGTCGGCGAGTGAGAGCCGTCAGGTTGTGGTCACGCGCCGGTCTTCGGCAGCTCGGTGATGTCCACCGGCCGCGGCTTCGGCTTCTCGGGCTGGGGGATCTTGACGTCGATGACGCTGACGTCGGAGGTTTTGCCGTCCACGACGATCACGTTCTGGTCCACGGCGAGCTGGTAGCCCTCCACGGCCTGGACCTCGTGGATGGTGTAGGTGCCCGGCGGGAGGTTGTCGATCTGCCAGAGGCCCTGGCTGGTGGTGGTTCCCTTGGCCACCGTCTTGTTGGCCTCGTCCTTGACTTCGAACTGGACCCCGGACAGCGGCTTCTTGGTGTCGCTGGCGGTCTTGAGGAGCTTGATGCTCCCCTTCAGCGCGTTGACGGTGATCTTGAGCTGGGCTTCGGCGCTCGTGGTGCCGCCGGCGACGAGCATCCGCTGTGCCTTGTCGTTGGCGGGCAGATGGGCGATCAGCGTCGAGGCGGGCAGGTTCTTGGCCACCGCCTTCAGCTCGACGGTCCCTGCCTTGGCGGGTGTGATGGTGGCTGTGGCGACGCCTTCGTCGTTCGTGGTGACGGTGCCCGCGCCGGCTACGGCGCCCGCCCCGTTGAGCTGGATCTGGACGCCGGGGACCTTCTGCCCGGACGCGGCGGTGACGTCCAGCGTGATGGTGGTCTTCTCGCCGGGCTTGAACGCGGCGGGGGTGTGCACGTTGACCTTGTACGGGCCGGCCAGCTTGCCCGCCTCGGTGATGAACCCCTCTGCCTTGGTCTTCACCTCCTTCGGCACGTTGGGGTACGAGACCCGCTCCAGCGCTCGCTTGCCGTTGGGCAGGGCGTACGTGCTGCCCTGCTCGAGGAAGCTGTACACGGCCGCGTCGACGGCTGCGGCCTGGCTGTCGTTGGCGGTGTCGCCGTACTTGGACAGCACGTACGCGGCGCGGGCGGTGTTCTCCTTGGAGACCTGCCGACCGGTGGCCTTCGAGGTCCAGGTGGTGACCTCGGTGGCCTTGCTGTACTGGCCGCCGGCCGCTGGACCGGCGAGGGTCGGGTCGGCGCAGTAGGCCCGGCCGGTGATGCCGCTGACCGGGGCCCCCGGCGCTCCGTACGCACCCAGGTGGGAGGCGTCCGGCTTGTTGAGGTCATCGGGGATGGCAAAGCCGGGGCCCCATTTGTCAGCTGCGACCGCGCTGGGGGCGGCGCACAGGGCGGTCGCGCCGACCAGGAGGGCTGTGGCGAGAACGGTCGAGCGGCGCAGCGTCCGGCCCGGCGCCGGGCGGCGTGTGGTCAGGGTCAAGGCGTTTCTCCTTGCCGGTGGGGCCGCAGTTCAGCCCCGTCTGCTGCGCAGCATCGTCGGCAAAGCGGACACCTCCGCCCCGGGGCGGGTTCAGTCGGTGATCGCAGCCTCGCTCGACGAGGCGGAGGTGGGGGTGATCTCCTTGGCCCATTGCAGGGCCTTGGTGCGGACCGGCTCGGCGATGACGTCGGGGATGCCCATGCGCCGGGTCAGCTCGGCACTGCGGGTTTCGAATTCCGTGCCGTAGTCCGTGATCCTCCCTGTGATCAGGCGCTGCCTTCCCGCTGTGCTGTCCGCGTCCTGCGCCTGGGTGGGGTGGGGGTAGTCGATCTGCCAGGACGCGGCGGCAGAGGCGAGGCGGCTCCATCGCGGCTGGAGGGCTCGCAGAGCCGCTCGCTGGCCGGGGGTGGTGCCGCTGATGCGCTGGCGGACGATCGCCCCGGCGTCTCCGGTGAGCTTCGCGCTTTCGGGGTCTTCCAGTTCCAGAGCGGCGATGCGGTCGGTGATGAGCTGGTCGATGTCCTCGGTGGTCAGCTCTGCGGCGTTGATGACGGGAAGATCGTGCTGAGGCCGCTGCCAGATGGTGCGGGCTTCGACGTGAACGCGGCCGGTGTCCTCGATGGTGACGTGAAGCCAGCCGCGCGGGCCGAGATCGTCGGAGAAGCCACGGGTCAGGGAGGAGCCGGTGTACCAGACCTGCCCGGGGCCGTCGTGGTCGTGACCGGGTACAGCGCCGAGGGAGTGGTAGTGGGAGAGCAGCAGCGCGTCCCATCCGCGGTGGGCCCACTCCAGGGGGATGGGGCGTTCTTGCCCTTCGGGGTTGATGCAGTGGTAGAGACGGCCGTCGGCTTCGAACGTGCCGTGGCAGACGAAGAGGTTCACGTGGCCGGGCAGCGGGACGGGGTCGATGTGGATGCCGGCGTCGGCCAGGGAGCGGTCCAGGCCGTAGTGGGACACTGCGTGGATGGCGAGGCCGTCGGTCGGCTGGTGGATCTCGTACAGGCCCGGGTAGGGGCCGGTGCCGTCGCCCGGGCCACGGCGGGGGTCGGGGTAGACCGCGTGCATGCCGAGATCGGGTCGGTGCATCGTGCCCATGGCGGAGATGTCCGTTCCCGCGCCGGCGCAGTGGTTGCCGCTGTTGCCCAGGCCCCAGATGTTGGCTCGGGCCCGCAGGTCGTCGACGCGGTTGGCGTGTTCGACGTCGCGCGGCAGGGGCCGGGCCCGGTGGGTGAGGTCGCCCCCGTCGATGATGCCCTGCACCCCGGCGTCGAGCATGGCGCGCATGGTCAGGTCGTGGGCGAGGTGCCCGTCGACAACGCGCTGGTTCCAGCGTGTCTGAGGGTGCAGTCGCATCCGGGGGTTGTGGTAGCCGAGGTGCTGGCAGCCTCGGATTCCCAGGGTGTAGGCCACAGTGGGTGCCCTTTCTGGTGTGGGTCCCGCCTGCGCTGTGGCGGGGCATGAACCGGGCGGTTCGTGCCCCGCGACAGTGCACCGTGCCGGACATCAGGTCACGCGGCCGCGAAACTTCTCCCGGCGGCGCCTTGGCGGTGAGGGCCGCTGCCGATGGGGCTCTTACGCCGGGCGCGCCGTTGTGTCGCCGGAAGCGGAACGCTGGCGCCAGGTGATGAGTCTCAGGACCTGGTTGGCCAGCTTTTCGGCTTCGGCATCCGGCAACTGCACTTCGATCTGGCGGCCGGCCGCCGTCTTCGGCCCGTCCGTGATTTCGACGGTGAAGCAGATGTGATTGTGTGCCTGTCCCTCCGCCGCGGCATGGCGCAGCAGTTCCTCTTCGGTCATCTGCTCGGGGGCCGATGCACGGGCGGCGGCAGATACCTGGGTGGCGAACGCGCGGGGGAAGGCGAAGCTCGTCACCTTGGCGAGCCACGGACGCCCGCCTCCACGGGGGCGGCGCTGTCGACGATCGATGTCGATCTCCAGCAGGCTCAGTTCGGCAGCCTCGGTGATCTGGGCAAGGGTGGTGCCCTTCTTCCGGGACAGGGTCAGGAGCTCACTCAGTGCGGTCTCGGCGAGCAGAGCCGACGGGGTGGCGTGCCCGTTTCTCACCGTGCCGGTCCTTCGAGCTGGCGCGCCCTGGCCGTGAGGGGACTCCCGGATGGCTGTGTGGAGTCGAAGTTGGCCAGCTTGGCCCGGAGCTCGTCCTTCTCCACGTGCTTCCAATGGATGCGGCCGCTGTCGTGCCGGTACTGCTCGGCGTAGTGCTCGCCGCCCGCTCCGGTGCCCGCCGGCCAGTGCTCCACGATGGTCACCTGGAAGGGCTGGCGCAGCCCTTCCAGGGTGAGGCGGATCGTGGCGGCGGCCGTCTCGATACTCATCGTGGGTTCGGTGGTCTCGGTGACCACAGCGAGAATGTGCTGCTCGTCCAGCTGCCATATGCGGCACGGACGCCACACGAGGTGGTTGTCGTTGCCGAGGTAGCAGACTGGCGTCGAGTCGATCAGAGGGGCTAGCACCGCGGTCTTCCTCCTACTGGGGGGCTGAGAGCCCGTACTCTGCGGCGTTCTCCCCGTCGTGCGCCTGCGTCGGCGAATCTGCGGTGCGCGGGTCCGATGCGGCCGCCGGGACGCCGACGGCGGATATCTGCAGCGCCTCGTCCACCAGGTCCCGGGCGGCCTCCAGGTTCTTGCGCAGGTCTGCGATCTCACCAGCCGGGCACACCGTGAGGACAGCCAGGCTGGCTTCGATGCCGGCGCGGGCTTCCGTCAGCCTTTCGGGGTTGGCACCCACGCTCTTGTCGGAAGCCAGATCGGTCACTGTCTTGAGGTTCCGCTTGATCCGGGCGGTGACTGCGCGCAGGGCAGCTTCGATGGTCTTGGGCTGACCAGCCGCGAGGAGCGCGTCTCGCTCTGTCGGGTCGAACTGGACGAGCTGTACGGGCTGAGGCATGAGACAGGTCCTAACCGTCGGAGTAGGCGCCGTCGGGTGACCCCGAGGCGGCGCCTACTCTGCCTCTCGATCCGGACAACCCCTTCGAAGCGCCGCGGCTTCGGTGAGGCATCGGCTCGGGCGGGGGACTCGCCGGTCGACCACCGGCTGGGGGCGGAGCGTATGCCCTGCCGTCGCGGCGTACTCCGGCCATCGCGCGGCCGCGCGACGGCCGGAGTCGTCCTGGTCTGCTGCCTCTCGCCTGCTCGGCGGGAGGCAGCTTCGAGGTGGTCAGCTGGCGGTGAGCACGTAGACGTGCGTATGCAGGGCGGCGTCAGCGACGGCGTAACGGGCGTAGAGACGGCCGGTGGCGCGGTGGTAGGTGATGGACGCTCGCTGGTGCCTGGCCAGGGTGCCCTGCAGGGATGTACGTACGGAGGCCAGATTGAGCGGCGTCGGGTTGCCCCGCAGGACGCCCCGGTCGTTCCCCAGGAACGACTGCATGCCGTTGAGGGAGACGGTGTACAGAAGCGCTCCGGCCGCCGGGCGGAAGACCAGCGCGTCGAGGGCTTCGCGTGTGGCGCAGCTGGTGCCCGGCAGCGGCCGGTAGGCGGTCGGGAACGCGGGGGCGTATGTGCCGTCCTCCGACGCGAGGACGGTACGGATCGTGTCGTCGGAACGGCTGGCGTCCTGATCGTCCAGAGTGGCCCACTGCCCTGCGTGGCGCAGGCCCCGGCGCCACGTTGTCCCGCTGGAGCTGACGACGTCGCCGTCGGTGAAGCGCATCGCCACGAGGTTGGTGTGGGAAGCGGTGGTCATCTTCGGCTCCGTTCGTCGCTGGGGTGATGTGGTGCAGCGTGCCGCCGATCAGCGCCGTTTCCCATCCAGGGCGAAAACAGAGAAGGCCAGGGGTGCGTTTCGCGGAGTGATTCGTTACTGGCGCACCTGACGCGACGCCTTGTCACGCTTGTAGGTGTGTGCGGGCCCTCCGCTTGCCAAGTGCTGCTCATAGGTGCGCGCACCGCACTTGCACACGATCTCGTCCATCACAGGAGGCCGAGTGTGGGCAGCGGGCCAAGGCCGTCATGGCGCAGGAGAAGGGCTTGTTCACCATCGGCCCACCCCCAGCAGCGGACAGTGTCCCGGTGTTCGTCGGTGGCTCGCACCTGCATCCGCCGTCGCCAGCCGAACAGACGGTCTCGCTCGAGGTCGGGGTCGAGAACCACCAGGCGCGTTCCGAGGCTGTAGACGAGTTCGTCGCCCGCCTTGACGTGCTCAAGGAGCGCGGCCTCGACGTACTTCAGGGCGAAGTCGTAGTGCATGTAGAGATTGGCCCGGCGGTGCCAGGCCGCGACAGACCGGGCGTCCGCCCCGGTGCCCGGTACAGGCATGTTCAGCAGCGTGCGCTGGTTGCGAAGGTACGCGGCCCGGTGTGTGGCAGGCAGGGTGGCGGTAGAGAGCAGTTCCGTCACCTGAAGCCTGAGGCCTCGGTGGTCAGTCTGGAGCAGGGCTACCTGGACGCCGAAGGGGGTGGAGTAGACCCGGTGAACGAATCCGGTGGCCCGGTGCGGGCCGGTGGCCTTCTGCCCGACCCACGGCGCACGGTCGTCCTGGCACAGGACGGGGCGGCTCAGGTGCATGGGGTCGTTGAGCGGCAAGGGTTCGGATACCGCCAGGCTCATGGTCTCTCCAGTGTCGGGCTGCCGTGTTCGACCGAAGGTCACCAGCTGTGCCTCGGCAACGCGAGGTGCAGCGAATCGGCATCGGCATCCGTCGTGGGGGGATGTGAGGCCTGCCGCCGGCCCTCCTGGGCCGGCGGCTGCTGCCAGCACGTCGGCTCACCCGAGGTGAGCCGACGCATCGGTCCGCGTAGTCCGCGGTCTCCTGTGGCTGCATCAGTGAGCTTCGCTGGTACCGCCGTTCGGCCCGACTGCCGTGGTGCCGGAGGGAATCTCGACGTGGTAGAACCCGATCAGCGGGTCCTTCTGCTCGGCCCAGGACCCGAATTTCACGGGGGACTTGCTGTTGGCGGCGTGGATGACCTTCTTGGTGGCCGGGTCCCAGACCATGGCGACGTGGACGGGGTTGGACTCGCTGCCGAAGAAGACGAGGTCGCCCGCCTGCACCTGGTCGGCCGGGACCTTGTGTTTGGACAGCTTGGAAAGCTGGGCGGTGGTGTCCCCTCCGATGTTGAGCTTGCCGCCGGTGGCCTGGTAGTAGGCCCACTGAGTGAAGGAGCTGCAGTCGAAGTCGGCCGGGTGGTCGCCCTGTAGACGGCGGGCACCGTACAGGTAGGTCTTGCCGAGACCGGTCTGCGCCCAGGCGAGAGCCGCGCGTACGACCTCGGAGTCCGCTGCCGGCAGGGGCCCGGTAGCACCGGCGCCGTCGGGGATGACGATCGCACCACCCGAGTCGGCGGCGCAGGCCTGGGCCTGGTCCTGGGCCTCGGCGTACTGATCATTGCCGTAGGTGGGCGAGGCCGTCGTCTTACCGCTCATCCAGTCCTTCGGGTTGACCGGGCCCGGGCCGTTGTTCTGCCCGGGCCTGTGCGGATCGCGGACACCGGGCAGGCGGACCTCCCAGTGCAGGTGGGCGCCGGTCACGTTGCCGGTGGCGCCGACGTTGCCGATGTGCTCCCCGCGCTTCACTTCCATGCCGACCCGGGTACCGAACGTCGACTGGTGGGCGTACCAGGTCTGGACCCCGCCCGCGTGTTCGATCTTGGTGAGGTTGCCGTAAGCGCCCCCGTCACCGACGAAGATCACCTTGCCGTCGGCCGGGGCGTAGAAGCGGACACCACTCGGGGCGGCGAGGTCGATGCCGGTGTGGCCGGCCGACCACCGTCCGCCGCTCTGCCCGAACTCGGCTGTGAAGGTGAAGGTGCCCTGCTTCATGGGCCACTGCCACCCGGCCGAGTTGACGCCGGAGGGCCCGCCGCTGGACGGGGTGCCGCCGCCCGGCGTGGGGGTGGCGGCCTGCGTCGCCGGGGTGGTGGATGTCCCGGGGGCAGAATCGAGCGGAGGCGTTGACCAGCTCTTGGCCGGAGCGGACTTGATCTGTGCGGCGTTGGTGACCTTGGCGTTGAAGTCGTTGACCGGCTCGGGGATGCCGGAGGCCTTACCAAGGGTCGGAAAGGACGGGTTCTTCTTGATCGTGTCGGCGAGGTGCTTCTGCCAACGCTCGATCATGGCGCTGTCGCTGGAGAAGACGCCCCGGTAGCGGGCGGACTGGGTGGTAACGACCCGCATGTAGGTGGTGTTGGACACCGTGGAACCGGAGTACCGGCGCAGCGCGTTCCAGGAGTCGGTCTCGGCCTTGAGGGCGTGGATGTAGTTGGCTGCGGCGAAGGCCGCATCCTCCACGTTGTAGCGGTCCTTGACGCCGTCCCCGTTGCCGTCGCCGCCGTATTGGGCCCACGCCGGGTCGCCGAACTGAACGATTCCCTTGTAGCCCATGCCGTTGTCTCCGCCGGGAGCGGCGGAAGGGTCCTGCCCGTAGCGGGTCTCCTGGTACATCTGGCCGGCGATCAGCGTCCAGTCGAGGCCCGGGTACCGGGCGGCGGCCCGGATCGAGGCGAGCATCATCCGCGGGGGTATCTCCGCCCGTGCGGTGTCGGACGGGAGGTACATGCCCTTGCCGGGCATGATCGGGTTGTAGGCACCGCCACCGGGGACACCGGTCGCCCCCTGCTGTGCTGAGGCGTCGTCCAGGCATGCGGCCTCGGCGGACTTCGATCCCAGGACTCCGACGATCGCGCCGAACGCGGTGAGGAAGGCGACGGCGACAGCGCAGAAGGCGGCGATCCCAGCGAGCAGCCACCACTTCCAGCGCTTGCCTCCTCCGTTCCTGCCGGCGGCACGCGCCGCCGCCCGGCGCGCGGCGGCCGCCGCTATCTTCCGTGCGGCGAGCGCGGCGATGGGGGCGGCCATCAGCTGTTCTCCGTGGTGCCCGCGTCGCCGACGCCGGCGAGCTGCAGGCCGGAGATCTTCCACTCACCCTTGGTGTAGGTCGCGGTGATCTGGAAGTCGGTGCTCTGGCTGGTCTCCTCTTCCTGGTGGAGGCGGACAGTGGTGGAGGCGAGGGTGGTCACCGACCGGCCGGCGCCGTCGACGGGCGCGTTGCTGATCACGGTGTCGCGCTTGAGGTCGGCTGTGGCGGTGGAGGAGCACTTCGTCCGCTCGCACTCGGCCCACGCCCGCCCGGTGGGCAAGGTGGTCTGGTCGACGATGGCCGATGAACCGTCGGTGAGCTCGCGAGCCTTGGCCGTCCAGGCGGCGGCGTCCGTGCGGTAGGTGTATGTGCCGAGGGTGGTCAGGTACTCGCGCATCACCGTGTGGGCGGCCGCGAGTTCTTGGGGTTCGATGACGGCTGGGACGGAGTCGACCGTCCCGGCCGACGTACTGGGTTCGCTCGTAGTGTCCGGTGCGGGAGCGGTGGTGTCCTTCTTCTCCCCCTCGGGGCTGCTGCGGTTGAGGGCGACCGCCAGGCCGACGAAGGCGGCCAGGGCGATCAGGGCGGCGGCGATGATGACGGCGCGGCGTCGTTCCACGGGGACTCCCTGGGACGGTCGGGGGCGTTGACGCCCGCGACCGTAGGGAGCAAACCGGACACCTCCTGGGGAGCTCGTGCGGCAGCTGCTTCAGGCAGCGTTCTCAGGCTGCTGCGGCTCCGCGGGTGGGCCACCACTCGTCGTGGTCTTCCTGTCGGCACAGGGCACAGCGGCCGTCGTGTTCGGTGGTCATCCCGCAGGCGCAGTTGCTGATCGGTCGTACGTCGGCCGGCAGCTCCTCGCCACGCAGCGCAGCGAGACATGCCGGACAGAGCCCGTCGGGGAGATCGGTGCCGGCGGCCAGGCGGAGAGCCTCGTCGGGGACGACGGCCAGTCGTCCGCAGGAGGTGGGGAGCAGGGCGCCGGGAGGCGGGGCACCGAGAGATGCCGGCGTGGGGAGGATGTGCCGGTACCGGGGATCTGCGTCAGCGTGGGGGCTGTACGGATTGGGTGCGATGGAACTCATGGGGGCTCTTCTCATGCGGTGCGGGTGAGGGGGCGGCGTCAGCGGGAGTGCCAGTAGCGGTGTCGATCGTTTCGGAGGCTTGGGACTCGCCCTCCTCGGTGGGGTCGGGGACGACTTTCAAGCGGCTGCGCTCTTTACGGAGCGCGGTGATGTAGACCCGCACGGTGTTCTCGGTCAGCCCGAGGCTGGGCGCGAGACGCTGGGCCAGCTTCCGGGCGGACAGGTCCGCATCTGGCGAGGTCAGCGCGTCGTAAGCCGTCTTTACAGCGGCGCGCCCGTCCACGGGTGGAGCAGGGGGTTCTTCCTCCTGGAGGGACGACGGCGGGTCTCCCTGCGCGGCGGTCGGGGTGCCTTCAGGCCGGTCGGGGGGTGGTGGTTCCTCCTGCGGGGCGGAGCTCGGCGGGTCGGCCGGCGGCGGGTTTCCCTGCGCGACGGTCGGGGTGCCTTCGGACCGGTCGGGGGGCGGGGCCGGAAGTTCGGGTGCGTTGGATCGTTGCAGGGCCGGTGGGGCATCGGCTTGCACGGGAACGCCGTACTTCGCCAGCCGCAACGGCATCAGGGCCTCGATGGGTGCTGTGCGCCGCCAGGCGGGCCCATACCGCACTTCCAGCCCTGCTTCGTAGATCAGCCGGTCCTGCTCGAGCTTGATGACCTGGTCGTAGGAGCGAAGCTCCCAGAGCTTCATCCGACGCCACATCCGGAACGTGGGCACCGGCGACAGGATCCACCGGGTCAGCCGGACGCCTTCCATGTGCCGGTCGGCCGTGATGTCCGCGATGCGCCCGACCGCGTGCCGGGCGGCTTCGACTGTCACGACGAACAGGACGGGGATGACGGCGTGCATGGCTGTGCCGAGCGGGTCCGGCCACGCCGCCGCGGCGTTGAAGGCGATGGTGGCGGCGGTCAGGAGCCAGGCCGTCTGCCGGAGCAGCGGGAACGGGATTCTGATCCAGCTCAGCAGCAGATCGAGGGCGAGCAAGACCACGATCCCCGCGTCGACGCCGATCGGGTACAGGCGCGCGAAGTCGCCGAACCCCTTGGCCTCCGCTAGGTCTTGGACAGCCGCGTAGGAACCGATGAAGCCGATCAGAGCGATGATCAGGCCGCCGCCGGTGATCACAGCGACGAGAAGAGCGTGAGCGCGTGGGGCCCGGGTGGGCTGCGGCTGCTCTACGTCGGGCGGGGTCACTGGCGGACTCCCAACGGTTCTGTGGCCCTGGCTGTCTCGCGTGGGGCATGGCCGCAGGTGCCGAGATCGCCGCGGTGATCAGTACGGGTGGTCATGCGGCGCACGGTAGGGAGCGAAGCGGACACCTCCCGTGGAGCCGGCGCGCGGCAGGGTTCCCTCTGGGCCGGTCGGCGTCCGTGCGGTCAGTCCGTACGACGGTGATCGCGCAGGAGAGCTGCGGCTTCCTCCCACCACTGGCGCCGAAGCTCCGGTTGTTCGGCTACCGCCCGGCACTGTCCGCGCTGCGTCCCCATGCCGCCGGTGAGCGGCCGCAGGCACTGCGGGATCGCGGGAAGGAGCCTGTGGGCGTAGCGCTTGCCGCCGAGGAAGATGACCTCTGCGCTGTGCAGGCCGAACGTGTCGGCCTGCTGGCGGAGGCGGTCGCTGGTCACCGAGGAAGGGTGATCGATCGTCATCTCGTATGGGACGAGGGGCTGGCTGACCGTGACAAGCCCGTGCAACGCTGAGGCGATCAGGATCTGCGAGGGGCTGCTGGTGAGTGCTTCTGCGGCAGCGCGCAGCGAACAGTGGTAGTGCCCGATGTAGAGCTTCCCGGCCGGCACTTCTTGCAGGTTGCCGCCGGGCTTGGACTTACGGGAACCGCAGCTGATGATCACGATGCGACGGCTGGGCGGAACGGGCATCAGCGTCTGTCCAGGCAGGTGTGCCGGGTGGGGCTGACGGCGTAGGCGACCGCCACGATGCCGATCAGGGCTGTGACCATCATCGCGGCGAGGGCAACGAGGCTCATGGGTGTGGGGCTTTCTCCTCGGCGGGGCCGCGCCCACCCCCCCGGGCGCGGCGGGCCCCCGGGGGTGCGGCCGGGGGCCCCCCCCGCGTCCGTGTCCGGTCAGGCGCTCTTCGGCTCCACGAACTGCATGTCGAGCTGGATCTTCACCACCTCGCCGAGCA
>NZ_JBNCNM010000018.1:48924-174955 GCF_049846985.1 Streptomyces sp. DT190 | reverse complement strand
TGTTCGTCGACGTCGAGGGTGGCGGCCTGCCAGGCCTTGCCGCTGGCGCCGTAGACGGCCTGCAACCGGTTGGAGGCCGTCTCGTCCGGGCCGACCAGACGGAAGTCGCGCCGGTTCGCCGTGGCCGCCATGACGTCCTGGAGCATGTCGCCGAGGACGCGGGTGGGCTCGTGCAGGCTGGTGCCGGGTTTGTCGACGGCGACGGCGTACGTCTCCAGCGCCGGCAGGGGCAGTTCCCGCAGCAGCAGTCCGCCGTTGGCGTGCGGGGTGGCGCCGAGCCGGCGCGTGCCGTCCGGGACGCAGGCCAGCACGTCGGGACGAGGGCTGCCGTGCTCGTCGAACAGTTCCTCCGGGCGGTAGGAGCGCAGCCAGGCCTCCAGCTGGCGCAGGTGGTCCGGGTTGTCGCGGACGGCGGACAGCGGCACCTGGTGGGCGCGCCAGGTGTTCTCGACCGGCAGGCCGTCGACCTCGGCCGGGCCCGTCCAGCCCTTCGGGGTGCGCAGCACGATCACCGGCCAGCGGGGGCGCTCGGTGGCGCCCTCCTCACGAGCGGCCCGCTGGAAGGCGGCGATGCGGTCCAGCGCGGTGTCCATCGCCCGCGCCATCGCACGGTGGACGGCCATGGGGTCGTCCCCGGTGACGTGGATCGGATCGTGCCCGTATCCGCGCAGCAGCGCGTCGAGTTCCTCCTCGGGCAGCCGGGACAGCACCGTCGGGTTGGCGATCTTGTACCCGTTGAGGTGCAGGATCGGCAGCACGGCTCCGTCGTGCACGGGGTCGAGGAACTTGTTGGAGTGCCAGGACGCGGCCAGCGGTCCGGTCTCGGCCTCGCCGTCGCCGATCACGCAGGCGACCACCAGGCCGGGGTTGTCCAGGGCCGCGCCGTAGGCGTGCGAGAGGGCGTAGCCCAGTTCGCCGCCCTCGTGGATCGAGCCGGGGGTCTCCGGGGCGACATGGCTGGGCACGCCGCCAGGGAAGGAGAACTGCCGGAACAGACGGGCCATGCCGGTCTCGTCACGCGTGATGTCCGGATACGTCTGTGTGTACGTGCCCTCCAGCCAGGAGTTGGCCAGCACCGCCGGTCCGCCGTGCCCGGGCCCCCAGATGCACAGGGCGTCCAGGTCGCGGTCCCTGATGACGCGGTTGAGGTGGGTGTGCACCAGGTTCAGGCCCGGCGAGGTGCCCCAGTGCCCCAGCAGCCGCGGTTTGACGTGCTCGGGCCGCAGCGGTTCGCCCAGCAGGGGGTTGGCCATCAGGTAGATCTGACCGACGGCCAGGTAGTTCGCGGCGCGCCAGTGGGCGTCCAGCCGCCTGAGCTCCTCGTCGGTCGGCTCGGTGGACGTCTGCTGGGTGTCGACGGACATGGGGTCCCTCCGGGTCGGGGTGTCGGTCGCGAACGCGGACCGGCCGCACGAGCCCCAGCCTCGCCCCCTCGGCGTCCGCCCGACAGGGCCGATCGGGCCCTTCCGGGGCCCGGGCGTCCCCGGACGGAGGGATCATGTGACGCCGGGACACCGGTGTTGCGGGCGGCCCGTGCGACGGACCGTGCGACGGACCGTGCGGCGAGCCCGATCCCCCGGCCTGGTCCGTCCGGGGGAACGCCGGTGCCGGGGCCGCGTGGTCGGCGCCGAGGGCCCATCGGCCCGGGTGATGGCCTGGTAGGTCCCTGTTCAGCGCGGCCGTTCCGGTCGAGGCTCAGGGGTCGAGGGCCGCGTCGGCGGCCCGCAACGAGGGAGTGCGCAGTGACTGATCCGGTCGTCGTGGGAGTGGATGGATCCGCGTCGAGTCTCGACGCGGTCGACGTGGCGGCGCGGGAGGCGCTGCTGCGCGGGGTGCCGCTGCGGATCGTGCACGCCTTCGGCCATCCGTCGGGGCATCTGTCCGGCGCGGCGCCGTGGAGTCCGGCCGACTACGGCCTGGAGCCGATGATGCACGGGGAGCTGGCCCGGGCGGAGGAGCGGGCGCACGCCGTCGCGCCGGGCGTCGACATCACGCGCTCCGTCGTGGCGGGAGACACGGTCGAGATCCTTGAGTTCGAGTCGCGGTCGGCAGCGCTGACGGTGGTGGGCGACCGAGGGCTGAGCGGTTTCGCCGGGCTGCTGCTGGGCTCCACCGCGGTGCATCTGGCCGCTCACGGACATGGCCCGCTCCTGGTGGTGCGGGGCCGCCGGGACCCGGCCGGGCCGGTGCTGCTGGCCGTGGACGGCTCGGATTCCGGGCGGGCGGCGGTGGACTTCGCGTTCGCCGAGGCCGCCCTGCGCGGGGCACCGCTCGTGGCGCTGCACGTGTGGAACACCTGGAGCGAGCGCGCTTACGAGGGGCCCGGCGACCCGCTCACCGCCGTCGTGGCGGACGCCGAGCGGCTGCGCGAGGCGGAGCAGGAGGTCCTGGACCAGGCGCTGGCACGTCGGACGGCCGCCTACCCGCAGGTCGCGGTGGAGCGGCGCCTGGTGCGCTCGCGGATCCGCCCCGCGTTGATCGACGCCAGCCGGGAGGCGCAACTGGTGGTCGTCGGGGCCAGGGGCCGCGGTGGCTTCACGGGCCTGCTGCTCGGGTCGGTGAGCCAGGCGCTGCTGCACCACGCCGACTGCCCCGTCGCCGTGGTGCGCGGCAAGGACTGAAGCGCCCCGGCGGAGCTCCCGGGCCACCGGCGAGTGCGCCGTGCCGCCCTGCCGGGACCGCCTTCCGGCCGGCCGGCCGGCGGCCCGGCTCCTCACGGCGAGCGCTCCTGTGTACGGTCCGGACCGGCGGCGGACGCGGTGCGCACCCGCCGTGCGGCCCTTCGTCAGGGCCGAACGGCCCCATGACGGTGCCCCGGCGGCCCGTGGTGCCGGGGCTCCCGGCGGACCAGGCTGGCAGCAGGAGGGGCCGTTCCCGGTACTCCGGCAGCACCGGGGAGGCCGCGGCCGCGACCAGCAGAAGGAGACAGCACGATGACCTCCACGACCACGCTCTCCACGGCTCTTCCCGCCGAGCACCGCGACCGGCTCATGGGCCTCGCCCGCGACGTCTCCTTCGCATCGGGACAGCGTCTCTTCGAAGAGGGCCGCCGCGCCGACCGCTTCTGGATCATCCGGACCGGGACCGTCCTGCTCGACCTGCACGTGCCCGGCCGCCGCGCCCCCGTCATCGAGTCCCTGGGCCACGGTGAGCTGCTCGGCTGGTCCTGGCACTACGCGCCGTACGTGTGGCAGCTGGGCGCCGAAACCCTCAGCCCCGTACGCGCCTGGGAGTTCGACGCCGAGGCCGTACGCGCGGTGTGCGCGCGGGACGCGGAGTTCGGACGGGCGATCGCCACCTGGGTGGGCCGGGTCGTCACCCACCGGCTGCAGGCCTCGCGGATCCGCCTGCTGGACCTGTACGCCCCCTACGGCAGCGGGAGCGCGGCATGACCGGCATCCCGGTGCCGCCGACTTCGGCCGGCGAGGAGCACACCATGCACGTCAGCCCGCACATCGTCAGCGACGTCATGACCCACACCGTCGTGGCGGTGGGCCGTGACGCCTCGTTCAAGCACATCGTCAAGATCATGCAGGAGTGGAAGGTCAGCGCCGTTCCCGTGCTGGAGGGCGAGGGCCGGGTGATCGGCGTCGTCTCCGAGGCCGACCTGCTGATCAAGGAGGAGTTCCGCGACAGCGACCCCGACCGGTTCACACAGATGAGCCGGCTGTCCGACCTGGCCAAGGCGGGCGGCATGACCGCAGCGGACGTGATGAGCACGCCGGCCGTCACCGTCCGTCCCGACGCCACGCTCGCGCAGGCGGCCCGCGTCATGGCCCAGCGCAAGGTCAAACGGCTGCCCGTCGTCGATGACACGGGCCTGCTCGAAGGGGTGGTCAGCCGGGCCGACCTGCTCAAGGTCTTCCTGCGGACCGACGACGAGATCGCCGAGGACGTACGCGGGGAGATCCTCGCTCCCCTCTTCCCCTCGTCTCCGGAACAGGTCGGGGTGGACGTCGCCGACGGTGTCGTCACCCTCACCGGGCACGTCGGGGACGCGTCGCTGGTGCCCATCGTCGCCCGCCTGGTGCGGTCCGTCGAGGGTGTCGTCGACGTCGACACGGCCCTTTCCGGCGGGTTCCGGGTGAAGGAGTCCGGCTGAGGGGTCCGGCAGGCCTGCGCCGAACGCCCTCGGAGGGCACGCGTCGGTCGCGCGCGGACATGCGCGAGGACCGCGGACCCGGACACGGTGATCCGGGGCGGCCGCGGCGGCCGGTGGTCACAGTAGGGCCCCGTTCCGGTCCGGCCGGGCACGGAAGCCGCCATTCCGTGCTGCAGTCGGGTCATGGCCTCACCGACCACGGACGCCGAGGACGCTCAGCCGGACGCCGCCCGGGCTCGCGAACGCCCCTCCCGGCTGCTCGACATCGCGGTGGCCCTGCTGCTCCTGGTCGCGGACGCGGTGATCGTCGTCGTCGCCGTGATCCTGTTCCTCGTGGTCGGCCTGGGCACCGCACCCTCGCCGCACGCCCCGCCCACCACGCAGTCCCGGGGCGCCCCCGTCCTGATATGGCTCGTCGTCTGGGGCGTTCCGGCCGTGGCGGTGGCCGGCACCGTCGTGCACGCCCGCCTGAGGATGCCGGTCACCGCCGTCGTCCAGGGCCTGTTCACGCTCGCCTGCGTCTTCCTCGCGGTGGCCTGGACGCGCATGCTGCTGGCCTGACCCACGTCCTGGCCGCTCCGGCGCGCCGGGTCCACGGCTCAGCCGGCAGCGGCCACGATGCCGGGTACCACGTCGCGGGCGGGCCGCCAGCCGGGTCGCAGCGCCGCCTCCGACCCCGTCGTGACCGTGACGAGGCCCAGCGCGGGTACGACCACGACGTGCTGCCCCGCGTAGCCCCCGGCGAAGAACGCCCGGTGTCCGGCCATCTCCGTCACCCACCACAGGTATCCGTGGCCGACGCCCTCCGGCGGCCCTCCCGCGGTGTGCGGGCGGGTGGCGTCGGCGCCGTACTCCGCGTCGAACAGCCGCCGCCCGTCCGGGGCGACCCCTCCCCTGGACCACAGGCGGCCCAACGCGACGAGGTCGAGCGCGGACAGGCTCAAGTGGCCGAAGCCGTACGGCAGTCCGTCCGGATCGCGTGGCCAGTGCCGGCGGGTGATGCCGAGAGGGGTGAAGAGGCGCTGCACGGCGTACTTCTCCACGTCCTCGTCGAGCGCGCGGGCGAGGCAGGACGCGAGGACGTGGGTGGCGCCGTTGTCGTACCGGAACGTCGTCCCGGGGTCCGACAGGCGGGGTGCCGTCAGGAGCTTCTCCGTCCAGCCGGTGGGGAGTCGCATGACGGCGTCGATGTCCCACTCTCCGGTGGGGTCGGTGCCGCGGGTCATGGTGAGCAGATGCCGTACGGAGACCTGCCGGGCCGTCTCGGGGAGGTGCGGGCCGAGCAACTCGTCCAGCCGGGCGTCGAGTTCGAGCCGGCCTTCCCGGACGGCGCAGCCGACGAGCGTGGAGAGGACGCTCTTGGTGACGGAGAAGACGTCCCCCGGTTCGTCCACCGCCCGCGTGCCGTACGCGTGGGCGGCGACGATGCGGTCGCCGTGCGCCACCACGAGGTGTTCGGTGTGTGCGTAGGCCGGTTCCCGCCGGATGCGTGCGTCCGCCTCGGCCACGGCGTCGTCGATGCTCAAGGGCCCCTCCGTCCGTCGGGAGGCATATTCTGCGCATGGGCCGTCCACGCACAAAGGCTTTCCACAAAACCCCATTTCGCGTCCGCCCCCGCCATCCTCAGGCGGCCCCGCCCTGCTCCGGGGCCCCGAGCCGAGGTCGCCGCCGTGCGGGCAGAAGCGCAGGCCGTTGTGGAGCGAGACGCTGAGCGACTGCAGGTCCACGACCGGGTCGGCCATGGTGGCGTCGCCGGCCGGCCACACGGTGACCGGCGAGCACCGGCAGGGCGATCATCAACGCGGCGGTGACGGCGGTCCGCACGAGCGTCATCGTTCCTCCGCCGCGGGGATCGGGCACCCGTCGAACCAATTCGACTGTGTGCGGCTCCAGTTGAGGTGGACGTGGGTGCACGCAGTGTTGTGGGCGCCTTCCGCGCTGTCAATCCGTCCGTCGCGAAAACTCACGGATCCGAACAGGGCCGAACAGCAGATCCGACAGATTCCTTGACGAGGTATCAGCGCATTCCTACCCTGCCCCTCGTGGGAGCGTTCCCACACTTCCGCACCCCCCACACTCCGCGCCCCACTCCCCCACGCCCCGGAGGCCACCATGACCCAGTCGGACCGGCGTCCCCGCACCACGCCCCCACGGTGGCGATTTCCCCGGCCGGGCGGCCGGCTGATCGGCGGCCTCTCCGCCGCGGCCCTGGCCCTCTCCGGGCTCGTCACGCTGCCCCAGACCGCCCAGGCGGCGACCGCCCGCCAGGTCGAGCGACTCGACCGGGGCCTGACCAGCGTCCACACCGGCAGCGGAAACCTGGTGTCCTGGCGCTGGCTGGCCACGGACCCCGACGACGTCTCCTTCAACGTCTACCGCGGCAGCACCAGACTCAACTCCACGCCCGTGACCGCCTCGACGAACTACTTCGACTCGGGCGCCGCGGACTCGGCCGACTACACGGTCCGCGCAGTGGTCAACGGCACGGAGCAGGCGGCGTCCGCACCGGCGGTGCAGTTCCGCACCGGCTACAAGGACGTCCCCATATCCCCGCCCGCCGGCGGCACCACCCCCGACGGGGTCACCTACACCTACGAGGCCAACGACGCCTCGGTCGGCGACCTCGACGGCGACGGCGCGCTCGACATCGTCCTGAAGTGGCAGCCCACCAACGCCAAGGACAACTCCCAGTCCGGCTACACCGGCAACACGATCGTCGACGGCGTCAAGCTGGACGGTACCCGGCTGTGGCGCGTCGACCTGGGCCGCAACATCCGTTCCGGCGCCCACTACACGCAGTTCCAGGTGTACGACTACGACGGCGACGGCAAGGCCGAGGTCGCCATGAAGACCGCCGACGGCACCAGGGACGGCACCGGCGCCGTCATCGGCAGTTCCTCGGCCGACCACCGCAACTCCAGCGGCTACGTCCTGTCCGGGCCCGAGTTCCTGACGATGTTCAACGGCCAGACGGGCAGGGCCATGCAGAGCGTCGACTACGTTCCGGGCCGCGGCACCGTCTCCTCCTGGGGCGACTCCTACGGCAACCGCGTCGACCGCTTCCTGGCGGGCACGGCGTACCTCGACGGCTCCCGCCCGTCCCTGATCATGGCGCGGGGCTACTACACGCGCACGGTGATCGCCGCATGGGACTGGCGCAACGGCTCCTTCACCCGCCGCTGGACCTTCGACACCAACTCATCGACCAACAGCGGCAAGGGCTACGACGGCCAGGGCAACCACAGTCTGTCCGTCGCCGACGTCGACGCCGACGGCAAGGACGAGATCGTCTACGGCGCGATGACCGTGGACGACAACGGCAGCGGACTGTGGACCACCCGGCTCGGGCACGGCGACGCCGGTCACGTCGGGGACCTCGCCCCCGCCCGCGCGGGCTTGGAGTACTTCAAGGTCTCCGAGGACTCCGGCAAACCAGGCTCCTGGATGGCCGACGCCCGCACCGGCCAGATCCTGTGGCAGACGGCCTCCGGCTCCGACAACGGCCGGGGCGTCGCCGCGGACGTGTACGCGGGCAGCGCGGGCGCCGAGGCCTGGTCCGCCGCCGACACGACCCTGCGTTCGGCCACCGGCGCCTCCCTCGGCCGGGAGCCCTCCAGCGTCAACTTCCTGTCGTGGTGGGACGGTGACCCCGTGCGCGAACTCCTCGACGGCACCCGCATCGACAAGTACGGCACCTCCGGTGACACCCGTCTGCTGACCGGCTCCGGGGTTGCCTCCAACAACGGCACGAAGTCCACGCCGGTGCTTTCGGGCGACATCCTCGGCGACTGGCGCGAGGAGGTCGTCTGGCGCACCGGCGCCAACACGGCCCTGCGCATCTACAGCACGCCCCACCAGACCGGCACCCGCGTGACGACACTGCTCCACGACACGCAGTACCGCACGGCCCTGGCCTGGCAGAACACCGCCTACAACCAGCCCCCGCACCCGAGTTTCTTCCTCGGCAACGCCATGCCGACGCCGCCCCGGCCCACCGTCCACACGCCCTGAACGAGGGCGCACCGCCTGGGACTTGCGGCCGCACACCGTGGCGGCGGTGGATCACTCACGCCTCTGCCCCGGCCCTCACACGCGGGCGGCTCCCACTCCTGGGAACAGGAGTGGGAGCCGCCCGGGTGACTTCTTGAGGCCTGTGTGCCTTCAACCGGTCAGGCGTGACGGTGCGAGCGTCGGTTGCCGGTGACGACGCGGTAGAGGGCCAGCAGGATCATGGAGCCGACGATCGCGGCGATCCAGGTCGAGATCTCGAAGAACCCGTCGACGGAGTCGACGCCGAAGATGACCTTCCCGAGCCAGCCGCCGAGCAGACCGCCGACGATGCCGATGAGCATGGTGATGATGATGCCGCCGGGGTCCTTGCCCGGCATCAGAGCCTTGGCGATGGCGCCGGCGAGCAGCCCGATGATGATCCAAGCAATGATGCCCATGATGCGTTCTCCGCTCGTCGTATAAAGACTGTGTTAGCTCTTCGGGTGCACCGATCTCGGCCGAACAAACGTCTCCCCCTCATAACGGCTTCGTCGACTCCCCCTCGGGACGGCTTCCTCGGCGGCCCGATCCGGTCCTCGCCGCCGCCGTCACCGGACCAAGATCGATTGTCAGTGGTGGGTGAGAAGGTGAGTGCATCGAGCCGGAACGAGGGGGAGCTTTGACGACCGGAAGCCAGAACTACATCAACCACGTCGCTCTTGTGCTGGACGCCAGCTCGTCCATGTCACACCTGAGCGGCAAGGTGGTCGAAGTCGCCGACCAGCAGATCGCCTATCTCGCCCGCCGTTCGAGGGAGCTGGACCAGGAGACGCGCGTCACGGTGTACGTCTTCGCCGACAAGGTGGAGTGCGTCATCTACGACAAGGACGTGCTGCGCATGCCGTCGCTGAAGCAGCTGTACCGGCCCGGCGGTATGACGGCCCTGCTGGCGGCCGCTCTGAAGTCGCAGCGGGAACTGGCCCAGACGGCCCAGCTGTACGGGGACCACAGCTTCCTGACGTTCGTCCTGACCGACGGGCAGGAGAACGCCAGCCACCGGTGCGAGGACTCCCCGGCCCGGGATCCGCGCGAACTGGTCGCGGCAGTGGCCCGGATGATGGAGACCCAGCAGGACAACTGGACACTGGCCGTCCTGGTGCCGGACCAGATGGGCAAGCGCGAGGCCATGCAGTGCGGCTTCCCCAAGGACAACATCGCCATCTGGGACGCCACCAGCACCCAGGGACTGGAGGAGGCCGGGCAGGTCATCCGGCAGGCCACCGAGAACTTCATGGTGGGGCGCACCCAGGGCATCCGCGGATCGCGGGCGGTGTTCTCCACGGGCGCCGACGCGGTCAACCAGGACACCATCAAGGCGGCCGGGCTCACCCCGGTCGACCCGTCGAAGTACCAGCTCATCCCGGTGGCGCGCGACGCGGCGATCCGGGAGTGGGTCGTCGAGTGCGGGCACACCTACCGTACGGGTGCGGCGTTCTACCAGCTGAGCAAGTCCGAGAAGATCCAGGCGCAGAAGCAGATAGCGGTGCTGGAGAAGAAGACCGACCGGGTGTACACGGGGCCGGAGGCCCGGGCCCTGCTGGGCCTGCCGCACACGGAAGTCCGCGTCAAGCCGGACCACAACGACCACTTCACCATCTTCGTGCAGAGCACGAGCGTCAACCGCAAGCTCGTTCCGCACACCCGGCTGCTGCTCATGCTCTGACGTCCTGACGTGTGGCTGCCCGGCCGCCTGGCGCGTGCGAGTGCGGGCCGGGCGGCATCCGCTCCCGTGTGCCGCCGGCGGGTCAGGCATCCTCCTCGGGGGCGGCGGACGTCCCGCCGGCCAGACCGAGTTCGTCCTCGCCGAGCGGAGTGAAGAAGCGCTGGACGTCGGTGTCCGTGACCTCGGTGAGGGAGGCCGGCGACCAGCGGGGCCTGCGGTCCTTGTCGACGACCTGGGCGCGGATCCCCTCGACCAGGTCGGGCATGCCGAGGGCGGCACAGGAGACGCGGTACTCCTGGTTCAGGACCTCCTCCAGCGTCCCGAGTGCCCGGGCCCGGCGCAGGGACGCGAGGGTGACCTTGAGGGCGGTCGGCGACTTGGCGAGCAGGGTCTCGGCGGCCTCCTTGGCGGCGGGGTCGCCGTGTGCGAGCAGCCGGCGCACGATCTCCTCGACCGTGTCGGCGGCGTAGCAGGTGTCGATCCAGCCGCGCCGGTCGCCGAGGACGCCCTGCGGGGGTGTCCGCACGACACCGGCCAGCGCCTCGCCGACGGGCAGTTCGGCCAGGGAACCGAGGAGCCGGGGCAGGTCGTCCGAGGGCACGTAGTGGTCGGCGAGCCCGCACAGCAGCGCGTCTGCGGCACCGATCCGGGCCCCGGTGAGGGCGAGGTGGGTGCCCAGCTCGCCGGGGGCGCGGCAGAGCAGGTGGGTGCCGCCCACGTCCGGCACGAACCCGATGCCGGTCTCGGGCATGGCGACCTGGGACCGCTCGGTGACGACGCGGACGCCTCCGTGGGCCGAGACGCCGACACCGCCGCCCATCACGATGCCGTCCATCACGGCGAGGTACGGCTTGGGGTAGCGGGCGATCCGGGCGTTGAGGCGGTACTCGTCGCGCCAGAACGCCCGGGAGGCGGAACCGTCACCGTCACGGGCGTCGTCATGGATGGCGCGGATGTCGCCGCCGGCGCACAGCCCGCGCCCGCCCGCGCCGGTGATGACGACGGTCTCCACGGCCGGGTCGCGCTCCCACGCGGTCAGCGCCTCGTCGATGCGGCGGACCATGGCGTGGGTGAGGGCGTTGAGGGCCCGAGGCCGGTTGAGCGTGATGCGGGCGGCGCGTCCGGCGGTGTGCAGGAGGACGGGTTCGTCGGCCGCGCTCATCGGAGCCCCTCCCCCGGACCGCGGGCCAGGATGACGCGCATGGTGCAGCTCCCCTTCCGTTTCCGGTGGACGACGGTGCGGAACACGCCGTCCGTCCCACTGGCGACGGCGCATCGTCCCGCGCCGTCGCAGTGCATACGTTGCCCGATGACCTGCCCGGAGGTGTCGGCGGGGTGGACGAGGGCGTCCGGGCGGGGCGGGGCGGGGCGGGAGTGCGGGTCGGGCTGGGGCGAAGCTTGTGGCAGAGGCTGTGGCCATGTCTGGGGCCGAGGCTGTGGCCGAGGCTGGGGCTGGCCCCACCCTCAGGTCGGAGGCAGGCCCCACAGACCGGTCCCTCCCGGTCCCGTTAGCGTCCTGGCCCGGGGGTTTTCAGCCCTCACGGCGCCCCAACCCGGCGCTGCCGCTCTGACTGCCTAGGTCCCGCATGAGCACCTTCTTGTCCCTGCCCCGCGTCACCGCCACGCCCCAGCGGAAGGTCGGCCTGCTGTCCGCGGTGATCGCGGCGCTCCTGGCCGCCTTCTTCCTCCTGCCCACCGCGCTGACGCACGACGGCGTCCACCTCGGCAATGTCAGGCGGTCCTTCCGCCGGGGCGTGGTCGCCTCCTGGGACTCCGGCAGCCGCGACCTCCCCCGGCAGCTGGACGCCGCGGTCGGCTACTGGTTCCGCTTCCACCTCGTCAAGGCCTGTGTGTCGGCGCTTCTGCTGGCCGCGGTCGTGCTCCTCGGCGTCGTCCTGTGGCGGTGGTCGCGGCGGCGGACCGAGCGGCCTGGCCGCCTGTGGACCGTGCCGCCCGGCGTGCTCGTCGCGCTGCTCGGGCCCTTCGCCCTCGTCGCGCTGGTCGCGAACGTGCAGGGCGCGGCGGCGCCCTTCGCCTCGCTGCTGCCCATGCTCACCGGCGGCGGTGACGACGGTGAGGTCGCCGCCGCCGTGCCCGGGATGCGCCGGCAGGTCGCCGACCACCCCGCCGGGCAGTATCCGCCCGTCCTCACCCTCATGGTCAGGGAATTCGCCCTGTACCACGCGGTGCTGGCCGCGATGGCCGCCGTGCTCGCGCTCGCTCTGGCCGCAACCTGTGTCGCCCTATGGAGACGTCACAGGGTCACGCGCGGAGCGCGGTCGAGGCGTGCTCTCAGGATCGGCGTCGTCGCTTCGGCGGCGCTGGCAGGTCTCGTCCTCGTCATCGCCGTCGCGAACACCACCAGCGCCGCGCGGTCGCCCCATGCGCTCGCCGCGCTCCTCGACGGAGGGTGGTAGGGCGCTCGCCGCCATGGCCCGCGGGAACCGGGACCTCGGCGGCGGCCTCGCCGAAGCCGCCGCCGCGCCGGGCGGGCACCGCCTGCGCGCCATGACGGCCGGGCCGGACGGTCACGGCAGGAGCTCGACGTACCCGTCGCTTCCGTGCACGCGGATGCGCCGGCCGTCCCGGATCAGGTGCGTGGCCCGATCCACTCCGACGACGGCCGGCAGCCCGTACTCGCGGGCGATCACCGCGCCGTGGGTCATGAGGCCGCCCACCTCCGTGACCAGACCCGCGATGCCCACGAACAGCGGCGACCAACTGGGGTCCGTATAGGCCGTGACGAGGATGTCGCCCGCCTCCAGTTCGGCGTGCGCCATGTCCAGGACGACGCGGGCCCGGCCCTCGACGGTCCCCGCGGAGACCGCCAGGCCGGCCAGGGCACCGGCCGGCACGTCCTCGCGCCGGTACGCCCCGTTGAGGGCCTCGCCGTCCGAGGTGAGCACCCGGGGCGGGGTGAGCGCCCGGTACGAACGGAACGCCTCCTCGCGCTGCCGGATCAGTGCGGCGTCCACCCACCCGGAACGCACGGCCTCGTGGAACTCCTGGAACGTGAGGTGGAAGACGTCCTCCCGTGCGGCGAGCACGCCGGCCCGCACCAGCCGCTCGGCCTCCTCCAGCAGGGCCTGCTTGTAGACGAAGTAGCGGCTGACGATGCCGTACTTGGGGTACTCCCGGTATCCGATGAAGGTGCGGACCCGGTCGATCATCCGCTTGGTCTCGTCGGCCTTCCGGTCGCCGTCGGGCAGTTCCCGCAGACGCGCCAGCACCTCGTGCTCCTTCTCGAGCGCCGCCTGCCTGCCCTGCTCGAAGCGCCGCCGGGCGGCGCCCGGTTCGAAGTTCCTGACGTTGTCGAGGATGGCCGGCACGAGCGTGCCGGGGCTTTCCTGCCAGCGGGGCCTGGTGATGTCGATCTCGCCCGCGCAGCGCATGCCGTACCGGTCCAGGTAGGCCTCGATCGCGTCGCGTGCCTGGCTTCCGCCCGGGAGTTTCGCCAGCTCGTCCAGGAAGTCGTCGTCCCGGACGTCCTGGAGGAAGGTCACCACCTGCGGGTGCGGACGGATGGCGTCGGCGACGTCGAGCAGGTCGAGTCCCATCTCCGACGTGATGTTGCCGGGGGCGGAGAGCGTGAGGGTGTCGGCGGCGTTCTTCTCGCCGAGCCATTCGTGGAGCTGGTCGTTGAGCCACCAGGTGGCTTCCATCCCGGCCATGATCACCCGCATGCTCAGCGGATCGCCGAGGACCCGCTTGTGCTCCTCGAAGGCTTCCAGCAGGAAGTCGAACAGCTCCGGTCCGCTCTTCGAGCGGATGTCGCGCCGCAGGGCGGCGACGGACTCCTGGCTGCGTTCGATCAGCTGGGTGACGAGGGCCGGGTCCGTCTCGATCGGGGCGGAGGCGCCGCCGGGCGGCGGCCCGGTGGGCCCCTCGTCGGGGAGCGACGGAACGAAGCCGTCGCGTTCGAGGACGGTCTCCAGGGCGTCCCTGACCAGGGGGTCGCCCCTGCCGACGAGGTCCAGGAGGCCGGCGCGGCTCGCGGGTGAGGCCAGGCGCCGGGTGACGTCGACGAAGAGCCTGCCGCCGGCCTCGTGCATCGGGACCATCGCCGTCAGCCGCCACAGGGACAGGCCGAGGGTCTTCATGGCGTCGGTCATCATCTGCTGGTGACCGACGGAGACGTAGACGTGGTTGTCCTGATCGCCCGTCTCCGGGACGGGGAACAGGGTGGTGATCGGCCGGCTCTGCACGATCCGGAAGTCGTCGTCGACCAGGCACCACTCGATGTCCTGAGGACGGCCGAAGTGTGCCTCGATCCGCCGTCCGAGCCCGGCGAGCCGCACCGCCTGAGCGTCCGTCAGTGCCGGCTGCCGCTGCCGCCGCGCGTCGATCGCCACCTGCTGCGTACCGCCGCCCGGCAGGGCCTGCACCGCGCGCTCCTTGGCGGAGATCGTCCTGGCGACGACCTCGCCGTCGCGCACGGTGAAGACGTCCGGGTTCACCAGACCGGAGACCAGGGCCTCGCCGAGGCCGAAGCCGGCGTCCATGGTGGCGACCTTCCGGTTGCCGGTGACGGGATCGGCCGTGAAGAGGATGCCGGCCGCCTGGGGGAAGACCATCCGCTGCACGACGACGGCCATGTGGACAGTGCGGTGGTCGATGCCGTTGCGGCGCCGGTAGGTCACGGCCCGCTCGGTGAACAGCGAGGCCCAGCACCGGCTGACGTGCCGCAGGACCGACGGCGTGCCCACGACGTTGAGGTAGGTGTCCTGCTGGCCGGCGAACGAGGCCGTCGGCAGGTCCTCCGCCGTCGCGCTGGAGCGGACGGCGCAGGGGGTGTCCTCGCCGAGCCCGGCGAGGGCGCGGGTGATCGAGGCGGCGATATCCGCGGGGACGGCGGTCTCTTCGATGACGCGGCGGATCTTCGCACTGAGCGTGCGGATCGCCTCCCGGTCGTCCGGGTCCACGTGTGCGAGCCGTTCCAGCTCGTCCTCGATCGAGGGTGCCTCGGCCATGGTCCGCCGGAAGGCGTCCGTCGTCACGCAGAATCCGTCCGGCACGCGGACGCCCTCGATCCGCGCCAGCACGCCCAGGTGCGCGCCCTTGCCGCCCGCCACCGCGATCTGTGTCTCGTCGATCTGCCGAAGGTCGAGCACGTACTGCTGCCGCTCGCTCATCGCGCCACCTCCGTGGCGGCCGTGCCGCCGTGTCCCGCACCGTCCGATGTCCTTGTCCCGGGCGGGACGCCTACGCGTCCTCGGTGCAGTGACAACAACTCACCCATGTGGTTCCCCGTTTCCGCAGGTCGTGGTCTCGGCCGACGATTCTGCGCCGTGCCCGGGGCCTTGCCGCAAGCCCCCCTGTGCGCTATAACTTGAGACAGGCAAGGAGAGGTCTCTCCTTGCCTTCGCTGTTTTCCGGGTGCGGCTCCGCCCCCTCCTCGCCGACCGGAACACCGGCCGAGGGCCGTCGAGCAGGCCGCGATCTCCTAGCCCGTGACGCCCGTCGCATCGCTCAACGCCCTTGTTGACGGCCTGAGTTAACGCCGATAACTGAACGCCACCAACCAGCCGGCCGACGGGAGTGGCCCGATGCGGACGATCGACGCCGAAGAGGTCTACGCGCTGGCGCCGTACGCCAGGACGCTCGGAGTCGCGTTCGACGAGATCACGCCGGCCACCGTACGGGCCACGCTGGCGCACGACGTCTCCCTGTCCACGGTGGGCGGCGGCCTCCACGGCGGCGCGCTGATGGGACTCGCCGACGTCTGCGCCGCCGTGTGCGCCGCCCTCAACGGCCCGCCCGGCGCAGCGCCGGCCTCCCTGGAGTCGAGCACGCACTTCCTGCGGTCGGCACGCACGGACGTCGTCGCGACGGCGAGCCCTCTGCGCGTCGGGCGCAACACCGTCGTCGAGGTCGACATCCGTGACGCGCGGGGTGCCCTGTGCGCCCGGGTGACCCAGGTGGTCACCGCGGTCACGCCACCGTCCTCCTGACCCGCCCTCCGGACTGCGGAGTCCCAGCTGTGACCAGCTCACGCGTGCGCGCCGCCAAGGGCCAGGGTGGTCTGCTCCGGGACCGCTTCCTCGACATCGCCGGCCGGCTCCTCGAGGAGGGGGGTGCCGACGCGCTCACGATCCGCGCGGTGGCGACCAGGGCCGGGGTCAGCCCTCCGGCCGTCTACCTCCACTTCAGCTCGAAGACGGAACTCGTCCACGCGACGTGCCTGCGCGTGTGGACCTCGCTCTTCGCCGAGTTGGAGGCCGTGTCCCGGACGGTCCCGGATCCGGTGACCGCCCTGTACGAGAACTGCGCCGCCTACGTCTCGTTCGGGCTGCGCCATCCCGCCCAGTACCGGCTGGTGATGTCCGGCGAGGCCACGGAAGCCAGCCGCCGCACCGCGGACGCGTGCTTCCGTCACTTCCGCGACAAGGTCACCGCCTGCCGCGACCACGGGGTGCCCGTCGAGAACACGACCGAGACCGCGAGACTGCTGTGCGCCGGTGTCCACGGGGCGGTTTCCCTCCTCATCCACCAGGAGCGCGACGCGTGGCCGCCGGATGTCGCCTCCTACGTCGGACGCGCGGCCTCCGCGGCCGTGCACGGCGCTCTCCTCACCGCGTCCCCCGCCTGCGGGCCGCCTTCCCTCCCTGTCCTGACGCGGCTGCCCGGGAGGTGGTGAGGAGCCTGCGCGGCGCGTGGTCAGGTCACGCCGCGCAGGCGGTCAGGAGGTCAGCTCGACCGTGCGCGGCCGGTCCGGTGCGGGGCGCAGGACGCCGGCGGCCGCTGCCGCGGTGGCGCAGAACAGGGTGAGCAGCAGGAAGGTGTGGTTGAGGGCCATGAGGTGGGTCATCCAGCCGATGACGGCGGGTCCGGCGAGCATGCCGATGTAGCCGAGTCCGGCGACGCGGGAGACGTTCGTGCCCGCGGCCGAGGGGTCGGCGTGTCCGGCGGCGCTGAACAGTTGCGGGATGCAGCCGGACAGCCCCAGTCCGAACAGCGCCCAGCCGGCCAGCGCCGCCCAGATCCAGGGCGACAGGGCCACGGCGGTGATGCCCACCGCCGCCAGGGCCGCGCCGTACCGCAGGACGGCGACCGGCCCGAAGCGGGCGGAGATCCGGTCCGCCAGGAGCCGGCCGGCGGTCATGGTGGCGGCGTACGTCCCGTAGGCCAGGGCGGCGGTGCTCTCGGGCGCGCCCAGGACGTCCTCGAGGTGCAGGACGCTCCAGTCGTTGGCGGCCCCTTCGCACAGCATGACCAGCAGAGCCAGGACGGCCAGCAGCCAGATCCGGGCGGGAACCGCGCGCTTGCCCGCCTCCGGCCCGCTCCCGGTGGCGGCCTCGGGAGCGGTCGGCACGGCCGGCAGGAGCCCGCGCGCCGCCGCCAGGGCGACGACGACACCGATGCCCGCTGCGGTGCCCAGCGCCGTGGCCGGGTCCCAGCCGATGTCGACGGCCGCAGCTCCCGCGAGCGCGGCCAGGACACCGCCCACGGAGAAGGTGGCGTGGAAGGCCGACATGACAGGCCGTCCGTAGGCCTTCTCCACCTGCACGGCATGCGCGTTCATGCTGACGTCCAGGGTGCCGTTGCCGAAGCCGAAGAGCAGCAGGGCCGCCCCGAGGGCCCATGGTTCCCCGGCCAGCCCGGGAAGCACCAGCGTCACGCTGCACAGCACGCCGGACAGGGGGACGACGGTGCGGGTGCCGAGCCGGTCGGACAGCCGCCCGCCCACCTGCATGCCGGCGAAGGCCCCGGCCCCCAACAGCACCAGGAATCCGCCCAGGGCCGCGTGACTGATGCCCACGCGTTCCTCGACGGCCGGGATCTGCACCACCCACATGCCCAGCAGGGTGCCGTTGAGCACGAAGTAGACAAACGTGACGACGCGACCGACGCGCAGCGCTCTTTCCATGCCGCACACCTTAACGAACAAATTTAGTGTTCGAAACAGCTCGCAGTGAACACATTCAGTGTTTGACGGATGTGGTGTTGAATCTCGGTATGAGCACCGCGGAGCGCCATCGACTGATCGCCCAGGCCGTCCAGGAGTCGGGGACGGCCACGGTCGCCGAGCTCGCCGAGCTGACCGGCGCCTCGGAGATGACCGTCCGCCGCGACCTGGACCACCTGGCCGGGCAGGGCGTCCTGGAACGCTTCCGCGGCGGCGCGCGCACGCTCCTGCTGCGGGGAGACGAGCCTCCCTTCGCGCTGCGCGCCCACGAGGCCGTCGACGCCAAGCGCCGGATCGCGGCGGAGGTGGCCTCGCTCATCGACGACGGCGAGACCGTCCTGCTGGACAGCGGTACGACCTGCCTGGAGGTCGCACGCCTGCTGCACGGACGGCAGGTCACCGTCATGCCCCTGTCCCTGCAGGCGATCGGGATCCTCGCGGACGCCCCCGAGCCGACCCGGATGCTGGTGCCCGGCGGGCGGCCCCGCGCCGGTGAGGGCGCCCTGACCGGCCCCCTCACCCTGGCCTCCCTGGCGGCGCTGCGCTTCGACACCGCCGTCCTCGGCTGCTGCGGCCTGACCGCAGGCGACGGCATGACCGCCTACGACCTCGACGAGGCGGCCGTGAAGAAGGCGGTCGTCGGCGCGGCGCGCCGCATCGTGGCCGCCGCCGACGGCAGCAAGCTCGGCCGCACCACCCAGGCCTACGTCGGTCCCGCGACCCTGGTGCACGTCCTCGTCACCGACACCACCGCGCCCGCCGACGAGACCGCCGCGCTCGAGAGCGACGGCATCACCGTCCAGCGGGTCTGAGCCGCCCGGCGACACACCGTCAGGCTTCCCGGCCACCCCGCGCGGCCATGGACTCGGCGAACTCGGCGAAGGTACGCGGTGGACGGCCGAGCGCACGCTGCACGCCGTCGGAGACATAGGCGTCCCGGCCCTCACGCAGCGGCTCGATGACGTCCGCGAAGGCCCGGGCGTCCGCGGGCGGCACGCCCTGCCGCACGAGTTCCGCGACGTAGTCCTCGACCGGGAGCGGCACATAGCGGATGTGCCGGCCGGTGGCCTTAGAGATCGCGGCGACGGCTTCGGCCAGAGTCACGGGCCGCGGGCCGGACAGCTCGTAGGTCTCCCCCACGTGCCGGTCGTCGGTGAGCGCGGCGACCACCACGGCGGCGATGTCCTCGGCGTCGACGAAGGATGCGGCCCCGTCGCCCGCGGGCAGCCGCAGCTCCCCGGCGCGGACGGCGTCGGCGAAGAAGCCCTCGCTGAAGTTCTGCGCGAACCAGCCGGGCCTGCTGATCGTCCACTCCAGACCGCTCTCGCGCACGGCGGCCTCGCTGTCGAGGATGCCTGGAAGGACACCGCTGCTGTCCTTCGCGTAGTCCGGGTCGTCGATCCCGCGACCCGAGGCCAGTACCAGCCGCCGCACCCCGTGCCGCACGGCCCGCTCCACGAACGGGCGCACCAGCGTCGTGCCGTCCAGCTGGACGATGTAGACGGACCGCACATCCTCCAGGGCGGAGTCCCAGGTCCGGGAGTCCGTCCAGTCGAAGGCGTGCTCCCCGTTCCGGGAAGCCGCGCGGACCGGCAGTCCCCGGTCCCGCAGTCGGCGGACCACACGGCGGCCGGACTTGCCGGTCGCCCCCGTGACAAGAATCGGATGCTCTGACATGGCCTCAGTCAAGCGGGCGGCAGGGAGACGATCCATGCCCGCCGCGCTCTCGTCGATGTCCGAGCGTCTACATTGCGGGGGTGGATGCCGTGTCGCACTTACTGGGTGACATCCGGGCGCGGGGTGCCGTCTTCCGACGGACGATCATGCGGCCGCCCTGGGCGTTGCGCATGGCCGGGGGTGCTCCCCTGACGCTGGCCATGATGCTGCGCGGCCGGGCCTGGATCGTGCCCGACCGGCACGAGCCGGTGATGATCGAGGCCGGTGACATCGCGGTCGTCCGTGGCGACGTGCCCTACACGGTGGCCGACGCCCCGTCGCGCACCCCGTCGGTGGTGGTGACCGGTGCCGACTACTGCCCGGGCGCAGAGGGCGTCGAGCGCGCCTCCGGGCCGGGCCGGACGTGCGGGACACCGGTTGACGCGGTCGACGGAGCACCCGTGCTCCTCAGTGGGGCTTTCGAGCAGCGGGGAGAACTCGGCGAACGGCTGCTGCGTGCCCTGCCCGCGGTGCTGGTGGTGCCGGCCGAGGACGACGGCCACCCGACGGTGGAGTCAGTGGCCCGGGAGGTCGTGCGGGAGCGGCCGGGACAGCAACTCGTGCTGGACCGGCTGCTGGATCTGCTGCTGGTCTCCGCGCTGCGCAGCTGGTTCGACGATCCACGGGCCGCTGCCCCGGCCTGGTGCCGGGCGCTGGACGACCCGGTCGCCGGTGCGGCACTGCGGTTGCTGCACGACGCGCCCGCCCGTCCGTGGACGGTCGCGGAGGTGGCCGCCGAGGTGGGTGTGTCGCGCGCCGCGCTCGCCCGGCGGTTCACCGCGCTGGTCGGTGAACCGCCTATCGCCTATCTTGCGGGCCTGCGGATCGCCCTGGCCGCGGACCTGCTGCGTGGGACCGACCACACGGTGGACACGATCGCGCGGAAGGTGGGCTACGCCAACGCCTTCGCGCTGAGCGTGGCGTTCAAGCGGCTGCGCGGCGTGAGGCCCAGCGACCACCGGGCCACCGCGCCAGGTCCACCGGCCGGCTGAGGACCGCCCTCGCGGAGGTGACGGGACAGGGCCGGACGTTCGCCCGGACCGCCTCCTCGACAGGCGTCGAGCGGGCGTCGAGTCCGGACCGGCGTGACCGTGGCGGCGGAGGCGTCACGGCCCTCCTGCCCGCGCCCGTGCCAGGACCTCGGCGGTGACGGCGGGACGGTGATGGGGGAAGGCGTGCGCGCCGGGTGCGGCCAGGGCACGGCCGGTGGTCGCACACCGGGCGAGCCGGTCGGTCCACTCCGGTGGGCACAGCGCGTCCCGCTCCCCCGCCATGACGGTGACCGGGCAGGTCACCGAGGGCAGGACGTCCTCCGGTGCGTCCGCCTGCGCCGAGCGGAGGCAGTTCAGCAGTCGCCGGGGACCGGCCCTGAGGTAGGAGGGCAGCACGGCCGGTACGACGTCCGGTGCCTCGTGGACCGCCGTGCGGAGGAACGTGCCGAGGAGCGGGCGCATCCTGCGCAGGTGGGGCGGGAAGGTCGGGGAGAGCAGGACGAGGGAGCGGACCCGCTCGGGGGCGCGTACGGCCGCGTGCAGCGCCACCTGGGCGCCGGTGGAGTGCCCGGCGAGCACCACGGGCTCCCCCGGCACCACCGCCAGCCACCGCGCCACCGTGTCCGCCAGCGCGTCGAGCGTCTCGGGGCAGGCGGGCCCCCAGGGGTCGCGGAACCCCGGCACGTCCAGCAGACGTGCCGGACCCGACCGGGCGCAGTGACGGAGGGTGCGCAGCAGGTACCCCGGCGCCCCCAGGCCCGGGACCAGCACGATCGGCGCGTCCCGCCGGTCCGCCCCCGGCGTCCCCGCACTGCGCACCACCGAGGGGCCGACCCGGTCGTGGCCGACGTACAGGTACGGGGGCCGTAGCAGCATGGCCGGCGAGTACCCGGCCCCAGCCGGCTCATGGGCCGGCGTCGGTGGGCTCTGATCGCGGTGCGGGCTCGGCAGGCTCTGATCGCGGTGCAGGCTCGACGGGCTCCGCGCGCTGAGCGGGCTCGGCGGGCTCTGATCGCCGTGCGGGCTCGGCAGGCTCTGCGCGCTGTGCGGGCGGGACGACGGCGGCCTCGGCCAGGGCCGCGGTCTCCTCCGGCGTGCCGTCGATCGGGACGGCCGCCCCCGCCTCGTCCCGTCCCAGCGGTTCGAGGTCGGCCAGCTGCGTGCGGAGCAGGTCGGGCGGCATGAAGTGGCCCCGCCTGGCCGAGATCCGCCCGGCGATCAGCTCGGGTGAGCCGTCGAGGTGCAGGAAGAACACGTGCGGCGTGGTGGCGGCCAGCCGGTCGCGGTAGCGCCGCTTCAGCGCCGAGCAGGTCACCACGCCTCCGCTGTCCTCGTGGCCGGCCAGCCACCGTGCGATCTCCTCCAGCCACGGGCGGCGGTCCTCGTCGTCCAGCGGACGGCCTGCCCGCATCTTGGCCACGTTGGCCTCGGGGTGGAAGTCGTCGCCCTCGGCGTAGGGCACGCCCAGGCGGCGCGCCAGCAAGCGGCCCACCGTGGTCTTGCCCGAACCCGACACGCCCATGACCACGACCAGCGGAGCGGAGCTGTGAGACATCCGGAACCTTTCCTTCGGGATCTTGTCGCCACCGTCTAGAGCTCGATGACCACCTTGACGTCGTCCGGTCGCGGTGTGAACGCCTCCGTCGCGCGCCCCAGCGGCACCCGCCGGGTGATCAGGCGTTCCAGCCAGCCCAGGTCGGCCCGGGCCAGCGCGTCGGCGGCCTGCCGGCAGTGGCGCAGGTTGGCGTTGACCGAGCCCACCACCGCGTCGTTCTGCAGCACGATCTCCCGGTTCAGGGCGCCCGCGTCCAGGGTCGTCCTGCGCCCGGCGGGTGACACCCCGGTCAGGCAGACCACGCCGTAGGGAGCGGTACCGGTCAGCGCGGCGAGCAGCGGGCCGTTCGCGCCGGTCGCCTCGATGACGACGTCGGGGCGTACGGCGGTGACGGCCTGCTCGATGTCCTCGGCGTGGTACGTGGCGCCCAGGTCCCGCACCAGGCCGGGCTTCGGGCCGTCGGTCACCTGGTCGAGGACGTGCACGTCCAGTCCCCGCTGCGTGCCGAGGAGGGCGGCGAGCAGGCCGATGGGGCCCGCCCCGGTCACCAGGACGCGCTGCGGCTCGAACCACGAACGGCCGCCGACCCGTTCGACCTGTTCCCACGCCTTGGCCACCACGCTGGCCGGTTCCATGAGCACACCGGCGCGTTCCAGATGCGGCTCCAGGCGCACCGCGTAGCCGGCCTCCACGCACCACGCCTCGGCGCCGTAACCGTCGAGCTCCTTGATGCCGCGCTCGGTGTAGCGGCCGTTGCGGCACATGTCGAACTCGCCGCGCGCGCAGGCCCCGCACGGCTCGGGGTCCGGGCGGCGCACCACCCCGGCGACCAGGTCACCGGCCGAGAAGCCGCTGCCGGGTGGCGCCTGCCGTACCCGTCCGAGGGACTCGTGCCCCAGGACCAGCCGGTCACGGCCGGGCGGGGCCGTGCCGTACTCGCCCCGGACGATCTCCTTGTCCGTACCGCAGACCCCCATGGCCAGGCCGTCCACCAGCAGCTCGCCGGGGGCCGGGGCGGGGTCGGGCACCTCCCGCACCGCCACGGAGTCCTCGGCGCCGGGCCGTACCGTCACCGCGCGCATCGCTCACCTCGTCCCTCGCTCGGTCGGCGCGGCACGGGCACGCGCCGCTGTCCGACCGTCTGTCCCGTTCCGAGCGTTTCAGCACCGGCGGGGCGCAACCGGGTGGACACGGCGGTGTGCGGCCACCGCCCGGACGGTCCGCCCGCCGGCCCTCCCGGAGGCCGCGCCGCCCGTCGGGCGCCGTCGTTCCGTACCCTGACGGCATGCGCATGCGCCCCACCCTGAGCTGGACCCCCGGCGAGGACCTGCCGCCGGGCACCACGGACCTGGAGCCGGTCGTCGACGCGCTGGGCGCCGGCGGTGTGCTCGTGCTCAGCGGGGCGGGCCTGTCCACGGAGTCGGGGATCCCCGACTACCGGGGTGAGGGCGGGAGCCTGAGCAGGCACACGCCGATGACCTACCAGGACTTCGTCGCCGGTGCGCAGGCCAGGCGCCGGTACTGGGCGCGCAGCCACCTCGGCTGGCGCACCTTCGGCCGGGCCCTCCCCAACGCCGGGCACCGGGCCGTGGCCGCGTTCGGGCGGCACGGCCTGCTCGCGGGCGTCGTCACGCAGAACGTGGACGGCCTGCACCAGGCCGCGGGCAGCGAGGACGTCGTGGAACTCCACGGAGCCCTGGACCGGGTCGTCTGCCTCTCCTGCGGCGCCCGCAGCCCGCGCCGCGAGCTCGCCCGGCGGCTGGAGGAGGCCAATCCGGGGTTCCGGCCCGTCGCCGCCGGCATCAATCCGGACGGCGACGCCGACCTCACGGACGAGCAGGTCGCCGGCTTCCGGGTGGTGCCCTGCGCGGTCTGCGGCGGCGTCCTCAAACCGGACGTGGTGTTCTTCGGCGAATCCGTTCCGCCGCAGCGCGTCGAGCACTGCCGCGAGCTGGTCCGCGCGGCGGCCTCACTGCTGGTCCTGGGGTCCTCCCTGACGGTGATGTCCGGGCTCCGCTTCGTCCGTCAGGCGGCACAGGCCGGAAAGCCGGTGCTGATCGTCAACCTGGACCCGACCCGGGGCGACCAGCACGCCCGCACCCGGGTCTCGCTCCCCCTGGGCGCGGCCCTCACGGCCGTGGCGGACCGCCTGGGCGTCGCCGTCGACCAGCAGGCGGCACCGAGCCCGTGACCGCGGCGGGCCCGGGCGCGGCTCGCAGCATCCGCAGGGCCGGGAACCCCGGGCAGGAGACGACTCCCGCCTCACAGTGAACGCACAGCCACTCTCCCTCCTCTTGCAGGGCGAAAGCCCGCAACTGAGAGGAAGCTGTTGTGCGTTCACGTACACGTATACGTCCGCGCCTGTACCCGGCCGGGTCGGTGGTGCTGGCCATCGCCGCCGCGGGATCCGTGCTGGCCGGGCCGGCCGGCCCGGCGTACGCCGCCGGCGCCGGGGGACGCGCCGACCTACGGGCCGATGTGAACCGCGACGGGCGGGTCGATGTCACCGGTGGCAGCGACAAGAACGGCGAGGACGGCTGGTCCGTCGGACGCGGCGCCGTCTACCTGCCCAACATCGACGACGACGCCAAGCGGTGCCCCGTCACGGGGCCCGGCGGCAGACCGCTGACCGACGCCCAGCTGGCCGCGTGCCACGACGGCTCCGACACGAAGGTCAACGGCACTCAGGACGCCGCCGACCTCGCCCGGGTCCGTTCCGTGCCCCTGCCCGGCCTCCCCGCGGACGCCACGGGCACGTTGAAGCTCACCACGGGGGGGCGACCACGCGCACCTCTTCCTCAAGCGGGCCGGCACCTGGGTGCTGGTGACACCCAAGACGCGGTTGTCCGCCGCCGAGTTGCGTGCCGGTGCCGAGTTCGGTGTCGAGGCCACCGACGTCGTCCGGGACCGTGCGAAGTGGGACGGCCGCGCGGTGGTCCGGCTGACGGTGACGGCCGGCGGGAAGTCCACCGCCGACGCCGTGACCCTGCGCGTCGCACCCCTGCTGACGCACCATCACCTGCAGAACACCCAGCAGGTGATGGTGACCGAGGTCCAGGGCGAGGGCCCGTACAGCCGTCTGCAGCAGAAGTTCGTGGCCGAACTCGCCAAGGAGGTCAGGACCGCGGGGATCACCACACCGTTGGTCACCTTCACCAAGTACGCCGACCCCTGGGCCCAGGACTTCGTCGAACCGGCGTACGTCAGCATGACCGGGCCGGGCGGTCAGCGGCACGTGATGCGCGTGATGCTGCGTTCGGCCCAGCCGGACCGGGACGCGGGCCGGGAGCTGTTCGAGAAGGTGCGGGGCCGGGACATCGGTGTCGTGCAGGTGACCGACCGGGCGGAGCCCGACGACTGGTCGCTCAACTCCATGGGCAACCTGGAGACCATCCCGCCCTACGCGCACGGCGGCCGCTCCTACCCCGCCGGGCGGATCATCATGGGCGAGCGCAAGGACAGCGGGGCGCGTCCGTCGAAGGTGATGCGGACCCTGCTCGCCTCGCAGGGCATGCAGGACCCGCTGCTGCTGGACACCTCCTGGCTGGGGGTGGGGCACGTCGACGAGTTCGTGCAGTTCCTGCCCGCCGACACCCCGCGCGGCTGGCGCATCGGCGTCGCCGACCCGCAGGCGGGGCTGCGACTGCTGCGCGACGCCCAGCGCGACGGCCACGGCAGGACGAAGATGTTCTCCGTCCCGGGCCGCAGCGACAGCCCGGCACCCAAGGAGACCATCGACCAGGCGCTCGCCTCCCGCCACCTGGTGGCCGACAACGAGATGGCGGCGCGGCGCATCGCGGCCAACCTGGAGGTCCTCAAGCGCGAGACGGGGGTGACCGACGAGGAGGTCGTGCGGGTGCCCGCGCTGTACACCCGTGACTCGGAGGCCTTCACCGCCGAGGGCCGTGAGCTTCCCGTGCCGCGGCTGACGCGCATGGGGGCCGGCTCCGATCTGGTCGACAGCCTCGGGGACTTCGGCCAGCAGAAGTGGCTCGCCGAGAACCCGGCCGGCGCGCGGGCGGCGGCTCCGGCGACCGTCACGACCAGCGCGTACGTGCCCGGCGCGGTCAACGGCGTGCTCCTGACGCGCGACCGTTACCTCGCCCCGCGCCAGTGGGGGCCGGTCATCGGCGGCAAGGACGTCTTCACGGAGGCCGTCACCGCCGCCTACCGGCGGGTCGGCATGAAGGTGTCGTACATCGACGACTGGTACACGTACCACCTCGGGATGGGTGAGGTGCACTGCGGCACCAACACCCTGCGCGACGCGACGGCCGCCTGGTGGCAGCGTCCGGCGGCGAGCCGCGACGGGGCGTAGGCCCGGGGGGGGCGGCGGTCCCGCCCGCCCGGTGCCGGATCAGCCGTCGGGAACACGGCGGCCGGTCCGGCACCGGTGGTGCCAGGTACACCCCGTCTTCGGTGCCCAACCCCAGTGATCCGGACGGCGGTTCCTGGAAACGTCTCGGGTGCCGGACCCGACGACGGAGGAACGCCGATGAACCGCACGATCACCTCGAAGCTGCGCAGGGCGCTGCTGGCCGCGACGGCGGCGGGCCTGGTGGGGGCCACCGTGACCGACACGGCGGTGGCGGGCCCGCCGCCGGCGTCGCCGCTCCAGAGGAGCATCGACTCCCTGGTGAGCGAGGAGAAGTACCCGGCCGTGATGGCCTGGGTGAACAAGGACGGCCGTACGCGGTCGCTGGTGGCCGGGTCGGCCCGGCTGGGCAAGCGGGTGCCGGTCCCCCGGGACGGCTACGTCCGGGCGGGCAGCAACACGAAGACGTTCACCGCTGTCGTGGTCCTGCAACTGGTCGCCGAGGGCAGGGTCCGGCTGGACGAGCCCATCGAGACGTACCTGCCCGGCCTGGTGCGCGGCAAGGGCATCGACGGCCGCCGCATCACCGTGCGGCAACTCCTGCAGCACACCAGCGGAATACCCAACTACACCGAGTATGTGGGCCTGGAGGACTTCGCGAAGGTCCAGCACAGGTTCTTCCAGCCCCACGACCTGCTCGCCGCGGCCCTGGCCCACCCGGCGGAGTTCGCCCCCGGCACCCGGTGGCAGTACAGCAACACCAACTACCTGCTGGCCGGGCTCCTGATCGAGCGCGTCACCGACCGCCCGGTGCAGGAGCAGATAACCGAACGCGTCATCAGGAAGGCCGGGTTGCGCCACACCTACTGGCCGCAGCCGGGCGACCAGACCCTCCGCAGCCCTCACGCGCACGGCTACGCGCTGAGCGACCCGGAGACCCGCAGGGTCATCGACGTGACCGAGATGGACCCGTCCTGGGGCGGAGCGGCCGGCCAGCTGATCTCCACCCCGGGCGATCTGGCGCGGTTCGCCCGCGTCCTGATCGGCGGCGGGCTCCTGCCGGCCGCGGAACTGGCCGAGATGCGCACGACGGTCGACGCCCCGCTGCTCCCGGGCTGGCGGTACGGTCTGGGCGTGTTCAGCGTGCCGCTGAGCTGCGGCGGCGTCTACTGGGGGCACGGCGGCGACATCGACGGGTACGAGACCCGCGGGGGCGCCACGGACGACGGCCGTTCCGTGGGGCTCGCGGTGACCGCGCTGCCGGGAACCTTCGGCGACGCCACGAAGGGGGCGCTCGCGGTGATGAAGTCGGTGGACACCGCGTTCTGCGACTGAGCTCACCCGGGCCGCTCGGCACGGCCGGGCAGGGGCGCGTGGACGGCGAGGACGGCGGCGTCGTCGTCGACGCCGGTGCCGAGCGCGGCGAGCAGGTCGCGCACGGCCGCGACGGTGTGCCGCGCGGTGGTGGGGGCCAGCGCCCGGACGAAGTCGAGGAGGGCGTCGTCGCCGTAGCGGTCGCCGCCGCTCGCGGCGGTGTGCGCTTCGGTGAGGCCGTCGGTGTGCAGGAGCAGGGTGTCGCCGGGCGCGAGGCGGAAGCTGGTGGTGGCGATCACGGCGTCGGGCAGGACGCCGATGAGCTGGCCGCCGGGGGTGGGCAGGTGGTCGGCGGTGCCGTCGGCGCGCAGCAGCAGGGCGGGCGGGTGGCCGCCGCCGGCCAGGGTGATGTGGAAACCGCTCCGGTCGCCGTCGGGGGTGAGCAGGCCGAAGACGACGGTGCAGAACCGGGGGTCGTCGGCGCCGGAGTACTCGTGGTTGAGGACGGTGTTGAGGTTGCGCAGGACGGCGGCCGGGTCGGGGTCGTAGACGGCGGCGGCGCGCAGGGTGTAGCGGGCCAGGGAACTGACGGCCGCGGCCGTGGCGCCCTTGCCGCACACGTCTCCGAGGAAGAGGCCCCAGGTGCCGCCGGCCAGGGGGAAGAGGTCGTAGAAGTCGCCGCCGACCTCGTCGGCCGAGGCGATGTGGTAGTGGGCGGCCACCTCCAGACCCGGCACGTTCTCCAGGACCGGTGGCAGCAGCGTCGCCTGCAGGGTGGCGGCGAGCTGCTGGAGGCGTTCGCGTTCGCGCTCGGACTCCTGGCGGGCGCGCAGCAGCTCCTCCTCGTAGGAGCGGCGCTCACGGGCGTCGAAGACGGTGGTGCGGATCAGCAGGGGCAGCCCGTCGCCGCCCGTCTTGACGGTCGAGGTCACCAGCACCGGCAGCCGGCCGCCGTCGGCCGTCCTCAGTTCCAGCGCGATCCCGCTGATCTCGCCCTGCATGCGCAGCAGTGGCGCGAAGTGCGTCTCGTGGTACAGCCTGCCGCCGGCGGTGAGGAGCTCGGCGAACGTCCTGCGGCCGACGAGGTCGGCGCGCCGATGGCCGAGCCAGTCCAGCAGGGTGGCGTTGACCTTGATGATCCTCCCGTCCGGCAGGGTGGAGAGGAACCCGCACGGGGCGTTCTCGTACAGGTCCTCGGCGCTGTCCTCCAGCGGGACGTCGAAGAGCGGGTCGTGGTGCTCCGGCCCGGGGCCGCCGCCGTCCGCGCGCGTCATCCGGGCGCTCCGCAGGTGGCGGTGAGCGCCTCGGTGGGTGTCACCGGTCCGGGATCCGGCGCATGGCAGAGCTCCAGCACGTCTTCCACGCTAACCTTCCGGGCCGCAACGTCGCCGCCGGTCCGAGGCGAACGGTGCCGGCCGGCGCCCGGGCCGGGAGCGCCGTCGGCCTCAGGAGGCGGCCGCGTCGTCGACGGTGGCCCGCAGCTGGAGAAGGCCGTCGACCCCGGTGATCTCACAGAGCCGCCACACCTGGGGTGACGGCGCCACCACACGGAAGGTGGCCGTCCGGTGGGTGAGGATCAGCAGGTTCAGGAACGTCGAGTCCGCGAAGGTCACGCCCGAGGCGTCCAGGACCACCTTGGGATGCCTGCGGGCCGCGGCCTTCAGCACCTCGGCCAGGGGCCCGACCGAGTCCATGTCGTAGGCGCCTGTCGCGACGACGACCCAGGCGCCCCGCCATGCGTACTGCTCCACGGCGGTTCCGGGCGCGGCAGGGCTTGCGGGCTGCTTCGGGAGGGAGGCCCCGCTGCCGTTGCTCCTGAGTGTGGGTGCGGCGGATTCTTCCCAGGGCACTTCGAGCTCCTCCCTGCGGCTCTCCCTCACGGGAGCACGTCATCGGTTGCCGGAAAAGTATGTCATGTATCTGCGTTCCGGCAATGCCTCCCTCCGACCTGGAGCAGGGATCAGCTCACCTCAGCGCACACCTGTTGGCCAGGGCCACCGGGTCGGTCCCGGTGGGACGGGCGACGGTGCGGGAGGCCGGGGGCCGGTGTCCCGAGGAGAGCCAGTTCTCCAGTGCCGTGAAGGCCGACGCGTGGCACGGCGTGAGCGGGCGCAGGCGGTCGGGGTGCACGTCGGCCAGGGCGTCGGTGTGGGTGCCGCCCTCGATGCGGTAGTAGCGGTGCAGCGGGCCGCGGCCCGCCTCGCGCACCATGCGGGCGTAGACGTCGGAGTCCCGGCTGATCGGCAGCAGGACGTCCAGGGTGCCGTGCAGGGTGATCAGCGGCTTGCCGATCCGCCCGGTCAGCCCGATCCTGGCCACGGCCGCAGCGACCTCGCCGGGACGGGACGCGTAGTCGTAGTCGGCGTCGCAGGCGGGTGTGCCCGGGGCGCAGAAGGGGGTGCCCGCCTCCGTCGGCCCGTCGAAACCGGGGTCCAGTTCCTCACGGTAGAGGCGCTGGGTGAGGTCCCAGTAGACCTGGTGGTGGTATGGCCAGAGGAACTCCGACCCGGCCGGGAAACCGGCGGCGTGCAGGGCCGCGCGTGCGGCGCCGGACTCCGCTCCCTGGGCGGCGTACGCGGGGTAGTGGCGCAGTGCCCGGGGCAGGAAGTCCAGGAGGGTGGGGCCGTCGGAGCGCCAGAGGGTGCCTTCCCAGTCGACTCCCCCGTCGTAGAGCTCGGGGTGGTTCTCCAGCTGCCAGCGCACCAGGTAGCCGCCGTTGGACATGCCGGTCACGAGCGTGCGGACCGGCGGGCGGTGGTAGTGGCGGGCGACCGTGGCCCGGGCGGCCCGGGTGAGCTGGGTGAGCCGGTCGTTCCATTCGGCGACGGCGTCACCGGGCCGCACTCCGTCCCGGTGGAAGGCGAGGCCGGTGTTGCCCTTGTCGGTGGCCGCGTAGGCGTAGCCGCGGGCGAGCACCCGGTCGGCGATGGCCCGGTCGTTGGCGTACTGCTCACGGTTGCCGGGGGTGCCCGCCACCACCAGGCCGCCGTTCCACCGGTCGGGCAGGCGGATGACGAACTGGGCGTCGTGCCGCCAGCCGTGGTTGGTGTTGGTGGTGGAGGTGTCGGGGAAGTAGCCGTCGATCTGGACGCCGGGGACCCCGCTGGGGACGGTCAGGTCCTTCGGTGTCAGGCCGGCCCAGTCGGCCGGGTCGGTGTGTCCCGAGGCGACCGTGCCGGCGGTGGTCAACTCGGCCAGGCAGGCGGCCTGTTGGTGCTCGGCGCCCGGTACGCGCACGCCCGCCGGGTGTGCGCAGCCCTCCGCTGCCGCCGTGGCGGGCGCGGGGGTGAGCGAGAGCGCGGCCAGCGCCAGGGCCGCCGCCGGCCGTCGGCGTCGCCCGGGGCGGGACAGGGGGCGGGTGGGAAGACGCATACGGGTGCCTCCGCGGTCGGGGTCTGCGGAACAGGGACGCGCGGGACGCTAGGGCCGCGATCCGCCGCGGCCTATGGGCCCGGCAACCACCTTCGACCGCCTCAGCATGGGGGTCGCCGCCAGGGCGGCCGGGGAAGGGCGAGGTCTTCCCTGCGGAGGCCCTGCTCTACACGACCCTGCGCCGCCCAGGCCATATAGGTCCATCACACACGTGCACGCCACACATGGCGGTCCGGCCCATGTCGACGCCGGCGAGCACGCCCCGATGATGCACGGCACGCCGGTCCCCGGGTCCCCGCGGGTCCGGCGACGCGCAGTCGTTCCCCCCACCAGGAGGCAGGCACTCGTCATGGGACAGTCGCACACCGCGTACCGCTTCTCCGGGAGCCGCCGCGTCATCGGCGGCGTGCGCCGCTGGGTCACCGCCGCCGCGGGGGCCCTGGCCCTCACCGGCGGCCTGCTCGCCGCGGGTCCGCAGGCATCGGCCGCGGGCCTCACCCAGGTCACCGGCTTCGGCACCAATCCCGGCAACCTGTCGATGTACACCTACGTGCCCGACGGGCTGCCGGCGGGCGCCCCGCTCGTCCTCGCCCTGCACGGCTGCACGCAGAGCGCCCAGGACTACTACGCGCACTCCGGCTGGCCGAAGCTCGCCGACACGTACGGCTTCGCGCTGGTCTTCCCGCAGACGAGCAGTTCCAACAACGCCAACTCCTGCTTCAACTGGTTCGAGCCGGGCGACAGCGGGCGCGGCCAGGGCGAGGCCCTGTCGCTCAGGCAGATGGCCGACAAGGCGCTCGCGCTGTACGGCGGCGACTCCCGGCGGGTGCACATCACCGGCCTGTCCGCGGGCGGCGCCATGACCGCGAACATGCTCGCCGCCTATCCCGACGTGTTCGCGGGCGGGGCCATCGCCTCCGGGCTCCCGGCGCGCTGTGCGAGCAGTGTGTCGGCGGCCTACACCTGCATGTACAGCCCGCCGGACCGGAGCCCCGCGCAGTGGGGGGACCTGGTGCGCTCCGCCGCGCCCGCCGGTACGGGGTCCTGGCCGCGCGTCGCGATCTGGCAGGGCACCGCCGACACCACCGTCGTCCCCGCCAACGCCGGCGAACTGCGCGACCAGTGGACGAACGTGTGGGGCCTCGGCCAGACGCCCTCGCGCACCGAGAGCCTCGGCGGGGGCACGTCGCGGAGCGTGTACGACGACGCCTCGGGCCGTGCCGCCGTCGAGGTCTACTCGGTCTCCGGCATGGGGCACGGACTCGCGGTCGATCCGGGCAGCGGTCCCGAGCAGTGCGGCAGCGCCGGCACCTACTACCTGGACACGGTCTGCTCCAGCTACCACACCGCCCGGTTCTGGGGGCTGGACGGCGACGAGGGCACCGGCGCCCTGCCCGCGCCCACCGGCCTGACGGTCACCGGGACGACCGACTCCGCCGTCTCCCTGAGCTGGCAGCGGGTCGACGGTGCGGCCTCGTACGTCATCCACCGCGACGGCAGGAGGGTGGGCACCACGACGTCGACCTCCTACACCGACACCGGCCTGGCCACGGGCACGACGTACCGCTACAGCGCGGCGGCCGTGGACGCGTCGGGTGCGGCGGGCGGCGTCTCCCCGGTGGTGGCGGCGACCACCACCGGGTTCACGCCCACCTGCCACACGGCGAGCAACTACGACCACACGGTCGCCGGGCGGGCCTACCAGAGCGGCGGCAGCACGTATGCCAAGGGCTCCGGCCAGGCCATGGGGCTGTGGAACACGTTCACCCGCAGCACCCTGAAGCAGACCGCGCCCGGCTACTACGTCGTGGACGGCACAGGCTGCCCGGCCTGAGCCGCGCGGCGCCGTCCACCGGTGGCGGGCGTCAGTCCACGATCACCCCGGTGCGGGCCGCCGGGGTCCGCTCGGCGAGGGCGCCGCCGAAGTCGCTCTCCACCTCCGCCTTCTCCGCCGCGTTCGGGTAGGGGTTCGTGCACGCGATGCCCGCGCTGGAGCCGGACATCAGGCTCGAACAGGGTCCGGGCTTGCGGTCGGGCAGGCCCAGGATGTGTCCGAGTTCGTGGGACGAGATCCGGATGGTGTCGTAGCCCTGGTCGACGGCCTGGCGGCCGATGTAGACCGTGCCGTTGCCCAGGGAGGTGGGCAGGGCGCGCGGCCAGCCGTTGTCCGCCAGGACGCGTATGTTCGCGCGTTGCCCGGCGGTGACGGGCCGCAGTTCGACGGCGTCGACACTGGCGTTCCAGATCGCCGCGCCCCGGTCGACGGCGGCCTTGAACTCCGCCGCGCCGGTGGCGTCGTAGGTGAGGACCCGGGCGGCGGGGGGAGCGGCCGCCGGGCCGGGTGCGGCGGCCACGGCCGGGCCGCCGGTCAGGGACAGGGTGACCAGACAGGCGGCGGCCAGGCCGCCGGTCAGCGTGCGCACGTGCATGATCGACCTCCTTGTGGGGGAAGGGCAGTCGTGCTCATGACATTCATCCGGCTCCCTGCCCAACGGTGAGGGAGATGAATCCGTCAATTGGCGTTACCCCGGCCGCTGTTCGACCGGAGAGCGGGGGGGCGTCACCTCAGGTGTCCGCGCAGCCGCCGGCGCAGGGCGACCGCCAGTCCGACCGGTGCCACGCGCAGCGCCAGCGCCCCCTGCGCACCGTGCGACGGAAGGGGCCTGGCGTAGAAGGGGCGGCCGAGCCGGGCGGCGCTGTACCAGCGGGTGCCGGTCAGTGCCGTCGCGAGCGCGGCCGGGACGGGAACACCGTGGTCCCGGTCGTCCGCTCCGTGCGAGGCGGCGGTGCGCAGCGTCAGCGTCCAGCGCCCCGGGGGCAGTTCACGGACCGGAAGCCGGGCGGTGAAGCCGGTGTGGGAGCCGGCCGCTGCGTACCGCAGGGGCACCTCGCGCACCAGGCCCGCGCCGTCCTCCGCGCGCAGTGCCACGTCCGCCGCGTGGCGGGTGCCTTCGACGCTCAGGCGTCCGCCGACCAGCAGCGTGCCGGGGGCGGACGGGTCCCAGGCCACCTCGGTGACGCGGCAGGGGGGTGCGGCGGGCGTGGGCCGGATCTCCACGGAGAGGTCGCCGTGCGGGGTGAAGAAGGGCCGTGCGGTGGCGGGCCGCCGCCCGGGCCGGAGGGCGGCCGGCATCTCGCGCGGCGGCGGGTCCGCCCTGCCGCCGTTCCCGTCCGTGCGGGTCTGCCGGAGCCTGACGGTCCTGCCGACACCGTCGGCCCGCACCTCCAGGTGCAGGTCCCACACGCCCTCGCCGAGCGGGCCGCCCGAGTCCGCGGTGCCGAGGTCCAGGACGGCGGAGTAGCCGGCTGCCGGGTCGGCGCTGCCTCCCGGGTGCTCACCCGGGGGCGGGGCGGTGCCGACGGTCACGGGCAGGCGGAGGTCGGGGTGCGGGAAGCCACGCGGGCGCAGGACCAGGCGGGTGGCGGGCTCCAGCGGGCCGAGGGACTCGACGCGGGCGTGGCCGCGCAGGCGGAGCCGGCCGTCGGTCGTCCATTCCGCTGCGGTCAGGTCGTGGTGGACCGGCAGCCGGTCGGTGACGTCGAAGCAGGCGTCCGGGACCGCCTTCGCGGGGTCCCGGAAGAAGGGGTGGCGCCAGAACACACGCCCTTTGTCGACGAGGTGGCCGCGGGTGGCGTCCTCCTCGGCGTGCCGGGCCACGGTCATGAGGTCCTCGTACCGGTCGGCGCGCAGGAGGTGGACGATCAGCCGGTCCGGCGGGGCGATCTGCTGGAACACGCCGTCGGTCACGTAGCGCTGGGCCCACTCCCGGAACTGCGGGTAGAACCGCTCGCGTGCCTCCCGCTCGTCCTCCCGGGGCAGCAGGGCCCGCAGCGGCCCGCACAGTTCCCACTCCACGTGCCGGCGCATGATCCGGTCCCGGCGCGGCCCGGGTTCCACGGAGCGGGTGACCGTCTCGAAGCACAGCCGGGTGCCGTCCATGCGGTGGACGAGGCCGGCGGCGGTGCGGGTGAGGTTGTTCCCGTTGCCGCGGTTGCGTGAGTAGTAGCAGTCGTAGTCGGCGACCACGGAGATGCCGTCGGCGTTGAGGTACGCCGCGGCGGTGAACGGCTTGTCCTCGCAGTTGCGGTAGGGCGGGAAGCGCAGGCCCAGGCGCTCGATCAGCGAGCGCCGGAACAGCTTCCAGCAGCCCAGGGTGCGGTAGGCGAGCGAGGAGAAGACGTCGGTGCGGGGCTGGTTGTGCGAGAAGACGGCCGTCGGTACGGCCCGTCCGCCCACGGACACCATCCTGCCGAGGACGACGTCGGTGCGGTTCTCGTCCGCCATCGTCACCATGCGGCGCAGGGCGTCGGGGCCCAGGTAGTCGTCGGAGTCGAGGAAGAAGACGTAGTCGCCGGTGGCCAGGTCGAGTCCGGTGTTGCGCGGGCCTCCGGCCCCTCCGCTGTTGGGCTGGTGGACCACGCGCAGGCGCGCGAAGCCGCGGGCGAGCCGGTCCAGCTCCTCCGCCGTGCCGTCGGTGGAGCCGTCGTCGATCGCGATGATCTCGAGCTGCTCGGGGCCGAGGGTCTGCTCCATGGCGGAGGTGACGCACCGGGTCAGCTCCGGCATGGAGTTGTACGCGGGGATGATCACGCTGACGCGCGGCGGCGGGGTGGTACGGAGCATGATCACTCCAGGGCCGGTGCTCCCGGCGGTGGGGGACGTCGGCCGGCGGCCGCTCTCTCCTCGCAGTCTCCGTCGGGGCCCGGCGGGGCCGCCCCGCGTGAGGGGTGCGCGTTACGCCGTCGGGGGCGCGATCCACCGGTTCGGGGAGGGCGGCCGGGGTGCTGCGGCGCGGGTGGCCGGTGGCCCGGAGGGAGCCGGTCGCGGTGGTTGCACGCGTCCCGACCGTGCGCGTCGAGGGCCTCGCCACCCGGCCGCCGCGCCGTGCTCCGTCGTCGCGCCGTAGCATGTGCGCATGCCGGAGCTGAATCTGCGGCGCCTGCGCTACTTCCTGGCCGTCGCCGACACCCTGAGCTTCGGCCGGGCCGCGCAGCGGTTGCACATCGCCCAGCCCGTGCTCAGCCGGCAGATCGCGGTCCTGGAGCGTGAGCTGGGCGTCGCCCTGCTGGAACGTTCGACGCGGGGCACGGCCCTGACCGAGGCCGGACACGTCGTCGCGGAGGACGGCCGCCGGCTGCTGCAGTCGGCCGAAGCGCTGCAGCGGCACGCCCGGCACGCCGCCCAGGGGGTCGAGAGGCTGGCCATCGGCTTCATGCCGGGGCTCCTGGTCACCCCGATCGTGCAGGGCCTCGCGGCGTCGTTCCCCGGGATCCGGGTCGAGCTCGTGCGCACCGGGTGGGACGACCAGGTCGAGACGATCCTCGACGGCCGCGTCGACCTCGGCCTGGTGCGTCTGCCCGTCACCCACCCGGGTCTGCGCGTCGAGCCGTTGTTCCGGGAGAGCAGGGTCGCGGTCCTGTCGGCGTCTCATCCGCTGGCCGCCGTCGAGGACCTGGACGTGACGGCCCTCGCCGGGCACGAACTGCTGCAGTCCCCTGACGCGGCCCCCGAATGGCGGGCGGCGCGGGTCGCCCGCGGGCTCGACGTGCCGTCGGCCGGTGAGTATCCGAAGGAGGTCGAGATCAAGCTGGAGCGTGTGGCCGCCTCGACCGGGGTGGCGTTCCTCCCGGCCTCCACCGCCCGCTTCTACCAGCGGCCGGACATCGTCGTACGACCGGTCCCGGGCCTTGCGCCGAGCCGGGTGGGCCTCGCGTGGGCCGTGGGCCGTGACGGGCCCGTCCTCGTGCGGGCGGTCGAGCTCGCTCATACCCTGCGGGCATCACTGACGACGGAAAGGGTCTTGGACGAGGAGACCACCGCACCCCGACCCTGAGTGCATGACCATCACCACTTCTTCCCGCGTCGTCGTCCTCGGCGGCAGCAGCGGCATCGGCCTGGCCGTCGCCCGCCGCGCCGCCGACGCCGGCGCGCACGTGACCATCGCCTCGCGCCGGGCGCGGTCGATCGAGCAGGCCCTCGAACAGCTGCCGGCCGGGGTCGTCGGGCGCACCGTCGACGCGAGCTCCGGCGAGGCGGTCGCCGCTTTCTTCGACGACCTCGGCGAGTTCGACCACCTCGCCTACACCGCGGGCGAGAACCTCACGGGACTCCCCCTGGCCGACTGCACCGCCGACCGGGCACGCCAGTTCTTCGCCCTGCGGCTCTTCCACGCACTGGATGCCGTCCGCCTCGCCGTGCCCCACCTGACCCCGCACGGCTCGGTCACCCTCGTCAGCGGTACGGCCGCGTACCGGGGCGGTCCGGGCTGGACGCTCGGCGCCGCCGTCTCCGGCGCGGTCGTCTCCGCCGCCCGCAGTCTCGCGGTGGAGCTGGCGCCGATCCGGGTCAACGTCGTCGCCCCCGGGGTGATCCGCACGCCGCTGTGGGACGGGATGAGCGCGGCAGACCGGGAGGGCATGTACGCCGGCCTCGCCCGGTCACTCCCCCTCCGCCGCGTGGGCGATCCCGACGACGTGGCCAAGGCGTTCCTCGCCCTCATGGACCAGGACTACGCGACCGGCGTCGTCTCGGTCGTCGACGGCGGCACGCTCGTCGCCTGAGCCGGCGCGGTGCCCGGCCGCGGCGCTCGCCGTCCGTGAGCGCCGCGGGCGAACGCTCCGCACGAACAGCCCCATGGCAGGCCGGGCGTCTCACCGGGGAGTCGTGACCCCCGTCCACGGCTCCCCGGTGCGCTCGGCCCGGTCCCTGGCCGCTTCCGGGCGGCCGGTGAGCAGCAGGAGCAGGGCTCCGATCGGGCCGCGTACCTCCGGGCCGGATCCGCGGGTCCAGTCGATGTCGGTGGCGACGAGCCGGGCCTTCGGCAGGGGCCCCGGGCGGGGCGGGAAGCGCATGGTCCACACCCGGTCGGCGGCGTCGCGGGCCGCGGCCGGGGGCATGTCGCGGGTCCGGCCGAGGGCGAGGGCGATGTCCTGGCCGTGGACGAGGAGGTCCAGGAGCGGCTCGTGGGGTGAGGTGGTGGGCGCAAGGCGGCGGGAGCCGACGATGGAGCGCAGGCCGGCGACGATCTCGGCGGTGGGCCGGGCGGCCTCGCGCACCGCCGAGTGCCGGGGCGGCTCAGGGGAGCGAGGGCCCCGATCCGGACCGGCCGGCCCGTGCGCTGTGTCCATGCGTCGGCGTCCCCCTCTGGTCGGCAGCGGACGAGGCGTGCCACCGGCGCCGTTCACCGGTCCGGCGAGGGCGCCTCGAACAATATGATCTCAATCGCCTTGGCGTTCAGTTGTCCCCGGGGTCCGCCCTAGCATGCGAGCCCTCCGCGCGAGAGCCGCGCCTGGAGGGTCAGGAGAGCGCCCCATGAGACGACTCGGTGTGTTCGTCGCCGCAGTCCTTGCCGTTCCCGCACTGTCCACGCCTGCGACCGCCGCCGCAGAGCCGTCCCCCACGCCGTGTCCGGCCGCCCTGGCGGACGTCGCGGACTGCTACACCGGGCGGAGCGCGGAAGGCGCCTACTACGCGATCGCGGTTCCCGAGAAGTGGAACGGCTCCCTGGTGATGCACGCGCACGGCGGACCGGACCTGGGCGCGGAGTCCGACCCCGGGCGCAGCGTCGACGACCTCGCACGCTGGTCCGTCATGGTCGAGCAGGGATACGCCTGGGCCGGTTCCTCCTACCGCCGCGGCGGCTACGGGACCAGGATGGCCGCGGCCGACACCGAGGACCTGCGCCGGCTGTTCGTCGAGGAGTTCCGCGCACCGGAACGGACCTACCTCCACGGCCAGTCGTGGGGCGGCAACGTCGCCGCGAAGGCCATCGAGGTCCACGGCGCGCAGAAGCACGGCCCGTACGACGGCGCGCTGCTCACCAACGGCGTCCTGGGCGGCGGTTCGCGCGGCTACGACTACCGGGTGGACCTGCGCGTGGTCTACCAGTACTACTGCCGCAACCACCCCCGGCCGTCCGAGGAGCAGTACCCGCTGTGGCAGGGGCTGCGCGCGGGTTCGACGATGACGGCGGCGGGGCTGCGCGCCCGGCTCCAGGAGTGCACCGGCTTCGCCTCACCCGCCGGGGAGCGCACGGCGCTGCAGCAGCGCAACCTCGACGACATCCTCGCCGTCACCAAGATCCCCGAGCGGACCCTCGAATCGCACCTGAGGTTCGCCACGTTCACCTTCCGCGACATCGTGCACGAGCGGCTGGGCGGGCGGAATCCCTTCTCCAACCGGGGCGTCGTCTACTCCGGCTCGCACGACGACGCCGCACTCAACGCCGGTGTCGAGCGCTTCGCCGCGGATCCGGCCGCGGTGCGCGACCTCTCCTGGGACAGCGACCTCACCGGCGACGTCTCGATCCCGGTCCTCACCCTGCACGCCATCGACGACCCGACGGCCTTCGTCGAGCACGAGGCCGCCTACCGGGCCGCCCTGCGCGGCGCCCACCGCGACCGGTACCTCGTGCAGACCTTCACCGACGAGCACGAGCACAGCGGGCTCAGCCCGTCCGAGTACGCCACCTCCCTCTCGGCACTGGACACCTGGGTCCGCAGCGGGAAGAAGCCGACCCCGGCCTCGATCGCCGCGTCCTGCCCCCGGTTCGACGCCACCTACGGCACCGGCTGCTTCTACGAGCCGTCCTTCACGCCCGAGCCGTACGCCACCCGTGTGAACCCGCGGCCCGGAGGTCTGCACTGGCCGGCCATGACGGCCCGGCAGGAGAAGGCGTGGAGCCGGTTGCCCTCGGTGGGCATCGCGCCCTGAGCGAAGTCCGCGCACCCTGAGCGGAGCCCGCGCCCCCCTGAGCGAGGACTGCCGGGTCCTCCCCGCCCTCCACCCCGCCCTCCCGGGCCACCGCTCACGGGCCGGCTGCCGGCCAGGGCGACCGCCGCGACCGAGGCGTCGGCGCTGCGCAGGTGCGCCAGGATCCGGTCGGCGTGCCACCCTCCGTCGGCCGCCGCCCCGAGGTCCGGGCGGGCGGTCGCGTCGAGGAGGGTGTCGTAGGCGCCGCGCAGGGGTGCCGCGTCCATGAGGTGCTTCCCTTCGGCCGGGGTGCGTGGTCAGTCGGGGTCCGCCGCCGGGTGCGCGTCCCGTTCCGCGGCCTCGGCCACGCGCTTGATGCGTGCCAGGCGGCGGTCCCATTCGCCGGCGAGCGAGGCCATCCAGCGGGCAGTGGTGTCCAGCGCCTCGGGCCGCACGGCGTACCGCACCTCGCGTCCGACCCGGCCGCCGGTGACCAGCCCGGCGGCGTCGAGGACGGCGAGGTGTTTGACCACCGCCTGGCGCGAGACGGGCAGGTGCTGGGCCAGCGTCGTGGCGGTGGCCTCGCCCCGCGCGGCGAGGACGTCGAGCAGCTGACGTCGTGTCGGGTCGGCCAGCGCGCTGATGACGCTGTCGACGACCTCCGCGGCGCCTGGGTGTTCCTCCGTCACGCGGCGGGCCGTTCGGCGCGGGCCTTGAGCGCGTCGAGTTCCAGGGGCCAGCCCTGGGTGTGGTCCTGCAGGTTCCGGCGGCGCAGCTCCTCGGACCCGGCCAGCGCCTCGAAACCGCTCTCGACGACGCGCAGTCGCGTCCCGTCGCCCTCCCGGGTCAGCGTGAACTCCACGAGGGTGCTGTTGTCCTCACGCAGTTCCTCGCCGGGGAAGGCACTGGTCCAGCGGTAGGCGAGATACGTGGGCGGCTCGACCTTCTCGACCCGGATGGGGAAGTCGCCGTGCTCGGGGTTCTTCACCACCGTCGACTCCCCCTCCCGTGCCACGGTGCCGGGCAGGCTCGCCTTGTCGGCGGCCCAGAAACCGGGTTGCGCCACCAGGGTCCAGACCCGCTCCAGGGGCGCTGCGATCAGGGTCTCGCGCTCGATGCGGTCCTCGCTCATGAGGGTCTCCTTCGTCCGTGATCCGTGTTCCGCAACTCCACAGTTGCACATGCGGAGCCCCGGTGCAACTCACGGGTTGCACTTCACGTGCGTGCGCCGGTCGGCGGCATCGTCACGGCCGGGGCGGGTACTTCGCTCGCATGGTCCTTCATGAGCAGGAGCGGGCACCGGCGGACCGGGAGGCCGGATGACTTCGGCGGCCAAGGCGGCGCGGATCGTCGCCGAAGCCGCGGCGGACGCGCCCGCCGAAGAGGTCCCGCGACGGGTGTGCGTGGCCGTGTGCGAAGGGCTCGGCATGGACGGAGCCACCCTGGCCCTTCTCACCGACACCCCGTCCCGGCAGCTGCTCGCCGCCTCGGACGACGACGCCCTCACACTGGAGGACATCCAGTTCACGCTGCTGGAGGGGCCGTGCATCACCGCCGCGCGCACCGGTGAACCCGTGGCGGTGCACGACCTGCGCCACGACGTCACGCCGTGGCCGCTGTTCGGGGCGACGCTGCGGGAGAGGCTGCCGGACGTCGTGTCCGTGTACGCCCTGCCCCTGTTCTTCGGCGACTACGTCCTCGGCACGGTCGACCTGCTGGCGCTGCGCCCCCACGCGCTCGGCGAGGCGGAGCTGGAGCAGGCGTCCCAGGTGGCCGACGCGGTGACGGCCTCCCTCATGACGACCCGCGAGATGCTCCTCACCGGGTCGCGGGCACCGGCGTGGGAACCGCAGGCCGTCGTCCGCGCCCACTGGTTCGACACCGCGCGTGCCGTCGGCGCCCTGGCGGCGCGGCGGGGTGTCAGCCGGGAGGACGCCCTGGCGCTGATGCGCGCCGAGGCCTTCCGCACCGGCAAGCCGCTGGCGGACATCACCAGCGCCATCCTGCGCGATCCCGATCCTCCCAGGCGGCCGTAGGCCACCGGGCCGTCCGCCGGGCGGCCCGGTGGGTGCTGCGCCCTGTCAGAGGACGTGGTAGGTCAGGTGCGTCGCCGTCGTCGTCGGGACCACGTCCCGCTGCACCAGGGTGCGGGGCGCCCCGCCGGTGAACAGGGGCGTTCCGGCGCCCAGCAGCACGGGGGCCAGGTGCACGCTCAGCGTGTCGACCAGTCCGGCCCGCAGGGCCGAGGCGATCGTGGCACCGCCGCCCATCAGGACGACGTCGAGGTCCCCGCCGCCGCGTGCGGACGCCGCCTCCGCGTGCCCGCGCGCGGTGGCGACGGCGTCGGCCACGCCGGTGGTGACGAACGTCCAGTCGAGGTCGCCGAGCCGCACGGAGGCGGGCGGCGAGCTCGTCACGACGACGAAGGCGGGCTTGCCGACCTCACCCGCGCCGTAGCCGGTGGTGTCGTCCCAGCCCTGCGGCCCGTCCACCACGTCGAAGAGCCGGCGCCCGAGGACGACGGCTCCCGAGCGGGCCGTGGCCTCGCGCAGGACCCGCCGGTCCTCGGGGTCGTCGGAGAAGGCCCAGGTGTGCAGGGCCTCGCCGCCGGTGCCCAGTCCGTTGTCGGGGCCGGGGTCGGGGCCCGTGACGAAACCGTCGAGGGAGACCGAGATGTCGGCGATGATGCGTGTCATACCAAGGCAGACCCGATCCGCCGCCCGGACTCATCGCCCGGGCCGCAGCGCCTGGTGGAAGCCGGTGCTGACGGCGGTGAGACCGCCGTCGACGACCAGGGTGGTGCCGGTGATCCACGCCGCGTCGGACGAGGCGAGGAAGGCGACGGCCGCCGCGATGTCCTCCGGTTCGCCGACCCGGCCGAGCGGGTACAGCCCGCGCACCGCTCGAAGGTCCTCGTCGCGCCCCTCCCAGGCGCTGGTGCGCACGGTGCCCGGCGCGACCAGGTTGACGCGCACGCCGCGGGCGGCGGCGTGACCCGCGAGGGTGCGGGTGAGGGAGCCCAGGCCGGCCTTGGCGGCGCTGTAGGCGTGGTTGCCGAAGTCCTGCAGGCCGTTGACCGAGCCGATGGAGACGATCGCGCCGCGGCCGGAGGCGGCCAGGTGCGGCAGGGCGGCGCGGCAGCAGCGGTAGGCGCCGGTCAGCGTGACGTCCAGGTCGCGGGCCCACGACTCGTCCGGTTCGTCCTCGAAGCGGGGCGCGTCGGGTGAGCAGTGGGCGGCGCAGTTGACCAGCACGTCGAGTGCGCCGAAGGCGTCCACGGCGTGGGCGACGGCGGCCTCGACCGCCTCCTGGCCGGCCACGTCGCACGCGATGCCCTCGGCGAGCAGCCCCTCCTCGTTCAGCGTCCGGGCGGTGTGCGTCGCCGCCGCCGGGTCCTGGTCGGCCACCAGGACCCGTGCTCCCTCCCGTGCCAGCCGTCGCGCGGTGGCGGCGCCGATGCCGCGGGCCCCACCGGTGACCAGTACCCCGTACCCCTCGAAACGCCTGGTGTCCGTCATGCGCCGACCGTACAAGGGGCACGTCCGGCCCGGGCTGCGGGGCCGCTCCGGGCCGGACGGTCAGGTCAGAGCGTCGGCGGAACCAGGGGGCGCACACCAGTGGCGCGCGAAGCAGGCGGTGTCCGCGGTGCACGACCGCCGGATCCCCGTGCGCCGCCCGCCCGGGCGCACGCTCCGCCCCGCCGTATGGTGGGCCCCGGGCGAGTGGCGTGACCGCGTGCTGCCCTTCGGCAACACGGGGTACCCGACCGGGCCGTCACCTCACGGGCGGCGAGCGGAGGCTACGCATGACGGTCGATCTGGTCGGTTTCCTCGGTGTGGTGCTGGTGGCCTATGTGGTGCCCGGCCCCGACTTCCTCGTCGTCGTCAGATCGGCGGCGGAGGACCCTTCGAAGGGCAGGGCCGCGGCCCTGGGCGCCCAGACCGGGCTGTGCGTGCACATGCTGGCCGCTGCCGCCGGGCTGTCGGTGATCGCCACGCGTTCGCCGCTGGTGTTCGACGGGATCCGGCTGCTGGGTGCGGCCTACCTCGTCTTCCTCGGCGTGCGGGCGGTGCTGGCGGCCCGCCGGGCAGCCCGGGAGCGCACCCGCACGACCGGACCGTCAGCGTCGGCCCCGGCCCCGGCCCCGGCCCCGGCCCCGGCCCCGGCGGACGGTTCCGGGCGGGGACGCTGGAGGGAGGGCTTCACGCAGGGGTTCCTCACCAACGTCCTCAACCCCAAGGCCGCGCTGTTCTTCCTGAGCGTGCTCCCGCAGTTCGTCGACGGCGACGGTTCCGTGGCGCGGCAGATCTTCCTGCTGGGCGTCCTGGACATCCTGATCGGCGTCGCGTACTGGTTCGCCCTCGTGGTCGTGGCCGCGCGTCTGCGAACGATGCTGGCCAGGCCGGGGTTCCGGCGCCGCTGGGAGCTGGGCACCGGCTGGCTGTTCATCGCCATCGGCGTCTCGGTCGCCGCCGCCTGACGCGGGCGGTAATCCGGGCGCCGCGGGGTAAAGGGACGTCGATCGGATCCCGTTGGAAGGAGCCCAGGATGACCGATGACGCCTACCTGTTCCTGCTGGACGACCCGTCCGTGCCGCTCGGGGTGGCCCCCGTCGCCGTAGGTGAACTCGCGTGCATGGAGACACCGGCGGTCCGCGCCTGGCTGGAGGCGCAGGGCACCGGGCCGGCCTCGCCGCAGCTGCGTCTGCTGCCGCCGGAGGAGACGGGGGCCCTGCCCGAGGACGCGGAGCGGCTGCCGGTGCCGCTCAGCGACGAGGAGCTGACCCGGGTACGGCACCGGATGGCGCCGGAGTCGCTCGCCGGGATCGAGGAGGAGCTGCTGACCTACCGGGACTACGCCGACGGCCGGGACGGTCTGATCGGGCGGGCGCTGGCCGCGGGGGTGCCCCCGCACCGCATCGTCGAGCTGACCGGCGTGGATCCCGCGACGGTGACCGCGGCGGCCGGCCGCTGACCGGGCGTCACCCGGCGAGCGGCCCTCGACCGTCGACTCCTCACGCGCCCGGCCCGGGATCCGGCCGGACGGCCGAGGTGATGCCGGCGCGGGCCGCTTCCAGCTGGGCGGCGAAGGCGATGCCGAGGAAGAGGGCGACGGCGGTGAGGTTGGCCCACAGCAGCAGGGCGATGAAGGCGGTGAGCGGCCCGTACACGGCGCCGAAGGCACCGCTCTCCTCGACGTAGAACGCGAGCAGCCAGGTGGCCGACACCCACAGCAGCAGGTGGACGGCCGAGCCGAAGGCCAGCCAGGTATAGCCGGGCTGGACGCGGCGGGGCGACCAGCGGAAGATCACGGCGGAGGCGATCCAGGCCAGGGCGAGTCCCACCGGGATGTCGAGCACGCCCCACCAGGGCAGGCCGCTGTCCGCCCAGCCGGCGGTGTCCGCCACCGCGTCGCCCACGGCCTCACCGGCGACGAGGACCACGAAACCGAGGACCAGGGGCACGCCGGCGCCGAGCGCGAGCAGGATGGCCCGGCCGTACTTGCGCGGGAAGGGCCGGTCGCGCTCGATGCCGTAGATGCGGTTGGCGCCGCGCTCGATCTGGCCCATCGCGGAGGCGAGGTTCAGCAGGGCGAAGCCGAGGCCGAGCCAGAGCGCCAGGGTGCTCCAGACGTCACCGTGGGCGGTGCGCCGCGTGCCGTCGAAAGCGTCCTGGACGATGTCCGCGCTGGCGCCCGGCACGATCCGGCCGAGGGTGAGCTCGACGACCCGGCCCACGCCCTCGGTGTGCACGGAGGTGGCGAGGCCGACGAGCGCCACGGTGCAGGGGACCAGCCCGAGCACCACCTGGAAGGCGAGGGCCCGCGCGTTGGTGAACCCGTCGGCGTACCGGAACCGGGCGAAGGCGTCGGTGAGCAGCCGGATTCCCCCGTAGTGGCGCAGCGCGGTGAACGCCTCGTCTCCGGAGAGCTCCTCCCCGATCATGTCCCGGGTCTGGGGGACGTGGACGGCAGTACCCATGGTGTGGACGCTCCCTTGTCGTACGGCTGCTCCCTGTCGGTTGCCCCGTGAACCTTCCCGTTCGACCTCGCGGTTCCGACGGGTTCGCGGGCCGCTCCCCCGGACGCGGCACCCCCTCCGTCTTCCGGCAGCGGTCGGCCCCGTGCGGCGGGTGCCGCCGCACGGGGCCGGGCCGGAGGGCCGATCAGCCGCGGGTGAGGACCTCCTCACCGCAGCGTGCAGATGGAGCCATCAGTTGAGCGGGTCCAGAGTGAGGTAGGCCTGGCGCGGGTTGCCGTCGTGGACGAGGGACTCGTGGTGGCCCACGTCGTCGAAGGCGAAGGCGTACGCCTTGCCGTCGGCCATCTGCGCGTGGATCTTGCGGGCGTAGTGGTTGGTGACGTTGTCCTGGTAGAAGGCGGCGGCCGAGGTGTCCGGCTGGTTGGGGTTGGTCAGCAGTGTCGAGCGGTTGAAACCGGCGCACAGTGTGCGGGAGATCGGGCCGCGCACCTGGTCGTTCGGCGCGTCGAGCAGCCGGTGGCAGCCGAAGACGGAGGAGGCGTCGGGCTTCTGGAAGCTGGTGACGACGGCGCCGGCGCTGTTGGTGAAGTGCATGACGCCACCGGAGACGCGGCCGTAGTACTTGGTGCCCGGCTGGTCGGCGAACGGGGTGACGGTCAGGGTGGACGTGGCGTACTTCTGCCAGACCCGGTTGATGTAGTCGTCCATGACACCGGCGGGCAGCGCGCCGGTCTCCAGGCCGTACAGCGGCGACAGGGCGCGCAGGACGGTGCCGTCGGAGCGGGTCTGGATCAGGTTGGCCCAGCCGCCGGGCTGCCCGCGCAGGGCGTTGAAGAAGCCGTTGTAGCCGCCGGGCTTGAGGCGGCCGGTGGTCGCGGTGGTGCCGTCGGCCCGCTGCACCCCGACCGCGTACGGCACGGAGAACATGTCGACCTGGGTGCTGTTGATCCACAGCCCGGAGTCGTTGAGCGTGTACTCCGACCAGTTGAACAGGATGTTGCGGTTGGGGTCGGTCGGGTTCTGCACGGCGGGCTGGACCAGGCCCCCGGTGGTGAGCTTGAAGACCAGCTTCTGCCCGTAGGAGAAGTACACCCGGCCGGAGAACTTGGGGAGGCGGATGGTGGTCGACTGCCCTGCCGCCGGTCCGGGGATGGAGGCGTCGGGTGCGGGCGTGGGGGGGTTGCCGCCCGCGGGCCAGGGGTGGAAGGTGCCGTTCGCGTCGGCCCAGCCCTGGCGTCCCGTCGCCAGGTCGGTGCCGAGGTTGTAGATGTACACCTGCTCGCCGCGGGCCGAGTTGTTGGTGATCTTGAAGGGGATCGTGGCGGGGACCGCGGCATGGGCCGGGGCGCCCGTTCCGGTCACGAGCAGGGAGCCGGTGAGAGCCGCGGCCAGGGCGAGGCCCATGGCTCTGACGCGGTGTCCGAGTGTGCGCAGCACGCTCTGCCTCCGTTCGACGAGTGGGGCGTTCCAGGAGTTGTGAGAGCGCTCTCAGAGTTGCGCTTTGGTCCGGACCTGTCAATGACTTGAAGCCGCCGTTCCGCCCGGCGGTGCACCGGCGTCGGCGCGCCTTCGGGCGGAACGGCGGTGAGGTCGATCCCCGGGGCGCCGCGCGGAGCGGCTGTGAGGTCGGCTCCCCGGGCGCCGGGCGGTGCGGCGGCGAGGTCAGTTCCCCGGGGCGCCGATGGTCTCCTCGCGCAGGAGGTCGACATAGGCGCGGGTCCAGCCCTCGATGGTGGCGCGGTCCCACAGGTCGGAGGAGTACTCCACGAATCCCCGGAGCTCGTCCCCGGCCGGGACGAGGCCGAAGGTGAGTTCCGTGCGGGAAGCGGCGGGGGCGAGGTCCTCCACGGCCGTGGTCAGGCCGGGGAGTTCGACCTCCGCGTCCAGGGAGTTCTGGTACGCGAAGCCGACGTCCAGCCGGTCCGGCACCTCGGCGCCCGTGTGCTCCCGCAGCGCCGGGGCGATCCGGCGCACCGGCAGGGCGTGGTCCATGCACTCCACCGCCGTGCGGGCGATCCGGTCCGTCAGCGCCGCGAAGTCACCGGCGGCCGCGTCCCGCACCGGCAGGGCGAACCCGGTGATCGTGCAGGCCAGCAGGGACTCGAAGGCACGGCGCTCACGGTTGGCGTAGGAGATGTTGAACACGACGTCGGGCTGGCCGGATTCCCGCGCGAGCAGCCGGCCGAGCGCCGCCGCCGTGACCACGAACGGTGTCGTGCCCCGTTCCCTCGCCAGTCGCTCGACGCCGTCCCGCACTTCGGCCGGCACGGTGAAGGGCACCGCCCCGCCCCGGCCGCTCGGCGTGTCGGGCCGGGGCCGGTCCAGGGGCAGACCGACGGTGAACGGCACTCCGGCCAACTCGCGCAGCCAGAACCGCACCCTGCGCTGCTCGTCCGCCTCGTCGGCCTGCTCCCGCTGCCAGTGCGCGTAGGCCACGGGCTGGCACTCCACCGCGGGCAGGGCGCCGGCGGGTTCGCCCCGCAGGGCGGCGCCGTAGAGGGCGGCGAGTTCCTTCAGCAGCAGGCTGACGGACCAGCCGTCGCAGGCGGAGTGGTGCAGGACGAGGAGCAGGACCCAGGTGTCGTCGCCGGTGCGCAGCAGACGCAGGGCCAGTGGCGTGCCGCGGGTGGGGTCGACGGGTGTCTCGGCGGCCTGCGCGCTCGCCCGGTCGAGGGCGGCCCGGCGGTCGGGCGCGGGCCGTGCGGTGAGGTCCTCCACCGGCAGGTGCACGGGGCCCGGCCGCAGCACCTGCTGCTCCCAGCCGTCCGCGACCGGGGCCAGGCGGGTGCGCAGCCCCTCGTGCCGCTCGACGAGCCGGGCCAGGGCGGTGCGCAGGGCGGGTACGTCCAGGGTGCCGGTGAGGGTGAGGCGCAGGGCCACGTTGAAGACCTGCGGCAGGCGGTGGTCGGCGTGGACCGTGGCGAAGCGCGCCTGCTGGAGCGTGGCGGGTCCCCGGCGCACCACCTCGCCCGGGGTGTCGTCGCCGGGCCCGGGCGCGGTGTCCGGCGCCGCCGCGGTCACGTGGGCCGTCATGGCCCGCAGGGTGGGCTCCTGGTAGAAGCCCAGCATCGGGTACTCGGTGCCGAACTCCTCCCGGACCGCGTTGACCAGGCGCATCGCGGTGATCGAATGTCCGCCCAGGTCGAAGAAGGAGGCGTCCGTGCTGAGTTCAGCGGCGTCGATGCCGAACTCGGCCGCCCACAGCGCCCGTACGCGCCGCTCGACGTCCGTCGGGTGACCGGCCGGCGGCTCCCCACCGCCCGGGGCGCCCGGCCGGCGGGCCGGGGCCGCCGAGACGAGGTCGGGTGCGGGCAGCGCGGAGCGGTCCAGCTTGCCGTTGCCGGTCACGGGCAGGGCGGGCAGGATCCGCCAGGCGCGCGGCACCAGGTAATCCGGCAGGCGGGTGCCCAGTTCCTCGGCCAGCAGGTCGGCGTGGGCCTGCCGGTCGTCGGCGGTCGTGCCGACCGGACCGGCGGGAACGGCCCAGGCGGCCAGGTAGGCCTCGCCGTGGGCGTCACGACGGGCCAGCACGGCCGCCTCGCGTACGGCGTCCAGGGAGTTGAGGACGCGGGCGGCCTCCTCCGGCTCGACCCGGAAGCCCCGGATCTTCACCTGGTCGTCGGCCCGGCCGCAGAACTCCAGCGTCCCGTCCGCCGTCCAGCGGACCAGGTCGCCGGTGCGGTACCTGCGGGCGTCCGGGGCGCCGTCCGGGTCCGGTGTGAAGCGCTCCGCCGTGAGCCCGGGGCGGTCCAGGTAGCCGAGTGCGACGCCGGGGCCGCCGACGTACAGCTCCCCCACGGTGCCGACCGGCACCGGACGGCCCTCCGGGCCCAGCACGCTGAGCGTCACGTTGTCGACGGGGCGTCCGAGGGGGATCGGCCGGGTCTTGCCGGGGTCCTGCGGGGCGACCGTCGCCGTGGTGCACAGCACGGTGGTCTCGGTGGGTCCGTACACGTTCACCGTCTCGTACGGTGCCTCGGGCCGCGGCCGGGTGCGCAGCACGTCGCCGCCGAGCAGCAGATGGCGCAGCGGCGGCTGGTCGGCCGGGGGCAGGCGCAGGAGTTGCTCGCCGAGGGCGGTGGGCAGGATGGAGAAGGTGACACCCTGCTCGGCGTACCAGCGGGCCAGGGCCAGGGGGTCCCTGCGCAGGTCGTCGCCGCCGAGGACGACCGACGCGCCCGCCGTCAGCGCCGGCCAGATCTCCAGCAGCGCGGCGTCGAAGCCCTGACTGCACACGGCGGCGCTGCGGTCGGCCGGGGTCGGCGTGAAGCGCCGGTGCTGCCACGCGCACAGGTCGACGACGCCCCGGTGCGTCACCAGGACGCCCTTGGGGATGCCGGTGCTGCCGGAGGTGTAGAGCACGCAGCACGCGGAGTCCGGGCCGGTGCCGGTCGGGGCGGCGCCCGGCGGGCGCCGGGGAGCCGCGTCGGGCGGCAGTACGGTCACTCCGCCGGGCAGTGCCAGGGCGGCGGCCGCCTCCCGCGTCGACACCACGACCCGGGCGCCGCACTCGGCGACGACCTGCTCGGCCCGGGCGCGGCCGAGGGACGGGTCGAGCGGCACGTAGGCGCGGCCGGCCTTCAGCACGGCGAGCATGGCGACGACGAGGTCGGCGGAGCGCGGCAGCCACAGAGCCACCGGCTGCTCCTCGCCCGGGGCGTGCTGCTCCCGCAGGGCCGCGGCCAGGTGCTCGGCCCGCTCGTCCAGGGCCCGGTAGGTCAGTCGCCGGCCGTCGGCGATCACGGCCGTGCCGTCGGGTCGTTCGGCGGCCTGCCGGGCGACGCGGGCGTGCACGGTGGTGTCCGCGGGCGGGTGGACCGGGCCGTGCCGCCAGGACGCCGGTACCGGGTCGCCCTCGGCCGCCGCGTCCGGGGTGTCCGGCGCGAGCCGCGACAGCGGTGCCCCGGGTGCCTCGGCCGCCGCAGCGAGGAGGTCCCGGAACGTCGCGAAGAACCGGTCGACGGTGGGCCGGTCGAACAGGTCGGTGTTGTACTCCAGATGGCAGCGGATGCCGTCCGGCTGGTCGGTGAAGTAGACGGTGAGGTCCGTCAGGGACTTGTCGGGCCCTGCGTCCAGCGGGGTGGCCTCGATGCCGGGCAGGTCGAAGCGGAACGGTTCGGCGCGCTGGAACTCGGCGAACGCCTGGAACACCGGCGTCCGGTCGACCGCCCGGGCCGGGGCGAGTTCGCGCACCACCCTCTCGAAGGGCACGCTCGCGTGGTCGTAGGCGTCGAGGGCGACCGTGCGCACCCGGTCGAGCAGGGTGCCGAACGCCGGGTCGCCGGACAGGTCCAGGCGCAGCGCGAGGGTGTTGACGAAGAACCCGAGCAGGTGCTCGGCCCGCTCGGGCCGGTCCGAGAACGGGGTGCCCACGACGATGTCCGTCTGGCCGGTGACCCGGTGCAGCATCGCCGCGTATCCGGCCAGCAGGGTCATGAAGAGGGTGCTGCGCCGGGTGCGGCTCAACTCCCGCAGGCGGACGGAGAGTTCCGGGTCGAGGGTGTGGAAGACGGCGTGGCCGTGGGAGGTCATGGTGGCGGGGCGCGGCCGGTCGGCGGGCAGCGCGAGCACGGGCAGCTCGCCGCCGAGGGTGGTGCGCCAGTACGCCAGCTCCTCCTCGGTCCGGGGGCTGTGCGCGGACGCGGCCAGTTCCCTGGCGTGGTCGGCGTAACTCCAGGTGAGGACGGGGAGTTCGGCCGGCGTGCCGTCGCGTGCGGCCCGGTAGAGGGCCGACAGGTCGCGGGCCAGGACGGTGGCCGAGGCCGCGTCGATCACGATGTGGTGCAGGGACAGGACGAGGACGTGCTCCGCCTCGGCCGTCCTGACCAGCCGGGTGACGAACAGCGGGCCGTTCGCGAGGTCGAAGCGGCGGTCGCTCTCCGCCGCCAGCACGTCCCGGAGGGTCGCTCCGGACGCGTGGGTGGCGTCCACGACTTCGAAGTCCGGCTCAGCAGCGGCCCGTACGACCTGCCGGGGCTCTCCTCCGCGCTCCTGGAAGACCGTGCGCAGACCTTCGTGGCGGGCGACGAGACCACGCAGGGCCGCGCGCAGGGCGGACACGTCGAGGCGGCCGTCCAGGCGGACGGCCTTCACCTCGTTGTAGGCGGTGCGTCCGGGCAGCAGGCGTTCCAGGAACCAGATGCGTTCCTGACCGGGTGACAGGGGGGCCTCCACTGCGGCGGGCGGCCGGACGGGTGCGGGAGCCGGTGACGGCGATCCGGCCGTGCCCGTCCGGCCGTAGTGGCGGCGCAGCGCGTCCAGGCGGGGCAGTCCGTCACGCAGCCGGTCCGCGGCGACCCCGAAGTCGACGAGGGCGACGATCTCGTCGGCACCGGCGGCCGTCACCGCGTCCACCACCGGGCGGACGCTGTCCGCCGTGCCGATCAGGGCGCGCTGGTCGCAGTAGCGGCCGTAGGCCCGCCGGAAGACCGCTTCCAGGTCGTCCTCGCTCAGGTCGGCCAGGTCGATGCTGTGGCCGAGGCTGTTGGTGACGCCGCTGAACACCGACAGGGACGCCCGCATGTAGCGAGACAGCGGCTCGTACGCCTCCGTGCGCGCGGTGTCGTGGTCCCCGGCGAGGTAGGTGTGCAGCAGGACGGCGACCCGCCCGGCGTCCGGGTCCAGGCCGTGCCGGGCGCGGGTGTGCCGGTAGCGGGCGATGTTGTCGGCGAGCTGCTCCACGGACTGGGTCATCAGGTTGGTGACGATGCCCAGGTCGTGGCGGGCGGCGAGCTCGAAGGAGGCGGGGTTGCCGACGACCGCGGTGTACAGGGGCGGGGCGTCCTGCACCGGCCGTGGGAAGAGCCGCACCTCGGTCTCGCCGTCACCGCCGGTGCGGCGCAGGGGGTCTCCGCGCCAGAACGTGCGCAGCTCCGCGAGCTGTTCGTACATCAGCTCCCGGTGCCGGCCGAACCGTTCGGGGAAGAAGACGAAGTCGTTGGCGCTCCAGCCGCCGGCGACGCCGATGCCGACGCGTCCGCCGGAGAGGTTGTCGACCATCGACCACTCCTCGGCGACCCGGATCGGGTCGTGGAGCGGCAGGACGACGGAACCGGCGTTGAGGCGGATCCGCCGGGTCTCGCGGGACAGTGCGGCGGCGAGCACCGCCGGGTTGGGGAAGAGACCGCCGAAGGAGTGGAAGTGGCGCTCGGGCATCCACAGCGCGTGAAAGTCGTGCCGGTCGGCGAACCGGGCGATCTCCATGAGGAGTTCGTACTGGTCGGGACGGGGCGCCGGGGTGTCCTGCGGGTAGTCGCCGAAGAAGTAGACGCTGAAGTCGGGCGTACGGGAGGGGGGTTCGTCCGCGGACGCCGGGTGGGAGCCGGTCCGCACGGCCGCGGAGTTCCAGGCCATGGAGGCGACGGGGGTGGGGGGCGCGTCGGACGGGGCAGGCGGTGTCGGGGCCGGGGTCGCCCCGGACGGGACAGGTGGCGCCGGGGTTCGGGCCGGGGTCTGGGTCGGGGCCGGGATTCGGGTCGGGGTCGGGGCCGCCCCGGACGGTGCGGGTGGCGCCGGAGTTCGGGTCGGGGCCGGGTTCGCCCCGGACGGTGCGGGTGGGGGCGAGGCCGGTCCGGGCGGCGTTTGCGGGGTCCGGGGCGCCGGAACGGTCCGGCTCCCGGGGAAGAATCCCGCCGACCGCAGCTCGCGCAGCGACTCCCGTACCGCGTCGGCCACGAACTCGATGTCGCCGTCCGAGTGGGCGGTGGACAGGAAGAAGTTGCGCCACTCCCAGACGTGCACGCCGCGCAGCATCAGATGGTGGTAGAGGAGCTCCATGTCGGCCCGGTGCTCGAAGCGGAACTGGGAGCCGAAGCGGCTCATCCGCAGCGGGAACTCCTCGGCCTCGAAGAAGCCGTTGAGCGTCGCGGCCAGTTCGGCGGTGCGGGCGTTCAGCCGCTCCTGGAGACGGGGGCTGTGCTCCTTGAGGTGGGCCAGGACGGCACGAGCCGCGACCATCGACACCGGGTGCTGGATGTACGTGCCGCCGAAGAAGGTCGTGTCGGCGGGCGGGTAGCTGTCGTCGCCGTAGGACCAGTGGCCGCCGTCGACGCCGTCCATGATGTCGGCACGGCCCGCGATGGCGCCGATGGGGAAACCGCCGCCGAGGAGCTTGCCGTACGTCGCCAGGTCGGGTGTGACGCCGTACAGCTCCTGCGCGCCGCGCGGGGCGGGACGGAAACCGGTCAGCATCTCGTCGAAGAGCAGGACGATGCCGTGGCGGCGGGTCAGTTCGCGCAGCCTGCGGACGAACTCGACCGGCTGCAGCGACGGATGCCTGCTCTGCACCGGCTCCACGACGACCGCGGCGATGTCGCCGGCGTGCCGGGCGATCGTCTCCAGGGCGGAGTCGCTGCCGTAGTCCAGCACCAGCAGGTCCGAGACGGCGGCCTGCGGGATGCCCCGGGAGACGGGGACGGTGAGCTGGTCGGCGCCGCTGCCCGAGGCGCGGCCCAGCACGTTGTCGGCGTGGCCGTGGTACGCGCCGAGGAAGGTGACGATCCTGTCGCGGCCGGTGGCGGCGCGGGCCAGACGGATGGCCGCCGAGTTCGCCTCCGTGCCGGAGTTGGCGAAGGCCACGCGTTCCAGGCCCGTGAGTTCGGCGAGAAGTTCCGCCGCCTCGCCGGTCTCGACGTTGCGCGGGCCGAGCTGGATGCCGCGCGAGAGGTGCTCGCGGACGGCCTCGGTGACGAAGTCGGGCTCGTGGCCGAAGAGGAGGACCCCGAAGCCCATCGTGATGTCGACGTACTCGTTGCCGTCGACGTCCTCCAGGCGCGCGCCGCTCGCCCTGCGGCCGGCGATCGGGTAGAGCATCTCCTTGGTGGCGCTGCGGAAGCCGACGACGGCACGGCTGTCGGCCAGGACACGGCGGTAGCGCTGGGCGATCCGCTTCGAGGTCGGCGTCTTCGCGGTGTAGCGGCGGACGAGGCCGGCCAGGTGCTCCTGCTGGGAGTGGGGCGAGGCGTCCCGGACCATGCCGGAGGTCCGCGTGACCGACACACGGGGTCCGTGCACGCGCGGTGGCTCCGGTGCGGGAGCGGCGGCCGCGCCCATCTGCTCCGTGATGCGCCGCGAGAGGTCGGCCATCGCCGCCAGGTCCCGTTCCAGCGCGGCGGACACGCCGCTGAGGCCGCCGCTCACTTCGCCACCGTTCCGTTGACGCCGTTGCCGCCATGGGCACCGTTGACGGTGCCGGCGGCGCCGGCGGCGTTGAGCTGGGCCGTCGCCGCGGCGGTCTGGAGCGCGAGCAACTGGGAGAGCTGGGACATCATCTGCAGCTGTATCCGGGACAGCTGCTGGATCTTCTGCGCCAGGTCCTCCAGCTCCTGCCGGGTGGCGTAGGCGGGGGCCGACGCGGTGACGGGATCCGGCGCACTGACGGGATCCGCCGAACGGAAGGGATCCGCCGAACTGACGGCCGGGACGACGGGCGTGGGCGGGACGACGGGCGCCGACGGGGTGACCGGCATCGACGACGTGACCGGCGTTGACGGCGTGACGGGCGTGGCGGGCGGCACCTCCCCGGGAAGCGGCGACGTCGCTCCGGGAACCGGCGGCACGGCTCCGGCGACCGGCGCTACGGCCTGCGGAACCGGCGGCACGGGCACGGCCTGCTCGGGAACGGTTCCGGTGGCCGCGGTGGCAGGGGCCGTTGCGGACGCGGTGGCGGCCTCGGCGAGCCCTGGCCACTCCCCCGCTGCCTGGGGCGGCGTCTCAGGGGTGCCCGGCATGCGCGCCGCGATGAACTCCGCGAGGCGCCGCGGCGTGCCCGTCTCCTCGAACAACTGCCGCATCGTCACCCTCACACCGTGGCGCTGCTCCAGTTCCCGCAGCACGCTGATCATCTGCAGCGAGTCGGCGCCCAGGTCGAAGAAGTTCACGTCGTTGCCGATCGCGGCCGGATCCCCGCCGAGGTGCCGGGCGGTCGCTTCGACGATGTCGTGCAGTACGCCCGCGACCGCTGCCTCTTGCTGAACCACGTCGGTTCCCCTTTTCACTGCTCTCGCTGATCTCGCTGATCTCGCCGTGCCGAGGACCGTCGGCTGCGGCCCGGTCCAGTGGTCCTGGTGCTGGAAGCGGTAGCCGGGCAGCGGGACGCGTCTGCCCCCGCTGCCGGCGAGGAGTGGTTCCCAGTCGAGGTCCGCTCCCGCGCAGTGCAGGGCGGCGGCCGCGCCCCAGAGCGTGTCCAGGGGGGTGCCGCGCCGCAGGGACGGCACCGCCGGTACGCCGGGCAGCGCACGGCGGGCCAGGCCGCTGAGGGTGGTGTGCGGCCCCATCTCCAGCAGGGCGTCCGGCCGTTGTGCGCCCAGGGCACGCAACGCCTCGTCGTAGCGCACGGGTTCGCGGGTGTGCCGCAGGAGATGCTCCGTGTCGGGGATCCAGCCGGGCGGGCGGACCGCTCCGTCCAGGGCGCTCACCAGCGGGATCCGCAGCGGCCGGAACTCCACGTCGTCGAGGACCTTCCGGAACTCCTCCAGCATGGGTTCCATCAGCGCGGTGTGGAAGGCGCGGGTCACCGGCAGCCGCTGCCCCGGGGTGCCGCGCTCGTCCAGCAGGGCGCAGGCCCGGTCGACGGCCGCGACCGGCCCGGCGAGCACCTGGGAGCGGTCGCCGTTGCCGACGGCCCACTCCAGTCCGGGGACCTCGGCGGCCAGGGCGAGCGCGGCGTCCCGGTCGAGCGGCGCGGCCACCATCGCGCCCGGCGCGCAGCGCTGCCGCATCAGCCGGCCGCGTGCCGTGGTCAGGCGCAGGCCGTCCGCCTGCGACAGGGCCCCGGCCGCGTACAGCGCCGCGTACTCGCCGACGCTGTGCCCGGTGACGGCGCAGGGTGTGACTCCGGTGTCGTGCCACAGCCGGACCAGGGCGCACTGCAGGGCGAACAGCGCGGGCTGCGCGAGGTCCGCGTCCGCCGGTCCTGCCTCCGGGTCCTGCGGGGCGTACTCGGTGGTCAGCGCCGCCAGCAGGGCGTCGCCGGTGAGGTCGCGGTGGTGGTGCTCGCAGGCGTCGAGGATTTCGCGTACGGCGGGGAAGCGCGCGTACAGGGCGGCGGCCATGCCGGGGTACTGGCTGCCCTGGCCGGTGAACTGGAAGGCCACGCGCAGGGGGCCCTCCGCGGGTGCGGTGCCCGAGGCGACGGGTGCCCGGGCGGTGCCGGCGAGCCAGGCGCCGAGGGCGTCGGCGAGGGCGCGGGGGGTGGCGCCGCGTGCCGCGAGCCGGTGGCGGCCGTGGGCGCGTCCGACGGCGGCGGTGGTGACGAGGTCCGCCGGGTGCGGTGCGGGCGCCCGGCGTAACCGGTCGCGGAAGGCACGGGCGTTGTCGGCGAGGGCCTGCGGCGTGCTTCCGGACACGAGCAGCACGTCCGGAGGGGGGACCGCGGTGGTCCTGGGCGCCGGTTCGGGGGCCTGTTCGAGGATCAGGTGGACGTTGGTGCCGCCGACGCCCAGGGAGGTGAGGCCCGCGCGGCGCGGCACGTCGCTCGCGGGCCAGGGCCGGGCGGTGCCGGGGATGTAGAACGGGCTGCGGTCCAGGTCGAGCAGCGGGTTGGGCCGGGTGAAGTTCGCCATCGGCGGGATGACGCCGTGCCGCAGCACCAGCAGGGCCTTGACGAGGCCGGCGAGTCCCGAAGCGGCGTCCAGGTGGCCGATGTTGGCCTTGACGGAGCCGAGGGCGCAGTAGCCGGTGCGGTCGGTGTCCTCGCGGTAGGCGCCGGCGGCGCCGTCGAACTCGATCGGGTCGCCCTTGAGGGTGCCGGTGCCGTGGGTCTCCAGATAGCCGATGGTGTCCGCGCCGACGCCGGCGCGCCGCAGGGCCTGCCGGACGGCGGCGCGCTGGCCGTCGGCGCTCGGCGCCGCGAACGCGGTCTTGCCCGCGCCGTCGTTGGCGATGCCCCAGCCGAGGACCACCCCGTGCACGGTGTCGCCGTCGGCGACGGCCCGGGACAGCCGCTTCAGGACGATGGCCAGCACGCCGGTGCCGCCCACGGTGCCGTCGGCGTCCGCGTCGAAGGCTCTGAGGCGGCCGGACCTGGACAGGATCGAGCCCTTGACGTGGCGGTAGCCCAGGACCTGCGGGACGTGGACGGCACTGGCGCCGACGAGGGCGATGTCGCAGTCGTCCATGAGCAGCGCCTGCGCGGCCGCCTGCACGCCGACCAGAGAACTGGAGCAGCCCGTCTGGATGTTGACGGCGGGTCCGGTCAGGCCGAGACGGTAGGCGACGCGGGTGGCGGTGAAGTCGGCGTAGTTGCCGGTGATCGTCTGCATGCCGGTGGGCCAGTCGGACGGGGGCCGGCTGGGCAGGACGTTGTTGAGCAGGTAGTTCTGCAGGGTGTACAGGTGGTAGCCGGTGCTGGCGTAGACGCCGGTCCGGGTGCCGTTGCGCTCGCGCGGGTAGCCGGCGTCCTCCAGTGCGTGCTGGGCGCATTCCAGGAACAGGCGGTGCTGCGGGTCGGTGATCCGCGCCTCGTGGGGGCTCATCGCGAAGTGCCGGGCGTCGAAGCCGGCGAGGTCGTCCAGGATCCCGGAGGCCCCGACGAAGTCCTCCGCCCCGTACTCCTCGGCCGGGACGCCGGCGGCGGCCAGTTCCTCGTCGGTGAAGCGGGTGATGCAGTCCGTGCCGTCCCGGACGATCCGCCAGAGGTCCTCGGGCGTGTCGGCGCCGGGCAGCCGGAAGGCCATGCCGATGACGGCCATGCGCGGGTCGCAAGCGGTGGTGGTCATCAGCCGCGTCCTTCCGTCACCGCGGACCGGTCGTCCCCGGCTGGTTCGTCCGCGCGGGCAGCGGGTGCGCGCCGGCCGCGGAGGGTCAGCAGCAGGAGCAGGGCCGCGCACAGGACGATCGCGAGGCCGTGGAAGGCGGCCACCACCTGCAGCGGCGAGAAACGCTCCAGGAGGGCGCCGCTGACCAGCATGCCGAGTCCGAAGCCGGTGTTCTCGGCCGAGGCGGAGAGCCCGAAGAGACGGCCGCGCCGGTCGTCCGGGGCGCTCTGCAGCCGCGACACGTAGACGGTCTCGGTGAATCCGTCGGCGGCTCCGGCGACGAGCGCGGCGACGACGGCCGGCGCGGTCGGCAGGCCGCTGAAGACCACGATGAACCCGGCCGACATCACGATGGCGCCGAGCGCGAACGCCCGCTCCCCCGGTGTCCGCCCCGTCTTCTTGGTGACCCGCCCGATCACCTGCTGGGCGACGATGTTGCCGATGGCCCAGGTGGCCCAGAACTGGCTGATGAAGGTGGCCGGATGAGCGGGGTCGAGGCTGCTGGAGTAGAGGGGCAGGGCCACGTTGTGGGACGAGGAGCCCAGCCCGTCGACGGCCCGGACGGCGATCATCGCCATCAGCAGCGGCGCCGTGGCCAGCAGGATCCGCACCGTCAGACGCGAGGCTTCCGAGCCCGGTGCGGAGCCGCCGGCCGCCGGGCCGCCGTCCGCCCGGGTGCGCACCGGGAGGAGGAACAGCACGGTCGCCGAGACCAGGAAGGTCGCGGCGTCCAGGGCGAAGGCGGCGGAGTAGCCGAGCTGCGCCACCACCACGCCGGCGGAGGCGAAGCCCGCGATCATGGCGAGTGAACGTCCCGTCACCAGCAGCCCGTTGGCCCGCAGCCGGTGTTCGGCCCCGACGATCTCGGGGATGCTGCTGCGCAGCGCCACCTGGGAGAGCGTCGAGCAGCCGCCCGTCACCACGGCCAGGACGTAGAGCAGCCCGGGGCGCACGCCGTCGGGGGCGAGCAGCAGGCTCAGCAGGGCCACGGCCTGGCACAGGTCGGCGCCGACCATGAGGCGCTTGCGGTCGTGGACCGAGACCAGCCGTCCGCTGATCCAGCCCGAGACCACGCTCGTCGCCAGGCGTACGGCCATGAACAGGCCGGCGGCCAGCGCGCTGCCGGTGGCGTCGTAGACGAAGACGTTCAGCGCCACCATGTTCAGGTAACTGCCGTACGCCGAGATGCCGTTGCCCAGGACGAGCAGACGGAAGTACTTCATGCACCTTCCCCTGGTCTGCATGAAGGGTGTGACCGTCGCGGGTCCGGGTCCGGACCGCCCCCCATTCGTCCGCCACCCAAGCAGAACCGGTCAGGCGTGTTCAAGACGCGAAGGTGGTCCAGACAACTTCCGGTCGGCTTTTGGCGATTTCGAAGTGCTTGCGAAGGAGATCAGACCGCGATCTTGGGAAGACGGTGAAAACGATCTTCCATCGATCCCGGGCATCGATCCCAAGAGGGGGCACACCGTGACCGCACCCACGCGTCCGATACCGCCGGTGCACCGCCGGCGCCGCTTCGACCTCCGCTCGACCGCGCTGTTCTTCGTGTTCCTGGCCGTGGTCGTGTGCGTCCTGGGCCTCGCCGCGCGCACGGTGGCGCACGCCGTCGAGCGGCGGCCCGTCTGGATGTTCGTCCTTGCCGTGCTGGCGGTCGCGGGGGTCATGGGGCTGCGGCGCCGGGTGCACGTGGGGCGAGCGGCACGCCGGGCGGCGGCAGCCCTGGACGAGGCGGCGAGGGAGGCCGCCGACGAACTGGACGCCCTGCAACGGCCCGACCGGCACCCGGCGGCCGCGCCCGCGGCCGGGCACGAGGCCCTGGCGACGGTGGAGTTCGAGGTCGCAGCCGAGCGGGACGCCCTGATTCCGCAGGAGTTCGAGGTCACGGCCGAGCGGGACGCCCTGATCCCGGAGGAGTTCGGGGACACCGCCGGTCACGACGCGGCGGTGTCCCCGGAGTTCGAGGTCGCCGCCGACTACGACGCGCTGACGCCCCTGGAGTTCGAGGAGGCGATCGCCGCCCTCTGCGCACGCGACGGCTGCTCCGCCGTCGAGGTCGTGGGGGGCGCCGGGGACCTGGGCGCCGACGTCGTGGCGCTGACCCCCGACGGGCGGCGGATCGTCATCCAGTGCAAGCACTACGACGCGTCGAACCGCGTGGGCTCCCAGGACCTGCAGCGCTTCGGCGGCACCTGCTTCACCGTCCACGAGGCGGACGTCGCCGCGCTGGTCACGACGAGCGACTTCACCGCGCCCGCGCTCGAGTACGCCGAGCAGTGCGGGATCGTGTGCGTGGACGGGGAGGCCCTGCGGGCGTGGACGGACGGCACCGGGCCCCGCCCCTGGGACACCGCCGCGGGCGGCTCGACGGCGGGGTGGGACCTGGCCGGCGCGGGATCCTGAGCCCTCGCCGGCCGGCGGGCGGTCCCGGTGCGCCGGACCTCAGATCACGCAGCCCCTGATGTCGGGCACGCCGTCGATCCAGTTGGTGTTGTTCTCGACGTAGTAGCTGGACATGATGCCGTACTTGGTCCAGCCGCGTGGCGCGACCATCAGCCAGTACGGGTTGCCGCCGACCGACTGCCCCGGGATCTGGCAGTACACCAGCACCTCGTCCCAGGAGTTGATCTGGCCGATGACCGTCGGGCAGTTCGCGGTGCTCGGCGCGTGGATGCAGTTTCCCTCGTTGATGTCCCGCACGTTGACCCCGTCCGCCCAGACCCCGTACCAGCCGCGGCCGTGACCGTCGGCGGCGGCGCTCTGAGCAGTGGTCATCACGAGGGTGAGTGCTCCGGCTGCGGCGAGTGCCGCGGTCGTCCTGCGCATGGGCCGTCCTTTCGACGCTGTGCCGGGTCGGCTCGCGGGAGGATTCCCGTACCTGGCGCCAGACAGCCTAGGCACGCGTGAGGGGCCTCGGTACCTGACAGATGTCAGGGACCAGGGCCCCGTTCGGCCGTTCAGCGTGCGGTGTCCCCGGTCCCCCCGCACCGGCCGCAGTAGTGGGCCTGCGGCACGATCAGCAGGCGCTCCCGGTCGACGGGGCGCCGGCACCGCCCGCAGATGCCGTAGCCGCCCGCGTCCATGCGGGCGAGAGCCGCTTCCACGTCGGCCAGGACCATCCGGGCCGAGGCGGCGAGCTTGGCGCCGACCTCCAGGTGCGCGGAGGCCGCCTGCCCGCGCAGCTCCCGGGCACGCGAGGCGACCGGTTCGGCGAGCCGGCGCAGCTGCTCCCGTCGGAACAGGCGCTGCTCGTGGAGGTTCTCCCGCAGGACGGCCAGATCCTCGGCCGACAGGTGCGGCGCACTCCGGCCGACGGCCTGCTGGTTCATCACGTCACCCCTTCTTCCTGAGCCGGGTGTAGGAGACCGGGACGGAGGGCGGTCACACGCTGCGGCGCTGACAGGCGACGCAGTGGCGGGTGTACGGGAGGATCTCCAGCCGTTCCGCCGGGATGGGCTTGCGGCACCCCAGGCAGGTGCCGTAGGTCCCCTGCTCGACGCGCCCCAAGGCCTCGTCGATCTCCTTCAGGGCCCGTTGCATCGCGCTCTTCTGCTCGGACAGCAGGTGGTCGTCCGGAGCCGGCCGGCTCTCGTCGAGGGCCTGCAGCTGCGCCAGCCGCGAGGTGCGGGCATGCTCCAGGCGCTGACGGGCTTCGTGGGGGTCGGGCTCGGCCCGGGGAACCTCCAGGGTCATGATCGGTCCTCTTCTCGGCTGCCCGGCGGCGATCCGGCCGGGTGGTGGTCTCGTCGCTCCCCAGCCTGGCCCGGTCCACCGCGCGATCCCATCGGGCGCGGACCCCATTCCGGCGGGGACCGGCGACCCACGTGACACGTCGTGGGCAGGGCGGGCCCCCGGAAATGGGGGCTGACCCCCATCGACGCCGGAGCGTGAACCGGGGAGGCTGGCTGAGAACCCACCCGGACGGTGGGGCACCCCGCGCCGAGCCACCCGGCCACCGCGGACGGGCCGCACGGCGGGGACCGCCACGTCCCCGTCCTGGTGCCCGCCGCAAGCCCGCTGGCACCGGTGCCCCGCCGCCCCGGAAGCCCACCGCCCCGGCGCCCCCGGTGGCGCACCGAGCACGGAGAAGAGGAGTCGTAGGTCCGGTGTCCCTGTTCTGGCGGATCTTCGCCCTCAACGCCCTGGTGCTCGGCGCGGCCACGGCGCTGCTGCTGTGGGCGCCGGTGACGGTGTCCGTGCCGATCCTGCTCACCGAGGCCGTCATCCTCGTCGGCGGTCTCGCCGTGATGCTGGTCGCCAACGCGGCCCTGCTGCGGCTCGGCCTGGCGCCCCTGGCCCGGCTCAGGCGGCTCATGACCACGGTCGATCTGCTCCGGCCTGGCCAGCGCCTGCCGGTGTCCGGGGGCGGCGAGGTCCCCGAGGTGATCCGCGCCTTCAACGCGATGCTGGAACGGCTGGAACAGGAGCGGGCCACCAGCAGTGCCCGGGCCCTGCTGGCGCAGGAGGCCGAACGCCGCCGCATCGCGCAGGAGCTGCACGACGAGGTCGGGCAGAGCATGACCGCGATCCTGCTGGGCCTCAAGCACAGCGCGGACGACGCGCCGCCGCGGCTGCGTCAGGAGCTGCACGAGGTGCAGGAGATCACCCGGCAGTCGCTGGACGAGGTCCGCCGGCTGGTCCGCAGACTGCGCCCCGGGGTGCTCGACGACCTGGGCCTGGTCAGCGCGATCACCTCGCTCACCGAGGACTTCGCCACCCACACCCGCCTGCAGGTCACCCGCCGCTTCGACACCGACCTGCCCGCCCTGGCCCCGGAGACGGAACTGGTGCTCTACCGCGTCGCCCAGGAGTCACTGACCAACGCCGCCCGGCACGCGGACGCCGAACGCGTCACCGTCGCCCTGCACCACGCCGCCGACCGCGTGGTGCTGACCGTCACCGACGACGGACGCGGCATCGAGGCCCCCCGCGAGGGCGCCGGTATGCGCGGGATGCGCGAGCGGGCCCTGCTCATCGGCGGCAGCCTCGACATCACCCCGGCGCCGCGCGCCGGCACCAGCGTCCAGCTCACCGCGCCCGTCCCCAGGAAGCAGCTCTGACCATGCCCGACACGATCACGCCCGCCGACCGGCGCACCGGCACGATCCGCATCCTGCTCGCCGACGACCACGCGCTGGTCCGGCGCGGTGTGCGGCTCATCCTCCAGCAGGAACCGGACCTGAACGTGGTCGCCGAGGCCGGTGACGGCGCCGAGGCGGTCGAACTGGCCCGTACGCACGACGTCGACCTGGCGGTGCTCGACATCGCCATGCCGCGCCTGACCGGGCTGCAGGCCGCCCGCGAACTCGCCGCGCGCAAGCCGGGCCTGCGCATCCTGATGCTGACCATGCACGACAACGAGCAGTACTTCTTCCAGGCCCTCAAGGCCGGGGCGTGCGGCTACGTGCTGAAGTCCGTCGCCGACCGGGACCTGGTCGCCGCGTGCCGGGCGGCCGTCCGGGACGAGCCCTTCCTGTACCCGGGCGCGGTCACCGCGCTGATCCGCAACTACCTCGACCGGGCCCGCCACGGCGAGGAGACACCCGACCAGGTGCTCACCCCGCGCGAGGAGGAGGTCCTGAAGCTGGTGGCCGAGGGGCACTCCTCCAAGGAGATCGCCGACCTGCTGTTCATCAGCATCAAGACCGTCCAGCGGCACCGCGCCAACCTGCTGCAGAAGCTGGGCCTGCGCGACCGCCTGGAGCTCACCCGCTACGCGATCCGCGCCGGGCTGATCGAACCCTGAGGGTGGACCCCACCTCCCGGCGGCGCTGCCGGGCCTTCCTCGTCGCGGTACTGACGGCCGTCTTCCTGACACTGCCCACCGCGCCCGCCACCGGCGCCCTGCCCGGAGCACCGACCGGCCCGGCGACCGCCCGGGCGCTCGGCGCGGCGGCCGGCCCGGCGACCGCCCAGAGGCTCGGCGCGGCGGCCGGCCCGGCAGTCGGCGCGGCAACCCACCAGACGTCTGACGCGGCAGCCCACCCGGCGTCCGGCCCGGGGGGCGGCGCGGCGTTCGGCCCGGCGTTCGCCCAGACGTCTGACGCGGCAGCCCGCCCGGCGTTCAACCCCACGGTCGGCGCGGCACTCGACCCGACGGTCGGCGCGGCATTCGAGCCAACGCTCGGCACGGCGTTCGGCCCGACGGCCGACACGAGGGCGGCGGCGGACGAGCGGGCCGCGTCGGGGCCACACGCCGGCGACGGCTGCGACCGTGCCTGTGCGGTCCGGGCGGCGCCCGGCCAGGACGCGCCGGGCGAACACCCCGCGCCGCGCGGCCATCCGGTCGCCCGCGGCCGGTGCACGGCCGTGCCGCCCGCCGGCGTCGGGGCGCGGCTCCCCGCGCCGGCCCCGCCGCCCGCCTCCTCCCGGTCGGGCCTGTCCCCCGTCCTCGGACGGGCACCCCCGCGTCCTCCGGCACCCGACGCTCCCTTCCCTTCCCACTGACCGCGCCCGGCCCCGCCCTGCGTGCCCGGGTGCGCCCGCCGGAGGCTTGTCGTGACCCGTTCCGCCCGGGTGAGGGCTCTGTTCGCCCTCGCCCTGCTCGCCGTATCGCTGTGCATCGCCCTCACCGTGCCGGTCCGTCTGGGCCTGGATCTGCGGGGCGGTACGCAGATCGTGCTGGAGACCCGCCCCACCCCTGACGCCGAGGCCGGCCGCGAGGCCACCGACCGCACCCTGGAGGTCCTGCGCGGCCGTATCGACGCGCTCGGCATCGCCGAACCCACCCTCGTCCGGTCCGGTGAGAACCGGATCATCGCCGAACTGCCCGGAGTGCAGGACCCGCGCGAGGCCGCCGCCGTACTGGGCCGTACCGCGCAGCTCACCTTCCACCCGGTCGCGGCGGCCGGGGACGGCGCGTCCCGGACGCTGCCCGACGAGTCCGGCGCACCGCTGCGCCTCGGGCCCGCGGCCCTGACCGGCGAACACGTCGAGGAGGCCGCCGCCCGTTTCGACGACCAGGGCGGCGCCGGATGGCACGTCACCGTGGATTTCGAGGACACCGGACGCGACCGCTGGGCCCGCCTGACCGGCGAGGCCGCCTGCCACCCCCCGGGAGATCCCTCGCGGCGCATCGCCATCGTCCTCGACGACAAGGTCATCTCCTCGCCCCAGGTCGACCCGTCCGTCGCCTGCGGCGCCGGCATCGGCGACGGTGCCACGAGGATCACGGGCTCCTTCGGCCCGGCGCAGGCCCGTGAGCTGTCCCTGCTCGTCAACGGCGGAGCCCTGCCCGTGCCCGTCGAGACCGTCGAGCAGCGCACCGTCGGCCCCACCCTGGGCGCACAGGCCGTCACCGCGAGCGCCTGGGCCGCCGCCGTCGGCACGGCCCTGACCGCGCTGTACGTCATCGTCGTCTACCGGCTGCTGGGCCTGCTCGCCGTCCTGGCCCTGGCCTGCTACGGCCTGGTCTCCTACGCCGCCCTGGCCGCGCTCGGCGCCGCCCTCACCCTGCCCGGCCTGGCCGGTTTCGTGCTGGCGATCGGCATGGCGGTGGACGCCAACGTGCTGGTCTTCGAACGGGCCCGCGAGGAGTACGCGGCCCGTCGGCGCCCCAGTGCCCGCTCGGCGCTCGCCGCCGGGTTCCGCAACGCGTTCAGCGCGATCGCGGACTCCAACATCACCACGCTGATCGCAGCCGCTCTGCTGTTCTTCCTGGCCTCCGGGCCCGTGCGGGGCTTCGGGGTCACCCTCGGCATCGGGGTGCTCGCCTCCATGTTCAGCGCCCTGGTGATCACCCGGGTGCTCGCCGAGTTCGCCGTGAGCCGCCCCCGGGTGCGCCGGTCCCCCGGTGTCACCGGCATCGCGGCCACGGGAGCCGTCCGCGACCGGCTCACCCGGCGCGACCCGCAGCTGATGCGCCGTCCGCGCCGCTGGCTGGCCGTCGCCGCCGCCGTACTGGTCCTGGCCGGAGCGGGCACCGTCGTGCGCGGTGTCGACCTGGGTGTGGAGTTCACCGGAGGCCGCCTCATCGAGTACGCGACGTCCTCCCCCGTCGACACCGACCGGGTCCGGACCGCGCTCGCCGACGCCGGGTTCCCGCGGGCCGTCGTGCAGTCCTCCGACGCCACGGGCCTGACGGTGCGCACCGAGCCGATGAGCAACGCGCAGGAGGCGCAGGTCACCTCGGCCGTGCGGGAGCTGGCCGGTGAGGCGGAGAAGGCGCGTGACGAACTCGTCGGCCCCAGTCTCGGCGAGGAACTGCGCCGCAACGCCCTCATCGCGCTCGCCGTGGCCCTGGGGGCGCAGCTCCTCTATCTGGCGGCCCGGTTCCGCTGGGTGTTCGGCACGGCCGCGGTCGCCGCCCTCGCGCACGACGTGGTGATCCTCGTCGGTGTCTTCGCCTGGCTGGGCAAGCCCTTGGACGGGGTGTTCCTGGCGGCCCTGCTCACCGTCGTCGGCTACTCCGTCAACGACTCGGTGATCCTCTTCGACCGTGTCAGGGAGCTGGCCGGGCGCCATCCGGACAGGCCCTGGCCCGACGCCGTGAACCCGGCCGTCCTGCAGACCCTGCCCCGGACGGTGCACACGGGCATGGGCGCCGCGCTGGTCCTCACGGCCCTGGCCGTGTTCGGCGGATCCTCCCTCACCGACTTCGCCCTGGCCCTGCTGATCGGCATCGCCGTCGGCACGTACTCGTCGGTGTTCACGGCCGCTCCGCTCGCGATCCTGCTCGGGCGGCGCCTGCCACGCTCCGGATGACCGGTGCCGGGTACTCGTGCCGGGCCGGCATGGTCAGCGGACGTAAGGAAGGCACCGCCGTGGTCGAGCTCTTTCCGCCGGAGCCGTGGCAGCTGCGGGGCGACATGTTCACGGCGCTCTGGCTGGTGCCGCGCAGCGAGGTGCCCGGCTGGCGGCTGCCCTCCGGGGTGCGTCCGCTGCGGCTGGGGCGGTCCCTCCTGCTGGTCACGTTCTGGGTGGACTACCGGCCGGGCGGGACGCTGGCGTACCGGGAGCTGTTGGTGGCCCTGGCGGTGCGGGACCGGCGGGGGCCGGCGGCGTGCGCGGTCGAGGCCTGGGTGGACGACCCGCGCTCGATGGCGGGCGGCCGCACCCTGTGGGGCATCCCCAAGGAACTCGGTTCCTTCGCCTTCGGCCCCGCGGCCGCGCCGTCGCACGGCCGTGGATCGGACGCGGACTCGGTCCCGGGACCGGGACCGGGTTCCGTGGTGACGCGCATGGTCGTGGAGCGCGGCGGGGCCGGTCCCGGTCCGGTGGTGACGGGGCTGCACCGGGATCTGCTGCCCCTGCCGGGCCGGCTGCCGGTGCGCGGCCGGCTGGTGCAGCCGCACCCGGTGCACGGGACGTGCGAGGTGTCCCTGAGGCTGTCGGGGCGGGCCCGGCTGGGCCGGGCGCGTCTGACGGCCGAGCCCGGCGGGCCGCTCCCCTACCTCGACGGCCGCAGCGCGCTGTCGGCGGCTTCGATCCGCGGCTTCCGCATGACCGTGGGGAGGAAGCGTCCGCTGTGACCGGGCGGTGCGCGGTGTCCCGGCGGCGGGTTCACGACGCCAGCCGGTCCAGCGCGGCGAGGACCGCCGCGGTGCCGTCCTCGTCCGCCAGGCGCCGGGACAGCTCCTGCGCGCGGGCCCGGTGGCGGGCATCGCCCGTGGCCCGGCGCAGGGCGGAGGCGAGGGCGCCCGCGGTGAGGTGCCGCAGCGGGACCGCGCACGGCGCCGAGCCCAGGGCCACCAGACGCGCCGCCCAGAAGCCGCCGTCGAACTGCACCGGCACCGGCACGGTGGGGACGCCCGCGCGCAGGACGGCGCCCGTGGTGCCGGCCCCGGCGTGGTGAACGACTGCGGCCGTGCGGGGGAACAGCAGCGCGTGCGGCACGTCCCCGACGGTGAGCACGTCGTCGGTGTCGGCGGCGAGACGCGCCCAGCCCCGCTGGATCACGCCGCGCAGCCCCGCCGCGCGCAGGGCGCGCACGATCTCGCTGCTGACCCGCTCGGGGTCGGGCACCGTCGCACTGCCCAGCCCGACGAAGACGGGCGCGGGTCCGTCGGCGAGGAACTCCTCCACCTCCGCGGGCAGCCGGCGCGTGTCGTACGGCCACCAGTACCCGGCCACGTCCAGTCCGGGCCGCCAGTCCCGGGGGCGGGGCACCACCAGTTCGCTGAACCCGTGCAGCACGGGCCAGTGGGCCCGTTCGTGAGCCCGGCGCAGTGCGGCCGGGCCGCGCAGGTCCATGCCGTGCCGGGTGCGCAGCGCGTGCAACGCCCGGGTGTGGACCCGGTCGACGGCGGCGGTGACGGCCCGTCCGCCCAGGTGGTTGGCCACGGCGCCGAGCGAGCGTCCGCCCAGCATCGGGGCGCCGAACTCCCGCGTCGGGTGCTGGGGTTGCAGGAACAGGCCGAGGCTGGGCAGCCGCAGCCCCTCGGCGATGGCGCGGCCCAGGGGTGCCACGGCGCCGGCGGCCAGGACGGCGTCGGCGCCCCGGGCCGCCCGGACGAGGGCATCGGTCATCTCCTCCGCCGCCGCCCGGGCCATCGACGCCGCGCGCAGCAACTTGCCCGGTCCGGTGGCACTGGCGTGCAGTCCGCGGCCGCGGTCGGAGTGCGACAGGGCGTACGGGTCGACCGGGGTCGGATGGAACCGCACCCCGGAACCTTCGGTCAAGGGCTCGAAGAGGGCGTGGGTGGCGAGCGTGACGTCGTGGCCGCCCCGCACCAGCCCCGCGCCCAGCCCGGTGTACGGGGCCACGTCGCCCCGCGATCCCGCCGTCATGATCACCACTCGCATGGCGCCAGTGTGGACCGCCCGGCCGGGCGACACGCTGTTCCCGGCGGTACGGGGGCGAAAACCGCCGGTACGGGGACGTGAACCGCCGGTACGAGGGACGCCCCGGGCGCTCCGTTCACGCCGGGCCGGACGCGGCGGCGCCCGGGCCGGCGTCCAGGACGGCGAGCAGACCGGCGGCGGCGTCCCGCAGGCGCGGTGAGGCGTCCGCGGTGAGGGCGGTCAGCCGGTCACGGGCGTGCTCGGCGCCCGGGGGCCACGACCCGTGGGCGTCCGCCCAGCGCCGCAGACCGCACACGGCCTCGTACCGGACCGGCTCGTGCGGGTCGTCCAGACCCCGCAGGAAGCGCCGTACGTCGTGCCGGGTGTGCTCGTCGGCCTCGTCGTCGCCGTCGAGGAGCGACAGGGCGGCGGCCCGGACCTCGCCGGAGCCGGCGCCGTCCGCCAGGCGCCGCAGGGCGGGCAGTGCCTGGGTGAGACCCCAGAGTGCGTTGCGGGTGCGCCAGACGTGCCGGGCGTCGCTCTCCAGGTGGGCCGAGAGGACCCAGGCCACCGGATGGCGCTCCCAGGGGCGGAGCCCGTTGTCGACGAGGTGCTCCAGGCCGTCGAGGACTCCGGCACGCAGGTCCGCGTCGGGATCGTCCAGGAGGGGCAGCAGCAGCCACACGGCGTCCCATCGTCCGCCGGCCCCGATCGCCCTGGCACAGGCGGCGCGGGTGAGGCCGGGGAGGGTCTTGTCGTCCAGGGCGGCGCGCAGGTGCGTGGCGGCCGAGGCCGTGTCCAGGGTTCCCAGCAGTCGCGCGGCGGACGGCCCGGCGACGGGATCGGGCAGCCATCGCACCGCCGGTTCACCCGGTCGCCCGTCGGCCCGACCGCCGGAGCCGTCGAGCAGAGCGGCGGCGACCCGGGGGTCCCGCTCGGTCCGCAGGGCCTCCTCCAGACTGTCCTGTACCTGCCGTTGTTCCACGTGGAACAACCGCCGGGCGGCCTGGAGGCGTACGTCCGGGTGCGGATCGTGCAGGCCGGTGAGCAGGGAGTCGAGGAGCGGCTCGGTGCACTGCCGCGGCAGCCACTCCAGGACTCGCGCGCGGGCGGCGCCCGTGCCCCCGCGGGCGGTGCGGATCACCTCGGTGCGGACGGCCTCGTCGTCCCGGTGGGAGTGCAGAAGGGTGCGGGCCCGCCCCCACACGGCGGAGTCGGGGTCGCCGAGGAGGGCGGTGAGGGCCGCGGGGTCCCCGGGTACGCCCAGGGCGGCCAGCCCTTCCAGGGCGAGGATCCGCACCTGGCGGTCCGGGTCGCACAGCAGCCGGCCGAAGGCCTCGGCCACCGTGGGTCCGTGGAGTCCGAGCCGGGTGACGGAGACACAGGCCCTGCGCCGCACACCCGGATCGGCGTCCTCCATGAGGCGCGGCAGCATTTCGTGGCCCGCCTCGGGGATGCCGAGCCGTCCCAGGGCCCGGGCGGCGGCCGCGCGCACCTGAGGCGCGGGATCGGCGGCCGCCTCGGTGAACACCGGGACGTGTTCTGCCCCGCCGCGCCGCCCGAGGCCCTTCAGTGCCGCCGCGCGCCGCTCCGGCTCCGGTGCCGCCGACTCCCGCAGGAAGAAAGCGATCTGATGGTCCGCCCCCATGGCCACCTCCCAGTGAGGAAGACCGCCGAGCCACGGGATGGTTGCCCTCGCCGCTGAGAGGCGGCAGGGCCCGAGGGGCCCGCCGCTCCAGGAGAGGGGGGCGATCCCGGCCTGCCGGGCCAGGAGTTCGGAGCGGACGAGTTCCAGGAGCCGGCCGGTCCGGTTGCGGCCGCGGCCGCCGTTGTCACCCCTGTGGCCGGAGTCGACGTCGTCGTGGACCAGGGTCGCGTCGGCCGTGTCCAGAAGGACGCGGGCGAGGGCCGGGTGCTGGGTGTACTCGGCTCTCAGCAGGGCGGTCATGACGGCGGTCCCGGCCTGGTCCCAGCCCTCGCGCCGGGGAGCGCCGGCCGCGGCGTGGCGGGCGGCGGACGCCCTCTCCGCGTCCCGTGCGGCGGCCCGGGCCGCGGGGCCGGCGGTGGACGGGGCCCGGTAGGCGTGGGCGACCGAGGGGTAGGTGCGCACGCACGGGTGGCCGGGTCCTCCGCCACGGCTCGGCGGAGGACCCGGCTGCCGGTTCGGCGGCGGCTAGGAGGACTGGGCGCTCTGGTACAGGTTCTGCGCGTCTGCCCCGAAGTAGGGGCCGTACATGGCGTTGGGCAGGAAGTTGTACTTGAAGCTGTTCACCGAGGACTGCAGGCCGGTGCCGGTGGCCTCGTCGAACCGGGTGAACCACGGGCCGCCGCTGGAGCCGCCGGTCATGTTGCAGGTCAGGCCGTGGTCGCCGGAGAGCAGGAAGTCGCGGAAGGTGGTGCCGCTGCAGTAGATGAACTTCTCGCCGTCGTAGGGGGCGGCGGCGGGGAAGCCGAAGGAGTACATGGCCTTGTTGTAGCCGGTGTTGAAGGCCAGCCCCTGGCCGCCGACGACATCGGTCAGCCGCTGCCCGTCGAGCGGGGCGACGACGGCCGCGCCGATGTCGTAGTTGATGTCCTCACTGGCCGTCCACTGGGGTGTGGACAGGGTCTTGGCCGCCGCCCAGGTGCCGTACGGGCGCTGCCCGTCGTGGTAGCCGGGCACGAACACCCAGTTGGTGTGCCAGGCGCCCTGCATCTTCACGCAGTGGCCGGCGGTCAGCACCGTGCTCTTGTTGGCGCTGGTGACGGCGTTGCCGGAGCAGGAGGCGGTGCGGCCCTGGTAGGTGAAGAAGACGCGTCCCGCCGTCCTGGTCACCGCTCCCCCGCCGGTCCAGGGGCCGCCGCCGTGCGGGAACGCCAGGGGCCCGACGGTGGAGGCGGGTGCGCTGGGGGCCACGACGGTCGCCTTGCCCTGGCGCGGCGCCGCGCCCCGCACCGCTGAGCGGTCGACGGTCAGGACGTCGAGCGGGGTGGCCGCGCGCATGCGTTCGGGGGTCCAGAAGGCCAGGGCGCGTTGCTGCGCCGAAGGGCTCGTCGCGCCCGGTTCCGGGACGGCGCCGGCCGGGGCCGCGGTCACGCCGGTGGCGAGCAGCGCGGCGACGCCGGCGAGCGCGCCGAGGACGGTGCGGCGCACGGACGTGCCGCCGGAGGGGCGAGGGCTGCGGGGTCTGCCTATCACGCGGTCTCCTTCTGCTGTGGGGGCCGGGCGGCCGTAACCGTCGCCCGGTCAGGCAGGGGGCTTCACTGCGGACAGTCAGAGGGCAGCGTGCCACCGGCGGGCCGAGATGGACAGGTGCATGACATGACGATGGCCGAAACGTCACGCATTCCCCGCGTGAGGGGCACACAAGGGCGGGGGACCGCGCAGACCGCTGGAGCCGCCCAAGTGCCGGGGGACGCACCCGGGCATGAAGAAACCCGGCCTCCTCGGGGAGGCCGGGTTCCGGTGGAGCCGTGGGGTCAGAGGGCGGGACCGGGACCGGTGCCGCCGCCCGGCTGGATGCGCCCGCGCCAGCTGCCGGACTCGGCGCCGCGCTCCTCGATGTACTGCTTGAACCGCTTCATGTCGCCCTTGACCCGGCGGTCGATGGTGCCCAGCATGTCCCCGGCCTTCTCGACCATCCCGCTGGGCTCGATCTCCATCACGAGCTCCACGCGCGTGTGGGTGTCGTCCACCCGCTCGAAGCGGACCGAACCCCTCTGGTTGGTGTCGCCGCTGGTCGTGCGCCAGGTGACGCGCTCGTCGGGCAGCTGGTCGACGATCTCGGTGTCGAACTCGCGCCGTACGCCGCCGACCTTCGTGGTCCAGTGGTTGTGCCGGTCGCCGACCTGCCTGACCTCCTCGACGCCCTCCATGAAGTTCGGGAACTCCTCGAACTGCGTCCACTGGTTGTAGGCGGTGTGCACGGGGACGGCGACTTCCACGGTTTCCTTGAAGGTGCTCATCTGCATGCCTCCGTTTTCACTGATCGACTGCGGGAGGCCCCGCGGCCCACACACAGGTCCGTACTCGTGGCGGTCGGGTACCCGGGATGCCGCGGTCGCCACCTCGCGGATGATCGGCAGCCGACCGGAAACCGGCCACACCGGCGGTCGAACGTGGATACGATCCCGGCGTGCGCCTTCCCCGCTCCGCCCCGGGCTGGACCATCGCCGCGTTCGGCGTGCTCGCCGCCGTCCTGGGGGCGGTGGGTCTGGTCTCGCCGGCCGCCCAGCTGTCCCTGCTCGGCCTCACCGCACCGGACGAGCGCGCGGCCGGGGACTTCACACCCGCATTCATGACGGCGTCGTCCATGGCGGCGCTCAACATGGGCGTGTACTACGTGCTGGCGGCCCTGGCCGACTGGCGGGCCTTCTTCCGCTGGACCGTGCCGTTCCGGCTGCTGACCTGCACGGTCTTCGTCGCCGCCGCGATCGGCGGCAGAGCACCGGACGTCTTCGTCGGTGTCGGGGTGTGGGAGGGGCTGGGGGCGGCGGCGACGGCCGCGGCACTGCGGTTCGACCACCGCCGGACCGAGGCACCGGCTCCCGCGGCCGGTACCTGATCCCAGCGCCGCACCCGCGCGTCGAGCGCCGGTGGGTTCAGAACCGGTTCTGCTGCTGCGGCTGCCCGTACGGCTGGCCGCCCTGGCCGCCCTGCTCCTGGGCCTGCAGCTGCTCCGCCTGCTCCTTGGTCACCTTCTGTTCCGCGCCGCAGAAGGTGCACTGCGTCAGGTACTTCGTCGAGACCGGGAAAAGCGGCACGAAGAACAGGGTGAACTTCGTGACGCGCTTGCGCAGCGTGTGCGCGGCGGGGTTGCCGCACTGGCCGCAGACCAGCGTCAGTATCGCCAGCTGGTACAGATAGCCCTTGGTGCCAAAGATGATCACGTGTCGGTCCTCCCGGGTCGGATCTTCATCCAGTGTCCTGTATCGCGGGCACGTGCGGCGCGCGGGCCCCTCGTTCGTGTGGAGAGCCCGGCGGGGCATGGTCCAAGCGGGTGACGGCGGGCGGCCGGGCCCCGGGTACCCCGGTACGGTGCCGCGGTGACCTCGATCTCAGCCGAAACTCAGCCCGTGCACACCGACGACCTCGGCTCCCTGGTCGTCCTGTCCTGGCGGGGCACCACCCCCGAGGGTGTCGACGTCCCCTACCTCCTCGCGTGCCCCCTGGGAGACGGCGCGAACGGTCCGCAGGCCACGGCGGAGGCCATCGAGCAGCTGCTGGAGAGCGCCGGGCTGCCCCTGGGCGAGGGGCTCGTCGACGCGACGCAGCGGCCGAGCCTGCCGGTGAGCCTGCTCGTCGTGCCCGGGTCGGCCGTCCTGACCGTGCAGCACCTCAAGTCGCAGTTCGTCCCGCCGGAGACCTGGCTGGAGGCGGTGGGCCGGCTCGGGTACGCCTACCTGATCTTCGCCACCCGCCCGTGGCCGGAGGGCGCCGAGCCCGGTGACGTCGAGACGCTGGCCGCCTTCACCTCCGACGAGGACGTGCTCACCTCGGCGGTGCACGTGGTGCTGCCCGCCCGCAGCCTGCGCGGCTGACGACCCCCGCGGCCCGGGCCACACGACGGTGGCCCGGGCCGCGGCATGCGCGGGATCAGGCGGACAGGGCCGCCAGCACGACGCCCTTGGCCTCCTCCTGGACCCGGCCGAGGTGCTCGGGGCCGAGGAACGACTCGGCGTAGATCTTGTAGACGTCCTCGGTGCCGGACGGGCGGGCCGCGAACCAGGCGTTGCCCGTCGTGACCTTGATGCCGCCGATGGCCGCGCCGTTGCCCGGAGCCTCGGTGAGGACCGCGGTGACCGCGTCCCCGGCCAGGGTGTCCGCGCTGACCTGGGCCGGGGAGAGCCTGGCGAGCAGGGCCTTCTCCTCGCGGGTCGCCGGGGCGTCGATGCGCGCGTACGCCGGCTCGCCGAAGCGGGCGGTCAGGCCCGCGTAGTGCTCCGAGGGGGTCTTGCCGGTGACGGCGGTGATCTCGGAGGCGAGCAGCGCCAGCAGGATGCCGTCCTTGTCGGTGGTCCACACCGAGCCGTCGCGGCGCAGGAACGACGCCCCTGCCGACTCCTCTCCGCCGAAGCCGATGGTGCCGCCGGCGAGCCCGTCCACGAACCACTTGAACCCGACCGGCACCTCGACCAGTTCGCGGCCCAGGTCGGCGGCGACCCGGTCGATCATGGCGGAGGACACCAGCGTCTTGCCGACGCCGGTGCCGGCCGGCCAGCCGTCGCGGTGGGCGTACAGGTAGGCGATGGCGACGGCGAGGTAGTGGTTGGGGTTCATCAGGCCCGCGTCCGGGGTGACGATGCCGTGCCGGTCGGCGTCGGCGTCGTTGCCGGTGGCGATCTGGAACCGGTCGCGCTGCTCGATCAGCGACGCCATGGCGTACGGCGACGAGCAGTCCATACGGATCTTGCCGTCCCAGTCCAGCGTCATGAACCGCCAGGTGGGGTCCGTGTGCGGGTTGACGACGGTGAGATCGAGCCCGTGCTGTTCGGCGATGCGGCCCCAGTAGGCGACCGAGGCCCCGCCGAGCGGGTCGGCTCCGATGCGCACGCCGGCGGAGCGGATCGCGTCCAGGTCCAGGACGGCGGGCAGGTCGGCGACGTAGGTGCCGAGGAAGTCGTAGCGGCCGGTGGTGGCCGCGGCGAGGGCCCTGGCGTGGGGGACGCGCCGTACGTCCTTCAGGCCGTCCCGGATGATCTCGTTCGCCCGGTCCTGGATCCAGGAGGTGGCGTCGGAGGCGGCGGGGCCGCCGCTGGGCGGGTTGTACTTGAAGCCGCCGTCGGCGGGCGGGTTGTGCGACGGGGTGACCACGACGCCGTCCGCGAGGCCGGTGGTGCGGCCGCGGTTGTGGGTGAGGATGGCGTGCGAGACGGCCGGGGTCGGCGTGTAGCCGTCCGCCGCGTCGATCAGCACCGTCACCTCGTTGGCCGCGAACACCTCCAGGGCCGTGACCCGCGCGGGCTCCGACAGGGCGTGGGTGTCGGCGCCCAGGAACAGGGGACCGTCGGTGCCCTGTTCGGCGCGGTACTCGCAGATGGCCTGGCTGGTCGCGGCGATGTGGTCGTCGTTGAAGGCGCTCGCCAGCGACGATCCGCGGTGTCCGGAGGTTCCGAACGCGACGCGCTGCCCCGGGTCGTCGAGGTCGGGGCGGAGCGCGTAGTACGCGGTCACCAGCCGAGCGACGTCGACGAGATCCTCGGGTCCGGCCGGACTGCCCGCTCGCTCGTGCTGCATGGGCCCGCTCCTCCACATGGGTCGATCCTTCGTGTGCGCTCTCATCCTTCCTCGTCACGGCGGCGGCGCGCGAGAGGGGCACCCCGGTGGGGGCCGGATGTGCGCCATGCCACGCGGGCGAGGCCCCGTACGCCTCGGGCCGCGGACATGCGAGAGGGCGGCGCTACGGACCACCGGGACTCCGGTGGTACGCCGCGCCGCCTGCTCCCTCGTGGCCGGCACGCCGGGCGTGCCGGCCGGGGTCAGATCCGCCCGCCGGTGAGCCGGGTGAGCGGGCCGTGCGCGCCGCGTTCCGCGCGGCGGCCGACGGCGTACGACGCGGCGGTCAGGGCGGTCAGGCCCGCTCCGACGCCCGCGGCGACGAGCTTGCGGTGGGCGATGACCGTCCAGGCCGTCTTCGCCGTGGCGGCGACGTGACCGGAGGCCGTGACGACCGCCTGGCGGCCCGCCTCGACGCCCTTGGCCGCGCTCTGCGCGGCGGCCTTCGCCGTCTCCGCGGAGCGTTCAGCGCCCGACTTGGCGGCCGACGCCGCGTCACCGGCCTTGTCCGCCGCGCCCTTGGCGGCCTGGGACGCCGGCGCGGTCGCCTTGTCCGCCGTACGGCGGGCCTTGGACTGCGTGGCGCTGATGGTGGTCGGCTTCTGATTCGTGCGCTTGTTCTCTTCAGTCATGTGACACCGCTTTGCCTCGGACTCCGGCGCCAAACACGTTCGGTCGCGCACCGACCGGGCGGCAGGTGCCTGAGCACCCGGTCCAGGGGGTAGGCGAGCTGGAGACACCTTTCACGTCGATCGAGGAAGAAGGCGCGTCATGGCCGGAATCATGAACCGCATCAAGGAGTTCGCCCGCAGCCCGCAGGGGCGCCGGGCAGCGGAGCAGGCCCGCCGGGCGGCGGCCGACCCCCGCAAGCGGGCCCAGGCGCAGCGCCTGCTCGGCAAGCTCCGGGGCCGCCGCCACTGACCCGTGGCCGGCCACCCGGTCTGCCAACTCGTCGGACACGCAGGTGTGTTCGTGCCCGGCTCGGGCACTTGGGTCGCACCACACACCTGAGAGGAGCTGGTTCGATGGGCAGCGCGGGCAACGGCGGGAAGCTCTGCGCCTTAGGCGTCGCCGGGGTGCTGGCCGGCACCCTGCTGGTCGGCTGCGGCGACGGGGGTGACACGAAGGAGGCGGCGGGCGCCTCCTCGGCGAAGGCCGGGGCCGGGACCGAGGAGCGGGGCACGCGGGCGGTGCGCTCGGCCTACGACCGGACCGCCGAGGAGGACACCGCGAAGGTCGAGCTGCGGGTGCGCACCTCGGCCGGGGACCGCTCGGAGACCGCGAACGGGCAGGGCGTCGTGGACCTGGAGGACGGCGACAGCGTCATGACGCTCTCGGCGCAGGGGCAGCGGATCGAGCAGCGCGTGATCGACCAGGTGCTGTACCAGAAGATGCCGCAGGGGCAGGCGCCGGGCGGCAAGCCCTGGATCAGGATCGACCTGGGCAAGGTCGCCGACCGGCAGGGCGCCGGCGGCCAGGGCGTGAACGACCCGGCGCGGTCCGCGGCCTACGCCAAGGCCATCACCGACAAGGACGTAACCGAGAAGGGCACGGCCACGATCGGCGGCGTACGCACCACGCACTACCGCGTCAGCGTCGACGTCGCCGAGCTGCCCGGCGGCGACACGCTGCGCCGGCAGGTCGGCCCCACCCTGCCGATGGACGTCTGGCTCGACGACGAGGGCCGGCTGCGCCGGCAGCAGATCGACATGACCGTCGGGTCCGCGCCCCGGTCGGCCGAACCGTCCTCCGGCAGTGCCTCGTCCGCGCCCGGCAAGGTCACGGTGCGCACCGTCATGGACTTCACCGACTTCGGCACCGAGGTCGAGACGGAGGAGCCGCCCGCCGGGCAGGTCACCGACATGACCGGCAAGGCCCTCGAGCAGGGCAAGCGGCAGAGCTGACGGGCCGGCCGCGCGGCACGGCCGCCCGCGTGCACCGCCGTCTGCGGGCGCCCGTGTCCGCCGGCCCCTGCGGGCGGCGCGCGGGGCCGTCTCGCCGAGGGGCGGCGTTCAAGGGCACCTCCCCGCCCGACGGGTGGCGTCGGGCAAGATGGGGTCCATGAGCGTAGTCAAGATCAATGTGCTGACCGTGCCCGCCGATCAGCGGGAGACGCTGGAGAAGCGCTTCGCCTCCCGCGCGCACGCGGTGGAGAACTCCGACGGCTTCGAGTGGTTCGAGCTGCTGCGCCCCGTGGAGGGCACCGACACCTACCTCGTCTACACGCGCTGGCGTGACGAGGAGTCGTTCCAGGCCTGGATGGAGGGGCCGATGAAGACCGCGCACCAGGGCGGCGGCGAGGGCGGCGAGCGGCCCAGGCCCGCGGCGAGCGACTCGACCCTGTGGTCGTTCGAGGTCGTGCAGCAGTCCGGGCCGAAGAACGCCTAGTCCGCGTCGGCCTGCGGCGAAGGTCCCCCGCACCGGTGGTGCGGGGGACCTTCCGCGTGCGCGGGCCGTACCGTCGTTCAGCCCTGGTGGGAGCGGCCGCCGGGCGCGGCCGTGCGGCCGACCGCGGCCGCCAGCTTGCGCAGCCGGCGCCAGTCCAGCCGCGGGGGCGCCTCGGGGACCCCGGGCCGGTCGCGCGGCACCCGCACCCGCAGGGCGCGGCGGGCGATGCGGCAGTGCACGGGAGCGGGCATGGTGAGCGCCTCCCCGTCCAGGCCGACCTCCAGCTGCGGTTCGTCGGCCTGCACCACGACGTGCTGGGCGGTGAGCACCGTGAGCCCCTCGGGCCGCGGGGAGAGCAGCAGCCCGGCGGCGTCGACGGCACTGTCCACGCGGACGGCGAGGACGCCCAGCCGCCCGGAGTTGAGCCGCTCACGTCGGCCGAAACCGAACGGGTCGTCCATGCGGTAGGCGTTGTTGCTGACCAGGACGGCCTGCGGGTCGGCGATGGTGGTGCCGTCGGCGACGGCCGTCAGACGCGGTCCGCTCTGCCGGGTGAGCAGCTCCGGCAGCCGCTCCAGCGCCGCACCGACCTTGTCCTCGCGGTAGCCGGGGCTCTGGACGACGGCCCCGTACACGCCGAAGGAGGCGTTGTTGACGAACGGCCGGTGGTCGGCGAAGCCGAGGTCGACGCGGAGCTCGACGCCGTCGGTGAGGGCGTCGAGGGAGGCGGCCGGGTCGTCGCGGTCCAGGCCGAGGTCCATGGCGAAGTGGTTGCGGGTGCCGGCCGCGATGACGAGGAACGGCAGACCGTGCTCGGCCGCGACGGCGGCGACCAGCGCCTGGGTGCCGTCACCGCCCGCCACGCCGAGCAGGTCGGCCCCGTCGGCCACGGCGGCCCGGGCCAGGGCGGTGACGTCCTGGTGCTGGTCCGGGTCGAGCAGGACGACCCGGGCGCCCAGCGCCTCGGCCTTCTCCTTCAGGTGGAACTTCTCGACCTTGCCGCCGCCGGAACGCGGGTTGAGCAGCAAAAAGGGGCGCTGCGGCGGCGGCGTGCGGTACTCCTTGGCGCGGACCGGGCGCAGCCCCGTGCTGCGCAGCGCGTAACGGCCGCTCCAGACCGCCGCGCACCACAGCAGCAGCGACAGGAAGACCACCCACAGCAGGTTGGCGGCGGCGAAGAGGGTGATGAGGCCGACGGGTGCGACCAGGGCCAGCGTGGCGGCGGCCATGCGGACCGCTCCGCGCCGGGAGAGCACCCACCACAGGGCGGCCGCGGTCAGCGCGAGGCCGGCCAGCGCGGCCACGAGCAGCAGCAGTCCCCGCAGGCCGCCGGAGACGAGGGGCAGCAGCGCCGCCGACACGGCCGCGGCCAGAGCTCCCCTGGCGGCCCATCGCTGACGGCGGTGGTGCCGCTCGCTCATCGCCGATCCCATCTCGTTCCTCCGCTCGAACCGGCGCGGGCGGGCCTCGCGGACCGCGCCCGGCCGTGAACATCGTGCCCGCCGACGGCCGGCTCGGCCACTGCCGTCCTGATGGCTCCCCCGCCGACGGGCACGTCAGACGCGAAGATCCTCCGGGGCGGAGCCATCGGTAGCGTACGCGGCCCTCGGGGCGGGTCCGCGCGCACCGGGGCACGCCGTCCCGCACCTGGACCGCCCGGTGCACCCGACCCTCTTGACCGAGTGAGTCTCATACGCAACTCTGCTGGCACATTCCCTGCTGACGAGGAGGCCGACACACGAGGAGTGGACGGGCGCGGGGACGCCGGCGTGGACACGGTCCGCCTCTACCCGGCCGGGGACACCCTCCAGGACCGGCTCGACACCCTCGGCAGGGCGATCGAGCTGGTCCGTGAGACCGGCGGCACGGCCTAGGCGCCGTCCGGGACGGGGCGTCGATGCCGGACGTGGTGACCGGTGGCAGCGCTTTCCGTCGTATGACCGTTGCCATCGAGCGAGTGGGACGAATCGGCTCACCGGGGGTTGACGGGGCGGGATGCGCTCGGCCTACTGGAAGGCGCAGCCGGCCGTGACGGGGGGTCTGGTCCGGTGCCGGCCCTGGGGTCGAGGTCACTCCGTGCTCCCCCCCGCTCTACGCAGGTCAGGGGTCCGATGGTGCGGCGACGAGGGGCAGCGGCGGCCGGGCTTCTGGCCTGTCTGCTGATGCTGCATCTGCTCGTGCCGGGCCTGGTGGGCGACCCACGCGCGTCCGCCGCCGTCACGGCGGCGGAGCTCGCGCAGCCGGACGCGCCTGCCACGGATACGGCCGGTCGGGCCGAGGAGCCGTGCCCGTGTGAGGAGGGGCCGTCCATCCGGCAGTTCGCGGCGCGGACGCCGCGGGCCGCGGGGGCCGCCGGGGTGAGTGCCGTGGTGGCCGGAGCACCCCGGGTGGACTGGGGTGCGGGCGTGCCGGCGGCGGCCGAGCGGTGCCCGGTGGCGGGCGGTGCCGTCCCCGACTCCGTCGAGTTGCGGGTGTTCCGCTGCTGAGAACGGCAGTACCGAGCAAGGCCTGCGCCGTGCGGCCCGCGTACTGCCTGGTGCCCTGACGCGGTGATGTGCAGGCCTTCGTGTGTCCCCATGCCGATGACACAGGAGGCAGAGTTGCCCGGAAAGCGCGTTCTCGTTCTGCGGCCGGACGAACTGGGCCCGGACGACCGGAAGATGTGGCGGGAGATCCGGACGGAGTCCGGGGCCCCGGCCAATCCCTTTCTCGACCCGGCGTTCACCACGGCCGTGGGACGGGTCAGGCCCGGAGCCGAAGTGGCGGTGCTGCAGGACGACGGTTCACCGGTCGGGTTCTTCCCGTACGAGAGGGGCCGTTGGGGGCGAGGCCGGGCCGTCGGGCTCGGGGTGTCGGACAGTCAGGGAGCCGTGCTGCGGCCCGGAATCCGCCTGGACGCGCGCCGGTTGTTACGGGAGTGCGGGCTGTCGTCCTGGGAGTTCGACAATCTGGAGGCGGGTCAGGCGGCGTTCGCAGCGCACGCCGCCGAGGAACTCGCCTCACCGGTCGTCGACATCGGCGAGGGCTTCGCGCCGTACACCGAGCGGCTGCGGGCGAAGTCGCCGGGCTTCCTCAGACAGACCCTGGCCAAGGAGCGCAGGCTGGCCCGGCAGGTCGGCGAGGTGCGGTTCGTGTACGACGCCCGGGACCCGGGGGCCCTGCGGGCGCTGATGGAGTGGAAGTCGGCGCAGTACCGGCGCACCGGCCGGCGGGACCGGTTCGCGCAGGAGTGGATCACCTCGCTGGTGGGACTGCTCGGCGAGAGCGACGAACCGGAGTGCCGCGGCGTGCTGTCGGTGCTGTACGCCGGGGGCCGGCGGGTCGCCGCGCACTTCGGGCTGCGCTCGCGGACGGTGCTGTCCTGGTGGTTCCCGGCGTACGACCGCGCGTTCGCGAAGTACTCCCCCGGTCTGGTGCTGCAGCTGCGGATGCTGGAGGCGGCGGCGGCCGACGGGATCGAGGTGGTCGACCTGGGCAGCGGCCCGGCCCGCTACAAGGAGTCCCTGAAGACCCGCGACCTGCGGGTGTACGAGGGGGCGGTGGTGCGCCCGGTGCCCGGTGGAGCCGCCCACCGGCTGGCCCGGGAGCCCGCCCGGTCCGCCCGCCGTTTCGTGCGCAACCGCCCCCGCCTGGCGGGCGCGGCGGCCCGGACGCTGGAGGAACTGGGCCGCCTGCGCGACCGGGGGGCGACGGTGCGAGCGCCCGACTCCTGACCGGACACGCCCGCCGCGGCTCACGCGGGCGCGGTGGCCGCGCGCGCCGCAGCCCCCGGGCGGGGTACCGCGGCACGCGGGCATGGGTGCGCCCGGCTCCGGGGAACCGGGCGCGGTGCTGTCAGCGGGTCGCGGTCCAGCTGTGGGCGACGTCCACGATGACACGGTCGTCCAGCTGCAGGACCCGGAAGGGCAGCCGGGCCCGGACGCCCAGGCCGATCTGGGTGTCGCCCTCGAAGCTCCCGGCGAACCGGGTGTCGCGGAAGGTGCGGTAACCGGTGAGGTCGACACCCGGCAGCGGAAGCGCCACCCGGCCGGGATACGTGGCCGCACCCGTCTCCGGGTCGTAGGACGGCGCGGCCACGCGCACCTCCAGGACCGCCCCGCCGGCCACCGGGATGTGCCGGCCGGAGCCGTCCTGGTGGAGCCGGTCGACGTACTGCACGGTGTACCCGACGCCGCTGCCCGCGCCGGGCACGTCGACGACCATGCGGTCGAAGCAGTCGTGGCGCCCGGTCCTGACGTTCCGCAGCGGTTCCTGCGTGCCGCCGCCGGCGGTCTTCGCCAGGCTCCCCCAGCCGGCCGGACAGGCCGTGACCTGGGTCGCGGCCCGCTCTCCCGCGACCGGCGCCGCGCCGGCCGGGACCGCCGCCATGCCCACTGCGGCGCCCATGACCGCGAGCGTCGCACATGCTCTTCTGATGAGTGTTCCTGTCATTGCCGCCCCCGAGGCCGCGTGCGAGTGATACCGGGTGAGACAGCCGGACCGGCCGAAAGGTTGCACTTGCCGCGCCGGAGCGCCGACCATGGCACATCCTGGTGGGGAGCGAATGATGTCCGGTGCGTCCCTACCGGGAGGACGCGACATGGATGAGGCGACCGCCGTACCGGACGGGCCCGGGTCACCCGGAGGCCGACGTCGGGGCGGCGGGGGTGACGGCCGGGGCCGGGCCGGGGACACGGGGTGGATCGCAGACGCGCTGACCACTCCGCTGGTCGAGGCCGTCCGGGACCTCGACGGCTACGGCGGGCTGGTCTACCTGCGCTCCCCCGACCGGCGCTCCCTGGTCCTGGCGATGGTCACCGGCGTGCCCAGGTCGCTGCTGAAGAGCTGGTGGCGGGTGCCGGTCGGCGGCGCCCTGCCGATGGCCGAGGCCTATCGGCGCGACGAGACCCTGTGGCTGCCGGACGAGCGCGCCACCATGGTGCGCTTCCCGCACTTCACCGCCGGGCTGCCCTACTCGTTCGGCTCCGCCTACCAGCCCGTGCGGGCCGGCGACGAGGCCGTGGGCGTCCTGGTCGTGCTGCGCTCGGCAGCCCGGGCACCGATGGACGCGGAGGCGGTGGGGCACGCCCTGCGCCCGGCGCAGTGGCAGCTGTCGGAGCGCCTGGGCCGCCTGCCCGCCGGCCGGTCCGGTCCGGAGTCCGGCGGGGGCGGCGTCGCGTACGACGGCGAGCCCGTCAGCGTGCGGCTGCCCACGCCCGCCGTCCACCCGGTGCGGGTCGGGCTCCTCGACTGGGACCTGGACGACGACCGGTGCGCGGCGGACGACGAGGCCCTCGCCCTGCTCGGCATCGACCGGGCCGGCTTCGGCGGCACCCTCGTGGACATCGAGGCCCGGGTCAGCCCCGACGACCTGCACGAACTGCGGGCGAGCCGGAGTGACGCGCTCGCCCACGGCCGGGTCAGGTCACGGCATTTCCGGGTGCTGGACCGGTCGGTGGGCGGCGGGGAGGCCGGCTACCGGCCCGTGGAGTTGTGGGGCCACCTGGTGCGGGGCGCCGGCGGCTCCGGCCGGATGCTGGTCTGCGCCCTGGTCGACGCGGCCGTCGGGCTGACCGCGGCCGAGGCCGCGGAGCGGCTGCCCGACGCGCTCTTCTCCCTGGATCAGGACGGCCGGCTGACCTACCTCAACCGGCGCAGCGAGGAGCTGCTGGGCTGCGGCCGGGAGGAGTTGCTGGGCCGTTATCCCTGGGAGGTGATCACCTGGCTCCGGGACCCGGCGTACGAGGACCGGTACCGGGCGGCGATGCTCTCCCAGGAGCAGGTGTCCTTCCTCGTCCGGCACCCGGGCGGGGCCCGGCTGAGCTTCGTGCTGTACCCGGACGTGCACGGGCTGACCGGCCGGGTGTATCCGGCCGGGCCGCCGCCCGGGGACGAAGCCGCGCGCGAGGACGCCTCCGCCGCGGATCCGCCACCGGCCGGCGGCGCGGTGGCGGCGCCGCCCGGGCCGGTGGCCGAGGCACGGGCCGGGGCGCTCTACCACGTGGTGCAGATGGCGAGCGTGCTCACCCAGGCCGTCACCGTGCGGGACGTGTGCCGTGCCGTTTCGGAGCAGCTGCTGCCCGCGTTCGGCGTGCGGGAACTGGCCCTGTACACCGTCCGTGAGGGCCGGATGTACCTGCTGTGGGAGTCGGGCTACCCGGAGGGCTTCCTCGCCCCGTTCGAGGGCATCACCCTCGACACGCAGCTGCCCGGCGTCCACGCGCTGACGACCCGGCTGCCGCTGTTCTTCGAGTCGCCCGAGGACCTCACCGTGGCCTACCCGGGCATCGTCCTGGACCGGATGAACGCCTGGTCGTTCCTGCCGCTGATCGCCTCGGGGCATCCCGTCGGCTCCTGCATCCTCGGCTGGGAGACGCCGCACCGCTTCACCGCCGACGAACGCTCCGCCCTCACCGCGCTGAGCGGACTGGCCGCACAGGCCCTGGAGCGGGCGCGGCTGTACGACGCGGAGTCCGCCGTCGCCCGGGGCCTGCAGGAGGGTCTGCTGCCGCACCGGCTGCCGGCGGTGGAGGGGCTGCGCACCACCGGCCGGTACCTGCCGGGCACGCAGGGCATGGCCATCGGGGGCGACTGGTACGACGTGATCAGGACCGAGCGCGGGGTGGCTCTGGTCATCGGGGACGTCGAGGGCCACAGTGTCGGGGCCGCCGCGGTGATGGGCCAGTTGCGCAGCGCCGTGCACGCCTTCGCGGCGAGCGGGCATCCGCCGCAGGAGGTCATCACGCACACCAACCGGCTGCTGGCCGACCTGGAGTCGGACGCCTTCGCCACCTGCTGCTACATCGAACTGGACCCGCGCACCGGACAGGCCCTCGCCGTGCGGGCGGGCCATCCGCCACCGCTGCTGCGCCACTGCGACGGGCATGCGCGGACGCTGGACCTGGCGGGTGGCGTGATGCTCGGGGTGCAGCCCGACGCGGACTATCCGGTCACCGCGCTGACGCTGGACCCGGGCAGCGTCCTCGTGCTCTACACGGACGGGCTCGTGGAGCGGCCCGGGAGCGACATCGAGACGGGCATCGACCGGGTCCGCGGCTGCCTGGCCGCCACCTCGGCGGACTCGGTGGAACATCTCGCCGACCGGCTGGTGGGGACCGCCCGGCAGGCCCGGGACCGGCCGGACGACGTGGCCCTGCTGCTGACGGCGTACCGCTGACCCGTCGCGGCGGAGACGGCCCGGTCCCGGGGACGGACGCGGCGGGCGGCGGGGGGTACGGTGGTCGGGACGGCGAGCTAGGCGGTGGTGGGCGTTGGACTGGCAGCGGTACGCCGAGCAGATGGCCGTACTCGCCCGGGACCTGCTGGCGCAGGATTCCGTGCAGGCGACCCTGGACAAGATCGCCGCGTCCGCGGTGAAGCTGGTCGAGGGATGCGACGCGGCGGGCATCCTGACGGTGTCCAGGGGCAAGGCCGTGACGCTGGCCGCCTTCGGCGACATGGTCGAGGAGTCCGACCGGCTGCAGGGCGAACTGGGCGAGGGGCCGTGCTTCGACGCCGCCCGCCGTGTGGACGGCGAGCGGCTGTTCCGGATCGCCGACATGACCGTGCCGCAGTCGTCCTGGCCGCGGTTCGGCCGGGCGGCCCGCGAGCTCGGCATCGGCAGCATGACCGGCGTGCTGCTCTACACGGACCGGCAGGACTTCGGCGCGCTGAACCTCTACTCCCGCCGCCCGGGAGCGTTCGGCAAGGACATCGAGACCGCGGGCTGGCTGCTCGCCTCGCACGCCGCCGTGGCACTGTCCACCGCCCGCACCGTCGACCAGCTCGAACACGCCCTGGAGACACGGCACGCCATCGGTGAGGCCATGGGGATCCTCAGGGAGCGGCACCGGCTGAGCGAGGACGAGGCGTTCGGCGTGCTGCGGCGCCTGTCTCAGGAGCACAACGTCAAACTGCGGGACGTGGCCCGGCGCGTGCAGGCGGACCCTTCCGGTCAGGGCTGAGCGTCCGGGCCGAGCGTGGCGCGCAGCAGGAGCACGGTGATGTCGTCGGTGTGCCGGCCGACGGGGGTGGTGTGGCGGACGAGCCGGTCGACGAGCCGCTCCAGGTCGTGGCCGTCGGTGCCGTCCAGATACCCGGCGAGGTCGGCCGTGGTGCGGGTGGCGTCCGTGCCCGGGACTTCGACCAGGCCGTCGGTGTAGAGGGCGAGCACGGTGCCCGGGAGCAGGGGCGCGGTGGTGACCGGGTAGCGGGTGTCGGGGCCGATGCCCAGCAGGGGTCCCGGCTCGACCTCCAGGACACCGCCCGGGCGGCCGGTGTGGCGCAGCAGCGGGGGGACGTGCCCGGCGCTGGCGAAGGACACCTCGTGGCGGGCCAGGTCGAGCTGGGCGTAGAGACAGGAGACGAGCAGCTCGGAGTCGAGGTCGGCCAGCAGCCGGTTGGTGCGGGCGAGGACCTCGTCGGGTGCGGCCCCCGCGGTGGCGTGGGCGTGCACGGCGATGCGCACCTGGCCCATCAGGGCGGCCGCGGCGACACTGTGGCCCTCCACGTCGCCGATGACGGCGGCCGCGGTCGTGTCGTCCAGCCGCAGGACGTCGAAGAAGTCCCCGCCGACCTCGACGCCGTGGCCGGCGGGCATGGAGCGGGCGGCGACGTCCAGACCGGGCAGCCGCGGCAGGGCCCGGGGCAGCAGGGCGCGCTGCAGTTCGCCGACGAGGCGGTGCTTGGCGTCGTAGAGGCGGGCGCGGTCCAGGGCCTGGGCGATCAGGCCGGACAGCGAGGTGAGGACGGCCCGTTCGTCGGCGGTGAAGGTGTGCGGGTCGTCGTAGGACAGGATGCAGCAGCCCACCGGACGGCCGGAGATGATCAGCGGCAGGAACGCCCAGGCCTGTTTGCCGCTGATCCGGGGCGCCCTGGGGTAGTTGGCCGTCATCTCGGCCGGATGGGAGAAGAAGGCGGGGGTGCCGCTGGCGACGACCTGTCCGGCGGGGGTGAGGTCGGTGTCCAGGGCCAGGGCGTCGAGCCGCTCGACGACGTCGCGGGGGTAGCCGTGGGAGCCGGTGATCTTCAGCCGGCCGGCCTCCGCCGAGGACAGCACGAGTCCCTGTGCGCCGAAGGCGGGCAGGATCTGATGGGCGATCAGGGCGACGAGGTCGCGCACGGTGACCGTCTCGGTGAGCGCGGCGGCCAGGTGCACCAGCTGGTAGAGGCGGCCGGTGGACGCCGCCCGCGCGGGGCGTGCGGCGGCGGTCGCCGGTGGGTCCACGCGCCCGTCTCCGCCCGGGACGAGGCGGACGCTGATGCCGCTGGTGTCCGGGTAGAGCTGGAAGGTGAGGCGCTGGTCCGGGGGGCGGAGCGCGGTGAAGGAGACGGGGGCGCGGCTGACGACCGCGGTGCGGTACTGGTCCTCGTAGACGGGGTCGTCCAGCCAGGGCAGGGACTGCCAGGGACGGGTGCCGAGCAGCCGGTCGGCGCTGCGGCCGAGCAGGCGGGCGGCGCTGTCGGTGGCGAAGACGATCCGGCCCTCCAGGTCGAGGGCGAGCGCGCCCTCGGGGAGGCGTTCGAGGTAGTCGGCGGCGGCCAGGCCGGTCTGCACCGGGTGGTGCGCGGCCGCCAGCGGGACGACGCGCGGCTGGTCGGGCAGGGTGGGCGGCCCGGTGGCGTCGTCGAGCAGGCGTGCCATGCGGCGGGCGACGGAGGTGATGTGGTCGTGTTCGCGCGGTGTGAGCGGGCGCGGGCTCATCGCGGGCCACATCAGCACGAGGCCGCCCCAGGAGCGCCGGACGCCGGTCAGGGGGGCCGCCGTCAGGGCGAAGGGGTACGGCAGCACGGCGGCGGCCCGGGGGTAGCGGCGGGCCATCTCGTCCTGGCTCCCGATCCGGACCAGCCGGTCGTCGCGGATGGCGTCGGCGACGGGCACCGGAGCGGTGAGCGGCAGCCGCTGCCAGGGGGCGGTGAACGCCACCGGCAGCCCGCACAGGGCCACCAGGCGCAGCACCGGTTCCGCGTCGTCGATCAGGTACAGCCCGCCGGTCGAGGCCCCGGTGCCGCGCACGGTGTCGGCCAGGGCCGCGCCCAGGGCGTCCTCCAGCGACCCGGCGCCCGCGGCTGGCTCGTTGCTCCCGGACATGGCGTGTCCTCCCGCTCCTACCCGGACGCTACGCCTGCCGGGGCCGGGGAGCATGTCGTCGGACGGGCCGGCGGGCGGAGAGGGCCGAGCGGGCCCCCTGCGCAGGGTCGTCCTGGCAGAATCAGGGGCCTCGACGGCAACGGGGAGGACCGCCTTGCGGACACTGACATCCCGGGACCCGCTGGCGGTCGCGGTGACGGAGGCGATCCGGGCCGGTGACCTGTCCTCGCTGCGGCGGCTGCTCACCGACCACCCGGGGCTGGCCACCGCGCGCGTCACCGAGCGGGGCGAGGACGGCGCGGGCACGCGCAGCCTGCTGCACATCGCCACCGACTGGCCCGGTCACCGGCCCCACGGCCCCGAGGTGGTCGCGATGCTGGTCGACGCCGGGGCCGACCCCGACGCCCGCTTCGGCGGGGCGCACGAGGAGACGCCGCTGCACTGGGCGGCGAGCAACGACGACGTGCCCGTCCTGGACGCTCTGCTGGCCGCCGGGGCCGACATCGAGGCTCCCGGAGGGGTGATCGCCGGGGGCACCCCGCTCGCCGACGCCCGCGGGTTCGGGCAGTGGCGCGCGGCGTACCGGCTGGTCGAGCACGGCGCCCGGACCACGCTCCAGGACGCCGCGACGCTCGGGCTGCTGGACCGGGTCCGGGTGTGCGTGGAGTCCGGCGAGCCGCCGTCGCCCGCCGACCTCACCAGCGCCTTCTGGGGCGCCTGCCACGGCGGGCACCTGTCCACCGCGCGCTACCTGCACGCCCACGGCGCGGACGTCGACTGGCAGGGCTACGACGATCTGACGCCCCTCGACGTCGCCCGCGGCCAGGGCGCCGAGGACGTGGTGCGGTGGCTCAGTGAGCTGGGGGCGAAGGGCCGGGCGTAGCGGCGCCGGCGGCATTGCCCGCCCGGGCGGCCGGGGCGGCGGGCCGCAGTCCGGGACTCCGCCTCCGCCCTCGTCCCACGGGACTCAAAGGCAGTAGCGGACCAGCCACTCGTCCTGGTTGTACGCCGTGCGCGCCGGGTCGGGGACGCTGGCCGCGCGCTCCTCGACCATGTCCTCCACGCGCACCGGCTCGGGGAGCGACCCGAAGCGTGCCCGGCGTGCCGCGTCCTCCGGCTCGGTCCCCTGCTGCGCCCTCGCCTCGTCCATGGCGATTCCCCTCTCCGCTGGTCTGCCGACCCGATCGGCCCTCCTGGGCAAAGGGTGGACGTACGGGACGTGCTCTTGGTTCCCGCGGTCCCGTCCGGCCTCGCGCGTCACCGCCGCTCAGCCGCGGAAGTTGCGCTGCCGGCGGTGCCCGGCGAGCACCGCCAGCCGGTCCTGGGCGAGCGCGCGCCCGTCGCTCACGGCGGTGTTGCGCTCGACAGCGCGGACGCCGCGCATGCCGGGGATGACCGTGGAGACGGTACGCGTGTCCGTGTCCGCCGTTCCCCTGGCGAGCCCATGGCACGGCGACAGCTACCACATCGGCTGACCTGCGGGAGTCACCCCCGGATGTGCCGGGCGGCCCGGAAGCGAATTGGTCCCCCACAAGGGCAGGGAAGTGGACCTCCTCCCGGGCCGCCCGGATGCCTAGCGTCACCCGCATGAACGCCACGACCACGCGCGGGGCCCTGCTCGCCGCGCTCGCCTGTGTCCTCGTCGGAGGGTCCTTCACCGCCAACAGCCTCCTCGGCTCCTACCCGTACGCGGGCGGCCAGTTCCTGCGGTACGGGCTGGCCTGTCTGCTGCTGTTCCCGCTCGCCGGGCGGGGTTCGCTCACCCGGCTCAGGGCGCTGACGCCGCGCCAGTGGGTGCGTCTGGCCCTGCTCGCGGCGGTCGGCATGGTGGGGTTCAACCTGGCCGTGCTCGCCGCCGAGCGCACCGCGGAACCGGCCGTTCCCGGCGTGTTCGTGGGCTGCGCCCCGGTCGTCGTCGCCGTGCTCGTGCCGCTCCTGGACGGACGCCGACCGCAACGCACCGTCGTGTACGGGGCGTTGCTGGTGGCGGGCGGCGCCTGCGTCGTCCAGGGCTGGGGGCGCACGGACGGCGCGGGTCTCGCCTTCTCGGTGTGCGCGCTGGCGGGCGAAGTCGGATTCGCCGTGCTCGCGGTCCCCGTGCTGCGGCCCCTCGGGCCCCGGCTGCTGTCCGCTGTCGTGTGCGCGGTCGCCGCGCTGGAGTCGGCGGCGGCCGGCCTGTCGGCCGACGGGGCCGCGTGGCTGCGCCGTCCCGACGCCGTCGAGGCCGGCGCGCTGCTGTGGCAGGCGGTGGTGGTCACGGTGGTCGGGTTCGTGTGCTGGTACATGGGCATGCAGCGGATCGGCGCGGAACGCGCCACGCTGTTCTCCGGCCTCATCCCGGTCGCCGCGGCCTGCACCGCGCCGCTCGTGGGCACCGGGTCCTACGGCCTCGCGCAGGGCGCGGGCAGCGCCCTGGTCGGGCTGGGCGTGGCCCTGGGATCCGGGGCGCTGAAGCGGCCGGCCGGGTCGCGGGCACCGGGCCCCGGCCGGCCCGTCCGGCCCGCGCCGCCGGGGCAGCCCGGGCGGCCACCTTTCAGGGGAACGGCCGCACGCGGGGGCGTGGAGTCCACGGCCGAGTGAAGCGGGGCGCGTCTAATGGGCGCCACCGCACGCCGTCACCGACACGGGAGACCGCTCCATGCCGCACATCCGCAGGGGTGAAGGGGACGAGACGACCACGCGGCCGGGCCCGCTGCGGCGGCTGGGCGAGTGGTGCGCGCGCCACTTCGTGATCGTCATCGCCGCCTGGCTGGTCGCCCTGGTGGCCCTGCAGGTCCTCAGCCGCACCCTCGGCGGGGAGTACTCCGACGACTTCTCGCTGCCCCAGGCGCAGTCCCAGAAGGGCCTGGACGTGCTCAAGAAGCACGACCCCCAGGCCGGTGGCTACAGCAGCCAGCTCGTGCTGCACGACGAGGGGCGGGCCCTGACCGCGCTGAGCTCGCAGGTCTCCACCGCCGTGGCCGACCTGGAGAAGCTGCCGCACGTCCTGTCGGCCCAGAACCCCCTGTCCGCGCAGAGCTCCTTGTCGGGCCAGTCGCAGCCGAACGTCGGGCCGCTGTCCGACGACCGGAAGACGGCCTACATCACCGTCCGCTTCGACGTGCAGCCCGCGACGCTCGGCGACGGCTACCTGGACCGGGTGGACGACGCCGTGCAGCCGCTGCGGTCGGCCGGAGCGGAGGTGGAGTACGGCGGGCCGCTCGGTGAACTCGCCCGGCCGGCCGCCCACGACCGGGTCAGCGAGCTGATCGGCTTCGCGGTGGCGATCGTCGTGCTGCTGGTCGGGTTCGGCAGCGTCATCGCCGCGTGCGTTCCGCTGCTGAGCGCGCTCATCAGTGTCGTCGGCGGTCTCGCGTTCCTGGGGCTGCTCGCCGCCGCGTTCACCTTCGCGACGGTCTCCCCCACCCTGGCCACGATGATCGGCCTGGGCGTCGGGATCGACTACGCCCTGTTCATGATCACCCGTCACCGGCAGAACCTCATGGAGGGCGCCGACCCGGTGCGGGCCGCCGGGCAGGCCGCCGCCACCAGCGGCCACGCCGTCCTCGTCTCCGGCTGCACGGTGATCATCGCGCTGGGGGGCCTGTCGACGTCCGGGGTGTCCTTCATCGGCCTGCTCGGGCTGGCCGCCGCCGTCACCGTCGTCTCGGCCGTCGTCGGGGCGCTCACCCTGGTCCCGGCCCTGCTCGGGCTCGTCGGCCGGCGTATCGACCGCTACCGGGTGCGCCGTCCCGTGGCCGAGGCGGACACCGCGGCGGGCGAGGCGCAGGGCACCTGGCACCGGTACGCGCAGCGCGTGGAACGCAGGCCGGTGTGGTTCCTCTCGGCGGGCCTGGCAAGGACGAAGGGGCCGCCGCCGTCACGCCTCTGACACCCACTCAGGACGGGGACGTCCTCGTCGGCACGGTGTACTCGTCCGAGTCGCCCCGGAGCGCCACGACCACGGATCTCGCCAACCGGCTGGTTGACGGCACCCTCCCCGACACCGTCCAGGGCACGGACGCCGAGGGCTACGTCACGGGCACCACGGCGTCCTGTCGATCACCGCCTCCTACGGGGTGGTCGTCGCCGTGTTCCAGTGGGGCTGGGGCGGTCCCGCGCTCGGCGTCGACGGCACGGTGCCGATCGAGAGTTACGTGCCCATGATGATGTTCGCCATCATCTTCGGCCTCAGCATGGACTACGAGATCTTCCTGCTGTCCCGCGTCCACGAGGCGTGGCGGCGCACCGGGGACGCCAGGGCCTCGGTCGCGCACGCGCTGGAGATCACGGCCCGGGTCATCACCTGCGCCGCCCTGATCATGGTCAGTGTGTTCGCGGCGTTCATCGTCAGCGACAACATCGTGGTCAAGATGCTCGGACTGGGGCTGGCCGTCAGCGTGCTCATCGACGCGACGGTGGTGCGCCTGCTCCTGGTGCCGGCCGTGATGACCCTGCTCGGGCGGCACGCCTGGTGGACACCGCGGTGGCTGGACCGGGTGCTGCCGCACATCGACACCGAGGGCGAGGCGGCGGCGCCGGCGGGGCGGCCGGGGTCGTAGGCCCGGGGGTCAGTGCACGACGAGGTGGACCAGGGCGAGGGTGCCGACCGAGACGATGAGGGTGCGCAGGACGGCCGGGCTGAAGCGGCGGCCGACCCGGGCTCCGATCAGGCCGCCCAGCGCGGAACCGGCGGCGATGAGCACGACGGCCGTCCAGTCGAACTCCGCGTAGAAGAGGAACACCACGGCGGCGACGGTGTTGACGACGGCCGCCAGGACGTTCTTGACGGCGTTGAGCCGCTGGAGCGTGTCGTCCAGCAGCATGCCCATCAGGGAGACGTAGATGATGCCCTGGGCTGCGGAGAAGTAGCCGCCGTAGACGCTGGCCAGGGTCATGCCGGTGAGGAGCAGCGGCCCGCCGTCGCGCCGGGCGCGGGCGCCGGCCGGGCGCCGGCGGCGCACCCGCCGGGCGATCAGCGGCTGGCAGGCGACCAGGACCAGGGCGAGACCCACCAGGACCGGCACGATCCGCTCGAAGGCCGACGCGGGCAGGGTCAGCAGCAGGACCGCGCCCGTGAGGCCGCCGAGTGCGGCACCGATGCCGAGCAGGACGGCGCGCCGGCCCTGGCCGCGGAGTTCCTCGCGGTAGCCGATGATCGCGCTGAGGGAGCCGGGGACCAGGCCGAGCCCGTTGGACACCGTGGCGGTGACCGGGGGCAGTCCGGTGGCGAGCAGGACGGGAAAGGTGATCAGCGTGCCCGAGCCGACGACGGCGTTGACGGCCCCCGCGCCCGTGCCGGCCGCCAGCACGGCCGCCATCTCCCCCGGCGTCACGCCGCCGCTCCGCCGGACATGCCGTTCCTGGTGATGTCGAGGTTCATGGGATCACGCTAGATCGTGCGTGTTTCGGCGATCGCCGAAGGGTGCCGGCGGGTGCGTGCCCGCCAACGCACGGAACGGCGGCGGGCCCCCGCTGAGGGGTCCCGCCGCCGTTCGCGGTCCTACCGGGGTGCGGTCGGTCAGCCTCGTCTCACGCGGCGGAGGACCACGAAGCCCGCGGCGACCAGGACTGCGCCGGCCGCGGCCGGCCAGAGCTGGGCGCCGGTGTCGGCGAGGCCGCCCTGGCCGACCGCCTGCGGCTCGGTCAGGGACGGGGACGACGGGGTCGGAGCGGCGCTGGTGGCCGTGCCGACGGCCTGGGACTCGCCGAGGCCGTCGGCGTCCTCGTCGCCCGTGCCTGCCCCCGAGGAGGGCGTGGCGAGCACCTCGGGTGCGGCGGTGCCGGGGGCCTCGGACCCGTCGGCGGGCTTCGGCGCGCCGGTCGGCTTGCCGGCGGCCGGGGCCTCGGAGGCCTCGCCCTTGCCGTCGTCGCCCTTGCCCTCGTCGCCCTTGCCCTCGTCGCCCTTGCCGTCCCCGCCGTCGGCGTCGCCGGGCTTGCCGCCGGCGTTGCCGTCCTGCGGCGCGTCCGGAGTGCCCGAGGGCTGCTCCTGCGGGGCCTCCGGCGTCTGCGAAGGCTCCTCCTGGCCCGGCTCCTCACCCTGACCGGGTTCCTCGCCCTGCCCCGGCTCCTCGCCCTGGCCGGGCTCTTCGCCCTGACCCGGTTCCTCCTGGCCCGGGTCCCCGCCCGCACCGGCGCTGCACGTGCGGCCGTCGTTGATGCAGTCGACCATCTTCTTCATCAGGTTCTCGTCGAAGACGTTGATGAAGTCGCCGTGGTCCGTCACCGGCTTGTGCAGCTGCTCCGGGAAGGAGTCGACCGCGAACAGGGGTGTCGTACGGCCGCCGTCCTGCAGACTCGGGGCGTCGACGTCGTAGACGATGCGCTGCACGAGCTGCGGGATGGGACGGAAACCGGACGGGCAGGCCCCGGCGGCGTCCGCGAACGCCACGTGCGTGCGGTGGTTGGCGCTGTCGATGTTGCGGCCGTCCCAGCAGCTCTGGAACTTGAAGGTGCGCACCACGTCACTGCCCTGCGGGCACAGCGGGTACTTGTCCTTCAGCTGCCGGTCCTCGAAGCCGGTGCAGCTCCAGGAGGCGTTGGCGTTGGCCGGGCCGTTGACGAACGACTTGGCGTCGCCGGTGATGATGCGCAGCAGCCGCGGCATGGCCGTGACCTTGTCGCGCGGGTTGCCCACGAAGTTCAGCGTCACCTGCTTGGGCGTGACGATCTCGCCCGCGTTGCCCTCGATGCCGCCGCCGGGCTTCTGGGCGTCCTGCTCCTGCGTGCCGTTCTGCAGGCGCAGCACCGGCCAGTAGTAGGAGGACTTGTCGCCCTGGTCGACACAGCTGGTCTCGGCGTTCGCGAGGTCCTGGTCGCTGGCGAAGGCGTCGTTGGACTGGTTGCCGACGTAGTCGTGGAAGTGGTGGGCGCCGTTGGTGACACCCGGAGCGACGATGACGTTGTCCGAGTTGAACAGGCCGTTCTCGTTCACACCGCAACTGGTCGCGAACGAGCCGCGGGAGGCGTTGCCCTCGGCGCGCGGGGTACTGACGTTCGGCTGGACGTTCTTGATGTCCGCGAAGTCGGCGGCCACGGGGCCGTTGCCCGCCTGTCCCCCGTTGGCGCCCTGGCCCTGCTCCTGGCCGTCCTGTCCGCCCTCGCCCTGTTCCTGGCCGGGCTGTTCACCGCCGCCGTCCTGGCCCTCGCCCTGGGCGGGAGCCTGGTTGCCGGAGGCCCGCAGGGTGCAGGCGGCGAGGTCGTCGAGCCCCTCGGGCCGGTCCCCCACGCGGTCGATGGCGATCGCGATGCGCTCCAGGGTCGCGGCCCGCTTGTCCTTCAGCGGGTTCACGATCGCGCTGTCGGCGAAGCCGGAGTCCTGCTGGATCTGCTGGGCCGAGGCGGTCAGCCGCTGGTAGGCCAGGGCGATCTGCTCGTCCAGCAGGGCGAGTTCCTTGTCGACCTCCGCCCTGGCCTGCTCGGGCACCGCGGTCAGCTTGGTGCCCACGTCCGGGCAGTCGATGGTCGCGCCCCCGGCGGGAACCCCCGTGCCGGACCGCGTCGAGGCGGAGTCACCGTCCCAACCGCCGTCCGTGGCCGAGGCGTAGACGTTCGCGGCCATCAGGCCGCCTCCGCCCAGGATCAGCGCGAACGCGGCGAAGGTCGCGCGTCGTTTGCCTGTAGGGCGTCTTCGCGTATTGCGTGCCAAGGGTGCTCTCCTGCGCTTGTGGCGTGCCGGGCATGAAAATCCCCTCGCCCCATACGTACGGGAGCACCGGTGTGTTCAGGTGCCTCGAAGATTTTCGGAGAACTCTCATGGACCCGGGAAACCCGTCGCGGCGGAGGCCGTTCCCGTTCCACCTGGCGTCGGGGTCGTGCTGCCACGCCTGGCGGCAGCCGTGGTTGCGGGAGGCGGGTCGGGTCAGAGCCGCTCGAGCTCCTCGGTGCTGCGCCCCAGGAAGGTGGCCGAGCCGGGGTCGGGGACCTGGAGTTCGTGGAAGCCCATGCGGTCGTAGAAGGCCCTGGCCCGGGTGTTGGCCGTGGCCATGGCGAGGTGCACGGCCGGTACGCCCCTGTCCTGGAGCGTGGCGAGGAACGTCCGCATCAGCCGGCGCCCGTGGCCGCGACCCTGCCAGGCGGGCAGCAGGTCGATGTGGAGGTGGGCGGGGTAGGCGGCCAGTTCGGGCACGACCATGCGTTCCGGGTGGTGCAGCAGGTGCGCTATCTCCTCGTCCGGGGTGCGCGGCCGCCCGGGCGGCTCCGGGTGGCGCCCGGCGACCAGGGGCAGCCAGTCGGCACGGAAGGCCTCCGCGAAACGCGCGGTGTCGGCCGTGCCGAGGACGTATCCGACGGCCTGCCCCTGTCCGTCGTCCAGCACGAAGGCCAGCTCCGGCTCCAGGTGGACGTAGGGGGCCGCGAAGGTGGCCGGGAAGATGTCCGGGTCCGTGTAGTGGGGGCGGCTGTCCTCGCCGTTGTGGGCGGTGCGGACGCAGATCTCGTCCAGGGCCCGGCGGTCCTCGGGGCGGTAGGGGCGGATGATCGTGTGCGCGGTCATGGCGGCATCGTGCACGGTGTGGGAGCGCTCCCTCAAGGCCCCGGCAGCGGTGGGCCGGGCCGCGTGGCTCGCCGCCGAGGCTGTGCCGCGCCGAAGGATGCCGCCGGATTCCGGGCGCCGCTCGCGGGCGTCGGGGTCGACGTCGGTGTCGGCGTCGGCGTCGGCGATCCGTAGCCGGTCCGAGCCAGAGGACTGGCAGCCGGCAGGGCGCCACCTGAGCCCCGCACGACACCCCCCTGGCAGGCGGCGCGGGCCTGCCAGGCACGTCGAGTCGCCCGCCCGAGTCTCTCAGCCCCGCGCATCCCGCCGAAGGCCCCCCACGGGGCCGGGCGCCCCGACAGCCGAGCCGGCTCTCGCTCAGGGTCACGGCGACTCCCCCGCCCGGCCCCGCTTAAGGCCCCGGCCAGGGGTTACTCGGCCTTCATGGTGAAGCTGCATATACCCGGACGAAAAGGCCCACAGGCGGCCGAGACGCCGCCCGCGGAGGACCGGCGCACCGGGCCCGAGGCGGAACGCCGGGAAGGCCCCGAGCGCTCCGCCGAGGCCGCGGAGCCCGGGCCCGGTCCCGAGGTCGAGCGCGCGGCGCCGGACTCGCCGACCGAGCTGCCCCGCGCCTCGTGGGGTGCGGTGCTCAAGGGCAGTCTGCGCGAGTTCAAGGACGACGAGCTGACCGACCGCGCGGCGGCGCTGACCTACTACGGCGTGCTGGCGCTGTTCCCGGCGCTGCTGGTGCTGGTGTCGATGCTGGGCCTGACCGGCAGGTCGACCACCGACAAGGTGCTCGACAACGTCCAGCAGCTCGCCCCCGGCTCGGCGCGCGACATCATCACCCGGGCCGTGGAGCAGTTGCAGGGCAACGCCGGCATCGGCTCGCTGATGGCGATCGTCGGTATCGTCCTGGCGGTCTGGTCGGCCTCCGGTTACGTGGCCGCGTTCATCCGCTCCGCCAACGCCGTCTACGACATGCCCGAGGGCCGGCCGGTGTGGAAGCTGCTGCCGGTGCGGGTCGGCGTGACCGTCGTGCTGATGGTGCTGGCCGTGTTCAGCGCGCTGATCGTGGTCTTCACGGGCGGACTGGCCCGTCAGGCGGGGACGGCCCTGGGCATCGGCGACACCGCGCTGACGGTGTGGTCGATCGCGAAGTGGCCCGTCCTGGTCCTCCTGGTGACGATCATGATCGCCATCCTGTACTGGGCGACCCCCAACGCCAAGGTGAAGGGCTTCCGCTGGATCACCCCGGGCAGTCTGCTGGCCCTGGGCATCTGGCTGCTCGCCTCCGCAGGGTTCGCGATCTACGTGGCCAACTTCGCCTCGTACAACAAGACGTACGGGACGATGGCCGGTGTCATCGTCTTCCTGATCTGGCTCTGGATCACCAACCTGGCGATCCTGCTCGGCCTGGAGTTCGACGCGGAGACGGTCCGGCAGCGGGCGATCGCCGGTGGGCATCCGCCGGAGGCCGAGCCGTACACCCAGCCGCGCGACACCCGTACGTGGGACGAGCAAGACCGGCGACGGCTGGACGAGACCTGAGCGGCCGGGCCTGAGCGCGCCCGGGTCAGTCCATGAGCCCGGCGGCGACCGTCGCGCCCAGCTCCCAGCAGCGCTCGGTGTCGCCCTTGTCCGGCTCGCCGGTCACGGTCACGGCCTCGGCGGCGCGGCGCCAGCCGAGGCCCGTCGTGATCGACTCGATCCCGCGGACCGCTCCGGTGACGTCGTTGCCGCCGTGCACCCAGTAGCCGAAGGGACGTCCGCGCGTGGCATCCAGGCACGGGTAGTAGACCTGGTCGAAGAAGTGCTTGAGGGCGCCGGACATGTAGCCGAGGTTGGCGGGCGTGCCCAGCAGGTAGCCGTCGGCGGCGAGGACGTCGGAGGCCGTGGCGGACAGCGCGGGCACGCGGACGACCCGGACGTTCCCGATCTCGGGGTCCGTCGCCCCGGAGACGACGGCTTCGAACATCGCCTGGCAGTTAGGCGAGGGCGTGTGATGGACGATCAGCAAGGTGGCCACGCCCCCCGACCCTGCCGTGCGGCCCCCGGCACCGCAAGCACCGGCCCCCGGCACCACGAGGTGCCGGGGGCCGGTGTCGTCCGGCCGTCGGTCAGCCGTGGCTGCGGCGGCGTATCAGCAGGACTGCCACGACCAATGCTCCGGCGCCCGCCAGCAGGGCGGCGCGGTGGTCACGGACCTGCTCCGGGGCCTTGTCCCGCCAGATCTGCTCGGCCTGCGCGGCCTTCTGCCGGGCGCCCTGAGCCGCGGCGGCGCCCTTCTGCTTCACCGGCTCGGGCAGCTTCTCCTCCACCGTGTGGGCGACGTGCGACGCCTTGGTCCTCGCCTGCCCACGCCATTCCTGGGCCTTGTGCCCGGCCTGTTCCTTGACCGCCACCGCCTTCTCACGGGCGCGGGTCTTCACGTCGGCGCGGTCGGCGAGCTCCTGGACGGTGTCGCCCAGTTCGTGGCGGGTGCGCTCGACCTGCTCGCGCAGTTCCTCGGGGCTGCCGGCGGTCGGCTCGTCGTGCGGGGGCTGGGTCATCGCTGTGCACTCTCCTTGATCTCGGCCACGTCGGCCTTGACGCTGTCGATGGTCCGCTGCGGGGCGGGCGGGGTCGCCTGGCGTACCTGCTTGCGGCCGGCCAGGGCCGTCAGCCCGGTGGCGACGGCGAGCACGGCCGTGACGATGAGGGCGGCCGCCCACACCGGCAGCGGAACGGCCAGGGCGGCGATCACCGTGGCCACCAGGGCCTGCAGGGTGACGAACCCCAGCACACCGGCCCCGCCGAACAGGCCGCCGCCCTTCCCGAAACGCTTGCCCTTCTCGGTCATCTCCGCCCGGGCGAGGCGCATTTCGCCCCGTACCAGCTCCGTGAGCTGTGTCGTGGCGCGCTGCACCAGCTCGCTCACGGGCTCGTCCCCGGCCGTCGGCGCCGTCGTCGGGCGCGCGGCGGCGCTTGTCGTGCGGTTCGTGTCCGCCATGGCGATCACCTCCCGGTCTCTTGTCCCGGCTCGGGTACCCCCGAGGAGGCGGAAAGGACACCTGGTCGCAGAAGTCGTGCCGAACGATGAGTGAGCGGCGCGGAATCCGGTACCCGAGGGTCGCTCACCGTACGAGAGAGGGAGGTACCGCCTTGTCGCAGGTAGAGGAATCCATCGAGGTCCGCGTCCCGGTCCACACCGCGTACAACCAGTGGACGCAGTTCGAGACGTTCCCGCAGTTCATGGACGGCGTGGAGCGCATCGAGCAGCGCACCGACACGCTGACGCACTGGGTGACGAAGATCGGCGGCCAGGCACGCGAGTTCGACGCGGAGATCACCGAGCAGATCCCGGACGAGCGCGTCGCCTGGACCACCGTGAACGGTGAGGCCAAGCAGGCCGGTGTGGTGACCTTCCACCGCATCAAGGACGACACGACCAAGGTCATGCTGCAGATGGACTTCGACCCCAGTGGCGTGGCCGAGACGGTGGGCGACAAGTTCGGGTTCGTCAAGCGGCAGGTCTCCGGCGACCTGCGGCGCTTCAAGGAGTTCATGGAGGCCCGCGGCTCGGAGACGGGCGCCTGGCGCGGCGAGGTCTGACCGGCCCGGTGCGCGTGCGAGGCGGCGGCCACCCCCTGCGGGTGGCCGCCGCCTCGTGTGTGCCGGCCGGTCCGTCATGCCACCGGAGCGGCGACCCCGCTCCGCAGCAGCTGCCGGCCCTGCCGGAGGAGGTCGTTCAGTTGCAGGGCGAGCCGGGCGGCGCCGTCGTAGAGGGCGTGGACGGCCGGGAGGCGCTCCAGGCGCGGGGCCAGTGCCGACAGCGCGATGGCCAGGGCGACACCGGCCCAGGCGACGGGTCCGAGCGGGGTGCAGCCGAAGAAGTGGCTGACGCCGGGCGTCTGGACGAGCGCGGCGAGCACGGCGGCCGAGCCTAGGGCCGTGCCCCACACCAGCGGGCTGTGGCGCCGCCCGGAGAGCGTCTGCACCAGTTGGGCGCCGACCACGCCGCACAGGGCCATGGTGGTGGACCGGCGCTCGGTGCCGGGCGTGAGGCGGCCGATGAGGTACGCCGTGACCGCGCCGAGGCAGGTGGTGATGCCGCGGCGGCGGATGGAGCGCAGCAGGGGCGCGCCGAGGACGTCGAGGCCCATCGGCCCGGTCGCGGCGTGCTCCGCCGTCGACGGGTCGTCGCTGGGCGTGACCGCGACGGCCATGGCCGGGAACATGTCGGTGAGCAGGTTGACCAGCAGCAGCTGACGGGTCGACAGGGGTGAGGCGCCCGCGATGAGCGTGCCGAGGACGCTGAAGCCGACCTCGCCCGCGTTGCCGCCGATGAGGATGCTGACGGCGTCCGCGACGCTGCGCCACAGGGCGCGTCCCTCGGCGACGGCGTCGACCAGGACGGACAGGTCGCCGGTGGTGAGCACCAGGTCGGCCGCGTTGCGGGCGGCGGCGGAGCCGCGGGACTCCACGCCGACCCCCACGTCGGCGGCGCGGATGGCCGCGGCGTCGTTGGCGCCGTCACCGGCCATCGCCACGACCCGGCCCGCCTGTTGGAGGGCCTCGACGACGTGGAGTTTCTGCTCGGGTGCCACGCGCGCGACGACGCCCGCGTCGTGCAGGACCCGGACGCGTTCCCGGCGTTCCATGGCGACCAGTTCGTCGCCGGTGACGACCTCGGTCTCCTCGGGCCAGCCCAGTTGCAGGGCGATGGCGCGGGCGGTCTCCGGGTGGTCGCCGGTGAGCATGACGGGCAGGATGCCGGAGCGGCGCAGCTCCACGAGCAGGGCGTGCGAGGTGTCGCGCGGGACGTCCGCGAGGGCGACCAGGCCGCTGAACTCCAGGTCGGCCAGGGGCGCTTCGAGTTCGGCTTCGGCGTCGTCGGCCCGGCAGGGGCGCCGGGCGACGGCGAGGACGCGCAGGCCCTTGGCGGCCAGTTCGTGGGCGGTGTCGGCGGCGTGCGCGGGCAGGTCCCGGCAGGCGGGCAGGACCGTCTCGGGTGCGCCCTTGACGACGAGGATCTCCCCGAGGGCGGGGTCGGCGTCGCGGCCGATCGCGGCGGCGTAGCCGCGCCGGGTCTCGAAGGGCAGTTCGCCGGTGGGTGTCCAGCCCTCGTCGGGCGGGGCGACGTCGAGGACGGCCTCGTCGGTGGCGTGCGCGACGCGGCGGCCCTGCCCGGTCTCCTCCTGAGGGCAGGCCCGCGCGGCCAGCCGCACGACGGGCGTGGCCCTTTCGTCGTCCGTGTCCAGGACGGTGCCGTCGGCGGTGGCCACCCGGACCAGGCGCAGTTTGTTCTCGGTGAGGGTGCCGGTCTTGTCGAAGCAGACGGTGTCGACGCGGCCGAGCGCCTCCAGGGTGCGCGGGGTGCGCACCAGGACGCCGCGCCGGGACAGCCGGCGGGCGGCCGCCATCTGCGCGACCGTCGCGACCAGCGGGAGTCCTTCGGGCACGGCGGCGACGGCGACGGCGACCCCGCCGCTGACGGCGCGCCGGACGGGGCTGCCGCGCAGCAGGGACAGACCGGTCACGGCGGCGCCGCCGGTGAAGGTCACCGGCAGTGCCTTGCGGGTGAGTTCCTGGAGCCGGGCCTGGACTCCGGCGGGCGGCGGGGTGCGGGCGGCGAGCGTGACGGCCCGGCCGGCCTCGGTCCGGTCGCCGGTGTCGACGACGAGCGCGGTGGCCCGTCCGGCCACGACGGTGGTGCCCTCGAACACCATGCAGGTGCGCTGGGCCACCGGCAGCCCGGGGGTGGCCTCGACGGCCTTGCCCACGGGCAGGGACTCGCCGGTGAGGGCGGACTCGTCGACCTCCAGGCCGTCGACGTCCAGCAGCCGGGCGTCGGCGGGCACGACGTCGCCCGCGCCGAGGCTGATCTCGTCCCCGGGGCGCAGACGGGTGGCGTCGACGGTGACGGTGCGTTTGCGGCTGTCCTGCTTGCGGGCCTTCGGCTGCTGGCGGGCGGCGAGCCGGGCGAGGGCCTGTTCGGCGCGCATCCGCTGCAGCCCGCCCGTCACGGCGTTGAGGTCCATCGCGCCGACGACGAGCAGCGCGTCGACGAGCGAGCCGAGCAGCGCCGAGGCGACGGCGCCGGTGGCCAGGACGGGGGTGAGCGGGTCGTCGAGTTCGCGGCGGACGGCGCCGGCGGCCTGCCACGTCCAGCGGGCCGGTGCGACGACGGGGTGGCCGGCCACGCGGGCCGCCTGCCGGCGGGAGCGGTCGGCCAGCAGGGCGAGTCCGCGGGGCTCCTCGTCGCGGTGGGCGCGGCGCAGCCGCTGGCGGGCCTCGTGCGGTTCCAGGGCGTGCCAGGGGATGTGCAGCCGGGGCGGCGGCGGGGTGGCGCGGGCCACCCGGACGGCTTCGAGCCAGCCGGTGAGCAGGGCGTTGGCGGCGGCGATGTTGACGGGCGCGTGCCGGGTGAGGGGCCACAGCAGGTGCCGGCCCGGGGGCTGCCCGCCGCGGGCGACCAGGAGGCCGGACAGGGCCGCGCCGGCGCGGGCGAGGGTCTGCGAGCGGCGTCCGACGCGCCGGGCGGCCGGAATGGCCGTCAGCAGCCGCCACACGTCGGCGAGGCCGCCCGGGACGAGCGCGTCGGCACCCCAGGAGACGGCCGCGCGGCCGTCGGTGAGGGCGATGGCGACGTCACCCGCGGGCAGCCCGGCGACCACCGGCCCGTCGCCGGACTCGTGCAGCCGGGCGACGGTCACCACCACGTGCCCGTCGTCCTGCAGGGCCCGTACGACGTCGCCGAAGGGCCGGTGACCCGGGGCGACCTCGTCGGCCAGGCGGGTGATGTCCTTCAGGTCGGAGCCGCCCGCGATGACGACGTGCAGGCGCGCGCGGCGCGCGGCGTCGAGGACGGCCTCGGCGTAGGGGTGCACGGGGTCGTCCGGATCGTGGTCGTCCTCGGGTCCGTTGCGCAGCGCGTCGGCGTGCAGGACGAGGGCGTCGGCGATCTCCAGCTGCCGCAGCCGCTCCCCGCTGCGCACGAGGATCCCGGCGTGGGCGAGGAAGGTGCCGAGGGTCGCGCTGAAGGCGGCCGGTCCGTAGCGGGCGGCCTTCGGGGAGCCGGCGAGGACCGCTTCGGCCGCGTCGCTCGCGCTGTGGGTGACGAGGAGGGTGGCGGCGGCGCCGGCGAGGCTTCCGGTGCTGGCGTGCGAGGCGTACTCCTGGGCGGGCGTCACCTTCAGGGGCGGCCTGGTGTCCGTGGGGCAGGGCAGGCTGGTGCGCCCCGCCCGGCAGACCTCGTCGTGCAGCGCCTCGAAGGCCGCGGCCCTGGCCACGGCCTCGGTGAGCTGGGTGCCGCGCAGGATCCCGTCGAGCACGAGGGCCAGCGGGGTCTGGCCGACGCCGTGCGCGGCGGCGTTGGCGGCGGCGAGGACGAGTTCCATGCCGGAGGCGCCGAACCGTTTGCGCAGCACGGCCCGGAAGCGGGGGTTCTCGCGCAGCAGGGTGACGGTGGCGGTGACGACGCGTGAGGTGGGTGGCAGGCGCAGGGAGCGGCCGGCCAGGGCGCCGGCCGCGCCGGCGGCGTCCAGCAGGATCGCGGCGGCGGTGACGCGCACCTCGCCGGGATCGCCGGGGTGCGCGGTCCCGGGTGCCTCGGGATCGGCGTCCTCGCCGAGGCCGAGACGGGCGGCGAGCGCGGTGGCCCGTTCGGTGACGCGGTCGGTGGCGGCGTCCTCGGCCAGCGTGATGACCAGCCGGGACAGGCCCTCGTCCCAGTGGGCGGCGAGCACGTCCGGGTGGTCGGCGAGTTCCTCGGCCACCTGGCGGGCGAGTGCGGCGGCGTCGCCGCCGGGGTGCCGCATGGCGAGGTGGACGCGCTGCCCGGCCGTCCAGTGCCGGCTGCCCGTGAGGGCGTTGCGCGCGACGTTGCGGACGCGGCGCGTGGTGTCGTAGGCGGACGTCACTCCCCGGGCGGTGCCGCGGGCGGCCCCGGCGGCCGCCCCGGCCACGGCCCCGACGAGCGGGGCGACGTCGAAGCGTGTGAGCATCTGGTGCTTCCCGATTCAGCCGGTGGGGTGGCTGTGCTGTCCGTGCCGGTGGGCACGGTCGCCGTGGTGCGGTTCGCCGCCGTGGTGCGCGGTGGCTTCGGCGACCTGCTTCAGGGCGGAGGCGGTGGCGGTGTCGCCCACTTTGGCGGGCTGTTCGTGCACGTGCTGTTCCGGGTGGTCGTGCCGGTAGTACGAGGAGGCGAGCCGGGCGCCGGGGCCGTGGTCGGAGGTGTCCGGCTCGCCCTGGGCCGCGGGGCTCTGGTCCGGCCGGCCGCCGGCGGTGCCGTCCGGTGGTGAGCCGTCGGGGCGCTGCCCGGGGTGTGGCTGGGTGAGCCAGGCGACGGCGGCGCCGGTCAGCGCCACGGGCCACTCGACCACTCCGGCCACACCGAGCACGCCGGCACCGGCGTAGACGGCCATCCGGCGTCCGCGCGGCGAGACCGCGCCGATCCTGTCCAGGGTGCCGGTGGCGAGGTGGCCGACCTGTTCCGCGCCGGGCAGGTGCCGCAGACCCGAGGCGACGGCCCGCAGCGGCTGCGGGAGATCGGACGAACGGGGTGTCTCCTGGTTCATGGCGACCTCCGCAGGCGCGTCGTTCGGCGGCTTCAACCGTGTTTCCCAACTCTTTGCCTCATATTCCGCCTTTGTCAGGTTATGCGCTTGTCTTGTTCGGCCGAGGTTCCGGCCGGTGCGTCAGACGACGGTCCGGCCGTCGTGGACGCCGCCGACGCAGCGCTTGCTCCACGCCTGCGAGCCGTCCCCCACGGCGGAGATGACGACCATGCCTCCGCCGGCGATGCACTGGCCGGCGGTGACGTCGGCGGGGAGGGCCGCGGCCCGGGCGGGCACGCCGAGCCCGGCCAGGGCCAGGGCGGTGAGCAGGGCGTACGGCAACGTGCGCATGAGGGCTCCTTCAGGCGGCCGGGCCGGGCACGGGGTGCCGCCCCAGCGTCGCCAGCGGGCGCCGGCGGCGCCACCCGGGCGAGGGAAAGGGGGGTCCGGCCACCCGCCGGGGTGACGGCGCGGTGGACGGCCGGGAGAGAGAGCCGGAGCCTTCCGTGTCGGGGCGGGCGCTCCGGGTACTCAGTGCTGGCACACACGCAGGCCGTTTCGGGTCCGGACACCGCGCGGGAGCGGATGGTCCGGTTCGGCGAATGGGAGTGGTCATGACGCAGAACGGGGATGACGCGACGCTCGTCCGGCGACCGGGGGTTCCCGACCTCAGGACGGCGCCGGAGGGGACCGAGCCCGCGCCACGGCAGGACCTGCAGGCCGACGAGCCGCCGCAGGACCTGCCCTTGGACCGCAACCAGGCGATCCTGGAGGCGGCCAAGCAGGTGGGGGCGCTGCTGAAACGCAAGGGGCACCTCTTCGCACTGGCCGGCAGTGTGGCCGCCTACGCCCACGGCGGTGAGAAGAACCTCCAGCACGACGTGGACTTCGCCATCCGGCCCGAGGACGCCGACACGGTGGCGGCCACGCTGCGCGAGGCGGGGCTGACGGTGTACACACCGCCGGAGGACTGGCTGATCAAGGCCACGTGTTTCGGCCAGCCGGTGGACATCATCTTCGAGCTCGCGCACCGGCCGGTCGGCGCGGACATGCTGAAGCGGGCCGAGGAGCTGTCGGTCGACTCGGTGCGCATGCCCGTACTGGCCCCGACCGACCTGCTGTGGAGCCTGACCGCCGCGTTCTCCGAGCACCACTGCGACTTCGGCGCCGCGCTGCCCATCGCCCGGGCCCTGCGGGAGAAGGTCGACTGGGACCTGGTGCGGCGCGAGTGCGGGGACGCGCCCATGCCCGCGGCCTTCTTCTTCCTGCTGGAGCGCCTGAACGTCATCTGAAGGAGCACCCATGAGCACCCACGGTTCCCAGGACGCCGGCGGCGGGCCGGCGGAGAACCTGGACTACCGCATCGCCCACCTGCAGGACCGCCTCGCCTCGGGCGAGCTCGGCGAACTCGGCGTGCGGGTCGAGGCCCGCGGCCAGGTGGTGCTGCTCACCGGCACCGTGCCCTCGGCGCCCTGCCGCGACGAGATTTTGCGCACCGTCCGCGACGAACTGACGGGGGTGCCGGTGCACAGCGACCTCGTGGTGACCGAGGCGTCCTGCCCCGACCACGCGGAGGAACTCGCATGATCCGCATCGCAGCCGTCGGAGACATCCACATGGGCCCCGACAGCCAGGGCGTGCTGCGCCCCGCCTTCGAGACCCTGCCCGAGTGCGCCGACCTGCTGCTGCTGGCCGGCGACCTGACCCGGCACGGCACGCCCGAGGAGATGCGGGTGGTCGGCCGGGAGGTACGGGACCTCGGTGTTCCGGTGGTCGCCGTCCTGGGCAACCACGACCACCACGACGACCGGCCCGACGAGGTCTCGGCCGTCCTCCGGGAGGCGGGCGTGCACGTCCTGGAGGGGCAGCACACCGTCGTGGAGAGCGGCGGGGCCCGGATCGGCGTGGCCGGCACCAAGGGGTTCGGCGGCGGGTTCGTCGGCCGGTGCGCCGGGGAGTTCGGCGAGCCGGTCATGAAGGAGTTCGTCCGCTACTCGCGCCGGTCCGCCGACGGCCTGCGCACATCCCTGGAGCAGCTCGGCGCGGCGGACTGCGACGCGCGGATCGCGCTGACCCACTACTCCCCCGTCGCGGACACGCTGGCGGGCGAGCCGCTGGAGATCTACCCGTTCCTGGGCAGTTACCTGCTGGCCGAGGCGATCGACACGGCGGGCGCCGACCTGGCGGTGCACGGGCACGCGCACACCGGTACCGAGCACGGCATGACGAGCGGCGGCGTGAAGGTGCGCAACGTCGCCCAGCCGGTCATCGGGCGGGCCTTCCACGTGTACCACCTGCCGGTCCGCGACCGCGCCACCGCCGGGGCCGTCCCGCACGCGGCCCCCTAGCACCGACGCCCCTCCCCCACCGCCGCCGGCCGACGCCGGCGGCGGTTTCGTGTGCCCGCGGCCCCGTCGCCTCTCGTACCGCCTGTGGTGTGAAGCCCCCGCACGTCGTGCCCGTTTCAGGCATTTTGTCTGCTTAGCATGCGAGCTCCGCGCTCCGCACGTCGGCGATGTCCCCACGCGTCCGCCCGGGGCGCAACTGCCCCGTACGAGAGGACCTCAGATGGCGCTGACGGGCCGTCAAAGACCACCGTCCGAGCATGCCTTCTCCCCGCACGACGCCGTACTGCGCTCCGCGGCCCCGCACGTCGCCCGCCGTCGCTTCCTGACCGTCACCGCGGCGGCCGCGCTGCTCGCCTTCTCCACCAACCGGCCGGCCCGCGGCGCCACCGCCGCCCGGGAACTGGACGCGGCCCGGATCACCGACGACCCGTTCACGCTCGGGGTGGCCTCCGGGGACCCGCTGCCCGACTCGGTCCTGCTGTGGACCCGGCTCGCCCCGCAGCCGTTCGCCGAGGACGGCGGTCTGGGGCAGCAACGGGTCGTCGTGTACTGGGAGGTGGCCCTCGACGAGTGGTTCTCCTTCGTCGAGCACCGGGGCGTCGCCACGGCCCACCCGGAGTACGCGCACAGCGTGCACGTCGACGTCAAGGGCCTGTCGCCGGACAGCGAGTACTACTACCGGTTCCGGGTCGGCGCCTGGATCAGCCCCACCGGCCGCACCCGGACGGCACCGGCCGCGGGCAGCTACACCGACGGCATGCGGCTGGCCGCGGTCGCCTGCCAGGCCTACCAGGACGGCTACTACACCGCCTACCGGCACCTGGCGCAGGAGGACGTCCACGTGGTCTTCCACCTCGGCGACTACCTCTACGAGTACGCCGTGGACTCCGCCGGCGGGGCCCGCCGCTACACCGACCGCAAACTGCCCGACGTGTTCAACCGTGAGACCACCACCCTGGCGGACTACCGGCTGCGCTACTCGCTCTACAAGACGGACCCGGACCTGCAGGCCGCGCACGCCCAGCACCCGTTCGTCGTCACCTGGGACGACCACGAGACGGAGAACAACTACGCGGGCGCCGTCGACGAGAAGGGCGGCCCGCAGGACCAGTTCCTGGTGCGCCGCGCCGCCGCCTACCGGGCCTACTGGGAGAACCAGCCGCTGCGCGCCGAGCAGTTGCCGCAGGGTCCGGACGCCCGGCTGTACCGGCGGCTGGCGTGGGGCTCGCTCGCCCAGTTCGACATCCTCGACACCCGCCAGTACCGCTCGGACCAGGCCTACAACGACCGGCCGCACGCGCCGGGCGCCGAGTCGGACGATCCGGCGCGCACCCTCACGGGCGACGCGCAGGAGCGCTGGCTGCTGGACGGCTGGCGGTCCTCCGACGCGCTGTGGAAGGTGATGCCCCAGCAGGTGTGCTTCTCCCAGCGCAAGTTCGACCTGACGGCGCCGGCGCGGGTCTCCATGGACGCCTGGGACGGCTACCGCGCCTCCCGCGACCGGGTCATGGCGGGCGCGAAGGCGGCGGGCGTCGCCAACTGGATGGTCCTCACCGGCGACGTCCACGTCGGATACGCCTTCGACATCAAGGAGGACTTCGACGACCCGGCGTCGAAGACGGTGGGCACGGAGTTCACCTGCACCTCCATCGCCAGCGGCGGCGACGGGACGGAGAAGCCGTCCGACTGGGAGACGTACATGAAGGCCAACCCGCACATGAAGTACTTCGACGGCCGGCGCGGCTACGTCCGGGTCGAGCTCGGCGAGGAGAACGCCCAGGTCGACTTCCGCACCGTCTCGGCCATCACGAAACCCGGCGGCACCATCTCGACGACGGCGTCCTTCGTCACCGAGGTGGGCTCGCCCGGGCTGAAGTCCGCGTGAGGCCGGGCTCCCGTACTGCACATGGCGCCCTTCGAGGCACCAAAGCGCGAACCGGGGCGGCCGGTGACATCACGGCGGGCCGTTCCGGCAAGGCCTCTGCGGGAGCTTCGCGTGCTCGAGACCCGTATCGGACACCGTGACCGAAGGAGACACAACGCATGGTCCACAGACACGCCCTGACCGGCCGCCGGGCGGCCCTCACCGCGCTCGGCGCGCTCGTCGCCACCGGGCTCCCCGCCACCGCGGCGGCCGAGCCGACGCCCGCGGCCGGTCCGCTGCCCACGGCCGCGCAGACGCTGGGTGCCGACCGGCCGTCGGCCCCGGTGCTGCGCGCCCTGCAGCGCGACCTCGGGCTGACCCCCGCCCAGGCGTCCCGGCGGCTGGTCAACGAGGCGGAGGCGGGCACCCGTGCGGGGCTGCTGCGCAACGCCCTGGGCGACCGCTTCGCGGGGGCCTGGCTGCGCGGCACGACGTCGCAGGAGCTCGTGGTGGCGACGACGGACGCCGCGGACGTGGCCGCGATCAAGGCCCAGGGCGCCAAGGCGGCCGTCGTGAAGAAGCCGCTGCGCGCGTTGCAGGCGGCGAAGCAGAAGCTGGACGCGGCGGCGGTGAAGGTCAGCACCCGCGAGACGCCGCTGTGGTACGTCGACGTCCCGGCCAACCGGGTCGTGGTGGAGGCCGGGACCAAGGCCGCCGCGGCCGCGTTCGTCAAGGCGGCGGGCCTGGACGCCAAGAGCGTGGCCGTGAAGGTGACGGCGAACCGGCCGCGCCTGATGGCGGACGTCACCGGCGGCGACGCCTACTACATCGAGGGCACGGCCCGCTGCTCCGTCGGTTTCTCCGTCACCAAGGGCGACCAGCAGGGCTTCGCCTCGGCGGGCCACTGCGGCAAGCAGGGCGCGAAGACGACCGGGTTCGACAAGGCCGAGCAGGGCACCTTCCAGGCGTCCACGTTCCCCGCCAAGGACATGTCGTGGGTCGCCGTCAACGACAAGTGGACGGCGACGCCGAACGTGAAGGGCGAGGGCGAGCAGACGGTGCAGGTCACCGGCTCGGTCCAGGCGCTCGTGGGCGCCGCCGTGTGCCGCTCCGGCTCCACCACGGGGTGGCACTGCGGGAAGGTCGAGCAGCACGACACGAGCGTCAGCTACGCCGAGGGCAAGGTGGACGGGCTGACCCAGACGACGGTGTGCGCCGAGCCGGGCGACTCGGGCGGTCCGTACGTCGCCGGGGTCCAGGCGCAGGGCGTGACGTCCGGCGGCACCGGTGACTGCAAGAACGGCGGGACCACCTTCTACCAGCCGATCAACCCGCTGCTCAGCGACTTCGGCCTGACGCTGAAGACGGCGGAGGCCGAGGCCCCGCAGCCGCAGGGCAACGTGGCGCAGACGTGGGCCGCGGGCCGGGTGTACGAGGCCGGTGCCACGGTGACCCACGCCGGTGCGCGCTACCAGTGCCTGCAGACGCACCAGGCGCAGGGTCCCTGGGTGCCGACCCGCACCCCGGCCCTGTGGCACCGGGTGTGACGAGGGGTCAGGGCTGTCCGGTGCCGGCGCGGTCCGTGCCGCCGGCGCCGGCCGGGCCCGGCGGCTCCTCGGCGAGCAGCGCGTACGCGGTGGCCACGAACGGGTCGTGGGCGCGGAAGCGGCGGGTGCACACGGCGGCCAGGGCCGTGCCGGTGTCGGGGCGGAAGCCGAGGAACGCCTGCTGGCCGAGGGTCGCGCCGCTGTGGAAGTACATCGGCCCGCCGTCGGTGGGGTGACGGAACCAGGCGATGGTGTGCTCGTGCCGGTGGGTGAGGCCGCGGCGCAGCACCGGGACGCGCACCGCGCGCAGCGCGGGGGCCAGGGCGGCGGGTCCCGCGGCCGGGTCCAGGTGGGCTTCCAGGAAGGTGAGCAGGTCGTGCGGGGTGGCGCGTACGGCGCCCGCGGCCTGGAAGCCGCCGGCGTCGAAGGCGGGCACGGGGGACACACCGTCCTTGCCGTGCCCGGGGGCGTCGTGGCCCGGGGTGTGCGGCCGCAGGGCCGTGCCGGTCAGGCCGAGCGGGCGCAGGATCCGCTCCGTGAGCAGGTCCTCCCAGGGGGTGCCGGTCGCGGCGGCCAGGGCGTGGCCGAGCACGGCGACGCCGAAGTTGGAGTAGGACCAGCGGGTGCCGGGCCGGCGGCGGGTCCGGTGGCGCAGGAAGGCGTCGACGACCCGGTCGGCCGGGAAACGGGCGTAGGGGTTGGTGTGCCAGGCGGGCAGGCCCCGCAGGTGGAAGCCGGCCGGCAGGGCTGGCAGGCCGGACGTGTGCGTGATCAGGTGGGCCAGCGTCACGGGGGCCGCCCCGGCGGGCCGTGAGCCGCCCAGGAGGGCGCCGGCCGGTTCCCCGCCGGTGAGTGCGCCGGCGTGGATGAGGTCGGCCAGCAGCAGTCCGGTGAACGTCTTGGTGGCCGAGCCGATCTCGTAGCGCAGGTCCTCGCGGGGCAGCGGCGGGGCCGGGGCGGTGCCGCCGGTGCGCAGGGTGCGGCGGCCGCGGCGTGAGACGGCGAAGACGACGTCGGGCGCGTCGGAGGCGGCGACGGCGTCCGCGAGCAGGTCGTCGTCGGACGGCGGGACCGGCGGGCCGGCGGGCCGGTTGGCCGGTCCCGGCGGGATGTCGGGAGCGGGCCGCCGCTCCGCCTCGTCGAGCGGGGTGCCCGGCCACAGGGCGGGCCCGGGAGCCGTCATGAGGCCTGGGCCAGTTCGGACAGAGCCCGGGACGTGGCCAGGACCGAGGCGAACGCGGCGACCAGGGTGGAGTGGTAGACGACGTCGAAGACCTCGTCGGGCTCGCCCTCGGGCATCGTGCGGATCGCCGGCATGGCTCCGTCCGGCTGCTGCGCGGCGGCGAAGGCCCGCCAGGCGCGTTCGTCGAGGGTGGGGCGGGGCAGGCAGGCGTCGACGACGAGCAGTTCGCCGAGCAGGTCCCAGCGCTCCAGGTCCAGCCAGTCGTCGATCCAGACCGGCAGCCAGGTGGCGAGGTAGTCGGCGATGTCCGGCGGCAGGCCGCCCGGGTTCTCGCCCCAGTCGGTGAGGTGGAACACCGTGTGGGTGATGTCGTAGCCGATGTGGCCCTCGACGGTCCAGGGTTCCGGGGTGCGGGCCAGCCAGGTCCGGCCCACCAGGTCGGCCTCGGGCGGGCGGGGTGTCAGGCCGAAGCGGCGCTGGAACGCGGACAGGCCCAGGCGCCGCGTCGGGGTGACCTCGAACGAGAGCCAGCTGTCCAGCCGGTGGTTCAGCACGGCGGCCCGCTCCACCTCCGGGTGGCTGTAACCCAGTTCCTTGAACGGCAGGTACACCTCGAAGGGGATGGGCGAGATGGGCTCCGTGCGCTGTGCGCGCACCAGCATGGCGCCGCCGTCGAGGGTGTCGCGCCAGGCGTGGTCGAGGAGTCTGCGGGCCAGCTCGGCCTGGCGTGAGCCGGCCACTCCCTCGCGGAACAGCACCTTGCAGATGAGGGCGAGTTCACCGACGGGTTTGAAGCGCTCCAGGAAGCCGATCTCGGGGTCGACGTCGGGTTCCAGCCGGAAGCCGTACCGGTGGGCCCACAGCCAGTCGATGGCGCCCACGCCGACGGTGTGGATCAGGCGGGTGTCGGTCATACCGGTACTCCTTGTCCGGCCGTCAGGGCCGCCGCGAAGGCCGCCATGAGGGTGGAGTGGTAGTGCTGCGCGAAGTACGGGCCGGGTCCGCCCGCGTCCCCCTCCTCGGGGAGCGCGCCCGAGGCGTCCCGCGCCGCGGCGATCCGCTCCCACGCGTCGTCCGGGACGGTGTCGCCGGGCAACCCGGGCACGCTCGCGGCCACGGCCAGCAGCTCGCAGGCGAGGTCCCACATCCGCGCGTCCAGGCAGGTGTCGATCCAGGGCGGCAGCCAGTGGGCGAGGTAGGCGGCGAGGTCGCCGGGGACCTGCCCGTCGGCGCGTCCCCAGTCGGTGAGGTGGAAGACCACGTGGGTGAGCGCGTATCCGGCGGCGCGTTCGAAGGTCCAGGGTTCCGGCAGCCCGCCCAGCCAGGTGCGGCGCAGCGCCGGTTCGCGGGGCTCGTCCCGGTGGATGCCGCCGTGTTCCTCGGCCATGAGGACGCCGAGGCGGCGGGTCGGTTCCTGCTCGGTCAGGCGCCAGCCGCGGGTCCGGGCGACCGTGGCGGCGGCGGCTTCGTAGGCGGGGTGCCTGAGTCCGGCCGCGGCCAGGGCGGCGTAGACCTCCAGCGGGTAGGTGGCGAACGGTTCCAGCCGTTGCAGCTGCAGGAACAGTTCGCCTTCGCCGGTCTGCCGCCAGGCGAACGCGAGCAGGTCGGCGGCCTGGGTGTGCAGGGGGTCGTCGGGGGGTGTGCGCCGGGTGACGGTCGCGCAGACCTGGGCCAGTTCGCCGAGCGGTTTCCAGCTGCGGTTCACCTGGCCGTCGGCGGCCAGCGCGTCCTCGCCGAGCGCGAAGTCCGCGCGGTGGCCGGACGCCCAGGCCAGGGCCGCGCCCGCCACCTCACGGACCTCCCGGGCCGGTGCCGTCACACCGGCACTCCGGCGCGCAGCAGGCGTGCCGCCCGCACCTGGAGTTCCACCTGCGGGTCCTGGCCGCCCATCAGTTCCACGAAGTCCAGGCCCGCTTCCAGGCCCAGCGTCGCGGGGACGCCGTCCAGCAGGGTGAGCCAGCGGCCGGCTCCGGCCGCCTGCCGCCAGTCGCGGCGGCGCACGGCCCGTACGAATCCCCGGGCGACGTCGACGGGACGGCGTCCGGCCGCGCGGGTCACGGCGCACTCCTCGCCGGGCAGGGCGAGGGGGGCCAGCACCGCGAGTTGATGGGTCAGCGTCTGCCAGCTCGCGCCGTCGAGCCAGTCGGCGCCGGGTTCCTCCTCGCCGGAGCCGGAGGCGGCGGAGGGCGGGTCGAGCCGCCGCAGGGTGCGTGCCATGGCCCAGTGGCTCCACAGCACGGTGGGGGCCGCGTCGGCGCGAGGCGGGAAGGACTCCACGGCCTTGCGGAACACGGCGAGTTCGTCGGGGTCGGGTGGGGTGTCCAGCAGGACGGACGGCAGCAGCGCGTCGGATCCGAGCACGCGTACGGCCGCCAATGCGATGCCTCCGGCGTCCGAGTCGACCACCCGGGGGGTGGCCGCTCGCGCGTGGTCTCCGCCCCGGAGGGCGGAGACCACACTGGAGGCGAGGTCCTGCACCGCGCCCGTCAAGAGGGTCGAAGTGCCTGACTGCTCCATGGACTGCTCCCGTCGATCACTAGCCCTTCTTCGGGCGCGGGGTCGGCGGCGACAGCAGGAGCTTGCCACTGCCGCCGGACAGCGCCAGTGCTGCGCACTCGCGGCTGTCACGGTAGACGCCGTCCAGTTCGGCCGGGTCGAGTGCCGCCTCGATGTCGACGCTCGGCACACCGGTCACTTCCTTGATGACCTTTTCGTTGGAAGGCATAGCACCATCTCCTTGAGCTGAGCGAGTACCTTCACCATTCGGATCTCCGGAATCGGACAAAGCATGCCAAATTTCTCAGAATTCACTTCAGTAACATTTTCAACATCTCATCCCTGAGGGGTCGCGTCCGGCCCTCGGAGGCGATCACCTCGCCGGGTGCCACCACCGGCACGCCCGGCGGGTAGGGGCTGGCTCGGGGAGCCGGAACGGCGGGCGCGGTCCGATGTCGTCGGCGTGGGCGATGAGCGCGCGCAGGGCGTCCACCAGCGCCCGCTCGGTTTCGTCGTCGTCCGCGTGCGTGATCGAGGCGCTGATACGGCTGCTGCCCGAACCACCGACGTCCACGTGCCGGTGCTCGCGCAACCACTCGGCCGCCTTACCGTGTTGCACCGCGGCACCGTGCGAAATGCGCCGGGTGGTGTCACCGCTGCGCTCGGTGAAACCCGAGCCGGAACCGAAGCGGACGGCGCAGCGCACCGGGCCGGTGCGCCGGACGGAACGGGCACCGGCCCGCGCCGACGCCGCCGCCCCGATGCCGAGGAGGGACCGTGGTCCTGATCCGCGACGACGTACACCTCGCCCTGCGCGAGGAGGTGGCCGCGCGGGCCGACGCGCTGTGGGGCGTGGCCCTGCGGCTGCACGCCGACCCCGAGTACGCCTTCGCCGAACACCGGGCGGCGGCGCTGCTGTCGGGCGAGCTGGAGCGCGCCGGGTTCGCCGTCGAACGCGGCGTGGCCGGGATGCCGACCGCGTTCACCGGGCGCCTCGGCCGGGGCCGGCCCACCGTGGCGCTGCTGATGGAGTACGACGCCCTGCCCGGCCTCGGCCACGCGTGCGGCCACAACCTCATCGCGGCGGCCGGCCTGGGGGCCGCGCTGGCGCTGGGCGCCGTGCACGGGCCGGCCGGCGGTTCGGTGCTCGCGGTCGGCACGCCCGCCGAGGAGGGCGGCGGCGGCAAGGCCCTGGAGGTGGAGGCCGGGCTCTTCGACGACGTCGACGCCGCGCTGATGTTCCACCCGGGCGTGCACAGCTGGACGCGGGCGCCGCTGACGGCGCAGGTGCAGTACCGGGTGGCCTTCCACGGCCGGGCCGCGCACCCCACCGGCAACCCGACCGAGGGCATCGACGCGCTCGCGGCCCTGGTGGAGCTGTTCAACGTGCTGGCCGTGCTGGGGCGGCGGCTGCCGGAGGGCTCGCACGTGCAGGGCATCGTCACCCACGGCGGGACGGCGACGAACATCGTCCCGGAGTACGCAGAGGGCCTGTTCGGCCTGCGCGCGGCGACGATCGGGGCGCTGGAGGAGCTCACCGGGCGACTGCGGGTCTGCGCCGACGGTGTGGCCCGGGCCACGGGCACCACCTGCGAGGTGGAGCGGGCGACCGTGCGCTACGAGCACTTCCGGGACAGCGAGGTGCTCTCCGAGCGGTTCGCCGCCCATCTGGCCCGGGCCGGGATCCCGTCGTCCCCGCCGGCGCCGGGCGTGTACCTGGGCTCGTCCGACATCGGGAACGTCAGCGCCCGGGTGCCCGCCATCCACCCCTTCGTCGCGATCACCGCGGAGGACGACTCGGACCACACCCCGGAGTTCGCCGCGGCGGCCGCCTCGCCCCGGGCCCGGGAGGTGCTGTTCGCCGCCGCCGAGGCGCTCGCCTGCACCGCCGCCGACGTCCTGCTGTCGCGGGAGCTGCGCGAGGAGGCGTGGGCGCGGCACCGGGCGGGGTGAGTGGTTCGACCCCTGCCGGGGAACCCGACGGGGACACCGGACCCCACCGACACCCTGGAGAGGGCCATGAGTCTGTTGCGTGTGCTCGGCCGCCCCATGCTCGCCTCGATGTTCCTCACGGGCGGCATCAACTCCGTCCGCGAACCGAAACAGGTCGCCGACGCCGCCGAACCTGTCGTGCGACCCGTCACCGAACGCTTCTCGGCCCTGCCCGACCGCACCGAGCAGGTCGTACGGCTCAACGGCGCCGTACAGGTCGTGGCGGGGCTCATGCTGGCCACGGGACGCATGCCCCGCCCGGCCGCGCTGGCCATCGCGGCCACGCTGGTGCCCACCACGCTCGCCGGGCACCGCTTCTGGGAGGCGAAGGACCCCGAGGAGCGGGCCCAGCAGCGCATCCACTTCTTCAAGAACATGTCCATGCTGGGCGGACTGCTGATCGCCGCCGACGACACCGGTTCCCGCCCCTCCCTGCTGTGGCGCGGCTCGCACGCCGCGCGTGGCGTCCGCCGGGACGCGAGCCTGGTGCGGCGTTCCGTCCGGGCCACCGCGCGCCCGGCCGCCGCAGCCGGCCGGGTCCGGGCCAAGCTGCCCGCCTGAGCGGTGCGGCGTAGATCCGGTTGTTGAACAGCAGGATCTTCAGGTTGACGTTGCGGCGCAGCGCGTGGATCAGGTGGTTGCCGCCGATGGACAGCGCGTCGCCGTCGGACCCGCCACGACCACGCGTCAGCCCCGCAGGGCCGGGGGACCCGACGGCTGGAGGTGAAGGACATGGGACACGGAGGAAACGTCATCGACGAGCTGGTGGCCGATCACCGCGAGGTCGAGGAGATGTTCGGCAGGATCGAGGCGCTGCCGTCCGGTCACCAGGACCGCAAGGTGTACGCCGAGCAGGTCACCATGGAGCTGGTCCGGCACTCGGTGGCCGAGGAGGCCTACCTCTACCCGGCCGTGCGCGAGCACGTGGCGGGCGGGGACGCCCTCGCCGACCAGGAGCTCAAGGACCACGCCACGGCCGAGCAGATCATGAAGGACCTGGAGGGCTGCGACGCCGGCGACGCCGACTTCGACCGGCTCGTCGGCATGCTGATGAGCGAGATCCGCTCGCACGTCGCCGACGAGGAGGGCAACCTCTTCCCGCGGCTGCGCCAGGCCTGCCCGATGGACACGCTGAACGAGCTCGGCGAGAAGGTCCGCAAGGCGAAGAAGACCGCCCCGACCCGGCCGCACCCGGCCGCCCCCGACAAGCCTCCGGCGAACAAGCTGCTGGCTCCGGGCACCGGCATGGTCGACCGGCTGCGCGACGCGCTGTCCGGACGCGGCAAGTTCGAGTGACGCGGCCGCCGCCGCGCGCGAAGGAAGGGCCCGTCGCCCCGGCGACGGGCCCTTTCCTGTCCCCTGTCGTCCGTTCCGGCGCCGGGGTCGCTGTGGCCGCCGTCACCTGCGGCGGGCCCGGGCGAGGCCATGATCGACAGCTGTGATCAACCCCACTCACGGGCCCAAATGCGCGGCGCGTGAGGGGCTTTGGGGTGGGCCGGGCGGTGGAGGAGAAACGCACGGAGACGGCTCGGGGAACCGCTCTGTCACGATGGTCGGCGCCGTGACCCGGCGAGGGCAGCCACCGCGCAGCGCAGCCGGTGACTCTCGCTTCCCTCGTCCCCTCCTGCTGAGTCCCCGACTCGTCTTGCGAGTACCGCACTGTGTCTTCGTCCTCCCCTGCCCAGCCCGTCTCACGTTCGCCCTGGCGCGCGCTGCGGTACCGCAGCATGCGCTGGTGGTCCGTCGCCAACTTCGTGTCGAACGCCGGCACGTGGATGCAGCTCACCGTGCAGAACCTGCTGGTCCTGCAGATCACCGGGTCCGCCGCGGCGACCGGGCTGTCCATGTCCGTGCAGGCGGCGCCCGCCCTGCTGATGAGCGTGCTGGGCGGGGCCGCCGTCGACCGGTGGCCCCGCAAGGTGACGGCCGCCGTCAGCCAGGGGCTGCTCGGCCTGATCGCCTTCACGACGGCCGTCCTGGTGGCGCTGGACCGGCTGGACATGACCTCGCTGCTGGTGCTGGCCGCCGTCACGGGTGTCGTCGCGACCGTCGACAACCCCGCGTGCGCGCTGCTCGGCAACGACCTCGTCCCGGCGGAGGACGTGCCCTCGGCCATCGGGGTCGGGGCGCTGGTGCACCAGGCGGGCCGGCTCGTGGGAGCGGCTCTCGCCGGGGTGGCGGTCGGGTTCCTCGGCACGTCCGCCGCGTACTTCGCGAACGGGGTGTCGTTCCTGTTCGTGGCCTCGGTCATCCCCTTCCTGCGCCCCGCGGCCGGGGCGGTGCGGCACGAGGTCGCGAAGCGGGAGGAGGGCGGCGGCTCGGAGATGACCGTGCGGGAGGGGCTGGCCTTCTTCGCGCGCCGGCCGCGCCTGATGGCGCTGGCCGGGGTCACCGGGATCAGCGCGGTGTTCGGGCGCAACTACGGACTCACCCTGGCGGTGCTCGTCACCGGGCCGCTCGCGGGAGGTGCCGGCGCCTTCGGCACGGTGTCGACGGTGCTCGCGATCGGCGGCATCCTCGGCGCGGTGCTCGGGGCCCGGCTGCGCCGCCCGTCGGTGCGGCTGGTGGGCGCGCTGGCGGCGGCCGGAGGGCTGCTCCAGGTGCTGGCGGGCCTGTCCCCGTCCCTGGTGGTGCTGATCGCGCTGGTGCTGCCGATGGCCGTGGTGGAGTCCGTCTCCGACACGGCGGGTACGGCCGTCCTGCAGACCGACCCGCCCGCCCACCTGCGGGGCCGGGTGCTGGGCGTGTGGGGCAGCATCGGCACCGTGTGGGGCCTGGGCGGCCCGCCGGCGCTCGGCCTGCTGATGGAGGTGGCCGGGGCCCGCGGCGCCCTCGTCACCGGCGGACTGCTCATCGCGGGCGCGATCGGAACGGGCCACCTGCTGCGCCGACGCGGCGCCCCGGCACCGGTGATGCTCCGCACGGGCGAGAACGAGACACCGGGGCAGCCGGCGTTGAGCACGGCCGCGTGAGACGCCTCGGCCCGGCCTGGCGAGGACCCCGGCCGGGCCGGGCCCGGCGTGGCGTGGTCACGAATCCGGTCGGTGCAGGGAGCCCACCGCCGCCTTCGCCGCTCTGCGGGTCAGCAGGGTCGTTGAGCGGCCGTCCAGGTAGGGCAGGACCACGGCCTGGCCGCCCCAGGTGCGCAGGGTCCGGGCCTCCGGGAGGTCCTGGACGGAGTAGTCGCCGCCCTTGACCCAGACGTCCGGCCTGAGCCGGGCCAGGACCGCCTCGGGGGTGTCCTCCTCGAAGACCACCACCGCGTCCACACTGCCGAGCGCGGCGAGGACGCGGGCCCGGTCCGCCGCCGGGTTGAGCGGGCGGCCCGGGCCCTTGCGGCGGGTGACGGAGGCGTCGGAGTTCAGGCACACGATGAGGCAGTCCCCGATGCGCCGGGCGCTCTCCAGCAGCCCGACGTGACCGGCGTGCACCAGGTCGAAGCAGCCGCCGGTGGCGACCACCGTGCCACCGCGCGCCCGCACGCTCTCCGCGAGGGCGAACGCGTCGGTCGCGGACTCGTCCGCCGGTCCCGGCGCCGGTTCGGTGCGCCACAGGTCCGGGTTGCCGGCGCCGCCCGCCGCGACGAACGCGGCCGCCTCGGCGACGGCCCGCTGCAGGGCCTCCTCGGGCAGCAGTCCGTCGGCGAGGGCGGCGGTCGTCGTCGCCGCGAAGCAGTCCCCCGCTCCGCACGGGTCCCCGGCGGCCCGGTACGGCACCGGGACCAGCATCGGCGTACCGGATCCGGGCCTCGCCAGCAGCACCCCGCGCTCGCCGAGCGTGACGGCCACGCCCGCCGCGCGCCACCGCTCCGCGAGCCGCGCGGCCCGTTCGGCGTACGCGCCCAGGGTCGTCTCCCCGGCGCCCGGGTGCAGTGCGCGGGCCTCCGCCGCGTTGGGCGTGACCAGGCGGGCCCCGGGCACCGGCGGGTCGCCCTTGGGGTGCGGGTCCCACACCAGCGGGGTGCGCCGGGCAACGTCCTCCAGGTACGGCCGCAGGGCGCCCGCGGTGTGGCGGCCGTAGTCGGCCACGAGGATCGCGTGGGCGCCGGACAGGGCCCGGCGGACCTCCTCGTCGGGTTCGCCGGGGGTGCCGCCGCCCCGGTCGATGCGGACGACGGGCCGGCCGCCCGCGAGGACGCGGGTCTTCACGGGCAGGGTGCCGTTCAGCGGGATCTCCAGCAGCCGGACCCGGCCGCGCAGGTCCCGGCGTACGGCCTCGCTGGCGTCGTCGTCGCCGAGCGCGGTCACCAGGACGACGTCCCGGCCGCCCCGGGCCGCGAGGGCGGCGGCCAGTCCGGCTCCGCCCGGGTGACGCCGGTCGGCGGTGACGTCGACGACGGGCGCGGGGGCGTCGGGCGCGAGCCGGGTGGAGACGCCTTCGATGTCCTCGTCGAGGAGGACGTCCCCGACGACCGCGATGGGCTGCGGGCCGGTCATGAGGCACTCCCCCGGGTCAGGACGGTGCGCCGCGCGAGGGGCGTGGCCGCGGCCGTGTCGAAGCACTCGCACAGCAGGTGGACGGCGACGAGGTGGGTCTCCTGGACGTTGGCGGTGCTCTCCGCGTCCACGCAGAGGGCTTCGTCGGCGGCCTCCGCCAGCGGGTTCGGGCCGCGCCCGGTCAGCGCCCAGACCTGCAGTCCGGCCTGCCTCGCGGTCACGGCGGCCGCGACGAGGTTGGCGCTGCGGCCCGAGGTGGACAGCAGCATCAGGACGTCGCCGGGGCGGCCGTGGGCGGTGACCTGCCGGGCGTAGACGTGGTCGAAGCCGTAGTCGTTGCCGATGGCGGTCATGCTGGAGGTCTCGGCGTGCAGGGCGAGCGCGGAATAGGCGCGGCGTTCCCTGCGGTAGCGGCCGACGAGCTCGGCGGTGAGGTGCTGGGCCTGGGCGGCGCTGCCGCCGTTGCCGGCGGCGAGCAGCCGGCCGCCGTCGGTGAGGACGCCGGCGAGCCGGGCGCCCCAGTCCACGATCCGGTCCAGACCGTGCCGGCGGAACCGGCCGAGGGCCTCCTCCAGTGACTCGCAGTGCAGACGCGCGGCGTCGAGGGCGGGGTGCGCGGAGAGTTCGCTCATGCGGATCGGGCGTGCCGCCGGGAGACGGCGGCGGGCCCACACCTCCTTCGGAGTCGGGGCGGGCGGGCCGGTTCAGCCGGCGCCGGTCGCGGCGGGCTCGGCGTCGAGGACCTCGCAGTAGGCCGCCTCGGTGGCGGCGGCGACCCGGTCCCAGCCGTAGCGGCTCAGCACCCGGCGGCGGCCGGCCGCGCCGCACGCGGCGCGGGCCGCCGGGTCGGCGAGCAGAGCGGCCACGGCCCGGGCCAGTGCCTCGGGGTCGCGGGGCGGCACCAGCCGTCCGGTGCCGGGGTCGGCGACGGTGTCCAGCTGTCCGCCGACGGCGCTGGCCACGACCGGCACGCCGCAGGCCATGGCCTCCAGCGGGACGATGCCGAAGGGCTCGTAGTCGGCGGGGCAGACCACCACGTCGGCGGAGCGCAGCAGCGACGGGACGTCCTCGCTGGGCACGGCGCCGGTGAAGCGGACCCGGTCGGCGACGCCCGCCTCGCGGGCGATGCCGCGCAGCCGGCGCACCTCCGGGTCCTCGTCGAGCCGGTCGGCGGGCGGTCCGCCGACCACGACGAGTTCGGTGCCGGGCAGCTCGGCCAGGGCGGCGACGGTGACCGCCGCGCCTTTGCGCGGCACGAGCCGGCCCAGCTGGAGCAGCCGGTGCGGGTACGGTCCGCGGGGCGCGGCCGGGCCCTTCGGGGTGAACCGGTCGGGGTCGACGCCGCAGGGCACGACGGCGACCTTGTGCGCGGGTATGCCCATGCGGGCCAGTTCGACGGCCTCGTCCCGGCAGGTCGCGACGACGCGGTCGCAGCCCAGGCCGATCTCGATCTCGCCGGGGATCCGTTCCGGCGGGCTGGTGTCGGCGAGCTGCTGGTGCCGTTTCTTCACCGTGCCGAGGGCGTGGTACGTGTGCAGCAGCGGCAGCCCCCGGGCGCGGGTGGCGCGCAGGGCGGCCAGACCGGACATCCAGTAGTGCGCGTGGACGAGGTCCGGGGCGCGGGTGCGCCAGGCGCGGGTCAGGTACCGGCCGAACTCGCCCATGTGCGGCAGCAGGGCGTCCTTGGGGAGGGGTTCGGCCGGCCCGGCGGGCACGTGGTGCACCTCGACGCCGTCGCGCAGCGGCACGCGCGTGGGCAGGTCGGGCGCGTCGCGCCGGGTGTACACGGTGACGCGGTGGCCGCGGTCGGCGAGGGCTCCGGCGAGGCAGGCGACGTGCACGTTCTGCCCGCCTGCGTCGACCCCGCCGAGGGCGGCGAGGGGGCTCGCGTGCTCGGAGACGAGCGCGATGTCGAGGACGCCCGGATCGCGCGCGTCGCCGCCGAGCGGCCCGGCCGGGAAGGGGGTGAGGGACGGGGTCATGAGCACACCTCCGTGATCAGGCGCTCCCAGTCGGCCAGGAAGCGCTTGAGCCCGTAGCGTTCGAGGGCCGCCTGCCGGGCCCTGCCGCCGTCGGCCGCCGCGGCCTCGGGTTCGTGCAGGTAGTGGCGGGCGGCGCGGGCCAGGACGTCGGGCCGGGTGGAGAGGGTGCCCGCGCCCGGCGGGACGGCCTCGACCGCCTCGGTGGTGGCGAGCGCCAGCACCGGCATCCCCAGGTGCATGGCCTCCAGCAGGGACAGGCCGAGGGAGGTCCAGCGCACCGGGTGCAGGTACATGCGGCGTTCCGCCATGGCCGGGTGCAGTTCGCCCTGCGGCAGGTCGGCCGTGCGGCACTGCTCGGGCGGCAGGCCGAGGTGCCCGGCCAGTCCCTCGGTGCCCATGCCGAACACGTCCAGCGGCACCGCGTCGGCCAGCGCGGGCAGCAGGTCGGTACCGGTGTACCGGGCGCGGCGCACGGGTTCGTTGACGACGACGGCGGCCCGGGCGAGGCGGCCGGTGTAGCGGTGGCCCGGGTCGACGATGCCGTGTTCGATCACCGTGGTGCGGGTGGTTCCGCAGTCCCAGAACAGCCGGTTGAAGTGGGTGACGTGCACGAGGGTCAGATCGGCGCGGTCGGCGCACGGGTGCCGGGTGTCCGGTACGTCGCCGTCGGGCGCGTTGTGCTCCAGGTACACGGCGGGCACGTCACGGCCGGGACGGCGGCCGCCGAGCCAGCGCTCGGCCAGCTCCGCCTCGTGCGGGCGCTGCAGGAGCACCAGGTCGACGGGCGTGTCGCGGAGTTCCTCGGGTGTGACCTCGCGCACCGAGGCGGGCCAGGAGAAGGTGCGGGCCCGGCCGAGGCCGTCCGGGTCGCGGCCCGGTGTGACGGGGACGAGGTAGGTGTGCGGTCCCTGCACGAACGCGGTCGTCCAGGAGCCGTGCACGTGCCACAGCAGGATGTTCATACGGTCGCTCCTCGCTCCGTCGGTTCTCCCTGGTCGGCCCGGTCGTCCGTGAGGGCCGCCACGGCGGCGAGCACCTCGGCGTCGCCGATGCCGTCCAGGCAGGGGTGTCCGGGTACCGGGCAGTGCCGTGCCCTGGTGTCCGCGCACGCGGCGTGCCGGTCGCCGAGCAGGATGTGCGGGACGCCGTGGGGGGCCCACCGCTCGGCGGGTACGACCGGTGCGAAGAGGCTGACGACGGGGGTGCCGACAGCGGCGGCGAGATGCGCCGGGCCGGTGTTCCCGGCGACCACGGCCCGGGCTCCGGCGAGTACGCCGGCCAGGTGCGGCAGGTCGGTGGCGCCGCCGAGGTCCAGGGCGTGGCGGCCGGCGACGCGGGCGGTCAGTTCGCGCTCGGCGCGCCCGCCGGTGACGACGACCCGGTAGCCCGCGGCGGACAGCGCGGCCACGGCCCGCGCCGCCCGGGCGGGGCTCCAGGCCCGGGCGGGCACGGCGGCGCCCGGATGGACCACGACGTACGGGCCGGGCCCGGTGAGGTGGGCCGTGCGGGGCGGCGGGGTGACGCGCAGCCGCCCGTCGTCCCCGGGCGGCAGGGCGAAGCCCGCGGCGCGGGCGAGGTCGAGGGCGGCCAGGGCCTCGTGGCGGTGCGGCAGTCTGGCGTGCCGCAGGTCCAGCAGTGCGCCCGGGTAGTCCTCGCTGTCGGCGGCGACGCGGGTGACTCCGGCCAGTTTCAGCAGCAGGGCGACCGGCAGCGGGCTCTGGTGGTACGACACCAGCACCAGCGCCCGGTCGAAGCGGCCCGCGACGAGCCTCGCCATCAGCCGCCGGGTGGCCGCACGCGTCACCGGCGGGGGTTCGAGCCCGACCCAGGGGGCGTCGTACGTCAGTACGTCGTCCACGCCGGGCAGCATCCGCCCGGCGGCCGCGCCCTGCGGTCCGCACAGCAGCGCGGTGTACGAGGACCCGGCCGCGACGGCCCGTACGGCGGGCCCCGCCAGCAGCACGTCCCCGGCGCTGTCCAGCCGCACGACGAGGGTGCGGGGCGGGCGGCGGCGGGAGCGGAACGGATTCATCGCGGACCTCCCGCGGACAGGGTCCGCCAGGGGCCCCGCACATCCGGCCGCAGCCCGGCCGAGCACACCAGCCGATGCCCGGCCCACCCGCCCGACGACGGCACCCGGTACCCGGCGCGCCCGTCCGGACCAGGCCTCGCCGACGGCGGCAGCCGGTGTCCCGCCCGCACGTCCGGGCCGGGGCCCGCCGACAGCGGCAGCCGGTAGCCCGCGTGCCCGTCCGAACCGGGCCACGCCGACGGCGGCAGCCGGTGTCCCGCCCGCACGTCCGGGCCGGGGCCCGCCGACAGCGGCAGCCGGTAGCCCGCGT
>NZ_JBNCNM010000018.1:0-48824 GCF_049846985.1 Streptomyces sp. DT190 | reverse complement strand
CGGCAGCCGGTGTCCCGCCCGCACGTCCGGGCCGGGGCCCGCCGACAGCGGCAGCCGGTAGCCCGCGTGCCCGTCCGGATCGGGCCACGCCGACGGCGGCAGCCGGTGTCCCGCCCGCATGTCCGGGCGGGGGCCGGGCCGCGGCAGCGGGCGGTGTCGGCCCCGCGCCGCGGGGTCGGAGGCGGTGGTGGCCGGGAGCGGGGCGGGCGGGGGCGGCGGTGTGCCGCCGGTTCCGCACGCTCCGGTGGGTCGCCGGGGGCCGGTGGGGCCGGTCATGTGCGCAGCCGTTCCCTGACCGCCGGGCGGGGCTCCGTCGTCGGGCCCGTGGTTCCCGGCGGGGTGTGCGGGCGGGCGGCGCGGTGCGTCAGGCGGCCGCGCAGCCAGTGCCAGGTCGCGGCGGGCGGCACGAGCGCGCTGGTGACGGCCATGGTGAGCACCTCGTCGCGGGTGCGCGGTCCGGGCAGGATCCGGGCGAGGGCGAACTCGGCGGTGCCGGCCAGCCAGGCGGCGGCGCAGGCCCCGGCGAGGCGGTGCCGGCCGAGCAGGGCGCAGCCGGCGGCCGTCACCCCGGCGCCGGTGACCGCGAGGTGCACGGGCAGGCGCCCGCGCGGCGCGCCCGCCCGGCGCCACCAGTGACGGCCGTGCAGCCGGGTCATCAGGACGTCGTCGGCGTTGCCGGCCTGCAGCCAGACGGAGACCCAGCGTCCGGCGGGCCGGACGGGATGGGTGGTGGTGCGCCGTCCCCCGGTGAGCGTCCAGCCGGCGTCGAGCATGCGCAGGGCGAGGTCCGCGTCCTCGCGGAAGGCACGCCGGAAGCGCTCGTCGAAGCCGCCGACGGCCACGAGCGCCGCCCGGCGGTACGCCATGTCGGCGGTGATCCAGTGGGCACCGGCCAGTCCGGCCGTGTTGCGCTCCCAGTCGGTCGGGCGGCGGTCGGCCGGCAGGGGCACCTCGATGCGGGCGGTGATCCCGGCCGTCCGGTCCGACGCCGCCGTCAGGTCGAGGGTGAGGTCGTCGCCCCAGGTGGGCCCGGGGACGACGTCGTCGTCCAGGAAGACGATCCACGGGACGTCACCGGCCGCGCGCCAGCCGAGGTTGCGGGCGGCGGCGGGTCCGCGCGCTCCGCCGGGCACGACGACGGTGCGGGCGCGCAGCGACGGCGGGACGTCGGCGGTCAGGGGGACCCCGGCCGCGTCGGGCCGGTCGTCGACCAGGACCACACGGACCGGCCCCGGCCCGGCCGCCTCGGCCAGGGCGTGCAGGCAGGCGCGCAGGCTGGGCCGGCCGAGGGTCGGGATCACGACGGCGTACTCGGCGTCCCGCGCCGCGGCGAAGGCCGTCATCGGGGGCCTCCGGCGGCGGAGCGCAGGTCGTCCCGGTCGCCGGTGCGGAAGAGGTCGCCGCGGCGGATCGCGTAGGGGCCGATGGCCAGCAGGTCCACCGGCGAGGAGCCGAAGCACTCCAGGGCGTCGCGCGGGTCGTCGACCATGGGCCGTCCGGCCGTGTTGAGGCTGGTGTTGACCACCACGGGCAGCCCAGTGAACCGTTCGAACGCGCCGAGCATGCGGGCCACCAGGGGTTCGCGGTCCGGGTCGACGGTCTGGATGCGGGCGGTGCCGTCGACGTGGACGACGGCGGGGATACGGTCCCGCCACGCCGGGGCCACGTCGTGCACGAACAGCATGTACGGGCTGGGCAGCGGACCGTCGAAGATCTCGGCGGCGCGGTCGGCGAGCACCATGGGCGCGACGGGCCGGAACTGCTCGCGTCCCTTGACGTCGTTGAGGCGCTCCAGGTTGCCCGCGTGGCCGGGGTGCGCCAGCAGGGAGCGGTGGCCGAGGGCGCGCGGGCCGTACTCGGAGCGGCCCTGGAACCAGGCGACGATGCCGTTGTCGGCGAGGGCCCGGGCGACGGTCTCGGCGATGTCCGGGGGCCGTTCGAAGGGGACGGCCGCAGTCTTCAGCCAGGCGCCGAGTTCCGCGTCGGACCAGTCCCGGCCGAGGTCGGCGCCGGTCATGGGTTCCGGCTGGTCGCCCTCGCCCGCGGACAGCAGCAGGGCCCCGCCCAGGGCGGTCCCGGCGTCGCCGGCGGCGGGCTGCACCCACACCCGGGTGAAGGGGCCCTCGCGGGCGACACGGGAGTTGGCGACGCAGTTGAGGGCGACGCCTCCGGCGAGGGTGAGCACGCTGTCGTGGGTGCGGCCGTGCAGCCAGCGCACCAGGTCGAGCAGGGTCTCCTCCAGCACGGCCTGGGCGCTGGCGGCGACGTCGGCGTGGTCCTGCGTCCACGGCTCGTCGGCCCCGCGCGGCGCGCACAGTTCGTGCCAGGGCACCGCGGTGGCGTGGAAGCCGCCGTCGCCGGTGGGGTACACGTGGCGGCGCAGTTCGGCCAGCATGCGCGGGGTGCCGTGGGAGGCGAGCGCCATCACCTTGAACTCGTCGGAGGAGCGCAGGAAGCCCAGGTGCGCGGTGAGTTCCTCGTAGACCAGGCCGAGCGAGTGCGGCAGGTCCTGGGTGTGCAGTGCCTCCAGCCGGTCACCGACGCGGCGTGCGGCCAGGTGGGAGGCGCGTTCGCCGCGGCCGTCCAGGACCAGCACCGAGGAGTCGCCGGCGTCGGGTGCGGCGAAGGCGCCGGAGGCGGCGTGGGCCATGTGGTGCGGCACGAACCGGACGATGCCCGGGTCGAGGCCGGGCAGGGCCGCCGCCAGGAAGCCGGGAGCCTCGCGGGCGTAGGTGAGCCGCAGGTGGTCCCACGGGTCGTCCAGGCCCATGGCGTCGGCGGGCCGGGCCAGCGCCGGGTCGAAGGAGTAGGTGACCGCGTCGAGGTCCTGCGGTCGCAGCCCGGCCCGTTTCAGGCACCAGGCGGCGGCCTTCTCGGGCAGCTCCCAGGCGGAGAAGGGCAGGGGCCGCTTCCCGTGCTTGCGCCGCGAGAACCGCTCCTCCTCGGCGGCGGCGACGGTCCGTCCGTCGACGACGAGGGCGGCGGCGGGGTCGTGGAAGAGGGCGTTGATTCCGAGGATGCGCATGGGCGTGGCGTGCCTTTCGGCGGTGGGGGCGGGACCGGGCGCGGCGGTGCGCGGGGCGGGGCCGGGGGCGGGTCAGTCGTCGGTCCCGGCCTCGCGGAACCAGGCGATCGTGCGCCGCAGCCCTTCCTCGGCGCGCACCTGCGGGTCCCAGCCGAGCTTGTCGCGGGCCAGGGTGATGTCCGGGCAGCGCACGGCCGGGTCGTCCACCGGGCGTTCGATGAAGCGGATCTCCGAGGGGGACGCGGCGAGTTCGACGACCAGCCGGGCCAGGTCGAGCATGGTGATCTCGGCCGGGTTGCCGATGTTGACCGGGCCGCGCATGCCGTGGGCGGCCGCGGCGAGGATGCCGCGGACGGTGTCGTCGATGTAGCACAGCGACCGGGTCTGGCGGCCGTCGCCGGTCACGGTGAGGGGTTCGCCGTCCAGGGCCTGGCGTACGAAGGTCGGCACGGCGCGTCCGTCGTGGCCGCGCATCCGCGGGCCGTAGGTGTTGAACAGCCGCACGATGCAGGTGTCGGTGCCGTGGGTCTCGGCGTGGGCGGTGGTCAGCGCCTCGCCGAAGCGTTTGGCCTCGTCGTAGACGCTGCGCGGCCCGACGGGGTTGACGTTGCCCCAGTAGCGCTCGTCCTGCGGGTTCTGCTGGGGGTCGCCGTACACCTCGGAGGTCGAGGCCAGGACGAACCGGGCCCGGGCGGAGTGCGCCAGTTCCAGGGCGTTGCGGGTGCCGAGGCTGCCCGCCTCCATGGTGTGCAGCGGCAGGCGCAGGTAGTCCGCCGGGGACGCCGGGGAGGCGAAGTGCAGCACGAGGTCCGGCGGGCGCTTGATCCGCAGCCCTTCGGCGACGTTGGCCTGGACGAGCGTGAAGCCGGGCCGTTCCAGCAGCGGGGCGATGTTCTCCGGGCGGCCGGTGCTGAAGTCGTCCACGCAGGTGACGGCCGCGCCCGCGTCCAGCAGGGCGGCACACAGGTGGGAGCCGACGAATCCGGCGCCGCCGGTGACGACGGCGTGTTGCCAGCTCCGTGAGAAGGCGGTGGTCATGGCGGTCTCTCCTCCGTCAGCGGCGTCACGGCACGGCAGGACGGCGGGGAAACCCCGGGCCGCCGAAGGTGGCCGGAGACCGTCGAGCCCACGCTCAGCCTCCGCCGATCGCTGCGGCGGGGCACGGTCGCTTACGGCAAACCGGTGACTCACGGAGGGTGACGGGAGGGGGCAGTGGCGCGTCCGCGCAGGTCGCCGGGGGGGGGGTGCGGACCCGTGGGGAGGCGGCGTGTGTCAGGCGATGAGGGTGCGGCCCGGGTCCAGGCGTTCGAGGAGCTGGGGGTGGTGCAGCCGCGCGACGGGGGCGAGCAGGTCCGGGTGGCGCAGGAGTGCGGCGGCGCTCCGGTCGCCGGCGTCGGGTGCGACGAGCCGACGGAACTCGGCCCGGGAGCCGGTGCCGCGCCGGTCCCCGGTGAGCGCGGCCACGGCCCGGGCGGCCAGGTCGGGGTCGGTGAGCAGGACGGCCGCCCAGCTCGCCACGACCTCGTCCACCCAGGTGCGCCACGCGTGCGCGTCCTCGTCGCCGTCCGGGGCCGCGTCGGCGCCGGTGACCCAGTCGAGCCGCGCCGAGCCGCCGGGCCCCACGAGGTCGAGCAGGGCGGCGTCCATGGCTGTCGGGTACCGGAGCCGTGCCGCGACCGTCACGGCCTGCCGGGCCTGCACCTCGCACAGGGCGGAGGCCAGTGCGCCGCCGGTGGCGGGGAAGGCACGCGTGAGCCACTGGGCGGTGGCCGCGATGACCGGGGAGAGATCTGCTTGCACTGCCGGGCCGTCCGAGGGGCAGGGGGCGGGGTCTGGTCGTAGACGGTAACCGCCGCTTCCCGAGCCCGGACGTGATCGGGACCTCGTCCGCGACGTGGCCTCGGCCACACCCCGCGGCGGGCATCCGGGCGTCCGGCGCGGGTGCGGCTTCCCGGGGCGTGGAGGGGGACGGCCCGGCCGTTTCACGGCCGAGCGGGGCGGGCACCCGGCCCGGGTGCTGCGCCACCTGCCGCGTCCCGGATCCGCGAACGCCCACCCCGCCCGGGCCCCGAAGGGCCGGGCGGGAGTGCGCACCCTGCGCTTCGACGGCTGGATCGCGGGCCTCGGCACCGCGTCCGGCACCCGTGTCGTACTCGGGCACTGGCCGAGGTCGCCGTTCGGGCCGTTCAGCGACCTGATGGTCGAGGAGCCCGGCGGGCACCGCCTGCTGCTGGCGCCGACCCGGGAGACGGCGGACTTCATCGCCGGCACCTACGCCTTCGACGAGGTGCGGGTCGTGCCGGTCCGGGTGCGGATCACCGACCGCCGCCACTGGACGGTCTCGGCCCCACCGCTCGATGTGCGGTTCGGCACCGGCCCGCGGGGCCTGCCCGGTCTCGCGCTGCGGGCCGTGCCCGCCCGGCTCGCCACGAGCCCGGGATGGCTCGCCCTGTGGGACCGGCCCGCCCGGCTGCTGCTCGGCGCCCGCACGCACGCCGGCGCCCGGTCCGGCCGGCACCAGTGGTACGGCGCCCGTGACCTGCACCCGATCACCTCGGCCACGGTCACCCACCAGGGGCGCGATCTCGGCGCCCTCGCCCCGGTCGAGCCCCCCGTGCGGTTCGGGTCCGGCTCGACACCCCGCCGTCCCGGCGTCGTCCGCATCACCACCCAGGTGGCCGTCGCGCGGGACCCGGCCACGACAGGAGCGGACTCATGACGGACCCGCGAGGCGGCGCACGGAACGCCACGGGCACCAAGGGCGCCCGGGCCGTCCCGGCCACGGACACGGCCCTGCTCGGGATCTACCTCAACGACCAGCTGGCCGTTGCCGCGGCGGGCGCCGCGCGGGCCCGCTCGCTGCTGCGTTCGTGCCGGGGTTCGGCCCTGGCCGGCCCGCTGGCCCCGGTCGTCGCCGAACTGACCGAGGACCGGGCGGCCCTGCTGCACGTCATGCGGCGGCTCGACGTCCCGGTGCGGCGCTACAAGGTCGTCGCCGGGCTGGCGGCCGAGCGGATGGGACGCCTGAAGGGCAACGGCCGCCTGGTACGGCGGTCCCCGCTGAGCACGCTGTGGGAGCTGGAGGCGCTGCGCCTGGGCGCGGAGGGCAAGGCGGCGGCCTGGGAGACGCTCCGCGCGCTGGCCGCGGCGGACCGGCGCCTCGACGCGGAGCGGCTGGACGAGCTCCTCGCCCGGGCCCGCCGCCAGTGCGCCACGCTGGAGGAACTGCGCCGCAGGCAGGTCGGGCCGGCCTTCCACCGGGACCGGTCCTAGGTCGCGTCCTGCAGCCCCTTCGTCCGAGGTCTCCGCCTGTTCCGGCGCTTCCCTGGCCTTCCGGCTCGGGCGGCCGGCGGAGAACGTCGCGATGCGCGGCACCACGTCCGTCTACGGCGTCCACCACATGCCGCTCCTTACTCGGTGCCGTACAGGACCGCCCCGCCTCAACGGACGGCGACGGTGACGATGAGGCCGATGATCAGCAGCGTGCCATTCAGGGACGTGCTGAATGCGTGAGCGGCCCGGGAAACGGCCGAGGCGGGACTCGCCCCTCCTCTGCGGGCCGCCAGGCCGACGACGGCCGCGAACAGGGCGGATGCCAGAAGCGCAAGGCAGATGCCGAAAAGCAGGGTGATCATTGCGGAGCTCATGGAAGACTCCTTTTCCTCGATCGGAAGCGTTCGGAAGCCGGTCCGCACCAGTGCAGCGGCAGCGGGGCCGCCTCGGCCTTCGCTGCTTGCCTCACCCGATCGAACGTGCACGTCAGGGCGGCTGCTGCGAGGTGTCCGGCCCGGACGGGACCGGACCGGACCGGACGGCGGGACACGCGTCGGAGGGGGAGTCTCTTGGCGGGCGGAGGTGTCCCGAGCACAGCTCGGCTGGAGTTCGCCAGGCGGCTCCAGGATTTGTACGAAGCAGCCGACCACCCCGATCTGACGGCGGTGGCGAAAAGGGCGGGGGTCACCGACCGCAAGGGCAACCCGAGCAACAAGCCGATCAGCGCCTGGAAGAGCCCCAACGGCCACCACCCGGGGAGTTGGCGCACCTTCCGTCCCGTACTCAAAGTCCTGATCAGGCTGGCGGCGGACCACCGCGGATTCACGGCGGAGAACGCGGCGCTGGGTGACGAGGACCAGTGGAAACGCTGGTACGAGGACGCCGTTTCCGCACGCCGCGCCCGCTCCGTCCCGGCCGGCTTCGACGCCGCGTGCACGACGTACTTCGCCCAACTGCGCCGACGCCACGCACAGCTCGCCGTCGTCGCTTCCCCCCATGCGCCGGTCCGCCCCGAACCGCTCCGGCTGACCGACGTGTTCGTCGCCCCGGCCGTTCGTCCCGGGACGCCGACGCGGGACGGAGGGCCGGGCGCGCCGCCGACCCGCGGCGCCGACGCGTCGGCCCCCGCTCCATGGCCGCTCGACGACGGCCGGACCCGCCCCGCCCTCCAGGTACTGGCCCAAGGCGACGCGCAACGGATCGTGCTGCTCGGCAACCCTGGCCACGGCAAGTCGACACTGGCCCGCTACCTCGCGCTCACGCTCGCACAGGCCCTGGACTCGGACCACCAGGTCGACGCGGATCTCGCGCCGCTCACGGGGGCGTTGCCGCTCCTGGTGGAGCTCGGCGCGTACGCCGACCCGCAGTGGCGCACCGGCACACTCCTCGACCTCGTCGACCGCCTCCACCACACCCAAGGGCCCGGTCTGCCGAAGGACCTGCTCGACGCGTACCTGCGTACGGGTGGCCGCGCGGTACTGATCTTCGACGGGCTCGACGAGGTCTTCGACCCTCGGCTGCGCGAGGAGGTGACCGGCGAGATCGCAGGTCTCGCGGAACGCTATCCGAACGCCCGCGTCGTGGTGACCTCCCGGATCGTCGACTACCAGCACGCCGTACTCGAACGCGAGGGCTTCCGCATCCACGTACTGCGGGACCTCGACCGGGTGCGGATCGACACGTTCGTGACCCGCTGGTACCGCTTGGCCTTCCCCGAACAGCCCGCCGAGGCGGCCCGCCTGCGGGAGCGGCTGCTGGCCGCCATCGACGACACGCCGGCAGCGGCTGAGCTCGCGGGAAACCCGCTGATGCTCACCATGCTGGCCCTTCGCGGTGAACACCGGGACCTGCCGAGGGACCGGCGCGCGGTGCTCGAACAGACCGTGAGCGCGTTCATCGCCCAGTGGGACCCGGGCCGGTTCGCACGCGACAAACGGGTGGCCGAGGACGCGGGGCGCCTGCGCGCCGGCGAGCGGATGGAGCTGCTGCGCCGCGTGGCCCACCGGATGCAGACCGGGGCGGGCGGGACGGCCGGGAACCTCCTGACGGACGCGGAGCTGACCGCGGAACTCGACGGTTACCTGCGCGACAAGCTTCCGCCCGATCGCTCGCCGGCGCTCACCCGCGCGATGCTGGAGGAGTTCCGCGTACGCAACGGGATCCTCAGCCACTTCGGCGGCGCGATGTACGGATTCCTCCATCGCGCGCTGCTCGAATACCTCGACGCGGCGGATGTCCACCACCGGCTCACCGTGGAGCGCAGCCTGAGCGAGGACGCACTCGTCCACCACGAGTACGGCGAGCACTGGAACGACCCCTCCCGGCACGAATCCCTCGTCCTCACCGCCGGGATGGTCGAACCTCGGGTCGCAGGACGGATCGTCGCGCACCTCCTGGCGGCCGATCCGCTGTGGTTCGTCCGCCTGTCCGGGGCGTCCTCGCGCGAGATCCCCCACCACATCGTGCTCGCCGCCCGCTGCCTCGGTGAGGTCCGCGACCCCGGCGCACTGCCCGCCCAGTGCTCCGCCGTCGTGAGCGCGGTGATCGCGCTGATCGAGCATGTGGTCGCCGAAGGGGTGCGCCCCGGTTCGCCCGTCCTGCGCGCGGCGGAGGAGACCCTGCCGCCTGTGCTCGCCCGGCTCGGCGCACGCTGTCCCGCCGTCCACCGGCTCTATGGCGACTGGTACCTGGCGCGCGGTCAGTTCCTCAGTGTCATGAGGGAGGGGGAGAACTTCGCCTGGTTCGAGGTACCACCGGCCGCACAGGTCGGCGCCGCACTGCTGGGCGACCACCCCGAGTTCTACGACAACCTCTACAGCCAGGCGGCCTTCGGCCCCGCACCGGCCACCAGAGTCGAGGCCGTCCGTGCGCTCGTCCAGGAGCGGCCCGAGGACCCGCGACTGGCTCGGCTGCTCTGCGAATCCGCGGAAGCGGACCCCGATGGAGAGACCAGGGAGCGCTCGGTCCGGCTGTTCGCCCTGGCCCGTCGCACCGACCCGTCCGCCGCACGCTTGCTGCGAGGCTGGCTCGACGACGACGACACCTACCTTCGCCGGGGAGCCTTGGGAGCACTCGTCAACGGCTGGCGCGACGAGCCCGAGACGTATGCCGCGCTGTGCCGGTACGCCGCCGACGACCCGGCTTCCGAGGTCCGCCTCACCGCAGTGCGGTGTCTCGCGTCCGGCTGGCCGGGCGACCCCGACGCCGGGGCCGTCGTCCGCGAGCGGGCCGCCTGCGACCCCGACCCGCACCTGCGGACCAGCGTGTTTCGCATTCTCGCCGAGGGCTGGCCCGAGGATCCGCTGAATGCGGCTCTGCTGGAAGCCATCGCCGCCGATCCGGCCGACGAGAGGTGGCTGCGCGAGACCGCCGAGCGGACGCTCGACCGGATGCGGGCCGGACCCGTCCGCCCTGACGCGGCCCTCGCGACCTTCCCCGCGCCCGCGGAGGATCCGCGCATCACCGCGCTCGGGCCACTCGTCGTCGGGCGCCGCGCCGACGCGCGGACCCCTATGCTGCTGCGCGAACGGGCCGAAGCGCACCCGGACACGGACGTCCGGGTGGCCGCCGTACGGGTGGTGGCCACGGGATGGCGCGACGACCCGCGTACGCTGCCGTGGCTGTGCGAGCTCGCGGTCTCACCGGCGAGCGACTCGGTGCGGCAGGCCGCGCTGTGGGCTCTCGGCTCTCTGTGGCCGGGAGACCCCGAGGCCAAAGCGGTGCTGCGCCGCATCGCCGGCGGCAAGGAGGAGGGGAGGACGCTCGCGACGGCCGTCCTCGCCGTCACCGCCGGATGGCGCGACGACCCGGACACCCGGCTGCTGCTGCGCAGACTGGCGGTCGGCCCGGCCGCCGCGTACGTGCGAGCGACGGCGATACGGATGCTGGGCGCGAGCCTTCGCGACGCCCCCGGGACCGAGGAAGTGCTCCGTGAGCGCGCTGAGCTGGACCCCGATTCCCACGTCCGCACGACCGCCGTCCGGGCCCTCGTCCTGGGCTTCCGCACCTCGCTGACCCGCGATCTGCTGCGTCGACTCGCCGTCGACGACCCCGACGACTTCCTGCGCGCTGAAGTCATCCGCCTCCTGGCCGCGGGCTGGCGCGAGGAACGGGCGACGGGCGAGCTGCTTCGGCGCATCGTCACCGACGGCACCGGAGCGACGAGCCGGCGCGCGGCGGTCGAGGCACTGGCCGGCGGCTGGCGCCACGACCCGGCCACCGAGGTGCTGCTTCGGGAACGGGCCGCCGACGACTCCGACTGGGGACTGCGGCAGGCGGCCGTGCAGGCGCTCGCCGACCGGTGGCCCCACGACCCGGAGATGCTGGCCCTGTCCGAACGCCTCGCCGACGTCATGTGACGGCTCGTTCGGCCCGTGACGGGTCTCCGGGCGACCCGTCACGGCTGTTCCCCATCCCTCACGACCGGCCCGTCGATCAGATGACCGGAAAGACACGGCCCAGGGCTGACGGCCGCCGCCGCTCACCAGAAGCGGCTGCTGAGGGCGGGCTGGTGGGCCAGTTCCACGGCGTCGCGCAGCCGCAGGGCGACGCTGATGACGGCGCGCAGCGCGGAGGGACGTACGGTCTGGGCCGTCTCGGTGGCCAGGACCAGCAGGCAGGCCGCGGCCTGCTCCACCACGGACAGGGGCAGGACGAAGTCGCTGTCGGCGGCCGCGCGGAACGCCTTCAGCGGGACGGCGGCCCCGTCGACGGCCCGGTGCGCGGCCTGCTCCAGGTGCTGTGCGGCCTGTTCGCACACCGGGGCGGGCAGGGCGATCGTGCGCTGGAACGGTGTAGTGGTCATGCCCGGACTGCTCCCCCGGCGGAGGCCGGTTCTGTCGACCCGGGACGGGATTTCACCGTCCCGCGTGACGCCGGGCCCGGGCGGGCAGGCGCGTGGCCGTAGCCTGAGTGGCGATCGCGCCCGGCGTGGAGACAGGAGCACCGATGACCGACCGTTCGGATGCCGTGGCCCGGCTCACGGGGCGGGCGGTCGGCGGCGAGAAGCCCCTGTCCGGGGCGCTCGCCGAGGTCACGCTCGACGACGGGCGGGTCGTGGTCGCCAAGCGGTCCGACGCGCCGGGGGCCGCTCGGGCCGAGGCCGCCGGGCTGCGGTGGCTGGCCGCGGCCGGGACCGTGCGGGTGCCGGCCGTCCACGGCGACGACGGGCCGTGGCTGGTCATCGACCGGGTGGTGGAGGGGCGGCCGAGCCGGGAGGCGGCGGTGCGCTTCGGACGGGACCTGGCGGGGCTGCACGCGGCCGGGGCGCCGGCGTTCGGGGCGCCGCCACCGGGCGGGCCGGCGGACGCGTACATCGGGCTCGCCCCGATGCGCAACGAGCCCGGCGCCGACTGGCCGGGCTGGTACGCCGCGCAACGGGTGCTGCCGTATCTGCGGCAGGCGGTCGACCGGGGCACGGTCCGCGTCGGCGAGGCGGCCGTCGTGGAACGGCTGTGCGAGCGGCTGCCCGAACTGGCCGGGCCCGCCGAGCCGCCCGCCCGGCTGCACGGCGACCTGTGGAACGGCAACGTGCTGTGGGCGGCGGACGGCGACGTCCGGCTGATCGACCCGGCCGCGCACGGCGGGCACCGCGAGACGGATCTGGCGATGCTGAGCCTGTTCGGCTGCCCGCATCTGGAGGCCGTGCTGGACGGCTACCAGGAGGTGGCGCCGCTCGCCGGCGGCTGGACCGGACGCGTCGGCGTGCACCAGCTGTTCCCACTGCTGGTGCACGCCGTGCTGTTCGGCCGGAGCTACGCCGAGCACGCCCTGTCCGTGGCCCGCTCGGCCGTGACGAACTGACCGGTCAGCGCGTCACCACGTGCCGCTCGTCGGGGACGCAGTGGGTCATGGTGAGGCCCTCCACGTCGCGCGGCTGGTTCTTGCCCAGCCGGGACAGGCGCTCCCGGTCCTCGTCCGTCAGGTCCTGGCTCGCCAGCGGCTCCAGGCCGGTCACGTCCTCGGGGCCGATGCCGAGCCCTTCGCCGACCCGCAGCCCGAGGTCGTTCTCGACCAGCAGGAAGTGCCAGACCATGCGCTCCTGGATGGCCCGGTCGCACTGGGACAGCTGACCGACGAAGTTCTTCACCAGGTCGTCGCGCTCCCAGTCCTCCATCAGCAGGTAGCGCTGACCGGCCTGGAGGTAGTCGTTGGTGCGCGGGATGCGCTTGCGGGTGAGCCTGCCGGTGATCTCCGGACCTTGCTCGTCGTGGGTCGGGTACTGCGCCTCGCGCAGCCCGCCGGTGATCGACGGCTCGTAGTTGACCTGCGGGTTCTCCCCGCCGCCGTCCTGGTGGTAGGCCATCTGGCCGTCGCGCTGGTTGGTCCGCACGTCGGCGTTCTTCGCCTGGTTGACGGGCAGCTGGAGGTAGTTCGGGCCGACCCGGTAGCGCTGGGTGTCGCTGTAGGAGAAGGTCCGGCCGACGAGCATCTTGTCGTCGGAGAAGTCCAGGCCGTCGACCAGGACGCCGGTGCCGAAGGAGATCTGCTCGTTCTCGGCGAAGAAGTTCTCCGGCATCCGGTCGAGCACCATCCGGCCCACCGGCTTCGGCGGGAACTCCTGCTCGGGCCAGGTCTTGGTGTCGTCCAGCGGGTCGAAGTCGAGCTCCGGGTGGTCGTGGTCGTCCATCATCTGGACGAGCAGCTCCCACTCCGGGTGCTCACCGCGGGCGACCGCCTCGTACAGGTCCTTCGTGGCGTGGCCCAGGGTGTCCGCCTGGACGTTGGCCGCGTCCTCCTCGGTCATGCTGCGCACGCCCTGCTTGGGCATCCAGTGGTACTTGACCAGCTTGGTCTCGCCGTCGGCGTTGACCCACTTGTAGGTGTTGACGCCGAAGCCCTGCATGTGGCGGTAGTCGGCGGGGATGCCGCGCGGGCTGAACAGGTTGACCAGCATGTGCATGGCCTCGGGCGTCTGCGACATGAAGTCGAAGATCCGGTTCGGCTGCTGCTCGAAGGTCACCGGGTCCGGCTTCAGGGCGTGGATGACGTCCGGGAACTTGATGGCGTCGCGGATGAAGAAGACGCCGAGGTTGTTGCCGACCAGGTCCCAGTTGCCGTCTTCGGTGTAGAACTTGACGGCGAAACCACGCGGGTCGCGGGCGGCCTCGGAGGAGTCCCGGCCGCCGATGACGGTGGAGAAGCGGACGGCCACGTCGGTGCGCTTGCCGCGCTCCTGGAACAGTTTGGCCCGGGTGTAGCGGCTGATCGGCTCGTCCCCCCAGGTGCCGTAGGCCTCGAAGTGGCCGTAGGCGGTGACGCCGCGGGCGTGCACGACGCGCTCGGGGATGCGTTCCCGGTCGAAGTGGCTGATCTTCTCCAGGAACTGGTAGTTCTCCAGCGTGGCCGGGCCGCGGGCGCCGACGGTGCGCTGGTTCTGGTTGTCGTAGACCGGATGGCCCTGGCGATTGGTGAGGACCTTGCGGTCGTCGCCCGGAGCGGGACCGGTGCCGGATACGTCCGTCATGAGCAGGGTCTCCTTCGGCTCGGGGCCGGCGGCCGGCCGGGGCGGGGCCGCGCGCGGCCGCCCGGCCGGTCATGGCGGGAACGCCCGGGTACCCGGTGGGACGGAATCACTCACGCCCAGCGGAATCACTCGGGCACACCGGACCGCTCGGTCGCACCGGCTCCCGATCCCCGGCCGTCCTACCCCGGCCGTCCCCGGGCCCGGTCTCCGGCGTGGCCCGTGCGGGGCGCCTACGGGTGCCCGCCCTCCACGACGGACCCGACCTCGTCCAGGAGGGCCCGGCGCTCCTCCCCGTACGCGGTCACCGCCGCGTACAGCGCGTCGGGGGCCGCCCGGAACGGGTCGGGGCCCGGCCGCCGCCGGCACCGCGGGCAACGCCATGGGCGGCTGCGACATGCAGGGGGCCCGCCTCACTGCCGCCGTTCGACGGCGAGCAGGCGTTCCCGTTCCTCCGTCTCCCGGGCCGGTCGTGCCCGGCGTTCGGTTCCGGCGCGTTCGGCCGGGGTGGGCGGAGGGGGCTGTTCGCGGGCGAAGGAGTGCCAGTAGGCGGCGATGGCCGAGGTCTGTCTCAGGACACGGTCCGGCTCGGGCGGCGCGGGCCAGAACTGGAGCAGGTACCGGTCCAGTGGCGGCTCGTCGTCCGACCGGGTGTCCCGCTCGTGCGCCCGGTCCATGCCCTGGGCGCAGTACCGCACCCGGTAGTCGGTCACCTCCAGGCCGAGCGGCCAGGTTGCCTCCCCCGCCCACTCCTCGAGCGCGCTGTCCGCCGAGACGGGCCGGAAGGACACCTCCACCACGTCCTCCCAGACCGCATCGAGCGGCGGGGCCTGCTCGTGGACCTCGACGGTGAAACCCACGTCCCCGGTGTGCAGCCCGGTGTGCAGCCACAGCGCGCCGGGGGTCGCGGCCCCGCACAACCCCGAGAACTGCCCGGCGAACGCCACCCCGAGGTCCGGTCCGCTGCCGTCCGGATCGCTGACGACGTAGAGCCGGCCGTAGTGCACGAACACTTCTCCTTCGACCGGCCTGCGCACGATCGGCTCCTCCCCGTTCGTCGGATGCCGTGGTGGCCGCTCCACGGCTCCGGCATCGTGGCACCCACCACTGACAATCGGGTCGCGGGGGCAGGGAGGGGCAGGTGTGCGGCACGTCTACTGGATCGGAGGCGGCAGCGGCGCGGGCAAGTCGACGGTCGCGCGGCGTCTCGCCCACAGGCACGGGCTGCGCCTCTACTCGACCGACGACGTGATGGCGGACCACGCGCGCCGCACCACCGCAGCTGAGGCGCCCCTGCTGCATGCGTTCCTGGCGATGGACATGGACGAGCGGTGGGTGCGCCGCTCCCCCGAGGTGATGCTGGAGACCTTCCACTGGTTCCGGGGTGAGGCGTTCGGCCTGATCGTCGAGGACCTGCTGCGCATGCCGCGCGGGTCCTGCGTCCTCGTCGAGGGGTTCCGGCTGCTGCCGCACCTCGTGGCACCGCTGCTCCCGGGGCCGGGGCACGCCGTCTGGCTGCTTCCGACGCCGGAATTCCGCCGGGCCGCGTTCCGGAGCCGGGCCGCGGCCGGAGGGAGCTTCACGGAGCGGACCGGCGATCCGGAGCGGGCGGCCCGCAATCTCGCCGCGCGGGACGACCTGTTCACGAGGCGGCTGCGCGAGGAGACGGCACGACGGGGGCTGCCCTCTCTCACCGTCGACGGCACGCTGACGGAGGCCGCCCTGAGCGAGCGGGTCGGTGACGTCTTCGGTCTGTGAGCCCGTACAACCCCCGCCGGGCGTGACGTGTCTTCTCCACCGTGGGGAACAAACCCCTCCAACTCGTTCCGACGGGGGAACACATGAGTCCGACCCGCAAGCCGATGCGCCGCGCTGTGACCGCGGCCCTCACCCTCGCGACGGCGGCCGTCCTGGGCGCCGCCGGTGCCGGCGCGTCGAGCGCCGGCACCACCGCGCCGCAGTCCCGCCAGATCGCCTCGTCGACCCTGGGATCCGACTACCGGATCACGCTCACCGCGCTGCGTTCCCCGGAGGACGAGTACGCCGCCTCCGTGCGTCTGCAGGTCTACACCCGCTCCGGCGACGCCTGGAAGGAGTCGGACCGCGTGACCGTGGGGGACGTGGACGGCTGGTTCTGGTACCCGCTCACCGGCAAGGGCGCGGTCTGCGCGTTCTCGGCCGCGAGCACCGAGCCCGCCCCGCTGACGGTGAGCCTGCTCCTCACGCCGTCACTGGGCTGCTCCGAGCCGGCGCACTACACGGTCCAGGCAGGCAAGGTGCACGCCGGCTGAGAAGGCGAGGCGACGGCGACTGAAGCGGCCTCTCGGCGCGCCGAACGGCCCGGACCCCGCCGGGGTCCGGGCCGTTCGGGTACGGGCAGGCTCAGCCCTCGCTGAGGCGTGCGCGCAGCAGGTTCTTGCCCAGCTCGGCACCCTTGCGGCTGTCCGCCTGGGCCTTGCGGAACAGATCCGCGACCTCGGTGTCCTTGGCGCGCTCCGCGTCCTGGATGTAGCCCTCCAGACGCAGGGCGTTGCTCAGGCACGCCTCGACGTACCAGATCAGGTTGTAGTCCTTGTCCTGCGTACCGGTCGCGCCGCCGGTCTCCGTCTCGCTGGTCATTCGGACCTCCTTCTCCGTGAGCGGACCTCTTCAGGCGCCGGACGGGTACCCGGCCTCCGGCAGGACACACAGCCCGTAGCCACTCGTGCGGTGATTTTCCGGTCACGAACGGCCGGGCAGACCGGCACGCGCCACCAACTCCCCTCCCCTGTACGGCAATCCTGACAGTTGCCACAGATGCGAACCGTCACCGATCACTTTCCCAGCGAAGTGGCGCTACACCGTGCGAGACCGGTCGATGACGGTGTGTACTGCGCTGCGGGTGGTTCGCCGGAGCGCCCCGCACGCCGCCCTGCCCGGCTCCCTACGGGAAACGGCTGATGATCGACATACCGGACCTGGCCGTCGGCAGTTGCGCCCGCAGAGCGGCCGTCTTCGTCCGCTGCCGGTCCAGTTGCCGCCGCACGCGCAGCAGCCCGCCGCCGAGGGCGAACGCGGACAGGGTGCCGAGGGCGAGACCAGGTCGCCGCGGTGGTGTGCGGCGCCTGGGTCGGGCTCGCCCGCGAGGAGTCCCACCTCGTGGACGCGGTGACGGGTGGTCAGGCCCGGCTCGCGGGGTACCGGCGTGTCCGGGTCCACAACCACCTGGAGCCCGGGACGGCCCTGGTGTCCCACGCCGTCGAGCCCGTACGGCGCCGACCACACGCGGCTGCGCAGGCTCGTGGCACCGAGCTTCACACACCGGCGCACCGAGGCGATGCGTCCCCGGGTCGAGGCGGTCACGGCGGAGCTGCTGGACGCGCTGCTGCTGGTCATCGAGGCCGGCTTCGAGACGGCGGTGAACCTGATCGGCAACGCGGTCGTCGCCCTGCTGCGCCGCCCGGAGCAGCTGGCCGACGTGAGGTCGGGGCGGATCGGCTGGGACGCCGTCGTCGACGAGACGCTGCGCGTCCACCCGTCGATCGCCTCGCTGCCGCCGCGGTTCGCCGTCGACGACCTCGACGTCGGGGAGGTGCGGATCCCGGCCGGCGACGCCATCATCACGACCTACGCCGCAGCGGGGCTCGATCCCGCGCACTACGGGCCGGACGCCGACGTCTTCGACGCCACGCGCGCCGCCGACGACCATCTCTCGTTCGGGATCGGCGTCCACCGCTGCATCGGGGCGCCGCCGGCCCGCCTGGAGGCACTGACCGCGCTGCCCGCGCCGTTCGGCCGCTTCCCGGACCTGCGCCTGGCCGCCGGTGGCGCGGGACTGCGGCAGGTGCCGTCGTTCGTCGCCTTCGGCTGGCGGGAGATACCGGTCCGGCTGCGGGGTTGAGGCAGCCGACCCCTGGGCGGTGCGCGGGAGCGCGACCGGTCCCCCGTTCCGGTCGAGCCCCCGCGATGCGTCGAACCTACGTCCAGGGCCGATGCCTTGTGAACCGCGTCGATGCCCGTTGCGTGCTCAACAGGGCTCACCCGTGCACAGCTGAGTCCGGATGGCCCTGGTTCGTCCCGACGGAAGCGGGCCGGCCGATTGCCCGGGAGGCAAACCGGTCAGGCGCGGGCGTGCAGGTGCGGCAGGTCGAGGTCGCCCACCGCGAGGTGCGCCAGCACGACTTCGTACAGGTCGCTGCCGGCGGCCAGCAGCTGGCGCTCCAGGAGCGGTTCGGCGCTGCGGACGTGTTCGCGCACGGTCTGGGCGTGCACGCCCAGTGTCTGCGCGGCCCGTTCGGCGTTGCCGCCGGCGGCGATCCAGGCGCGCAGCGTCCGGCGCGGGTTCCTGGCGTCCGCGTCCAGGCGGCCCAGCAGGTCCCGGGCCCAGGTGCGCAGGGCGGGCCCGGACACCAGCTCGGCGAGGTGCGGTCCGGGGGCGCGGGTGTCGCTCGCGGCCGGGGCGTCGGCCAGCCCGATCTGCGTGTTGAGCGCCAGATGCACCACGGCCCGGACGGTGAGGTCGGTGAAGTCGGTGCCGAGCAGGGTCTCGACGCGTTCCATGCGGGCCCGGACGGTGTTGCGGCTGACGCCGAGGACCTTGGCGGCGGCGACCGCGGTGAACTCCAGACCGAGGCGGCTGGTGGCCAGGAGCTCGGCGCGGGTGTGGTGCGGCAGGGTGTCGAGCGGGCACAGCAGCCGCGCCGCCCAGGCGCGCAGCGCCACCGGGTCCATCAGGCGCTCGGGGTGGGTGCGCTCGGCGTACACGGCCGTCTTGTCGGGCCTGAAGTGCGCGACGGCGAGGGCGCTGACGGCCTGTCCGTAGGCGGTGGCGGTCCGGGCGAGGCTCTGCCGGACGCTGCCGCCGAGGTAGGTGTCGGGGTGCCGTCCGATCAGGGACTTCAGCGCGTCACCGGTGGTCTCGCGGGGGCTGACGACGATCACGTGCCCGTCCATGGCCGGGCAGCGCACCACCAGGGCGTTCTCCCTGGTGTGGTCGAGGCAGTCCTCGATGATGCGGTCGCGGGCGGCGGGGTCGGACTCGACGACGTACACGCACGCCGTGTCGGCGTCGAGGAGGCCCGGCCAGAGTCCCGCGGCGACGCGGCGGGCGGACACGGTGTCCTCGACCATCAGCAGTTGCAGGATGGCCAGGCGCAGGTCGGAGGTGGCGCGCCGGAGCCGGTGCCCGGCGGCGGTCGACTCGCGGGCCGTCAGCAGCAGCTCGATCACCTGGGCGGTGTGCGCGACGACGTCGGAGGCCCGCCGGTCGAAGGGAGACGGCCGGGAGACGGCCAGGACGCAGGCGTAGGAGGGGTGTTCCACCCGGACCAGGCGCAGGTGCTGCTCCCGGCTCTGCCAGGCCGCTGAGGCGATCCGCCCGACGGTGATGTCCGTGACGAGGTCCTCGTCGAGGGTGAGCCGGGTTCCCGCGACGAGGTTCCCGGCGGCGTCCTGCAGGGCCACCGACCCGTCCACGGCACCGGCGAGCCACGCGACGACCCTGCGCACGTCCCGCCCGGCCGGCCGCAGGTGTTCGAGCAGTTCCTGCGCCCACGCCGGCCCCGCCCCGGTCCGCGTCCCGCGCTGCCGGTTCCCGTCCTCTCGCCCAGCCACCTCGGCTCTCCCCTCCCTCCTCGCACCGCCTCCGGCGCACCGGTCGGGGACGTTACCTCAGCCGTCGCCGGGCGGCCGCCCGCGGGCCGGACCCCCTCGCTGCGCCACCGGCCCGCCCGGGCGGCATAAGCTCGGCGGATGGCGAAGTACTACGACGTGCACCCCGACAACCCCCAGCCGCGCACCATCGGCCAGATCGCCGACAGCATCCGCGCGGACGCCCTTGTCGCCTACCCCACGGACTCCTGCTACGCACTGGGCTGCCGCCTGGGCAGCCGGGAGGGCATCGACCGGATCCGCGCGATCCGCAAGCTGGACGACCGGCACCACTTCACCCTCGTGTGCCAGGACTTCGCGCAGCTCGGCCAGTTCGTGCGTATCGACAACGACGTGTTCCGTGCGATCAAGGCGTCCACGCCCGGCAGTTACACGTTCATCCTGCCGGCGACGCGGGAGGTGCCGCGCATGCTGCAGCACCCCAAGAAGAAGACGGTCGGGGTACGGATCCCCGACCATGTCGTCACCCAGGCCCTGCTCGCCGAACTGGGCGAGCCGCTGCTGTCCAGCACCCTGCTGCTGCCGGGCGAGGACGAGCCGATGACGCAGGGCTGGGAGATCAAGGACGAGCTCGACCACGTCCTGGACGCGGTGGTCGACTCCGGCGAGTGCGGCACCGAGCCGACCACGGTCGTCGACTTCTCCGGCGGGGAGGCGGAGATCGTGCGCCGCGGCGCGGGCGACACCTCACGGTTCGAGTAGGCGGTACCCCCCCCGGTTCGGTAAACGGCCTCCCAAGGGCCGTTCACGGTCGGCTTCCGGGGCCGGGGGTGGGCGAAATGCCCCGGGAAGGCCGTGCCACGATGACCGTGATCCGCCCGGTCACGCGGACGGGTTCCCGGCCCCCCACCCTCGCAGAGAGGCAGCCCAGCCATGACCGCCGTACAGGGAACCGCTGTCGACATCCCCACCGAGGACGGCACCGCCGACGCCTATCTGGCCCACCCGGACGACGGGGCGGCCCACCCGGCGGTCCTGGTCTTCATGGACGCCTTCGGCCTGCGTCCGCAGCTGCGGTCCATGGCGGACCGGCTGGCCGGCGAGGGGTACACGGTGCTGGTGCCCAACGTGTTCCACCGGGCCGGACGCGCCCCGCTGTTCGACCTGCCCGAGTTCATCGACCCGGGGGCGCGTCCGGAGATCTTCGAACGGATCATGCCGGTCATGCGGTCCCTGACCGACGACCTGGCGATGCGGGACGCCGGCGCGTATCTGCGCTGGCTGGCCGAGTCGCCCCTGGCGGCCGACGGCCCGGTGGCGCTGACCGGCTACTGCATGGGCGCCCGCCTGTCGCTGCTCACCGCCGGCACCCACCCCGAGCGGGTCGCGGCCGCGGCCGGCTTCCACGGCGGACGGCTGGCGACCGAGATGCGCGACAGCCCGCACCTGGTGGCGGGCCGGGTCACGGCCGAGCTGTACTTCGGCCACGCCGACCAGGACCCGTCGCTGCCGACGGAGCAGATCAAGCGTCTGGAGAACGCCCTGACGGCGGCGGGCGTCCGCCACCGCTGCGAGGTGTACTCCGGCGCGCCGCACGGCTTCACCCAGGCCGACACGGCCTCGTACCACGAGGAGGGCGACCGGCGGCACTGGGCGGCGCTGCTGGACCTGCTGAGGCGCGCCTTCTGACCCCTTTCGCCACCTGCGGCAGCGCGTCCGGCGGGCTCCGTCCGCGGCAAGGGCTTGCCCCGCGGGGTCACTGCGCGTAGACCTTGCGGGACAGCAGCCGTGGCTCTGGGGGGAGTTGGCTCATGGACGGCACGGTCGAGGGGTTCCGCTACGGTGCGGTGACGCCGGTCGCGGCGTATCTGATGGCCTGCCTGGGCGGGGCGCTGGGCCTGCGGTGCATCGTGCGCTCGCTGCTCGGCGCGCGGTCGTGGCAGCCGGGCTGGCTGGCGCTGGGCGCCGCCTCCATCGGGTGCGGGATCTGGACGATGCACTTCATCGCCATGACCGGCTTCCACGTCGAGGAGACCCGGGTCCGGTACGACACGGCGACGACGGTGCTCAGTCTCGTGGTGGCCGTCGTCGTGGTCGGCGCCGGCGTGTTCATCGTCGGCCACCGCGGTCCGGGCGTGCGCACGCTGGCGGTGGCGGGCACCGTCACCGGGCTGGGGATCGCGGGCATGCACTACCTGGGCATGGCGGCGATGCGGCTGAACGGCGACATCGGCTACGACCCGGTGGGCGTCGCGCTGTCCGTGCTGATCGCCGTGGCCGCGGCGACCGCCGCGCTGTGGTCGGCCGTCACCGTCCGGGGCATGGGAACGAGCCTCGCGGCGAGTCTGGTGATGGGGGTGGCGGTGTCCGGGATGCACTACACGGGCATGGCCGCCGTCAGCGTCCACGTGCACGACACCACGGGCGGGACCTGGGCCGGCGAGTCGCCGCTCTCGCTGCTGCTGCCGATGCTGCTGGGACCGGTCGCCTTCCTGCTGCTGGCCGGTGTCGTGGTGATGTTCGATCCGCTGCTGGTCCTGGGTGAACGGCCGTCCGCCGTACGGCCGGACACCGCGGCCGCCGGCTCCCCCGCGCCGACGCCCCCCGCGCGGCACCGGGCGGCGGCGCCACCGCCCCGCGGGCGGTGAGAACCCTCCCTCCAAGGTGTCCGGGCCGGTTGTTACGGTGCACCGGTGCCCGACTCCTCACGTGACACCCCCGAAGGCGCCGGCTGGGGCTCCGCCGAACGCGGCGCGTACCAGCGGCTGTTGCCCCCGCGGACCGGGAAGATCTCCTGGCTGGACCCCCGGATGCTGTGGGCGGCCCGCAACGGGGTGCTGGCCTCCTGGTTCGGGGACCCCACCGGCCGGACCCGGGACCGCTGGGTGGCGCAGCGCGAGGCCGCGGGGGCGCCGGCCGACAAGGTGATCCGCCGCGACGACCCGGACCGCTTCTCCTTCCTGGTCGTCGGCGACACCGGGGAGGGCGACGACCCCCAGTACGCCGTCGTGCCGGGCCTGCTGAGGACGGGTCAGGACACCCGCTTCGCTGTCCTCGCCAGTGACGTGATCTACCCGGTGGGCAGCGCCGACGACTACGGCACGAAGTTCTTCCGCCCCTACCGGGACTACCGGGCGCCGATCTACGCGATACCCGGCAACCACGACTGGTACGAGGACCTCGGCGGCTTCATGCGCGTCTTCTGCGGCGACGCCCCGCCCCTGCCCGCCGAGCCCCGGCTGCGGCCGCCCAGCCGGGCCTGGCTGCGGTCGCTGCTGTGGCACCGGCCCCGCCCGGACGACGGACAGCGTCTGGCCGAGGCCCGGGCGTTGCGTCCGGCCCCCGACCAGCAGGCCGTCCAGCCGGGCCCGTACTGGGCGATCGACGCGGGGCCGGTCCGGATCGTCGGCATCGACACCGGCCTGCTCGGCACCGTCGACACCCGGCAGGGCGCCTGGCTGCGCGAGGTCTCCCGGGGCTCCCGCCCGAAGATCCTGGTCACCGGCTCCCCCCTGTACGTGGACGGCCGGCACGAGCCGTGTGCCGTCGAGGGCGGCGGCACGGTCGACGCCATCGTCCGCGACCCGGACCACCACTACGTGGCGGCCATCGGCGGCGACATCCACAACTACCAGCGCTACCCGGTCCGGCTGGCGGACGGGCGCACCCTGCAGTACGTCGTCGCGGGCGGCGGCGGGGCGTTCATGCACGCCACCCACACCATTCCGCGCGTCGGAGTCGCCGGGGTCACCGAGGACGACTTCCGCTGCTATCCGCTGCGCGGCGACTCCCTCGCCTTCTACAGCCGGCTCTACGGCCGCCGGCTGCGCCTGCGCCGCTTCTTCACGCTCACGGAGGCGGAGGCGACCGCCGTGATCGCCGAGCGCCTCGGCATCAGGCCCGCGCGCACCCCGGGCACCCCGGCCCGCGTCACCCGGCGCGTCCGGCTGGTCGCGGGGCTGCTCGGCACCGGCCGCCGCCCCGACCGGGCCAAGCGGTTCCGGCTGCCCGTGCGGAAGATCTACACGTCGTTGTTCTCGCCGAGTTCGGCGACGTACAGCCCGCCCTTCTTCAAGTGCTTCCTGCGCCTGGACGTCTCACCGGAGTCGGTCCGGCTGCGCTGCTACGCGGCCACCGGCAACCGCGCCCAGGAGGTCGACCCGCCGGTGGAGGACGACGTGACGATCCCGTTGCGCTGACGCCGCCGGACGGGAACAGCGGGGATCGCCGCCCGGTTGGCACAGCCGTACGCCGTTGAAGGTTCACCCTGGAGGGCCCGTGCCACCGACTCCGCGACCGCTGCGCAAGCTGGGTTTCCTGACCATCGGGCTGTTCGACGAGGCGGATCCGCGCCGGGGGCACGAGTCGACCCTGGAGCTCATCGAGCTGGGCGAGCGGCTCGGCTTCGACAGCGCGTGGGTGCGCCACCGCCACCTCCAGAACGGCATCTCCTCCCCCGTCGCGGTCCTGTCCGCGGCCACGCAGCGCACCCGCCGCATCGAGCTCGGCACGGCGGTCGTCCCGCTCGGCTGGGAGAACCCGCTGCGGCTGGCGGAGGACCTGGCCACCGTCGACCTGCTGTCCGGCGGCCGTCTCAACCCGGGGGTGAGCGTCGGCCCGCCGATGCACTTCGACCAGGTCAAGGGCGCGCTCTACCCGGACACGGCCGAGTCGGAGGACTTCGGCTACGGGCGGGTGGAGCGGCTGCTGGACTTCGTGCGCGGCAAGCCGGTGACGGACTTCGGCGGCGTGGAGGGCTTCGAAGCCACGCAGCGGCAGCCGCACATCGAGTACAGCTCCGACCGGGTGCAGCCGCACTCCCCGGGCCTGGGCCGCCGCCTGTGGTACGGCGGCGGCAGCCTGCGGTCGGCCCGGTGGGCGGGCGAGCACGGCATGAACCTCCTCACCAGCAGCGTCGTGAAGGCCGAGGACCCCCAGGGCCCGTACGACTTCGCGGAGATCCAGCTGGCCCAGATCCGGGCCTTCCGGGCCGCCCACCCCGACGGCGAGGCCGCCCGGGTCTCGCAGGGCCTGGTGGTGATCCCCACGGACTCCGCCTGGCCCGAACAGCGCGCCCGGTACGAGGAGTACGCCGCCCGGCGCGCCCCGCGCACGGCCGGGCCGCAGGGCCCGGCGCGGCTGCTGTTCGCGCCGGACCTGGTGGGCACCTCGGCGGAGATCGCCGAGCGGCTGCGGGCGCACGCCGCGTTCCGGGAGGTGGACGAGGTGGCGTTCGCCCTGCCGTTCACCTTCGAGCACGAGGACTACGTGCAGATCCTCACGGACATGGCGACGAAGCTCGGCCCGGCCCTGGGGTGGCGGCCCGCGGCCTGACGCGTCACCAGCGCCCGGGCTCGCTGCCGGTGATCGCCTCCGACGGCGTGCCGTCCACCCCGGCCGGCACGTCCCCGGCGAGCATCACCCGGTGCATGATCCGCGGGTGGTCGAGGTGGGCGGTGTCGCCGGGGGCCAGGTGCATGGTGGCGCGGTTGTCCCAGAACGCCACGCTGCCCGGTTCCCAGCGGAACCGGACGGTGTACTCGGGCCGGACCGCCTGTTCCAGCAGCATCTCCAGGATCGCGCCGCTCTCCGGCCGGGACAGCCCGGCGATCTGCTCGACGTAGTAGCCGTTGACGTACAGGATCCGCTCGCCCGTCTCGGGGTGGACGCGCACCAGGGGGTGCAGCGAGGCGACCTGGCGGTCCAGCAGGTGGCGGACGTAGGCGTCGTCGCCGGGCCGGGGCTGGTAGCCGACGCCGAGCCGGTGCTCGGCCCGCAGCCCGTCGACGAACCGCCGCAGCGGCGCGGAGAGTCCGGCGTAGGCCGCCGCGAGGTTCGCCCAGGTGGTGTCGCCGCCGTAGGGCGGGACGGTCTCGGCGCGCAGGATCGTGGCGGCGGGCGGGTCGACACGGGCGCCGTGGTCGCAGTGCCAGCCGCGCAGCAGGGTGTGGCGGCGCCGGGCCAGCCACTCGTCGTGCTCCATCCCGTACCGCCCGCCCAGCTCCAGCCGGTCGGCCGTCGTCTCGATCTCCGGGTAGTCCGGCGGCGACGCCCTGCCGCGGCGCGGCAGCACCACCGGCTCCCCGAACCGCCGCGCGACCGCCACGTGCCCGGCGTGGTCGAGCCGCTGGCCCCGGAAGAACACGACCTTCCACCGCAGCACCGCCGCCCTGATCGCGGCGACCACGGCGTCGTCGAGCTCACCGGCCAGATCCACCCCGTGGATCTCCGCCCCGATGTACCCGGCGACCGGCCGCACCTCCACCCCGGCCTCCCGCACGTCCGTCGTCCGGCTGTCCGTCGTCATGAGCACTCCGATGGTGGGTCAGGTCCGTCCCGGAGATCGTGACAGCGATCCCCGCCGGTGGCGACCCCGCCTCACACCCTGAACTCCCGGATCACGACGTCCCGGAACACCGCCCTGCCTTCCGTCGTGAACAGCGCGAGTCCTGTGTCGACCAGGTACGGGAAGACCGCCGAGGAGTGCACGTACCGGCCGTCGTCCACGAACATCTCCACCGACGTGCGGTCGACCAGGATCCGCAGCCGTACCGCCCGGCGGGCCGGATCGAAGGGGCTGCGGCTCTCCCGGTAGCGGCCGGTCATGTCGGGCGACACCGAGGGGCCGCGGTTGAGGAAGACGTAGTCGCGGTGGAAGCCCGCGTCGATGTGGCGGACGCCGTCCGGGGAGCGCCGCAGCTGCAGTCCGGCGCCCGCGAGCCGGTCCCAGGTGATCTCACCGGTCACTTCGTAGGCGGTGCCGCGATGGTCGAGGATCCGGGTGCCCTCCACCTCCAGATCGCCCAGCCGCACGGTGCGCGACACATACCGGTCGAGCGCGGTGACCGGCCGGGAGGCCAGGTGGTACGTGCCGTCGCTGCCACGCTGCAGCGTCACCTCACGGACGATCGAGTCGGTGCCGTTGAAGCCGTCGGTGTCGATCGTGGGCGTGATGTGGGCGTAGTCCCAGTTGTTGAGCCAGCCGATCGCGTACCGGGTCCCGGGGTCGACCGTGCCGTCGGCGGCGTGCTTGTCGAAGGTGACGGCCCCGTACCAGTCCCAGCCGTGGTCGAGCCACTGGGGATCGGCCGTGTCGGCGGTGAAGGCGCTGCCGTCGAAGGAGCCCGTCCAGTAGGCGTAGGTGTTGGGCAGCCCGGCGCCCTTGCCGTTGGCGCTCACGCCCAGCACCCACTTGGCCGTGCCGTCCGCGGCGCGGATGCGGAACAGGTCGGGGCACTCCAGCACCCCGATGCCCTGCCGCACGAAACCGCTCACGTACGTCCAGGACTTGAGGTCGGCGGAGTGGTAGAAGCCGACCTTGTCGTTCTCGGCGAGGGTCATCACCCAGCGGCCGCGTTCCTCGTCGCGGATCACCTTCGGGTCGCGGAAGTCGCGCACGCCGGGGTTGGGCAGCACCGGTTCGGTGCCGTGCGGGGTGAACGTGCGGCCGCCGTCGGTGGAGTAGTACAGGTACTGCGCCTGGTCGGCCGGGCCGTCGTGCGGGGACATGGTGGCCAGGACGATCACCGCGCCCGCCCCGAAGCCCGCCGTGCCGCCGCCGTCGACCACGGCCGAGCCCGACCAGACGTCGCCGTTGGGCGTGGTGTCCTTGGGCACGGCGATCCCCCCGTCGGTGAAGGAGACCAGGTCACGGCTGGTGGCCAGCCGCCAGGCGGTGCCGACCCGACCGGCGAGGTAGTCGGCGTTGTGGAGGTAGTAGTAGTGGTACTTCCCGTCGATCCATATCGGGCGCTGCGGGTCGTTCTTCCACTGCGCGGGCACGGTGAAGTGGTACCCGGCGCGGTAGCTCGCGCGGGCCGCCCGCGACGCGGCCGCCGCCGGGCCCGCCGCAGGCAGCAGGCCTCCGGCGGCCCCCGCGGCCGACCCGGCCAGCAGCGCTCTCCTGGTGATCCGGCCCATCACACACCTCGTCCCTGTCGTCGGAAACGGTGGTTCATGGGTTCAGGACTCTCGGACCTAACTCGTTAAAGGTCAAGCGGCCGCACGCCTTGACAGGTTCCGGCCGCGCTCACATCATCTGGGGCATCACCCCACGGCTAACACGAGTTAGGCCCCTGACACGATGACCGACTCGCACCTCACCCGCCGGGCCCTGCTGCGGTACGGCGCCTACGGCGCGGGGGCCGCCGCCCTGGCCGGCACCGCCGCGAGCTGGGACCGGCTCACCGGAGCCGACATCCCCGGCCGGGACGACGGCTCCCTCGTCGTCGCCACCCTCGGCCCCGCCTACGGGCCGGAGGCCATCCGCACGCTCCAGGAGGGCTTCGCCGAGCTGCACCCCGACATCAGGCTGCGGATCAACGCGGTCCAGGCCGTCGACTGGTCGGACTTCTTCGCGAAGATCCTCACCCAGGTCGCCGCCGGCACCGCCCCCGACCTCGTCTACGTCGCGACCGAGGGCGTGCAGCTGTTCGCGCGGCGCCTCGGCGTCGCCCTGGACCCGTGGGTGCGGCGGGACGCGGCCGAGCTGACGGAGTACTTCGCCGACGTCCACCCCTCGCTGGTGGAGTCGATGATGTACGAAGGGAGCCTGTACCAGCTGCCGGTGGAGTTCAACGCCGCCGACATGTACGTCAACCGGCAGGTCCTGCGCCGGGCGGGCGCCGCGTTCCCGCCGGCCGACTGGACCCGCGACGACTTCACGGCGCTGCTCCGGGAGATGAAGAGGTCCAGCGGCTCGCGCTTCACGCCGTACTTCTGGACCAACCGGCTCTGGGGCGGCGTGGTGCCCTGGCTGTTCGCCAACGACACGAACCTGCTCGCCGAGTCCAGGGCGCCCGGCGGCCGGTGGCTCTGGGACGGCTTCTACCCGGCCGGGCAGCGCGCGGGCCGCGGCGGCGGCTTCCGCTGGACGACGCCGCAGGCCACGCACGACCGGGTGGAGGAGGCCTACGAGTACCTGGCCTCCCTCGTCCGGGACGGCCTGTGCACCCGCCCCGAGGGCGGCAACGGCCAGAACCTCATCGGCGTGTTCTCCACCGGCCGGGTCGGCGTCACCCCGGCGGGCGGCTTCTGGGCGGGCGGCCTGCACCTGGCGGGCATGGCACGCGACGGCTTCGACGTGCAGTACTTCCCGCGCTGGCGCACCCAGCGCATGCAGTACGGCGCGGCGGGCTACGCGCTGCTGCGCACCTCGAGGATGCAGGACGAGGCGTGGGAGTTCATCAAGTACGCCGCCCGCCGGGACACCCTGGAGCGGCTGTTCGCCACGAACCAGACCACCCCGGCCCGCCGCTCACTGCTCACCGCCGAACGCTACGAGAAGACGGGCCCGGCGCGCTGGCCGGTCTTCTACGACACCCTCGACCGCTTCCCCGACACCGGGCCGATCCCGGCGCCGCCGCAGGTCGCGGAGGTCGAGCAGGTGCTGCTGAAGCACACCGGCACGGCCCTGGCCTCGCCGCGCTCGGTACGCCCCGCGCTGCGCCGGATGCAGGACGACCTGGAGAAGGCCATGGAGCGTGACGTATGACGAACACCCAGACACCGCCCGCCGGGGCCGCACGGCCCGAGGCGCCCCCGGTCCCGGCCCCGGCCCCGAAGCGGCCCGCGGCCCGCGACCGTGGCACCCGGCTGCTCGCGACCCTGTTCCTGGCCCCGACGATCGTCGGCGTCGTCGTCTTCACGGTCGTGCCGATCGCCGGTTCCGTGGTGCTCAGCCTCTTCCACTGGAACGTGATCGACTCGCCGTCCTACGCCGGGCTGTCCCACTACGGCGAGGTGTTCGGCGACTCGACCGTGCTGGTGTCCTTCCGTAACACGCTGGTCTTCATGGTGCTGGCGGTGGCGCTGCAACTGCTCGTCGCACTCGCCCTGGCGCTGACCGTGAACGGGCGCATGCCGGTGTGGCTGCGGTCGGTGTTCCGCTCGGCCTTCTTCTTCCCGCTGGTGCTGTCCGCCGCGTCGATCTCGGTGGTGATGAAGTACCTCTTCAACCAGGACTTCGGGGTGATCAACTGGCTGCTCGGCTTCGTGGGCGTCGCCCCGGTGCCCTGGCTGACGTCGGAGGACGCGGCCATGGCGACGGTGGTCCTGGTCTACGTCTGGCAGCAGTTCGGCTTCTCGTTCCTGCTGTTCGTCGGCGGGCTGAACAACATCCCCAAGGAGATCCACGAGGCCGCCGCCCTGGACGGCGCGACCGGCCTGCGCAAGCACCTGAGCGTCACCCTGCCGCTGCTGTCACCGACCCTGCTGGTCGCCTCGGTCGTCGGCATCATCAACGCGCTCCAGGTCTTCGAGCAGCCCTATGTCCTCACCAACGGCGGCCCGGGCGACGCCACCCGCACGGTCGTGATGGTGATCTACGAGACCGCCTTCGAGCAGCTGCGCTTCGGCGAGGCGTCCGCCGTGGGTGTGCTGCTGTTCGTGCTGATCATGGCGGTCACCGCCCTCCAGTTCCGGCTCAGCCGGCGTTTCGTCCACTACCAGTGAGCCGGGTGAGTCCTGTCATGAGTCACGCAACCCTGTCCTCCGGCCGCGTGCGGCACGCGCTGGCGCCCTGGGCGCGGATCGCCGGGCTGACCGTGTGCGCACTGCTCACCCTCGGCCCGGTGGTGTGGACCGTCTCCACCTCGCTGCGCACGCCCGCCGAGGCGTTCGACCTGCCGCCGCAGCTGATCCCCGCCCACCCTTCCGCCGAGGCCTACCGCGGGGTCTTCGACCAGATCGACGTCTGGTTGCTGGCGCTGAACTCCACGCTGGTCACCGGCCTGATCGCGGCCGGCCAGATGGTCACGGCGGGCCTGGCCGGATACGCCTTCGCCCGGCTGGAGTTCCGCTTCAAGAAGCCGCTGTTCGGCCTGGTTCTGGCCACGATGATGGTGCCGCTGCAGGTCACCGTCGTGCCGGTGTTCCTGGTGCTGAAGTCGATGAGCCTGACCGACACCCTGCTCGGCCTGATCATCCCGGCGTTCCCCACCGCCTTCGGCACGTTCCTGATGCGGCAGTACTTCCTGGGCATGCCCAAGGACCTGGGCGAGGCCGCGATGCTCGACGGGGCCGGGCCCTGGCGGACCTTCCGGTCCGTGTACGCCCCGCTGGCCGCGCCCGGCCTCGCGATCGTCGGCGTGCTGGCCTTCAACTACCACTGGAACGAGTTCTTCCGGCCGCTGATCCTGGAGACGTCGGGCCAGAACTACACGTTGCCGCTGGGCCTGGTCTCCCTCCAGGGCAACCTCGGCACCGGCTCCGTCTCCGTCGTCCTCGCCGGGGTCGTCCTGTCCATGATCCCCGCCGTCGCCGTGTTCGTCGTCGGCCAGCGCCCTCTGCGTGAGGGCATCACGTCCGCCGGAGTCAACCGTTGAACCTCGCCGCTCCCCCGCAGGACCCGCACGCCCCGCGCTTCCGGGTCCGTCCGCCCGCCCACTGGATCAACGACCCCAACGGGCCGTTCCGCTGGCGCGGCCGCTACCACCTCTTCTACCAGCACAACCCGAACGCCCCGGTGCACGCCGACGTCCACTGGGGACATGCCTCCAGCCCCGACCTCGCCCACTGGGAGCACCATCCGATCGCGCTCGCTCCGACCCCGGGCGGCCCGGACGAGGCGGGCTGCTGGTCGGGGTGCGTGGTCGACGACGGGGGCGTGCCGACGGCCGTCTACACCGGGGTCGACCGGCACCACACCGGGCTCGGCACGATCTGCCTGGCCCGCGCCGCCGACCCGGACGACCCGGCGCTGACGGCCTGGACCCCCGTGCCCGCGCCGGTCGTCGCGGGACCGCCCCCGGGCCTGGACGTGGTGATGTTCCGCGACCCCTTCGTGTTCCGGCACGCGGGGCGGCGCCGGGCACTGGTCGGCGCGGGCCACGCGGACGGCACTCCGTCGGTACTGCTGTACGACTGCGACGACCTGACCGGCTGGCGGTTCGCCGGAGTGCTCCTGGACGGGCGTGACCCGGTCGCCCGGGCGGCGTTCGGGGACCGGGCCACCGGCTGGGAGTGCCCGCAGCTGTACGCGACGGGCGGCGGCGCGTGGGTGCTGGTCCTGTCGCTGTGGGACGGCCACCCGTGGACCACCGGATACCTGACGGGACAGCTGGACGCCGGCTTGCGCTTCACCCCCCGCGCGGGAGGCCGCGTCGACCACGGCCGCGACTTCTACGCCCCCGCCGTGCTCCAGGAGCCGGACCGCGCCCTGCTGTGGGGCTGGTCCTGGGAGGCCCGGGAGCAGGGCGACGCCGGCTGGGCCGGTGTCCTCACCGCTCCCCGTGCGGTCGGCGTCCACCCCGACGGGGCGCTGCGCGTGGCCCCGGCCCCGGAGCTGGACCGGCTGCGCGCCGCCGAGCCGTTCGTCACGGGCCCGGGCCGGGCCGTGCTGCCCGCGGCGTACGACCTGACGGTGACCGCCCGCTCCGGGACCACCGTGCGTCTGCTGCGCTCGGCCGCGGGCGCCGAGCTGACGGTCCGGCTGGACCCGGGCGAGGGCACGGTGACGCTGGACCGGGACGGCTGGGCCCGCACGGCGCCCGGGGGTCCCGTGGTCGTCCGGGTGCCCCCGGGCGGGGACCTCACGGTGCGCGTCCTCGTGGACGGCTCGCTCTACGAACTGTTCGCCGGCGACCGCGCCACGATCACCGAGCGGGTCTACGAAAACCCGGCCGACACCCGCGAGTTGTACGTGTCCTCACCGGACGCGACCGTCACCGGGTGGGAACTTGCCCCACCGAGGCGCGGCTGATCACCGGGTGGGCGCTGGTCCCACCGAGGCGCGGCTGATCACCGGGGGGGCGCTGGTCCCACCGACGCGCGGCTGATCACCGGGCAGGCCAGGCGCCGCACGGTGGCGGGCGGTGTCCGGCCGGTGGCGATGGAGTCCAGCAGCAGCCGGGCGGCGGCCTCTCCCATCGCGCGGTGGGGCAGGGCGACGGTGGTCAGCGGCGGTGTGAGGTACGCGGCCATGTGCTCCTGGTCGTCGTAACCCACCACCGACAGCTCGCCCGGGACGGAGATCCCGAGCCGGGTCGCGGCGTGCAGGACGCCCGCCGCGACCCGGTCGTTGTACGCGAAGATCCCGGTGGGCCGCCGCTCGGCCGGTGCCCCGTCGAGCAGGTGCGTGGCGCCCTCGTACCCGCCGGAGATCTCCCCGCCGGTCCGGACCACCCAGTCCCTGGGCACGGTGATGCCCTCGGCGCGCAGCGCGTCGCGGAAGCCGCGCAGCCGCTCCACGGAGGCGATGTCGTCCTGTCCGCCGACCAGCGCGACCCGCCGGTGCCCCTGTTCGAGCAGCAGCCGGGCCGCCGTGCGGCCGCCGGCCCGCTCGGCCGGGACGACGGCGGGCAGCGAGCCGTCCTCGGGCAGGCAGTTGGCCAGCACGGAGTGGGTGCGGTGCAGGCCCTCGGGGACGCGGACGCGGCGCAGCGACATGGCCGCGTAGATGATGCCGTCGACCCGCCGGTCGAGGAGTTCGGCAACGGCGGCGTCCTCCTTGGCCGGGTCGCCGCCGGAGTCGACGGTGAGGACCAGGTGCTCGCCGGCCCAGGCGGTGTCCATGGCGCCGCGCAGCAGCCGTCCGGCGAAGGGCGAGGAGGCGATCTCGTCGGTGACCAGGCCGATCACGGCCGTACGGCGGCTGCGCAGGCCGCGCGCGAGAGGGTCGGGCCGGTAGCCGAGCTCGGCGGCGGCCCGCCGGATGCGCTCCTGGGTGGCGGGCGAGAGGTTGCCGTCGGCACGGCCGTTGAACACGAACGACACCGCGGTGTGCGACACGCCGGCGAGCCGGGCCACGTCCCGTGAGGTGGGACGTCCCGATCCCGTCGCCGTCTTCTCCTCGGCACCGCCCATGCCGTCCGCCGCCCTCGTCCCCCAGCCGTCCGGTTGATCATTGCTCACCCTATCCGTGACGCTGGAGGGACGACACAGTCAACGGGAAGGTCCGACGGTGATCAGCACCCCGACGCACACGCTCGACGACGGCATGACACTCCCCGCCCTGGGCCTGGGCACCTGGCCCCTCGGCGACGACGAGGCGCAGGCGGCGGTGGTCTCGGCCCTGGAGGCGGGCTACCGCCTGATCGACACGGCGACGAACTACCGCAACGAGACGGGGGTCGGCCGGGCCGTGGCCTCCGGTGTGGTGCCGCGCGAGGAGATCGTCGTGACGACGAAGCTCCCGGGCCGCCACCACGGCTACGCGGAGACCCTCGCGTCCTTCGAGGAGTCCCGGGCCCGCCTGGGCCTGGACCACGTCGACCTGTACCTGATCCACTGGCCGCTGCCCCGCGTGGACCGGTACGTCGACTCCTGGAAGGCCATGATCAAGCTGCGCGAGGACGGACTCGTACGGTCCATCGGCGTCTCGAACTTCACGGCCGCGCACATCGAGCGGCTGGAGAAGGAGACCGGGGTGCTGCCCTCCGTCAACCAGATCGAGCTCCACCCGTTGCTGCCGCAGGAGGAGCTGCGCGCCTTCCACGCGGCCAAGGGCATCGTCACCGAGAGCTGGAGCCCGCTGGGCCGGGGCTCGTCCCTGCTGGAGGATCCCGCCGTGACGCGGATCGCCGGGGCGCACGGGGTGAGCGCCGGGCAGGTGGTGCTGCGCTGGCACACGCAGCTCGGCGCGGTGCCCATCCCGAAGTCGGCGAACCCCGAGCGGCAACGGGCCAACCTCGACGTGTTCGGCTTCGAGCTGAGCGAGGACGAGATGACCGCGGTCGCGGACCGGGCCCGGCGGCGGCTCGGCGGTGACCCCGAGGTGCACGAGGAGTTCTGACGGGGTACCCGGGCGGCCCGGGACGGGAAGGAGCCGGACGTGGCCGATCGGGACCGGCTGCGGGAGTACCGCGGCAGACGCGACTTCGGCCGGACCGCGGAGCCCTCGGGCAGCGCCGCCCCACCGCCGGACCGGCCCCGGTTCGTGGTGCAGATCCACGACGCGCGCACGATGCACTTCGACTTCCGGCTCCAGGTCGACGACGTGCTGAGGTCCTGGTCGGTCCCGAAGGGCCCCTCGGCGGATCCGAAGGACAAGCGGCTCGCCGTGCCCACGGAGGACCATCCGCTGGAGTACGAGGAGTTCGAGGGCGTGATCCCGCGCGGCGAGTACGGCGGCGGCACCGTCATCGTCTGGGACCGCGGCACCTACGAGCCGCTGAGTCACGACCGCCGGGGGCGGCCCGTCGACTTCGCGGAGTCGCTGGAGCGCGGGCACGCCACCTTCCGGCTGCACGGCTCGAAACTGCGCGGCGCGTACGCCCTGACCCGGTTCCGGAGCGACCGGGACGGCGCCGGCGAGGAGGCGTGGCTGCTGGTCAGGCGCGCCGGTGACCCGGGCGGTGGGGCCGGCGCCCCCGATCCACGCCGGGCCCGTTCCGCGAAGTCGGGCCGCACGCTGGCCCAGGTCGCCTCGGACGCGGCACGCGCATGAAGCGGTGACCGCCCGGGCGGCCCGGTGAGGAACGCCGTGAGCGGCACTCCGCACCGGACACCCGGGAGGCTCAGCCCCGGACGGCCCGGAGCGCGGCGAGGGCCCGGTCGGCGTGGGCGTTCATGCGCAGTTCGCTGCGGACGACGTCCAGGACGGTGAAGTCCTGCCCTATGACGAACGTGGCGCGCTTGGTCGGGGCCAGGGAGAAGCCGCGCTTCACCCCGAACCGCTCGCGGACCGCGCCGTCGGCGTCGGAGAGCAGCGGCATGCCGAGAGTGTGCCGCCCGGCGAACTCCTGCTGCCGCTCGACGGCGTCGCCGCTGATGCCGACGGGCCGCGCGCCGACGGCGGCGAACTCGGCGGCCAGGTCGCGGAAGTGGCAGGCCTGGGCGGTGCAGCCGGGGCTGAGGGCGGCCGGGTAGAAGAAGAGCACGACCGGTCCCTCGGCGAGCAGCGCGGACAGGCTGCGTTCGGTGCCGGTCTCGTCGGGCAGGGAGAAGTCCCCGACCTTGTCGCCGGTCTCCACGCGGGCGGTCACGACCGGCCCTGCGCGTCGCGCGCGACCCCGCGGGCCCACAGCACCAGGGGCACCTGCAGGGGCAGCCGGCCGAAGGCCGCGGCCTTCTGCGGGGCCGGCCGGTGGCGCCAGTCGGCGGCCATCTTCACGTTGGCGGGGAACACCCCGACGAAGAACGCGGCCGTGGCGAGCGCGGCCGCCTTGCGGGTCCGGGGCAGCGCGATTCCGGCGGCCAGGGCGAGTTCGGCGGCGCCGCTGATGTACGTCCAGGTCCGGGGCCTGCCCGGCAGTCCGCGCGGGACGATCGCGTCGAACGGACGCGGGGCGGCGAAGTGGGCGGCGCCCGCGGTGGCCAGCAGGCCGGCGAGCAGCAGGGGCGAGCGTTCGGACCGGGACACGGTTCCTCCTCTGATGGCCTGCCGCGCGATATTACTGGACGGTAGACAGGTCGGTGCGCGCGGTCCCGTGCGCGCCGTCGACGAGGGGCGGATGGCCGTGGTCCGCCGCTCGTACGCCCTGACCGTCCCGGCCGTGGCGGGTCCGGTCCTGGTGCCCGGGCCGCCGGTGTACCTGTTCGCCGCGCTCATGTCGGCCGGCCTGTACGTGCCGTTCTCGCTGCACCTCACCCCGGCTCAGGACTTCCCGCCCCGGCGGCCGGGCACCGCGAGCGGGGTGACGCCGGGGCCGACGGTGAGCGCGGGCGGCCTCGCGGCTCCGGCGATCGGGACGCCGGCCGACGCGACCTCACTGCGGACGGCCCTGCTGCCGCTGATCGCCCTGCCCGCCCTGGGCGGGCAGGCGCTGTGCGGGCTGCGCGACCCCGCGCCGCCGGAGGCCGGGGTCGCCGGGCGGGCGGACGCACGCGACCCGGCGTCACGGCGAGGGCGGGCCGAGGGGCACGCGGCTCACCGCGGCCGCGGGCCCGCAGCCGCCGACTGCTGCGGCTCCGGCTCCTCCTCCACGGCGTGGGCGAGGAAGTCGTCCACCATGCGGTGGAAGAGCGTGGCCAGCTGCCGCAGTTCCCCGGGCGACCAGTCCGACAGGGCCGTCTGCATGCCGCGCACTCCGGCCTCGCGGATCCGGGCGATGGCCTGCCGGCCGGCGTCGGTGAGTTCGATGCGCTGGGCGCGGCGGTCGTCCGGGTCGGGGACGTTGGTGACGTACCCGGACTTCTGCAGTTGCTGCACCGTCCGCGTCACGTGCGAGGCCTCCACGCCCAGCCGCGCCGCGAGCTCCCCCGGCCGCTGGGGCTCGGAGTCGGCGACCTGCCGCAGCAGCGCCACGGCGGCCCGGTCGAGCGGGACGCCCGCCAGGGCCATCAGCCGTTCGTGCTGGCGGGCGCGCGTGCTCAGGTAGGTGATCCGGGTGAGCGCGCGCTCGATCTCGACGACCTCGGCGGACGGGCTGCCGGGGGGCGGTGGTGTGGGCATGGGGGCAAGTTTACCATATCGTTGCGTAACTCAAGTAAATCGGGCGGCTCGGTCCACCGGTGTGCCACCGCGCCGCCGTCGAGCCGTAGTGCCCCGCGGCGGCCTCTCGACGGGGGGCGGCAATGCGTGGCAGTCAGCGCCGTTCAGGGGAAAGACACGGCATCCGGGCGTGACCCCGCCCCGGTCCGTCGACAACTGACCCGTGGACCTGCCGCTGATCCCGCCCATGCTCGCCACGTCCGGCTCCCTGCCGCCCGCCGCGCAGGACACCCGCTGGGCCTACGAGACCAAGCAGGACGGGCAGCGCGTGGTGGCCTACCTGCCCGGCGACGGCAGCGTGCTGCTGCGCGCCCGCTCCGGCGACGACATCACCGCCGCCTACCCCGAGCTGCGGCCGCTGGGCGCCGCCCTCGGGGCCACGCCCGCCGTGCTGGACGGGGAGATCATGGCCCTGGACGCCGAGGGCCGCGCGAGCTTCCAGCTGCTGCAGTCCCGCATGGGGCTGGCCCACGCCCCCGCCCTGGCCGCACGGCGGGCGGCCCGGGTTCCGGTCCACCTCGTGCTGTTCGACGTGATGCACCTGGCGGGCCGGCCGCTGCTCCGCCTCCCCTACGCGCGACGCCGCTCGGCGCTGGAGGACCTCGGTCTGGCCGGGCCTGCCTGGTCGACCCCGGCCGCGCTCGTCGGCCACGGCGCCGAGGCCCTGCGCGCCACCCGCGAGCACGGCCTGGAGGGCCTGGTCTGCAAGCGGCTGGACTCGGTGTACGAACCGGGGGTGCGCTCCCGGTCCTGGATCAAGATCCGCAACATGCGCACCGAGGACGTCCTGGTCGGCGGCTGGCAGCCCGGCAAGGGGCGGCTCACCGGCCTGCCGGGCGCGGTGCTGGTCGGGCAGCGCGCCGCGGGACGGCTGCGTTGCGTCGGGAGCGTGGGCACGGGCTGGAGCGAGGCCGAGCGCACGGAGCTGGCCGGGCTGCTGGCGGCCGCCGCGACCGACGTCTGCCCCTTCGAACCGGCCCCGCGCGCTCCGGGCGCGCACTGGGTCGTTCCCCGGCTGGTCGGCGAGGTCCGCTACAGCACCCGCACGCGGGAGGGACTGCTGCGCCAGCCGTCCTGGCTGCGGCTGCGGCCGGACCTCGCACCCCAGGAGGCGTCGGCCGACATCCCGGACGACCTGGTCTGAATCGGCCCTCCGGGCGCCAACTATTGGGCTGTGATTCACCGTTGGGACCTCCCACCCCTCTTGGCATGGACGCGTTCAGCCTGGAAGCTGAACCTCCCTTTCCCCCACAGCCGTTGGGCTGCGCCCAAGAGGAGGACGCAGTGTCGTCACGCCCGTTCGCATCGCGCAGGAGATGGCTCACCGGGGCAGCCGGTGCCGCCGTCCTGGTCCTCGCCTTCCCCGCCACGGCGTTCGCCGCCCCGCCGCCGGCCCTGCCCGCCAACGCGGAGGCCCTGGAGCGGACGTACCAGCCCGCCTACGACTACGACACCGACGGCTGCTACTCGTCGGCCGCGATCGGCCCGGACGGCGCGGTCAACGGCGGGCTGAACCCGACCGGCGCCCTGAACGGCAACTGCCGGGACGCCTCCGACCTCGACAACACCAACGGCTACTCGCGCTACAAGTGCAACAACGGCTGGTGCGCGATCCTGTACGCCCTCTACTTCGAGAAGGACCAGGCCCTGCCCGGCAGCAGCATCGGCGGCCACCGGCACGACTTCGAGCACGTCGCGGTGTGGGTGCAGGACAACCAGGTCAAGTACGTCTCGACGTCCAACCACGGCTCGTTCACCGTGCACGCGGCGTCCTCGGTCCGCTTCGACGGCACGCACCCGAAGATCGTCTACCACAAGGACGGCATCAGCACGCACTGCTTCCGGCTGGCCAACTCCAACGACGAGCCGCCGGAGAACCACAGGGGCACCTGGCAGTACCCGCCGCTGGTCGGCTGGAACGGCTACCCCGCCGGGGTGCGCGACAAGCTCACGTCGTACAACTTCGGCAGCGCGAACTTCGGTCTGAAGGACGCGAGTTTCGCGAGCCACCTGGCCTCGGCCAAGCCGTCGGGCATCGCCTTCGACCCGTACGCCTGAGACCGGCCGCCCGGCCGGGGGCCTACGTCCCCGGCCGGGTCCGCTCTCCGCCCCGCGGCCGATCCGCCGCCCCGGCCGGGCGCTTAGCGTGCCGTCATGGACACGCACGACTCGACAGGGACGCTCGAAGAGGCCCTCGAACGCCTCCACGCCTCGGGCCCCGAGCGGCTCGGCAGGCTCACGAACCACGCCCCCATGGTCGTGGAGGCGCTCGCCGCGCACGGCCGGGCCGACGCCGTGCACCGCTGGCTGGACCTGTACCGGCCCAAGCTGGAGGACTTCCCGCGGCCCTTCGCCCCGGTCACGGACGCCAACTGGCGCGAGGCACTGGGCGATCCACGCAGGGCCGCCGACTGGATCGGCCACTTCGGTCGCGCCCTGGCCGAACGGCCCTGGCGGGACGTCCTCGCCGTCTGGTGGCCGCGCCTGCTCCCCGGGATCTACGGTGGCTCCACCCATCCGGTCATCCGCGTCGGCCACGCCGTACGGGCCCTGGAGGCCGCGCGGAACACGCCGCGGCTCACCGAACTCGCCCACGGCCTGGGCTACTGGGCGGCCCGGCACCGCCCCCTGTCCGGAATCGTGCCGCTGCCCGCGGCCCCGGGCGCCGCACGCTCGCTGGACGCCGTGCCGCCGATCAGCGAGCCCCGGGGCGGCTTCCCCGACCGGCTGGCGGCCGTCCGGCGGCTGCCGCGGTGGGCGGGCGAGGTGACCGACCCGGACACGGCGCGGGCCCGCCTGACCGAACTGGTCCGCGCCGCGACCCACCGGTACGCCACCCACGGCCACGGCGAGGAGACCATGCTGGTGCACGCGGCGACGGCGCCCAACGCCGTGCTGCGCGTCCTTCCTTCCCTGCCCCGGGAGCTGTGGGCCCCGAGTCTGCACGCCGCCTGGACCGCGTCCGCGGCCGTCACCGCCATGTACGCACCGGCGGAGCCCGCCGCCTTCGCCCCCGCGCACGGCCGCACGGCGCGGGAGGTGCTGGACCGGGCCCTCGCCCACGGCGACGAGCACGTCGTCAAGCTCACCGACACCGCCCTCGACGTCGGCGACGAGCGGGCCCTGGCCGCGGCCCTGCGCGCGATCGAGCTGAGCGAGCCGCTCGCCCCGAACTGACGTGCGCAGCCGGGCGATCGAGGGAGATACGAGCGAGACGCACCCCTGGGAGGGTCTATCGTGTCGGCATGTCCGTCCCCGAACTGATCCGCGTCGTCTCCCGCGACTCCCCGATGGCCCTCGCCCAGGTGGAGCGCGTCCGGACCGAGCTGGCCGCCGCCCATCCCCACGTCCGCACCGAGGTCGTGCCGGTGAAGACCACCGGCGACAAGTGGATGGGCGACCTGTCCGAGGTCGAGGGCAAGGGCGCGTTCACCAAGGAGGTCGACGCGGCGCTGCTGGCCGGCGAGGCCGACCTCGCCGTGCACTGCGTGAAGGACGTCCCCGCCGACCGGCCCCTGCCGGCGGGGACGGTGTTCGCCGCGTTCCTCAAGCGCGACGACATCCGCGACGCCCTGATCCACCCGGACGGACTCACCCTGGACGAACTGCCGGCCGGGACCCGCATCGGCACCTCCTCGGTGCGCCGGGTCGCCCAACTGGCCGCCACGCACCCGCACCTGGAGTGCGTGCCGTTCCGGGGCAACGCCAACCGGCGCCTGGCGAAGCTGGAGGCCGGGGAGGCCGACGCCCTGCTGCTCGCCGTCTCCGGCCTGGAGCGCATCGGCCGCACGGACGTGATCAGCGAGATCCTGTCGACCGAGACGATGATGCCGCCCATCGGCGCGGGCGTCCTGGCGCTCCAGTGCCGCGAGGACGACACCGAGCTGATCGACGCGATCAGCGGTCTGGGCGATCCGGACACCCACCGGGAGACCACCGCCGAGCGCATGTTCCTGCATGTGCTCCAGGGACACTGCAACAGCCCGATCGCCGGGTTCGCGCGGGTCGACCGCAGCGGCGAACTGTCCCTGCGCGCCTGCGTGTTCACCCCGGACGGCAAGACCCGGCTGAACGCCCACGAGTGGGCGGGACGGCTCGACCCGGCCACGCTCGGCACCTCGGTCGCCGTGGCCCTGCTGCGTCAGGGCGCCCGCGAGATCATCGACGGCATCCCGCACTGACCCCCCGCGGCACCCGGGCAGCGGCGCCGGATCAGGCGGTGCCTTCCTCCGCCTGATCCCGCAGGAACACGCTCACCTGGTGCGCCAGGCTGTCCCGCACCGCTCCCTGCTGGGCCTCCGCGGTCGCCCCGTGGGCGCCGATGGAGCCCGACCACAGCCGGCGGCCGGTCCACTCCTCCTCGACCCGCAGCTGGACCTGGACGTCCACCAGCCCCAGGGACGCCTCGGCGGCGGCCGCGTACAGCACGGCGGTGACCCGGCGCAGCGGATAGACGTCGAAGCCCTCGATGAACTGGGAGTTGCGCCAGTCGAGGAAGGCGCTCTCGCCGTCGGGGCCGACCCGTACGTCGATCTGGCCGTCCTCCAGGTGGATGCCGAGGTGCCGGCTGCCCCGGTTCTCGACGGTGACGCGCAGGCAGAAGTACGTCAGCCCGTCGGCGGCGTCGTCGCGTCCGCGGGGCGGCTCCGCGAGCTCCAGACGGTGGACGCGGACGCGCAGACCGGCATGCTCGTCGTACTCCTGCCAGTCCCCGACCACGTTCGGCTCGTACACGCTGCACCTCTCGACCTCTGGAAGCTGCTTCCTATCTGTGGTCTCAGCGCACTGTCAAATGAGCAGAATGCGCTGTGGCCAGGCAGTTCATCCCATTTGATCGGTGATCAAGCCGTGCCCAGCGGTTATCCGCGAGCCACTGGAGAAAGCGCTTGCCCGAGCGTGCCGCACATCACTTCCACGAGTGAAGATCACCGGGACACCGACCGGTTTCCGGACGCTCGGCGCCACCGCGGCGGCGCCAAGCAGCCTCGAATGCCGTATTGTCGGAATTGTTTCTTATGTCGCTGCCCGGCGAGGGCAGTGAAGTGCTTCGGACAGGAGGCACGTCCGTGGGAGCCGGCCGTCCGGGCCCCGGGTGCCCCGTGAGGTCCGCGTCCGCGCCTCCCCTGGTGACCGTCCCTTCCGCACCTGCTCAGGGAGGTGCGCTCCATGCGTATCGCCGGCAGCACCCGAACGCACCCGCACGACGACGCCCCCGACACCGCCGAGGCGTTCGCACGTCTCGTGACACTGCCCGAGGGGCCCGAGCGCAAGGCCCTGCGCGACGAGCTGGTCGAGGCCTGGCTGCCGATGGCCGAGCGGATCGCCGTACGCTTCCGCGGCCGCGGGGAAGCCCTGGAGGACCTGTACCAGGTGGCCGCCCTCGGTCTCGTCAAGGCCGTCGACCACTACGACCCGGCGCGCGGCAACGCCTTCGAGGCCTACGCCGTGCCGACGGTCACCGGCGAGATCAAACGCCACTTCCGTGACCACATGTGGACGCTGCACGTCCCGCGCCGCGTCCAGGACCTGCGCAACCGGGTGCGGCACGCCGTCAAGGAACTGTCGCAGACCACCTCCGGCCGCTCCCCCACGGTCGCCGAGATCGCCGAGTACGCAGACCTCACCGAGGGCGAGGTGCGCACCGGCATGGAGGCGCTGGAGTGCTTCTCCGCGCTGTCGCTGGAGGCGGAGATGCCCGGCACCGACGGGTACGCCCTCGGGGACGCGATCGGCGCGCCGGACCCGGCCTTCGACACGGTCGTCAACCGCGTCGCCGTCAAGCCCTGCCTCATGGCGCTGCCGGAACGCGAGCGGGTCATCCTCTACCTGCGGTTCTTCAAGGGCATGACCCAGAGCCGCATCGCCGAGCAGCTCGGGATCTCCCAGATGCACGTGTCCCGGCTGCTCAGCAGCTGCTTCGCCCACCTGCGTGAGGAGCTGCTCACCGAGCCCCGCTGAGCGGGGCCCGGCGGGCAGGAGACCGGTGCCGCCGGGGGTCACGCCTCCGGCGGCGCCCCGGGGATCTGGGTCGGTCCGGCGCGGTCCAGCGCGTCCTCCAGCGCGGCCCGGATCTCCTCGGGCATCAGGCCGGTGCGGCCCCAGACGAGGATCAGCTCCGCGACGTTGCGGAGCTTGATGTTGGTGTGCTGCGACACTTCCTTCAGCACGTCCCACCCCTGGTCGGGGGAGACCCGGCCGAGCGCCACGACCATGCCGATCGCCTGGTCGACGACGGCGTGGGAGACGACCGCCTCCTTCAGTTGCTGCACTTCTTCCTGCAGAGCGAAGATCCGCTCCGAGCCCCCGTCCGTGGTCATGGTCACCTCCGGGTCCGGTGCGCCGCTGCCGTCGAGGCCTCACGGAGTGCTTGAGTGCCTTGACACAGTGTCCGACCCCTCCATCGTCGTCACTCGGCCCGCCCGCTGCCACCGGGGCGGAGCAGCCGGTTCCGGACACCGTTTCGGTGCCGTCGCCGGGGTACTCGGCAGGCGCCCGCAACGGTTCCGGTCGGACACTGGTGTCATCCCTCCGGTGGCTGCCGGGCCGACGAGATCAGGACGCGACTGCCATGAACCACGACATGCCCACCTCCTCCGGCACGAAGGACGTGCTCTCATCGCACTCCGTGTTCGGGGCACCCTGCTGGGTGAGTCTGACCAGCCGCGACGTCAAGGCGACCGAGGAGTTCTACGGGGCGGTGCTGGGCTGGCAGTGGCGTCCGGCCAAGCTCGGCGACCGGTTCCGGATCGCGCTGGCGGAGGGCTCGCCGGTGGCCGGGATCGCCGGGGTGGCGACGATGTGGCAGATGGCGGTGGCGTGGACTCCGTACTTCGCCGTGCGCAGCGCGGACGAGGCGGTGGCGCGGGTGCAGGAGCGCATGGGCACGACCGCCGTCGGGCCGATCTCGCTGCCGCCCGGACGGGCGGCCCTGCTCGCCGACCGGGACGGGGCGACCTTCGGGATCTGGGAGGGCGACCTCTTCACCGACTGGGAGACCTGGCGCAACGCGCAGCCGGCCTTCATCACGCTGCACACCCGGGACGCCTTCGACGCGGCCATCTTCTACGGCGAGGTCCTCGACTGGGCCTCCGGGCGCCCCGGCTGCTGCGAGGTCCACTACGAGGGCGGCGAGGTGGTGCTGCGCAGCCGCGGTGACGTGGTGGCGCGCATCGAGTCGGGCGCGCTGGAGGCGGCCCCCGACCCCACGATCCGGCCGCACTGGCAGGTGCACTTCAGCGTCGACGACGTGGAGGCCTGCGCCCGGGCCGCTGAGCTGCACGGGGGCAGCGTGCTGTCCAAGGGCGGCGACGAGGCGGTGCTGCGCGACCACGACGGCGCCCAGTTCACGGTGACGGCGCGCCGCGAGCGCTGATCCCCCGCGCCCGCGGCGCCCGGGCGTCACCGGCGCCCGTGTCCGAACCGTTCGGCCCCGGCCGGGTTCCGTGGCTCACCGCCCGCCGCACAGGTGACGCCGCACCGCCGCGCCCGCCCCGCCCCATGCCGGGGACGACCGCAGGACGACGCCGGCCGACCGACGGCCCCGCGGACCACTTGGTCCGCGGGGCCGTCGCATGCCGGGCGCCGTGTTCACGGGTTCATCCGGGCGTGCCGCGCGCCGCCCGGGACGGCCGGGACAGCAGGACCAGGCTGCGGGCCCCGACGGTCAGGCCCGTGCCCGCCTTGTGCTCCGACTCGTCGGGCGTGCCCTCCGGGTCGGCGGTGTCGATCAGGGCCGTCCAGCGTTCGCCGTAGGCGGCGTCCGGGAGGCGGAAGTCGACCGGCTCCCAGTGGCTGTTGAGCAGCAGCAGGAAGGAGTCGTCGACCACCGGGCGGCCGCGCGGGTCGGGCTCGGCGATGGCGTCGCCGTTGAGGAAGACGCCGACGGAGTGCGCGTCGCCGCGCTGCCAGTCCTCGTCGGTCATCTCGCAGGCGTCGGGCGCCAGCCACACCAGGTCGGGCAGCGGCTGGTCCGCGCGGGTCAGGGTCTCGCCGAGGAAGAAGCGGCGCCGGCGCAGCACGGGGTGGCCGGTGCGCAGCCGGATCACGTACCGGGTGAACTCCAGCAGCTCGCGCTGTTCCCCGGTCAGCCGCCAGTCGATCCAGGAGGTCTCGTTGTCCTGGCAGTAGGCGTTGTTGTTGCCGCGCTGGGTGCGTCCGAGTTCGTCGCCGTGGCAGAGCATCGGGATGCCCTGGGACAGCAGCAGCGTGGCGAGGAAGTTGCGCTGCTGGCGGCCGCGCAGCTCCAGCACGGCCGGATCGCGGGTCGGGCCCTCGGCGCCGCAGTTCCAGGACCGGTTGGTGCTCTCGCCGTCCTGGTTGTCCTCGCCGTTGTCCGCGTTGTGCTTGTCGTTGTAGGACACGAGGTCGCGCAGCGTGAAGCCGTCGTGCGCGGTGACGAAGTTGACGCTGGCGCGGGGGCGGCGCCTGCTGTGCTGGTACAGGTCGGAGGAGCCGGTCAGCCGGGAGGCGAACTCCCCGAGCGTGTGGTCCTCGCCGCGCCAGAAGTCGCGCACCGCGTCGCGGTACATGCCGTTCCACTCCGACCACAACGGCGGGAAGTTGCCCACCTGGTAGCCGCCCTCGCCGACGTCCCAGGGCTCGGCGATCAGTTTGACGCGGCTGATCACCGGGTCCTGCTGGATCAGGTCGAAGAACGCCGAGAGCCGGTCCACCTCGTGGAACTGCCGGGCCAGCGTGGCCGCCAGGTCGAAACGGAAGCCGTCGACGTGCATCTCGGTGACCCAGTACCGCAGCGAGTCCATGATCAGCTGCAGGACGTACGGGTGGCGCATCAGCAGGCTGTTGCCGGTGCCGGTGGTGTCGTAGTAGTGCTCCCAGTCGCCGTCGACCAGGCGGTAGTAGGAGGAGTTGTCGATGCCGCGGAAGGACAGGGTGGGGCCCATCTCGTTGCCCTCGGCGGTGTGGTTGTAGACCACGTCGAGGATCACTTCGAGCCCGGCCGCGTGCAGGGTCCTCACCATCTGCTTGAACTCGGTGACCTGCTGGCCGCGTGTGCCGTGGGCGGCGTAGCCGTTGTGCGGCGCGAAGAAGCCGATGGTGTTGTAGCCCCAGTAGTTCGACAGGCCGCGGTCGTGCAGCACGCCGTCGTGGACGAACTGGTGGACCGGCATCAGTTCCACCGCCGTGACGCCCAGCGAGGTGAGGTGCTCGACCACGGCCGGGTGGGCCAGCCCGGCGTAGGTGCCGCGCAGTTCCTCCGGCACCTCCGGGTGGGTGCGGGTCAGGCCCTTGACGTGCGCCTCGTAGATCACCGTGTCGGCGTACGCCCGGCCGGGCCGGCTGTCGTCGCCCCAGTCGAAGGCGGGGTCGGTCACCACGCCGAGCATGGTGTGCCCGGCGCTGTCGGCCGGGTCGGGGCCGTCCGGGTTCCGCTCGTAGAGCGAGGGGTGGTTGTCGATCTGCCCGTCCACCGCCTGGGCGTACGGGTCCAGCAGCAGCTTGGCCGGGTTGCAGCGGTGGCCCGCTGCCGGGGCCCACGGCCCGTGCACGCGGTAGCCGTAGCGCTGGCCGGGTCCGACCCCGGGGAGGTAGCCGTGCCAGACGAAGCCGTCGACCTCGTTCAGCGGCACACGGGTGTGGGTGCCGTCGTCGTCGACGAGGACCAGCTCGACCCGCTCGGCGACCTCGCTGAAGAGCGCGAAGTTGGTGCCCTCCCCGTCGTAGGAGGCACCGAGCGGGTAGGGGCGCCCGCTCCACGCGGACACCCCTTTCCGTGTCGGGCGCCGGGTCACCGGGCATCCTCCAGGACCTCGTCCGGGAGGACGGCCGGGCCGGCCAGCTGCGTGATGCGCACTTCTCGGGGCACTTCGAGGCCTTCGCTCTCCTGCGGGGCGGGCGCGGTCGGCACCAGCGGGACCCGCTCGCCGGCCCGGGCGCGCTGCGAGAACCAGATGACCTTGCTGCCGGTCTCGGTGGCGCAGCAGCCCCAGCCGTCGCTCACGGCCGCGAGGTGCTCCAGGCAGCCACGCAGCTCCTGGTCCGGGCGCAGCGCCCGGTCGTTGTCCCCGATGGCGGTGATCAGGTGCTGCCCGTTCCACCACATCTCGATCGACGTGTTCTTGTCCGTGGCGTGTTCGTCGATGGCCTTGAGCAGCATCTCGGCACCGCCGCAGACGGGCTGGACCAGGTTGTCCAGGTCCCAGAACTTCAGGTGAGCGGCCAGAATACGGCTGACCTGTCCCACCCGGTCAGGGCTGACTTCCACGTCGAGGTGGTAGTAGCAGGGCACTGCGGTCTTCATCGGTCGGCTCCTCACCGCGAAGCTCAGCTCCTCCTCGTTCCCGCGGTCCTGCGGGACGAGCCCCGAACACGGAACGTGAGCGCGTATCGCTTCTGAGTCACCCTCAGCCTGAGGGTGCTAGCCCGTTCGTGCAACACGAGCGCACCTTTGAGGCGGCCGAGGCCGCAAGTGAGCGGGGCGGATGGCCCGAACGGCGCAGTCGAACCGCCGCTGGTTGAACCTCCAACAAGACGCTGCGTCGTCGTGCGTGCACCATGTGTGAGGAACTCGATCGCCGTTACGGGTCCCGTGCCACTGTGCGCACGGCATGCCGTCCGACCGTCGGGAGACCGTGTCCCTCGAGCCCGAAAGGTGATCGGCGCCATGCTGCTACCCGCCAAAGCCGAAGTCGCCCGGCAGTTGCGGCGTTACCGGGCCTGGGAACGCGTGATGCTCGCGGCACCGAACGACCTCACGGTGCGGGCCACCTTCGAGGACTCCGGCTACACCCTCTGCGTGCTGATGGGCAAGCGCTGTGCGCGGGAGGCGGCGGACGCGGCCGAGCGGTACCTGCGCACGAACCAGGTCGTCACCACCCTGGAGGAGCTGGACGAACGGGCTCTCCCGGCCGCCGCGGCCGGGCGAAGACCGCCGGCCGTGGAGCGCCGCGCGCCGGTGGCCGAGCGGCGCTCCCCGGCGGGAAGGTAACGGCCTTCCCGCCCAGCTGTCCCCCGACCGGGCCCCGGCCCGGCTCTCGAGCACGGTGGAGGTGAGGACCATGAGCAAGACTCGGCCCATCGGCCGTATCCCGGTACGGGACGTCCGGCCTGCGGTGGAGAGCGGCAACCGGCCGGCCAAGGCGGTCGTGGGAGAGACGTTCGAGGTCACCGCCACCGTGTTCCGGGAGGGACACGACGCGGTCGCCGCCAACGTCGTCCTGAAGGATCCCGAGGGCCGCCCCGGCCCGTGGACGCCGATGCGGGAGCTCGCCCCCGGCAGCGACCGCTGGGGCGCCGAGGTCACCGCACCGGCCGAGGGCCGCTGGACGTACCGGGTGGAGGCCTGGAGCGATCCGGTGGCCACCTGGCGCCACACGGCGGGCATAAAGGTCCCGGCGGGCATCGACCCGGGCCTGGTCCTGGAGGAGGGTGCCGACCTCCACGAGCGGGCGGCGGCCGGCGTGCCGAAGGAAGCCGGCCGCGCCGTGCTGCTCGGCGCGGCACGGACCCTGCGCGACGACACGCTGCCTCCGGCGGCGCGGCTGGCTGCGGCGCTGACGCCCGAGGTGGTCGCGGTGCTGGACCGCCATCCGCTGCGGGACCTGGTCAGCACCTCCGAGCCGTTGCCGCTGCTGGTGGAGCGGGAGCGGGCGCTGTACGGCTCGTGGTACGAGTTCTTCCCCCGCTCGGAGGGCACCCCGGACAGGCCGCACGGGACGTTCCGCACGGCCGCGCGGCGGCTGCCGGCGATCGCGGCGATGGGCTTCGACGTGGTGTACCTGCCGCCGATCCACCCCATCGGCACCACCTTCCGCAAGGGGAGGAACAACACCCTCTCCCCCGGCCCCGACGACGTCGGGGTGCCCTGGGCGATCGGCTCGCCCGAGGGCGGCCACGACGCCGTCCACCCCGACCTGGGCACCCTGGAGGACTTCACCTGGTTCGTGGAGCAGGCCCGCGAACTGGGCCTGGAGATCGCCCTGGACTTCGCCCTGCAGTGCTCCCCGGACCACCCCTGGGTGCACAAGCACCCCGAGTGGTTCCACCACCGGCCCGACGGCACCATCGCCTACGCCGAGAACCCGCCCAAGAAGTACCAGGACATCTACCCCATCGCCTTCGACGCCGACATGGACGGCCTGGTC
>NZ_JBNCNM010000017.1:8295-188074 GCF_049846985.1 Streptomyces sp. DT190 | reverse complement strand
AGCTAAGCCTTACAGCGCCGATGGTACTGCAGGGGGGACCCTGTGGGAGAGTAGGACGCCGCCGAACAATCATTGGGGAAACCCCCGCATCTGACGATGCGGGGGTTTTCTGCGTTTAGGCTCGGTTTATGCGCTATGACCTCGTGATCTTCGACAACGACGGTGTCCTCGTTGACAGTGAGCCCATCTCCAACCGGCTCCTGGCCGCCTATCTGACCGAGCTCGGGCACCCGACGTCCTACGAGGACTCCCTGCGCGACTACATGGGCTCCGCCATGCACCGCATTCACGACCTGGTCGGCGAACGGACCGGGCAGCGGCTGCCGGCCGACTTCGACGACGTCTTCCACGCCAGGGTCTTCGCGGCGTTCGAGCAGGACCTGAAGCCGGTGGCCGGTGTCGAGGAGGTCCTGCAGAAGCTGGCCGCCGACTCCGTGCCGTACTGCGTGGCGTCGTCCGGGAGTCACGAGCGGATCCGGGTGGGGCATCGGACGACCGGGCTCGACCGGTGGTTCGACGACGGGCTGATCTTCAGCTCCGAGGACGTGGGCCGGGGGAAGCCGGCGCCCGACCTGTTCCTGTACGCGGCCGAGCGGATGGGGGTCGCGCCGGAGCGGTGCGTCGTCGTCGAGGACAGTCCGCTGGGGGTGCGGGCGGGAGTGGCGGCCGGGATGGACGTCTACGGGTTCACCGCCATGACGCCGGCGGATCGGCTGGCCGGGGCCGGGCGGCTCTTCTCCGACATGCGCGAGCTGCCCGGTCTGCTGACCTGAGGCCGTAGAAGCTGAATCGGATTCATCTTTGACCGGATCTACCCACCGGTAGACCAGGGCCCTACGCTCGCCGCCATGACTGATGTGCTGCGGCGCGGCAGGGCTTCGCTGGCGTTCGGCTTCCTCGTGCAGGGGGTCGCCTTCGCTCTGCTCGTGACGCGGATTCCGGCCATCCAGGACCGCTACGGGGTCTCCGACGCGCTGCTGCCGGCGTTCCTGGCGGCCGTGCCGATCCTCGCCGGGGTCGGGAGCGTGGCCACCGAGCGGCTGGTGAAGCGGGTGCCGCCGAGCCGGCTGCTGCGGTGGTCGCAGCCCGTGGTGCTGCTGGCGCTGCTCGGGGTCGGGGCCGGGGGGCGGATGGCCGAGCTGGGCGTCGCGCTCGCCGCGTTCGGGCTCGCCGTCGGGATGCTCGACGCGTCGATGAACATGCTCGGCGTGAGCCTGCAGCGGTCGTACGGGCGCAGCATCATGCTCGGGTTCCACGCGGCCTACAGCCTCGGCGGGATCGTCGGGGCGTCGCTGGCGTGGGCAGGGGCGCACTGGGATCTGGCGCTGTGGGTGTCGTACCTGCCGGTCGTGGCGGTGCTGTTGCCGGCGGTGCTGGTGGGGAGCCGGTGGTACGTGGACGACCGGGGGGCGGCGGCCGCCGTGGCGGGAAAGGCGGCGGAGGGGCAGGTCGTCGTCTTCCGGTGGCTGCTGCCGCTGTGTCTGGTGATGACGGTCGCCTACATCGGGGACTCCACCGTTTCCAACTGGAGCGCCAAGTACCTCCAGGACGTGCTGGGGAGTTCGGAGCAGCTGGCGACGGTGCCGTACAACGTGTACATGGTCACCACGCTGCTGGGGCGGGCGATCGGGGACTTCGGGGTGCGGCGGTTCGGGGCCGCTGCGGTCGTGCGGGGCGGGGCGCTGCTGGCGGCCGGGGGGTTCGCCGTGGTGGCCGGGGCGCCGGGGGCGTGGGTGGGGATGCTGGGGTTCACGCTGGTGGGGCTGGGGTTGTGTGTGCTGGTGCCGCAGACGTTCGCGGCGGCCGGGCGGCTCTTCCCGGGGGCTTCGGATGCGGCCGTGGCGCGCTTGAACGTCTTCAACTATGTGGGCTTTCTGATCGGTTCGCCGTTGGTGGGTGCGCTCGGCGACGCGTGGAGTTACCGCGGGGCCATGCTCGTGCCGATGGTGTTGGTGCTGGTGACGCTGGTGTACGCCCGGTCGTTCGGGCCTCAACCGGACCGATACGGTGGCGGGCATGAGCGGCCGCGCACAGCTGATGTGGGACGAGGCAGTAACGGGCTATGACTTCGGCTCCGGGCATCCGATGGACCCGGTCCGGCTCGCCCTGACCCGGAGACTGGTCGACGCCTTCGGGCTGGACCGTGAGGTGGAGGTCGTCGCCGCCAAGGCGGCCGGGGAGTCGACGCTTCGGCTCGTCCACCGGGAGGACTACATCGCCGCGGTGAGGGCCGCCTCGGCGGACCCGGGGGCGGCGGACCAGTCGTACGGGCTGGGGACGGTGGACGATCCGGCGTTCGCGGGGATGCACGAGGTGTCGTCGCTGATCGCGGGGCAGTCGGTGGGGGCGGCGGAGGCCGTCTGGCGGGGTGAGGCGCTGCACGCGGTGAACTTCGCCGGTGGGCTGCACCACGCGATGCCGGGCGGCGCGTCCGGGTTCTGCATCTACAACGACGCCTCGCTGGCCATCGCCCGGCTGCTGGAGCTGGGGGCGGAGCGGGTCGCGTACGTCGACGTCGACGTGCATCACGGGGACGGGGTGCAGGCGGCGTTCTGGGAGGACCCGCGGGTGCTGACGATCTCGCTGCACGAGCATCCCAGGACGCTGTTCCCGCAGACCGGGTGGCCGGAGGAGACCGGGGCGCCGGCGGCGGAGGGCTCCGCGGTGAACGTGGCGCTGCCGGCCGGGACCGGGGACGCCGGGTGGCTGCGGGCGTTCCACGCGGTGGTGCCCGAGCTGATCGCCGACTTCCGGCCGCAGGTGCTGGTGACGCAGCACGGGGCCGACACGCACTTCGAGGACCCGCTGGCCCACCTGGCGGTGTCGCTGGACGCGCAGCGGGCGGTGCAGGTGGCCTGTCACGACCTGGCCCACGAGCACGCCGACGGGCGGTGGGTGGCGCTCGGCGGGGGCGGTTACGCCGTGGTGGACGTGGTGCCGAGGTCGTGGACGCACCTGGTCGCGATCGCGGCGGGGAAGGCGGTGGCGCCCGAGACGGTGGTCCCGGAGTCGTGGCGGCAGGAAGTGTTCGCCAGGACACGGCAGTTGGCGCCCGGGCGGATGACGGACGGGCGCTGGCCCGTGGCGTGGGCCGGCTGGGAGGAGGGCTACGACCCGGCCGACCGGCTGGACCAGGCGGTGCTGGCGACGCGGCGGGCGGTGTTCCCGCTGCGGGGGATGCTGGCCTGAGCGGCGGCCCGGTGCTGCGGGACGGGCCGGCGGGCGGGGCGTAGGCCGACCGTGCGGTGTTCGCCGGTTCCCGGGACACGTGAGGGTCCGGTCGCGCACGATCGCCGTGTGCTGACTCGCGAAGCCCTTCGTGCGCATCTGGTCGGCGCGCGGCTCGCCGGCGTCGTGGCGACCTCGCGGGAGGAGAGCCTGCGCCGCTACCGGCTCTTCGCGGCGCGGGATCCCCGTGTGCTCCTCGGCATCGATCCCGAAGGCGCCTGGGAGCAGCGGGATCTGGTCGAGTTGATGGCCGACCGGTGCGGGGTGCCGGCCGATCACCGCCGGACCTCCGGTCAGGACGTGATCGACCCGGGCCGGACGGTGGCCGCGCTGGACGCCTTCGCCGACCGGCTCGCCGAGGTCGCCCGCAGGGGTGCGCCCGTGCTGCTCGGGACCGGTCATCCGCACCGGCTGCTGGGTTTCTACGCCGCTCTGGCAGACGCGCTGTCGGCGGCGGGGTGTGCCGTCCTCACCCCCGCGCAGGGTCGCTGTGTCGACATAACGACCCGGTTCGGTCTACGTACGTACATCCTCGGCTACGTACGAGGAGTCGCGCTGGTGCGGGCGCCCGGGGTGGAACGCCCCGGTTGTGAGCCCGGCGCACATACGCACTCACCCCTCCCGGTTCGTACCGTCCTGGCCGCCGCCGCGGAGGCCGGCGGGCCCCTTCCCGAGCTGGTCATCGGGGACCACGGCTGGGTCTGCGGGGCAGGTCAGCTGGGGTTCGAGGCCATCGGGCCGGCCGATACGGACGACCCGGCGCTGTTCGTGGGGGAGGCCGAGGGGTCCGTGTCCGTCGCCGTTCCACTTGATGACGGCGTGCGGTCCGATTACTACCTGCCGCTTACCCGCTACGTACTCAATCGGGCGTGTCTGTCACAGTAGGCCGCCGATGGGTGCACCTCTTCCCCACTCGCATCACCCGCCCCTACATTGGGGAGTGAGCACGCAGCGACGAAGAGTCACCGGAAGGGGAAGCCGGTGGCCGTCGAGTGCGGAAGGTTCAGGTGTGTCATGGCTGCAGCTGGCGAGAGGCCTCTGAACGAGGTTCAGTTCCTTACCGTGGCGGAAGTCGCCTCGGTGATGCGAGTGTCGAAGATGACCGTGTACCGGTTGGTGCACAGCGGTCATCTGCCCGCGATCCGGGTGGGGCGGTCCTTCCGCGTCCCGGAGCAAGCGGTTCACGAGTACCTCCGCGAGAGTTACGTGGGGGTGGAAACCGCCTGACGGCTGGGGCGGGGTGGTCCCTCACAGGGCACTCGGGATCACCCCGGCCCCCTCGATTACGACCTCAGCGCTCGGGCGGGTAGGCTAGCCCCTCGTAGGTCGTGTGGGCCCATGGCGCCCAAACAACCGAGTGATGAGAAGTGAGCGAGGGTAGTCGTGGGCTCTGTTATCAAGAAGCGGCGCAAGCGGATGGCGAAGAAGAAGCACCGCAAGCTGCTCAAGCGCACGCGCGTTCAGCGTCGCAACAAGAAGTAAGTTCGCGAAGCGGACGCCGCGAGAGCGTTGCTGTGGCCCTCCACCCTCGGGTGGGGGGCCACACGCATGTCCGCTCCGGCATCCGGCTGCTTCCGTCACTTCGCGCATCGGGCGGTCATCACAGCGCAACGCCGACCCGCTAAGTTGGCTGCACGGGGGAACGCGGCGGGACAGAAGGTTTCTGAAGGAAGGCGCTGATCTTGGGCAAGGTCGTGCTCGTCACCGGAGTGGCCCGCCAGCTGGGGGGCCGGTTCGTCCGGCGGATCCAGCGTGACCCCGACGTGGACCGGGTCGTCGCCGTGGACGCGGTGCCGCCCGAGCACCATCTGGGCGGTGCGGACTTCGTCCAGGCCGACATCCGGCAGCCCGGCATCGCGCGGGTGCTCGCCGAGACGGGCGCCGACACGATCGTCCACCTGGACGTGACGGGCACGCCGCTGGGCAGCGGCAGCCGGACCTCCCTGAAGGAGACCAACGTCATCGGCACCATGCAGCTGCTCGGTGCCTGCCAGAAGTCCCCGTCCGTGCAGCGGCTGGTCGTGAAGTCCAGTACGAACGTCTACGGTTCGGCGCCGCGCGATCCGGCCGTCTTCACCGAGACGACCCCGCCCAAGTCCCTGCCCAGCGGCGGCTTCGCCAAGGACACCGTCGAGGTCGAGGGCTACGTCCGGGGCTTCGCGCGGCGCCGGCCCGATGTGGCGGTCTGTGTGCTGCGGTTCGCCAACATCCTCGGTCCGGCCGCGGACACCCCGCTCGCCTCGTACTTCGCGCTGCCGGTGCTGCCGACGGTGTTCGGCTACGACCCGCGGCTGCAGTTCGTGCACGAGGACGACGTGATCGAGGTGCTGCGGATCGCCTCCCACGAGCCGAGGCGGGGCACGCTCAACAGCGGCACCTTCAACATCGCCGGCGACGGCGTGCTGCTGCTGTCCCAGTGCTCCCGGCGGCTCGGGCGCCCCACGGTGCCCCTGCTGCTCCCGGCGGTCACCTGGGCGGGCTCGCTGGTGCGTACGCTGGGGATGTCGGACTTCTCGCCCGAGCAGATCCGGCTGCTGACCCACGGCAGGGTCGTGTCCACGGGCCAGATGCGCGAGACGCTGGGTTTCCAGCCCAAGTACACGACCGCGGAGACGTTCGCGGACTTCGTCCGCAGCCAGGGCCCCGGGCTGCTGCCGCCGGAGGCCGTGGCGGCGGCGGTCGACCGGATCGCCGCGCTGCCCCTCGCGGGCGGCGGACAGCCCCCGACGCCGAGCGCCAACTGAGGAGCGCACCAACGATGGCGGATGCCAAGGTCATTCCGTTCGACGACGACCGGTCCCGGGGGAGCGCCGCGCCGCGTCCCCAGCGGCGCCGGAGCGGGGGGAACCGCCGCCCGGGCTCGGAGTCCGCGCCGGTCCGCGAGGTGCAGCCGCTGCCCGCCAGGGCCGCCGAGCAGGATGATGTCCCCGTGACAGCGCGGGAACAGCGGCCGGAGCGGCCCGGGGAGGGCGAGGGCGGCCTGGAACGGCGGATCGCGGGCGGCCTGAACTTCCTGCGCCGCCGCCTCACCGGTGACTACGAGGTCGACGACTTCGGCTACGACGAGGAGCTCACCGACCAGGTCCTGATGTCCCTGCTGCGCCCGCTGTACGAGAAGTACTTCCGGGTCGAGGTGAAGGGCGTGGAGAACATCCCGTCCGAGGGTGGCGCGCTGATCGTCGCCAACCACTCCGGGACGCTGCCGATGGACGGCCTGATGATGCAGGTCGCCGTGCACGACAACCACCCGGCGGGGCGGCACCTGCGGCTGCTCGCCGCGGACCTGGTGTTCATGCTGCCGGTGGTCAACGAACTGGCGCGCAAGCTCGGCCACACCCTGGCCTGCGCGGAGGACGCGGCGCGGCTGCTGGAGCAGGGCGAGCTGGTCGGGGTGATGCCGGAGGGCTTCAAGGGCCTCGGCAAGCCCTTCTCGGACCGCTACAAGCTCCAGCGCTTCGGCCGCGGCGGTTTCGTCTCCACGGCGCTGCGCGCGGGAACGCCGATCATTCCCTGCTCGATCGTCGGGGCCGAGGAGATCTACCCGATGATCGGCAACGCCAAGACGGTCGCCCGGCTGCTGGGCTTCCCGTATTTCCCGCTCACGCCGACCTTCCCGTGGCTGGGCCCGCTCGGGGCGATCCCGCTGCCGACCAAGTGGACCATCCAGTTCGGCGAGCCGATCCCCACGGACGGCTATCCGCCGGAGGCGGCCGAGGACCCGATGCTGATGTTCAACCTGACCGACCAGGTCAGGGAGCAGATCCAGCACACGCTGTACAAGCTGCTGGTGCAGCGCCGTTCGGTGTTCTTCTGAGGTACGACGATGGGGCGCCCCTCCCAGCGAGGGGCGCCCCATCGTCGTACCACCGGCTAGTCGGCGTCCTCGCTGTCGATGCCCAGTCCGGGCAGCAGGCCCGGCAGCAGCGGTGGGAGCGTCACATCCGGCTCGGGGGCGGGAGTGGTGCCGTCCGCTGACGGGGAGGTGCTGGACTCGGTGTCCTCGGGCGGGTCGAGGAGACCGCCGGTGTTGCCGCCGAGCAGGCCGTCGCTGTCGTTGCCGGAGCCGGCCGAGCGGCTGGGGCTGCCGCTGCCGGTCTTGCCCTCGTCGCCACGCGGGTCGCCGCTGTCGCTGGGGCGGGTCGAGCGGTCGGTGCCGGCGGAGCCGCCGGGGGCCGACTCGGAGGAGCCCTGCCGCCGCTCCTCGCCGCCGCCCGTGGCCGGGGGCTCGGGCAGCAGGGACCGCAGCGGGGCTACGTCCTCCTCTATGGCGTCGAAGACCGACGACACCTGATCGCCGACGTCCCCGAGCTGGACGGGCAGCCGCTCGCGCAGCTCGCCCCAGGCGTCGCGGTGGGAGCGGGAGAACGCCGACAGGGCCTGGATGGGGCCGAGTGAGTCCGGGTCGCGCTGGTACGCCTCGCTCAGCAGCCGGTGGCCCTCGGAGGCGTCGTGCCGCATCCCGGACAGGGCGCGGCGGATCTCGCCGAGGGACTCGTGGTCCAGGGGGCCGCTGCGGCCGCGCTCCATCAGGCGGCGGGCTTCGCTCAGGCGCGTGGAGGCGTGGTCGAGGTAGACCCGGCCGCGCTCGTCCGCCCCGTCGGCGAGTCCGAGCTTGACGTCCTCGATGCCGCGCTTGAGGCCGTAGAGCGAGTCGCCGGGCAGGGCGTCCGAGCTGGCGGCGGAGACTCCGCCGAAGGCGCTCGCGGCCACGCCGACGCTGAGTCCGCCCGCGGTGAGGCCCTTGGCGAGGCGGGACCGCGGCCGGAACTTCTTCAGGGAACTCGCGCGGTGGGCGCCCCGGGCGCGGGTGGAGCGCTGCCCCGGGACCGCGCGGTCCGTCGCCCCGCCTCCCGCGGTGCCCTCCTGGAGCATGGCCTCGAACGCCGCCACCAGCTGGGCCCGCTGGACGACCTTGACCTCCGGGTCGAGCGCCGGCTTGGGCAGGGCGCCGAGACCGGAGGCGAGCGCCAGCAGGCGTCCCCCTTCGGTCGCTTCCGCGGCTGCCGGGGCCGGTGCCGAACCCTCGGACTGCTCGGCCGCCGCCGTGCCCGGCTCGGACTCCTCCAGGGCCTGGGCGAAGGCGTTCGCCCGCCGGTGCGCCGATACGTTCGCGATCACTGGCGGCACCTCCTCTCGTCATCACGGTCGACTCCCCAGGGGGTCCTGAGGGTTGCACGCCCTGACCACGACCACACGATCGGGTGATCGAACTCGGCCAGGGGGTGACCACAGGGAGCCTGCATCCCGCACAACGAGCGGCGCGGCACTTGGGTTACGGACGCCGGAGGATCGGATGCCGAAGTCAACCGACTTTCACGGAGGGTGAGTTGACGATCGCCGTCTGTGCGGAGCGGTCAGCGGGCGTCTTCCGGCAGGAGCCGGGCGAGGGTGCGGACGGCCCGGTACTGGAGGGTCTTGATCGCGCCCTCGTTCTTGCCCATGACCCGGGCGGTCTCGGCGACGGAGAGGCCCTGGAGGAAGCGGAGCGTCACGCACTCCTGCTGCTGGGGGTTGAGCCGCCGTACCGCGTCGAGCAGGGCGGCGTTGGAGAGGGACTCCAGGACGGAGTCCTCGGGGGAGCGCTCGACCTCGTTGGCGTCGAGCATCTCGCCGGTGGTGACCTCCAGCCGGAAGCGGCTGGACTTGAAGTGGTCGGCGACGAGGTTGCGGGCGATCGTGACGAGCCAGGCGCCGAAGTCGCGGCCCTGCCAGGTGAAGGTGCCGATGCGGCGCAGGGCGCGCAGAAAGGTCTCGCTGGTGAGGTCCTCGGCGGTCGCCTTTCCTCCGACCCGGTAGTAGATGTACCGGTAGACGGTGTCGCTGTACTGGTCGTAGAGGCGGCCGAAGGCGTCGGCCTCGCCGGCCTGGGCGCGCTCCACGAGGTCCATCATCCGGGCGCTGTCGCTGTCCGCCGCCGGGCGGCGGGCGGTGGCCGCCCCGGACGGGCGGCCTCGTCTGCCGACCGCGGCGCTGCCGTCGGCCAGTGCGTAGCACGGACCGACGGGCGCGGCGGTGGCGAATGCGGGGACGGCGTACGCGGTGGGGACGAAGCCGCGCAACAGGTCGAGGACCGTTGCGCGCAGCGTAGCCAGGCCCGAGGCGTCAACCCCGACGTGTGGGTACACGGGACTCCCAGAGGCAGAGCTTCCATCACGTGCAGTGCGGGACCTTTCACCCGTCGTAGCGACGGAGGGGTACCGGTTTGCGTCTGAGGAGAATAACGCTTCGTGCAGGCCCTGCTACACCGAGTTGCTCAAATCATCGATTACGTCGCTTCCGTAACCGGTTCACGCCGTATCAAGTACCGGAGCGTGAGCGGTTGTTGATCGGAACGGTTCGGATTGCGGCTGAGTCCAGGGCGTGTTGTGGCCGTGTCCAGCCAAGAGGACTGGACACGAGGTTGTGGGGGTACGCCAGTTGGATTTACGCGGTTTGTCATCCGGTAAACGAAGGTGTCCCGGTTTGATCGCTCCGTCAGCGGCGGCGGCGGTGCAGGGCGATCGCGGCGGCCGTGCCGCCGGCCACCGCGCCGACGCCCGCGGCGGCCGGGATGCCGACCTTGGCCGCCTTGCGGCCGGTGCGGTAGTCACGCAGGCGCCAGTCCAGCTCCCGGGCGTGCCTGCGCAGCTTGGAGTCGGGGTTGATGGCGTAGGGGTGGCCGACCAGGGACAGCATCGGGATGTCGTTGTGCGAGTCGCTGTAGGCGGCGCAGCGGCCGAGGTCCAGTCCCTCGGCGGCGGCCAGGGCCCGGACGGCCTCGGCCTTGGCGGGGCCGTGCAGCGGCTCGCCGACGAGCTTGCCCGTGTAGACGCCGTCGACCGACTCGGCGACCGTGCCCAGCGCGCCGGTCAGGCCCAGGCGGCGGGCGATGACCGTGGCGATCTCGACGGGCGCGGCCGTGACGAGCCACACCTTCTGGCCGGCGTCCAGGTGCGCCTGGGCGAGGGCGCGGGTGCCGGGCCAGATGCGCTCGGCCATGTACTCGTCGTAGATCTCCTCGCCGATCGACTGCAGTTCGGCGACGCGGTGGCCCTTGACGATGGACAGGGCCGACTCGCGGGCCTCCTGCATGTGCTCGGGGTCCTCGACGCCGGCCAGCCGGAACCACGCCTGCTGCCAGGCGAACCGCGCCAGCTCGCGGGTCTCGAAGAACTTCCGTTTGTACAGGCCCCGTCCGAAGTGGAACAGGGCGGCGCCCTGCATGACGGTGTTGTCCAGGTCGAAGAAGGCGGCGGCCCGGTCGTCGCCGTGGACCGGGAACTGCGGTTCCTCGGTCGTGCCGGCGGCTTCCTGTGAGGACTTGCGTGCTGCCTCCGCCGAGGCCTCGCCTGCCAAAACGCTCCGCGCCGTGGCGGAGCGCCTACGGGGGGTGAGCCATCCGAGAGCGGCCATGGCGTGAGCATAGCCAGTTTGTTCGGGGGTTCCGGAGTCGAGAGGTTTGGACCCTGTGAACTCTCGGCGAGCACGCCGTTAAAGATGCCGTGCCAGGCGGGCGCGTCCGGCGCGTCGGCCGGCCCCGCGCGGGGCTTCCCCTCGTCCACGGGCGCGCGACAATGGCGCCATGAGCCCTCTCTTCCGCCGCAAGCCCCCTCGGGACCGGCTCGTCACGCTGATCCGCAAGCCCGGCTGTCATCTGTGCGATGACGCACAGGTCGTCGTGGAGAAGGTGTGCGCCGACCTCGGTGTCCCCTGGGAGCAGAAGGACATCACCGAGGACCGGCACCTGCACGACATGTACTGGGAACAGATCCCGGTCGTGCTGGTGGACGGCGAGCAGCACACCTTCTGGCGCGTGAACGAGGACCGGCTGCGCAGGGCGCTGACCGACTGAGTCCGGCCCGCAGCGGACTGACCGAGCAGTACAAAGTGGCCGGAACGTCGCTTAGGATCGATGGCGACTTGGTCTCGGGGGCGGGATTCACTGAGGAAGTGTGTGGTTTTGCCCCCAGAAGACAAGGAACGGTGGTGCCTGTGCGCCGGTTCCCCACGCATGCGCCGGGGGTGCGTGAGCCCGGTCACGTTGGGTGGGCAAATCGGACACCATCTTTGTGCACGCGTTCACAAAGACATAGCCTGCATTCGACGGGGCGGTCATGTAGGGACGTATGACCGCCTACAGCCCCGCTCTACCCGCAGGAGCACCGTGGCAACTGGCCGAACTCACCGACCGGCGACCCGCAGCCGAGGGATTCCCGAGGCCACCGTCGCCCGGCTTCCGCTGTACCTCCGCGCGCTGACCGCACTGTCGGAGCGCTCGGTGCCCACGGTCTCCTCCGAGGAGCTCGCGGCCGCGGCGGGAGTCAACTCCGCGAAGCTGCGCAAGGACTTCTCCTACCTCGGGTCGTACGGCACGAGGGGCGTCGGCTACGACGTCGAGTATCTCGTCTACCAGATCTCCCGCGAACTGGGGCTCACCCAGGACTGGCCGGTCGTGATCGTCGGTATCGGAAACCTCGGCGCCGCCCTCGCCAACTACGGCGGGTTCGCCTCCCGCGGCTTCCGCGTCGCCGCGCTGATCGACGCCGACCCGGCCATGGCGGGCAAGCCCGTCGCCGGCATCCCGGTGCAGCACTCCGACGACCTGGAGAAGATCATCCAGGACAACGGCGTGTCCATCGGTGTCATCGCCACCCCCGCCGGTGCCGCCCAGCAGGTCTGCGACCGGCTCGTGGCCGCCGGTGTCACCTCCATCCTGAACTTCGCGCCGACCGTGCTGTCGGTGCCGGACGGCGTCGACGTGCGCAAGGTCGACCTCTCCATCGAGCTGCAGATCCTCGCCTTCCACGAGCAGCGCAAGGCCGGGGAGGAGGCCGCCGCCTCCGACGGCGGCGTCCCGGCCGCCGCCGCCCGCGGCGACTCCGCCGACCAGGGGCCCGACGGGGACATGCCCGCCGTGATGCCGGCATGAGCCTCCTCGTCGTCGGACTCAGCCACCGCAGCGCCCCGGTCAGCGTCCTGGAGCGCGCCTCGCTCACCGCGGACGCCCAGGTCAAGCTGCTCCAGGACACCGTCGCCGCCGAACCGGCGACCGAGGCCGCGGTGCTGGCCACCTGCAACCGCATCGAGCTCTACGCCGACGTGGACAAGTTCCACGCCGGTGTCGCCGAGCTGTCCACGCTGCTCGCCCAGCACAGCGGGGTCGGCCTGGAGGAGCTCACTCCCTATCTCTATGTGCACTACGAGGACCGGGCCGTCCACCACCTGTTCTCGGTGGCCTGCGGGCTGGACTCGATGGTCGTCGGCGAGGGCCAGATCCTCGGCCAGATCAAGGACTCCCTGGCCCGGGCGCAGGAGCTGCACTCCGCCGGCCGGCTGCTGAACGACCTGTTCCAGCAGGCCCTGCGGGTCGGCAAGCGCGCCCACTCCGAGACCGGCATCGACCGCGCCGGCCAGTCCCTGGTCACCTTCGGCCTGGAGCAGCTGGCCCGGGGCGGCGACGTCCGGGAATGGGCCAGGGGCAAGCGGGCCGTGGTCATCGGGGCCGGGTCGATGTCCTCCCTGGCCGCGGCCACGCTCGCGCGGGCCGGGGTCGCCGAGATCGTCGTCGCCAACCGCACCTTCGACCGCGCCGAGCGGCTCGCGCGGATCCTGAGCGAGGGCGACGACACGGACGTGCTGGCCCGCGCGGTCCCGATGGAATCGGTGCCGGTCGAGCTGACACGTGCCGACGTCGCCGTCTCCTGCACCGGCGCGACCGGCCTGGTCCTGACCGCCGAGGCGGTCGCCCGGGCCGTCGAGGGCCGTACGCCCGCGCTGCCGGCCGGCGGCGCCGGACCGGCGGCGCCGGGCGGCGCGGGCCGCGCGACCGGACCGGACGCGCGGCAGGACGGCCTGCCGACCGCCGGCCCCGGCGGCGAGGACGGCTGCCCGCTGGACCTCTCCGCCGTGCAGGGCACCGCCGGGTTCTCCGTGCTGGGCGAGGCCGCCGTGGCCGGGATGGCCGCCGCCGACCTCGAACAGCACGCGGCGTGGGTCGACAACGGCACCGCCGGCGGCGCCCAGCGCGGTGCGGCCCGGCCCGGGGCGCTCGGCACGCTCGACCCGGCCGCGGAGAGCGACGCCATCGCCGCGCTCGCCGCGACCGCGGCCACCGCCGGGCGGATCCCCGAGCGGCGCCGGCCCGAGCCGGTCGAGGAGCCGCAGCGGCCCGAGCCCGTGCTGTTCCTGCTGGACCTGGCCATGCCGCGCGACATCGACGCGGCCGCGCACCGGCTCACCGGGGTGCGGCTGGTGGACATCGAGTCGCTCGCCGACGCCTCGGCGGACGCCCCGATGGCTGCCGATGTGGACCAGGTCAGGCGTATCGTCTCCGACGAGGTCGCGGCCTTCGGGGCAGCCCTGCGGGCCGCGCACATCACGCCGACCGTGGTCGCCCTGCGCACCATGGCCGCCGACGTCGTGGCCAGCGAGATCGCCCGCCTGGACGGACGGCTGCCCGGCCTCGACGACAAGCACCGGGCGGAGATCACCCAGACCGTGCGGCGCGTGGTCGACAAACTGCTGCACGCGCCGACCGTGCGGGTCAAGCAACTCGCGGCCGAGCCCGGCGGCGCCGGGTACGCGGACGCGCTGCGGACCCTGTTCGACCTCGACCCCGAGACGGTGGCCGCCGTCTCCCGAGCCGAGGACAGCACCACCCAGAAAGACCGAGGCCCGGCATGACTGACAAGGCGCTGAGGCTCGGCACCCGGCGGAGCAGGCTCGCCATGGCCCAGTCCGGGCAGGTGGCCGAGGCCGTGAGCCGGGTGACCGGGCGGCCCGTGGAGCTCGTCGAGATCACCACGTACGGCGACGTCTCGCGTGAGGCGCTCGCCCAGATCGGCGGCACCGGCGTGTTCGTGACCGCCCTGCGCGACGCGCTGCTCAGGGGCGAGGTCGACTTCGCCGTGCACTCCCTGAAGGACCTGCCGACCACGCAGCCCGACGAACTGGTCGTGGCCGCCGTGCCGGTGCGGGAGGACCCGCGGGACGTCATCGTCGCCCGGGACGCCCTGAAGTTCACCGACCTGCCGCCCGGGGCCCGCATCGGCACCGGTTCGCCGCGCCGCACGGCCCAGCTCAACGCGTACGCGCGCAGCCACGGCCTGGACATAGCGACGGTCCCGATCCGCGGCAACGTCGACACCCGCATCGGGTTCGTGCGCAGCGGAGAGCTCGACGCCGTCGTGCTGGCCGCCGCCGGACTGAACCGGATCGGCCGCGGCGACGAGGTGACCGACTTCCTGTCGGTCGACACGGTTTTGCCCGCCCCCGGCCAGGGGGCCCTGGCGATCGAGTGCACCGCGGCCGACGCGGACCTCGTCGCCGCGCTCGCCGAACTCGACGACCCGTTCACGCGGATCGCCGTGACGGCCGAGCGGTCCCTGCTCGCCGCCCTGGAGGCCGGCTGCAGTGCTCCCGTGGGCGCGCTGGCCGACCTGCCCCTCCTCTCGGCTCCGCTCGAGCGGGGGGACCCCCAGGCCAACGGGCAGATTGTCAAGGAAATGCGCCTGCGCGGCGTCGTCGGTACCACCGACGGCACACGCACGGTGCAGCTGTCCACCACCGGTCCCGTGCCCGAGACGCACGACGGGGCAATGGCGCTCGGTCGCGAACTCGCGGCCGAGATGCTCGCCCAGGGCGCGGCCGGTCTGATGGGGGAGCGAGCACAGTGAGCCCCACCACCCTTTCCGCCGGTCCTGAACACGGGCACGTCACCTTCCTGGGTGCCGGACCCGGAGATCCGGGACTGCTGACTCTGCGCGCCGTCGAGGCACTGGCCAACGCGGACGTCCTCGTCGCCGAGCACGAAGTGCTCGACGTGGTACGTCAGCACGCCAGGCAGGGCGTCTCCGAGGTGCACACGGACCCGGATCCTTCCCAGGAACCGACTCCGGGCACAGGAACGCCCCAGCTGACGGTAGTTGACGGCACGTCAACCACCGCGCCCGTCCCCGCGGTGCGGGATGCCGCACATCTTGTCATGGAGGCCGCGCGGGGCGGCAGGCGGGTCGTGCGTGCGGTGTCCGGTGACCCGGGCCTCGACACGTACGCGGCCGAGGAGATGCTGGCGTGCGCCGCCGCCGGGGTGCCCTTCGAGGTCGTCCCCGGTATCGCGAGCGCCGTCGGTGTGCCCGCGTACGCCGGTGTGCCGCTGCGGGACGCGCAGGGCGCGGACGTGCGGTTCGTGGACGCGCGGACGGCGTCGGACCGGTGCTGGACGGAGGTCGGGGCGTCGGACGGCACGGTCGTCGTCTCCACGACGCTGGACTCCGTCGCCGCGGCCGCCGGCGAGCTCGTCTCCGCCGGGCGCAAGCCGGACACCCCGATGACGGTCACCGTCGCCGGTACGACCACGCGGCAGCGCACCTGGACCGCCACGCTCGGCACGATCGCGCAGACGCTGAAGCAGGCCAAGGTGCTGCCCTCGCCCGAGGGCGGCCGGCCGGTGATAGCCGTGGTCGGGGAGCGTTCCTCCGCCGCCCAGCGCGACCAGCTCGCGTGGTTCGAGTCCAAGCCGCTGTTCGGCTGGAAGGTGCTCGTGCCGCGCACGAAGGAGCAGGCGGCGTCGCTCTCCGACCAGCTGCGGTCGTACGGGGCCGTGCCGCACGAGGTGCCGACCATCGCCGTCGAACCGCCGCGCACGCCCCAGCAGATGGAGCGCGCGGTCAAGGGCCTGGTCACGGGCCGCTACGAGTGGATCGCCTTCACCTCGGTGAACGCGGTCAAGGCCGTGCGGGAGAAGTTCGAGGAGTACGGGCTCGACGCGCGTGCCTTCGCGGGCATCAAGGTCGCGGCCGTCGGCGAGCAGACCGCCAAGGCGCTGATCGCGTTCGGCGTGAAGCCGGACCTGGTGCCGAGCGGGGAGCAGTCGGCCGCCGGGCTGCTGGAGGACTGGCCGCCCTACGACCCGGTGTTCGACCCGATCGACCGGGTCTTCCTGCCGCGTGCCGACATCGCCACGGAGACGCTGGTCGCCGGGCTGATCGAGCTCGGCTGGGAGGTCGACGACGTGACGGCCTACCGGACCGTGCGGGCCTCGCCGCCGCCGGCGGAGACGCGTGAGGCGATCAAGGGCGGCGGGTTCGACGCCGTGCTGTTCACGTCGTCCTCCACCGTGCGCAACCTCGTCGGCATCGCCGGCAAGCCGCACAACGTCACCGTGATCGCCTGTATCGGCCCGGCCACGGCGAAGACCGCCGAGGAGCACGGGCTGCGGGTGGACGTGATGGCTCCGGAGCCGTCCGTGCTCAAGCTGGCGGAGGCGCTGGCGGACTTCGGCGCGAAGCGGCGGGCCGCGGCACTGGAGGCCGGCGACCCGGTCACCCGGCCGAGCGAGCGGCGGCCGGGCGCGCGCAGGCGGCGGTCGACGACCTAGGCGGAACCCGGTGGGCTGCGGCTACGCGGGAGTCACCGCGTGGCCGTAGCGCAGCAGGTTGTCCGGGTCGTAGGTGGCCTTGTCGCGGCGCAGGCGGGTGTAGACCTCCGGGGTCCAGGCGCGGGCGATGTCCTGGTCGCCGCCGGGCGTGCCGTGGATGTTGACCATGGTGCGGCCGGTGCCGTAGGGGGCCATGGCGGTGTAGAGGCGGCGGGTGGCCTGTTCGACGGCCTCCGCCACCGGCGGTGCGGGCATGATGCCGACCGACTCCATGAAGTAGTGGGCGTCGCGGGCGCAGACGGCGTCCTCGACGCGGGCCGGGCGGGCCAGCGCCCCTCCCATGTGGCGCAGTGAGGCGACCAGGAGGGGATGGTCGGCGCCGGCCGCGGGGCCGACCTGGTCCAGGAACGTGCTCATGGCCTCGGGGGGCAGGTCGCGCAGGAGCATGCAGCACTCCCGGGCCGGGAGCGGGTCCTGGGGTTCCATGTGGATGCGGTCCAGGGCCGCGTGGTCCATCTCCTCCACCAGGTCGACGGCCACGGGGGCGGCCGCGCGCAGCGGCGCGATCAGTGCCTCGCCCTCGGCCGTGGGGCCCGGCCAGGCGATCGCGACCCGGGCCCAGAAGCCGCCGCGCAGGGGCTCGGGGATCTGGGGGATGGGCGGCAGGCGGAGCACCGAGAACATGCTGCACATCGCGTCCGGGACCGTGCGGGTCCACTCCGACCAGGTGTGCAGCAGGGTCCGCGTGTGCTCGGCGTGCCAGTGCAGGCCGCCGCCGTACAGGCGGGGCAGCGCGAGCAGTTCGGTGACCAGGGAGGTCACCACGCCCACGTTGCCCTTGCCGCCGCGCAGGGCCCAGAACAGTTCCGGCTCGTGGTGGGGGTCCGCCTCGCGCAGCCGGCCGTCCGGGGTGACGACCTGCAGGGAGCGGACCAGGTCGGCGGCGTAGCCGTAGGCCCGGCCGAGCACCGGCAGTCCGCCGCCGAGGGTGTAGCCGACGACGCCCGCGTCGGTGGAGGTCCCGCAGAGGCCGGCCAGGCCGTGGGGCGCGCCGGCGGCCATGACGTGGCTCCACTTCGCGCCCGCGGAGATCCTCGCGGTGCGGCCGGCGGGGTCGACCCGGACGTCCGTCATCCGGGACGTGGTGATCAGCAGGCCGTGCTCGATGGGGAAGTTGGCGCCGTGGCCGGTGGCCTGCACGGCGACGGGGGTGTGGGTGGCGTGGGCCCAGCGCATCGCGGCCACGACGTCGTCGGTGCCGGTGGCTCCGACGACGACGTCCGGGGTGTGCAGGGCGGCCAGGTTGAAGCCGGTGACCTCGTCGGCGTAGCCGTCGTCGCCGGGCCGCAGGACGGGGCCGGAGATCTCCGAGAGGGCGAAGAGGTCGGGGGTGTGCTGGGGGGCGGTCATCGCGTCCTCCGTGGGTACGGGTACGGAGGGACGGCGGCGGCGAGGAGCAGGGGGACGGGCCGTCGGGGTCCTTGTGTTCGCTGCTTTCAGGATGGACCTCGGGGGTGGTGGGCGCATCGCGGGATGCGCCGGTTCCCGGTGCGGTGCGCGGGCCGCCGGGCTCCGACACGGCGTCGGCATCGGGACGTATGGGGCGGGCGTAGCGTAGAGGTCATGACGTCGTACGGATCATTCCCCGGTGCGCGGCCGCGACGGTTGCGGAGTACCCCCGTGATGCGTCGGATGGTCGCCGAGACCCGGTTGCACCCCGCCGATCTCATCCTCCCCGCCTTCGTGCGCGAGGGCGTCAGCGAGCCGGTGCCGATCGCGACCATGCCGGGGGTCGTGCAGCACACGCGGGACAGCCTGAAGAAGGCGGCCGCTGAGGCGGTGGCGGCCGGGGTTTCCGGGATCATGCTGTTCGGCGTGCCGGAGGAGTCGAAGAAGGACGGGCTGGGCACGCCGGGGACCGATCCGGACGGCATCCTCCAGGTCGCCCTGCGGGACGTGCGGGCCGAGGTCGGCGACGAACTGCTCGTCATGTCCGACCTGTGCCTGGACGAGACGACCGACCACGGGCACTGCGGCGTGCTGGACGCGCAGGGGCGGGTCGACAACGACGCCACCCTGGAGCGGTACGCCGAGATGGCCCAGGTGCAGGCCGACGCCGGAGCCCATGTGGTGGGCCCCAGCGGGATGATGGACGGGCAGATCGGCGTCATCCGGGACGCGCTCGACCAGATCGGCCGGGAGGACGTCGCCATCCTCGCCTACACCGCGAAGTACGCCTCCGCCTTCTACGGGCCCTTCCGTGAGGCCGTCGCCTCGTCGCTGCGGGGGGACCGCAAGACCTACCAGCAGGACCCCGCCAACGCCCGCGAGTCGCTGCGCGAGCTCGCCCTCGACCTGGAGGAGGGCGCCGACATGGTGATGGTCAAGCCGGCCGGGCCCTACCTGGACATCGTCGCCCGGGTCGCCGACGCCGTGGACGTGCCCGTCGCCGCGTACCAGATCTCCGGCGAGTACGCGATGGTCGAGGCCGCCGCCGAGAAGGGCTGGATCGACCGCGACCGGGCGATCATGGAGACCCTGACCGGCATCCGGCGGGCCGGCGCGCGGAACATCCTCACCTACTGGGCCACCGAGGTGGCCCAGAAGCTGAAGGACCGGTAGCTCAGTAGGACAGGGCGTCGTCCATGTCGCGCAGCCAGTACGTGACCGCCAGCGTGCTGTCGTAGTACACGCCCTTGGCCGGCAGGGACGGGAGCGCGGAGGGGCCGCCGCTGCTGTTCGGCGTGCGGCCCTGGAAACCGACCGCCAGCTTGCGGCCGGTCGTGCCGGCCTCGCCGCTGCCGTCGGCCGCCGACAGCAGGACACCGGCGTAGCCCGACTCGCCGGGGGCCAGGGTCGTCACCGCCTGCGGCTGGGAGTCCTCGATGGGGCTCGGCGCCCACTGCATCTCGTCGAAGCGCAGCACCGGGTAGTAGGTGAGGTCGCAGGTCTTCGAGCCGGTGTTCTTGACCGTGATCAGCATGTGGTTGAGCGGGCGGGGCACCAACTGGGCCGTGACGGTGGTGTTGGAGCCGTTGCAGGAGACGCTCGACCGGTCGGCCGGCTTCCCGGGCTTCCGGGTGCTCGTGCCGCCGGCGGTGCCCGCGGGGGTGTGCCGGGTGGCCTCGGCTCCCTGTGCGGCCCCGGCGTTCCCGGTGCCCTTCGACGGCTCGCCGGCGGGCCGGTCCCCGGCACCGCTCGCGCCGGTCGTGATCGACGCGCTCGCCGGGGCGGGCCTCGCCGCCCCCTCGTTCTGTGTGCCCGTGCCGTTCTCGCACGCCGTGAGGGCGAGGGCGGCCAGGAGGGCGACGGGGAGAGCGTGGTACGTGCGCATGGCTGGGTTTCCTTTCGGACAAAGGCAGTGGGTAAGTGGGCCCAGGCGGGTCGCTCGACCGGCGGGCCGGGAGCGGCGTGCTTGGATGGCAAGAGCTTGTGGGGGGATCCGTCCCGGCCGCCACACCCGGCGGCCCATCCGGGACGCTGGAACGCCCGCATGGCCTTTGACCAGGGGAAACGTCCGTTCCCTGGAACGGCGGAACGGGACACGGGGGCTGGAGGAACAGTGTCGGAGAGCACGGCCGCGGGGGAGTTCGCGGCGCTGCTGGGGGAGTTGAAGGAGCGTTCCGGGCTGAGCTACGGGGTGCTCGCCAAGCGGCTCCACATGAGTACCTCGACGCTGCACCGCTACTGCAACGGGGACGCCGTACCGGCCGACTACGCGCCCGTGGAGCGGCTGGCGCGGCTGTGCAAGGCGTCGCCCCGGGAGCTGGTGGAGCTGCACCGGCGGTGGGTGCTGGCCGACGCGGGGCGGGGGCGGAAGGGGGGAGCCGACGCGTCCCGCACGGCCGGGAGTAAGGCGTCCGCGGACGTGCTCAGGGAGGCGTCCGCGGAGATGCCCACGGAGGTGTCCGCGCGTGACGCGGCCGTGGATCAGGCGCCCGTGCCCGACGCGCCGGTGGATCAGGCGCCCGTGGATCAGGCGCGCGCGGAGGGACGCCCGTCGCCGGACGCAGGGGATCGGCGGCAGCGGGGCCGGGCGGAGACCGCTCCGGAGGAGGGTGCTGCGGGCGGCGCCGGCGATCAGGGTGAGAAGGGTGCGGGCGAAGGCGGTCCGGGCTCCGGGCCGTCGGGCGAGGGCCGGCCGGAGGCGTCGGTGGCGGTGCCTCCGGGTGGGGCCGGGACCGGCCGGCGCCGGGTGCGCCGGCCGCGTCCCGCCGTCCTCGCCGGTGCCGCCCTGGCCGTCGTGCTCGGCGGGGTCGGTCTCGCCGTGGCCGTGCCGTCCGGCGGGACCGACAGTGACGGGCGGCGCGGGTCGGCGGCCGTGACGGACGGGGCCGCGCGGCCGCACGCCTCCACCGTCGCCTCCGTGTCCCCCTCGGGCCGCCCGTCCTCCGGATCCGCAGAAGGCGAGGAGGGGAAGGACAAGAACAAGGGCAAGGGGAAGGCCACCGCGTCCTCCACCCCCTCCGTCGCCGCCACCGGCACCGCCCGCCCCGGCCGCGACGTCGCACCCGCCCCCGCCACCGGCCCGGCCCCGCTCACCGTGGACACCGAGCCGCACGCCTGGATGGACGGCTGCTCCCAGCGCTACCTGGTGAACCTGCCGCCGGAGCGGGTGGTGCCGCCGCCGCTGGAGCAGGACGCGCCGGGCTGGGTGGCGGCGATGGACGCCGTGCCGTCGGGCCAGCAGCTGCTCAAGGTCACCGTGCAGGGGACCGGCGACGAGACGGTGGTCCTCAAGGGACTGACGGTCCGGATGGCCGGCAAGCGGGTCCCGCTCGCCTGGAACGACTACGCCATGGGGTATCCGGGCGTCGGCTGCGGCGGCGGTGTGCCGACCCGGTTCTTCACGGTCGCCCTCGACGCGGCGCGGCCGGCCGTCGTGCCGGAGGCGGGCCACAAGGACTTCCCGTTCAAGGTGAGCGACTCCGACCCGGAGGTCTACTACATCCAGGCCGACGCCTCCGCCTACGACGTCAGCTGGTACCTGGAGCTGCGGTGGTCCAGCGGCAGCCGGCAGGGCACGCTGACCGTGGACGACGCGGGCCGGCCCTTCCGCACGAGCGGCAACAACGGCCGTCCGGCCTACGAGTTCCCGCTGGGCGGCCGGACGTGGGTCAAGGAGGGGACGACCGACCTGTCCTGACGACCGGTCGGGTCCCGTCCTCCGGCACCCTCGCGCCCTGCTGACCAGCGGCCCCGCGGGACGCGGACATCGACGTCCACGCCGCGGTCGGGACCCAGGGGCTGAGCGCCGGGGCCGGGCACGGTGTCCGCATCCCGGAAATCTTCCTTGTAGACAGCACGTATGTATCTAGGCTGCGGGGCACGCCGTCACCGCTGCCGAAGGAGCCGTGCCATGACCGTCGCCGAGCCCGTCCCCGTCCATACGCCCCTGCCGCCGCTCGCCGCGCGGGCGCGTGCGGTCGGGGGTTCCCCGGTGCGGGACATCCTCGCCGTCACCGCACGCCCGGAAGTGATCAACTTCGCGGGCGGGCTGCCGGCGCCGGAGCTGTTCGACGCGGAGGGCATCGCGGCCTCCTACCGGGCGGTGCTGACCGAGCAGCCCGCGCGGGCGCTGCAGTACTCCACGACCGAGGGCGAACCCGCACTGCGGGCCGCCCTGGCCGCCCGGACCACCGCCCGCGGCCTGTCCACCGGACCCGGCGACCTGCTCGTCACCACCGGCTCCCAGCAGGCCCTGTCCCTCCTGGCCACCGCCCTGCTCGAACCCGGCGACACCGTCCTCGTCGAGAACCCCTGCTACCTGGCGGCGCTCCAGGCCTTCGGCTTCGCCGGCGCCCGCATCGTGCCCGTGCCCGGCGACGAGCAGGGACTCGACCCCGAGGCGCTGGAGGACCTGGTGGTGCGCGAGCGGCCCAAGCTGCTCTACACCGTGCCCACCTTCCAGAACCCCACCGGCCGCACCCTGCCCGCCGAGCGGCGTGCCGCCGTGGCCGCGGTCGCCGCCCGGCGCGGGCTGTGGATCGTGGAGGACGACCCCTACGGGGAGCTGCGCTACGAGGGCGCACGCGTGCCCTGGATCGCCTCCCTGCCGGGCGCCGAGGACCGCACGGTGCTGCTCGGCAGCTTCTCCAAGGTGATGGCACCCGGACTGCGGCTGGGCTGGCTGCGCGCGCCGGGGGAGCTGCGGCGGGCCTGTGCCGTCGCCAAGCAGGCCGCCGACCTGCACACCCCGACCGTCAACCAGCTCGCCGCCGCCCGGTACCTCGCCGACCACGACCTGGACGCCCACGTCGCCCGCGTGGCCGGTGTGTACCGCGCACGCCGTGACGCCATGCTGGCGGGGCTGGCCGGGGCGCTGCCCGAGGGCGCGGTGTGGAACCGCCCCGAGGGCGGCATGTTCCTCTGGGCGCGGCTGCCGGAGCCGTACGACACGACGGCGCTGCTGCCGCGGGTCGTGCGCCACGACGTGGCCTACGTCCCCGGCGCCCCCTTCCACGCCGGCCCGCCCGACCGGACGACGCTGCGGCTGTGCTTCGTGACGCAGACCCCGGAGGAGATCGCCGAAGGGCTGCGCAGGCTCGGGGAGGGCCTGCGCGAGTCCTAGGGGCCGCCGGTCGGTCCCGATGGCCTGCCGGCGGTCAGTCCCACCAGAAGTGCCACGTCGGCCGGCCGAGGACGTGATCGCGGGCGTAGGCCCGCAGGGACGGGTCGGTGGCGTGGCGGACGTTGTCCGGGCAGAACGCGAAGTGCTCGGCGGCGACGGCCTCCGCTTCGGCGGGCGTGGCGGGCGGGGCGGCGACCGACACCAGCAGGTGGTCGAAGCCGAGCGCCGTGACGCGCAGGCCGAAGCGGTCCTCCCAGTCGCGCAGGACCGCGCCGAGCCGGGCCGGGTCGGCCTCGTGGTGCACCGCGCCGGTCCAGCCGATCGCCGCCGGTATGTCGGCGCTGCGGCGGGCCGGGACGAGGGCGAGGCGGGGGTCCTTGAGGGGGCCGCCGTCGTCCAGGAGCGCGTCGGTGACGTCGGCGGCCACCGTGTCCGGGCCCCGGTCGACGGGCGGCGCGGTGTCCGCGCCCGGCCAGGGGGAGCCGTCCGCCGCGTGCTCCTGCCAGTACTCCGCCAGGACCTCCTCGGCGTCGTGGTCCCCCGGGTACGACACGTCGGCGGGGGCCAGCTCCCAGCGGTCCGGGCCGCCGTGGCCGCCTCCCACGTCGAGCACGACGGGCAGCAGGCCCACGCGCCGGGCCGGTTCCAGCGCCTGCTGGTCGCCCGGCCGGGCCCGCTCCCGCCCGCACCACAGCAGCGGCTCGTGCCACGGCCCCTCGGCCGTGGTGTCGACGAGCGCGCCGGCCGGGAGCCGCAGTCCGAGCGCGCGGCCGCCGGGGTCAGCCGCCAGGGCGGGCAGGGGGTTCGGGAGAGTCGCCATGGGGGTGAGCGTAGGGCCGGCCACCGACAACGCCGCCGCCGTGCCGGACGCGCGCCTCGAAGCACTCGCCCCGGGCCCCCGTCACCGGGCGGAAGCAGGCGCGCAGCACCGTGCCGGAGCGGGCCGCGGTCATGGGCGTGTAGACGTACGACTGCGCGGCCAGGCCGTCGGTGATCCGGGCGGAGTGCGGGCGGCCACCGGGCCCGTTCAGCTCCAAGCGGTCGCCGATGCGCGTGCTCCACATCCGTGCCCAGCCGGCCCCGCACCTGGCGCTGTAGCGCAGTTCGAGGTGGGCCCCCGTGGACGTGCGGTGCGAGGCGAGGGTGAGCGGGTCCGTGCCGCACTTCATGAGCATCGGGCTCCTGCCCTCGCACACGCTCCCACGGCAGCGGGGCGCCGGGACCGACGGCGACGGCGCGGCCGGGCGGGGCTCGGTCGGCTGGCCCGCGAGCAGCACCAGGGCGACCGAGAGCCCGCCGGCCGCCAGCGCGCACAGCGAGGCGAGCAGCGCCATGAACCGGGCCCGGCCACCCGCCCGTCCGGCCCGCGCGGCCACCGGGGGCGGAGGGGACGGCGAGGACGGCGAGGCCGGTGGACCGGGCGGCGGCGCGGCGGCCCGGCCGCTCCACTCCGACTCCGCCAGCTCCCACAGCGCCAGACACCGGCCCTCCGGCTCGCCCGCCAGCCGGCACAGCTCCCGCACCGCCTGGTCCGGGGGCAGCGTCCTGCCGTTGAGGTAGCGCTCCCAGGACGACTTGCTGAAGGTCGTCTTCGCCGCCAGGGCCGCCAGGCTCAGACCCGTGCCCTCCCTCAGCTCCCGCAGGCGGCACACCAGCCGGGCGCGTTCCGGGGGCAGCCCGGCCGGCGGGGGCCGGGTCATTCCCGCAGCGCCTTCCAGGTGTGCGGGCCGATGATGCCGTCCACCACCAGCCCGGCGCGCTTCTGCAGGTTCCTGACGGCCCGTTCGGTGTGCGGGCCGAAAATGCCGTCGACCGCCCCCGGCACGAGACCGGCCTCCCGCAGCAGGCACTGGGCCTCGGCGACCTCCGGGCCCGCGTGCCCCTTCGCCAGGACCGCCTTCACCGTGCGGCTGTTGCCCGCGTACCAGCGGCCGTCGATCCGCTCCGAGCGGCAGGTGTACGCCGGGCGCTGCGACTCCCGGGCCGACTCCGGGGGCGGCGCGGAGGCGGTGAGCGGGGCGGCCGCCGTCCTGTCCCCGCCGTCCGTGAGCCGCACCGCCAGCAGCACCGCCGCCGCGACGGCCAGCACCAGTGCCACCGACCCCGCGACCAGCGTGACGCGCAGCGCCCGGCCGTGCGGGCGGGGCGCATCGGCTGCGGGGCCCTGGTCCGCCGGTGGAGGGGCGGCAGCGGTACTGGGCGGGGCCGGCGTCCCGCCCGGGGCTCTGCCCCACACCTCGGCCGCGACCTCGTGCAGCGCCAGCAGCCGGGCCGGATCCTCGCCCCCGAGCCGGGCGATCGCCTCGACGGCCTCCCGAGGCGGCAGGGACCTGCCGGACAGGTACCGCTCCCAGGACGAGGCGCTGTAGCCCGTCTTCGCGGCCAGCCGGCGCAGACTCAGTCCGCTGCGGTCCTTGACCCGGCGCAACGCCGCCACCAACTGGCGGACCCTGGGGTCGAGTTCTTCGGGCAGCCCTTTCCAACGCGACATGTTCCCCCCACTCGCGTGTGCTGGACCGTGGTCAGCGGTCCCGTCACCGCCGCATTGTGCATCAGCATCCACGCGGAGCCCCACCCATCGGTTCCGTTCCCCGCGCCGGCGCCCCACCGATTCGGCCACGGCCCACCGCGGGCGTCCCGCCGCACCGTCCCGGCCCGCGGTGTCCTCGCAGGCCAGCGGGTGGGACGTCCCGCGCCGACGTCACTTCCGCGGCGAATGTGGCGGATCGGGGCCCGCAGCAGGCAGTGTCGTTGGCGAGCCGGCCGGTGCGGTCGGCCGACCACGAAGGGGGACACACCATGCGCATGGCCAAGCTCGCCGTCATGGCCGGGGGCATCGCGCTGACCGGCGGTCTGCTGGCCGGCACCTCGGGCACGGCCGGTGCCGCGGAGAGCGCGCCGCAGGCCGCCTCGGACTGCCCGTCCGGCTGGTTCTGCGTCTGGGCCGGCCAGAACTACACCGGCCGCATGCAGAAGGTCGCCGGGACCAACAGCGACCTGACCGGGTTCGCCGTGTTCCAGAGCTTCAAGTCCTGGTACAACCACGGCGCTTCCTGCGACTTCAAGTGGTTCTCGGAGAAGAACCACCGCGGCTCCAGCGGCATCGTCCCGCGGGGCTACAAGGAGACCGGCAGCGTGAGCCGCTACATGAAGTCCAACACGTGGGTCAACTGCTCGTGACCCACGGCTCCTGAAACGCCGAGGGCTGCACTCACGGGGGAGTGCAGCCCTCGGTCCGTCGTCGTCCCGGCCGCGTCCGGGCCCGGGCTCAGAGCCGCTCGGGCGTCCGGATGCCCAGCAGGGACATGCCCTGCTGCAGCGTGCGGGCCGTGATGTCGCACAGGAACAGGCGGTTCTCCACCTGCTGCGGCGTCTCGGCCTTCAGCACCGGGCACTTGTCGTAGAACGTCGTGTACAGCGACGCCAGTTGGTACAGGTACGCCGTCATCTTGTGCGGGGCGTACTCCCTCGCCGCCTCCGTCACCGTCTCCGCGAACGCGTCCAGGTGCAGGCCCAGGGCCCGCTCGGCCGCGTGCAGCTCCAGCTCCGGGTGCGCGGCGGGCCGCACCTCGCCGGCCTTGCGCAGGATCGACTGGATACGGGCGTAGGCGTACTGCAGGTAGACCGACGTGTCGCCGTTGAGCGAGACCATCTGGTCCAGGTCGAACTTGTAGTCCCGGTTGGCCGACGTCGACAGGTCCGCGTACTTCACCGCGCCGACACCCACCTGGGCGCCCCGCTCGGCGATCTCCTCCTCGGAGAGGTCCTGGGCCTTCTCCCGGACCACCGCCGAGGCGCGGTCGATCGCCTCGTCCAGCAGGTCGACCAGACGCACCGTCTCGCCCTCACGGGTCTTGAACGGCTTGCCGTCCTTGCCGAGGACCGTGCCGAAGGCCAGCTGGTACGCCTTCACGTCGTCGTTGAGCCAACCCGCCTTGCGGGCCGTCTCGAAGACCATCTTGAAGTGCAGCGACTGGCGGGCGTCCACCACGTAGATCAGGGAGTCGGCCTTCAGGTGGAAGACGCGGTCCCGGATCGCCGACAGGTCCGTCGCCGCGTAGCCGTAACCGCCGTCCGACTTCTGCACGATCAGCGGGACCGGCTTGCCGTCCGGGCCCTTGACGTCGTCGAAGAACACGCACAGCGCACCCTCCGAGCGGACCGCGACACCGGACTCCTCCAGCAGGCGGCAGGTCTCCGCGAGCATGTCGTTGTAACCGGACTCGCCGACGATGTCGGCGTCGCGGATCTCCATGTCCAGCTTCTCGAAGACGGAGAAGAAGTAGATCTTCGACTCGTCGACGAACTTCTGCCAGATGGCGAGGGTCTTCTCGTCACCCGCCTGGAGGTCCACCACCCGGCGCCGGGCGCGCGTCTTGAACTCCTCGTCGGAGTCGAACAGCTTGCGGGAGGCCTTGTAGAGGCGGTCGAGGTTCGACATCGCCTCCTCGCCGGACACCTCGGCCGACTCGTGGTCCAGCTCGTGCGGGTGCTCGTCCAGGTACTGGATGAGCATGCCGAACTGGGTGCCCCAGTCGCCGATGTGATGGCGCCTGACCACGTTCTCGCCGGTGAACTCCAGCAGCTGCACCACCGCGTCGCCGATCACCGCGGACCGCAGGTGACCGACGTGCATCTCCTTCGCCACGTTCGGCTGCGCGTAGTCGATCACCGTGGTGCCCGGGTGCTCCGCCGGGGGCACGCCGAGGCGGCCCGTGTCGTCCGCGTACCGCGCGGACAGGTTCTCGGTGATCGCCCGGTCGGAGACGGTGACGTTGAGGAAGCCGGGGCCGGACACCTCGATGTCCTGGAGCAGCCCGCCCGACTCCACCCGCGCGACGACCTGGGTCGCCAGCTCCCGGGGGTTCGCCTTCTCCTTCTTCGCGAGGGCCAGGATCCCGTTGGCCTGGAAGTCGGCCCGGTCGCTTCGTCGCAGCAGCGGGTCCGCGGAGCCGGCCTGCGGCAGGACCGCCGACAGGGCCGCCGCGAGGCGCTGGTGGACGGAGTCGCTGAGGGACGTGACCGAGGCCATAGTCAGGGGTGCCGTTCTCCTCGAGGGAATCGATAGACACGGCCAGTATCCCATGGGGGTAAAGCCGTTTTTCCGGGCGCGCGGCGGTCTGGGACAATGAGGCGGTCAGCCGTGCGACCGTACCGGCTGCCCGATGCAGAAAGAAGGACGTGCCGATCGTGGCTCAGAGCACCGAGACCACCGACTGGGTCTCCCGTTTCGCGGATGAGGTCATCGAGGAGTCGGAGCGCCGGGCCCCGGGCAAACCCGTCGTCGTCGCGTCCGGCCTCTCCCCGTCGGGCCCCATCCACCTCGGCAACCTCCGCGAGGTCATGACCCCGCACCTCGTCGCCGACGAGATCCGCCGCCGGGGCCACCAGGTGCGCCACCTCATCTCCTGGGACGACTACGACCGCTACCGCAAGGTGCCGGCCGGTGTCCCGGGTGTGGACGACTCCTGGGCCGAGCACATCGGCAAGCCGCTGACGTCCGTGCCCGCGCCCCAGGGCTCCCCGCACCCGAACTGGGCCGAGCACTTCAAGGCCGCGATGATCGAGTCGCTGGCCGAGCTGGGCGTGGAGTTCGACGGGATCAGCCAGACCGAGCAGTACACCTCCGGCGTGTACCGCGAGCAGATCCTGCACGCCATGAGGCACCGCGGCGACATCGACGCCATCCTCGACCAGTACCGGACCAAGAAGGCCCCGGCCAGGAAGCAGCAGGGGCAGAAGCCGGTCGACGAGGCCGAGCTGGAGGCCGCCGAGGGCTCCGGCGCCGCCGCCGAGGACGACGGCAGCTCCGGCTCCGCCGGCTACTTCCCGTACAAGCCGTACTGCGGCAACTGCGAGAAGGACCTCACCACCGTCACGTCCTACGACGACGACTCCACCGAGCTGACCTACGCCTGCACCGCGTGCGGCTTCTCGGAGACGGTCCGGCTGAACGAGTTCAACCGCGGCAAGCTGGTCTGGAAGGTCGACTGGCCGATGCGGTGGGCGTACGAGGGCGTCGTGTTCGAGCCCAGCGGCGTCGACCACTCGTCACCCGGTTCGTCGTTCCAGGTCGGCGGGCAGATCGTCGGGATCTTCGGCGGCAAGCAGCCGATCGGCCCGATGTACGCCTTCGTCGGCATCTCCGGCATGGCCAAGATGTCCTCCTCCAAGGGCGGCGTGCCCACCCCGGCCGACGCCCTGCAGATCATGGAGCCGCAGCTGCTGCGCTGGCTCTACGCCCGCCGCAGGCCCAACCAGTCCTTCAAGGTCGCCTTCGACCAGGAGATCCAGCGGCTCTACGACGAGTGGGACCGGCTCGACGCCAAGGTCGCCGACGGCAGCGCCCTGCCGGCCGACGCCGCCGCGCACTCCCGCGCGGTGCGCACCGCCGCCGGGGAACTGCCGCGCACGCCCCGGCCGTTGCCGTACCGCACGCTCGCGTCCGTCGCGGACATCACGGCCGGGCACGAGGACCAGGCGCTGCGCATCCTCAGCGAGCTGGACCCGTCGCGGCCGCTGGGCTCCCTGGAGGAGGCCCGCCCCCGGTACGACAAGGCCGAGGCGTGGATCAACACGCACGTCCCGGCCGACCAGCGCACCATCGTGCGCGACGAGCCCGACGCCGAGCTGCTGAAGTCGCTCGACGAGCAGGGCCGCGAGTCGCTGCGGCTGCTGCTCGACGGACTCGCCGACCACTGGTCGCTCGACGGGCTGACCCACCTGGTGTACGGCGTGCCGAAGGTGCAGGCCGGGTTCTCCGCCGACGCCACCCCGAAGGAACTGCCGCCGGAGATCAAGACCGCCCAGCGCTCCTTCTTCGCGCTGCTGTACCACCTGCTGGTCGGGCGGGACACCGGCCCGCGGCTGCCCACGCTGCTGCTCGCGGTCGGGCAGGACCGGGTGCGGTCCCTGCTCGGGGAGTGAACGGGCACTGAGAAGGGGCCCCCGGTTCTTTGGGGGCCCCTTCGTCATGTGCTGCCGGTCCGCGCGAGACGGTCAGGCGATGTGGTCCTCCTCCAGCTCCGCCGAGTGGCGCTTCTGGAAGCGCTCCACGAGGGACTTCAGCTCACCGGGACTCAGCGTCGTGCCGTAGGTGGCCTGGATGTTGTCACCCAGCGCGCGGGGCGTGGGGTAGCTGCCGTCTATCGACTGGCGGAACACCTGGTAGTACGCCTCCTCGTCCGGCTCCGGGGCCGGGGCCGGGGGCGTGCCGCCGCCCTCGCCGAGCTCGCGCGTGCGGTTCGGGCCCACCGGTATCGGGAAGCTGCCGGTGTCCTCCGGGGACGGCGGCTCACGGTCGTACTCGGGCTGGTACCGCTCGGCCTCCTGCTGCTCCGCGATCCACCGCGCGTAGTGCTCGGCCGGGTCGTAGTTCGGGTCGTAGCCGCCCTGGTACTCGACCTCGCGCGGGGTGTTGAACCACGGGCTCTGGTCCGGCTCGGGCTCCTGCTGAAGGGGCTCGGCCCCGGGTCCGCCGTCGAGTTCCAGGCGCTGCTCACCGCCGGGCGCCGCCCGGCGCGGGTCGGGCACCGGCCCCGCGGCACCCCGGCCCGCCGTCACCTCCGCCTGCGGCGGGGGCGGGGGGATCAGCGCCGGCTCGATGCCCGCCGCCGCCAGGCCCGCCGGGGCCGTCTCCGCCAGCGGCACGCCGTAGCGCGCCAGCCGCAGCGGCATCAGCGACTCCACCGGGGCCTTCCGGCGCCAGGCCCGGCCGAAGCGGGAGCGCAGCCGCGCCTGGTACACCAGGCGCTCCTGCTCCAGCTTGATCACCTGCTCGTAGGAGCGCAGCTCCCAGAGCTTCATACGGCGCCACAGCAGGAACGTCGGCACGGGGGAGAGCATCCAGCGGGTGAGGCGGACGCCCTCCATGTGCTTGTCGGCCGTGATGTCGGCGATGCGGCCGATCGCGTGCCGGGCCGCCTCGACCGAGACGACGAACAGGATCGGGATCACCCCGTGCATGCCCACGCCGAGCGGATCCGGCCAGGCCGCGGCGCCGTTGAAGGCGATCGTGGCCGCCGTCAGCAGCCAGGCCGTCTGGCGCAGCAGGGGGAACGGGATCCTGATCCACGTCAGGAGCAGGTCCAGGGCCAGCAGGACGCAGATCCCCGCGTCGATGCCGATCGGGAAGACGTAGGAGAAGTTCCCGAAGCCCTTCTTCAGGGCCAACTCGCGGACCGCCGCGTACGAACCGGCGAAGCCGATGCCGGCGATGATCACGGCACCGGCCACGACCACGCCGATGAGAACGCGGTGCATCCGAGTCAGCTGCAGTGGCGCGGCCACCCGTACTCCCCTCCCCTTGCGTGTTGTTGCGCGCAACAGGGTGGCACATGTGTACGGGGAACGGGTGGCCGGATCCCGCCGGGCTTGTTCCGCCCCGCTACGCGGCCTTCTTCGACGGCGACGTGGACGGGGACTTCGACGCGGCCTTCGAGGGTTCGTCCGAGGCGTCCCCGGACGCCGGCTTCGACACGGACTGCGACGGCGACTTCGACGCGGACCCGGACGGGGAACCACTCGCCCCGCCGCCCGCGCCGTTGGCCTCGGACACCTTCGCGACGGCCTCCTTGGCGGCCTTCTTCGCGTCCTTCAGCAGGTCGTCGGCGCTCGGCGTCTTGTCACCGGCCAGGCCCGCGCCGTTGTAGTCGAGGGTGACGACCACGTTCTCGACGCGCGCCACGATCGTCTGCTGCTTGAAGGTGCCTTCCTTCTTCTTCAGCTCGTAGCGCACGGCCGTCGCCTGGTCGCCCGTCCCGGACACCGGCTCCGACCTCACGCCCTTGGCGCCCTCGGCGGCCTGGACGTCCTGGACCTGCTTCTCGTAGTACTCCTGGGCCAGCTCGTCGGCCGGGCCGCGGGTCACGTCCGACTCGAAGCGCAGCATCGACACGTTCAGCCAGCGGAACTGCGAGCCCTTCACGCCGTTGTTGTCGAGGCTGTTCCAGGAGCAGCTGGCACGCGTCGAAATGTCGTCCGACTTGCCCTCCTTGCCCGACTTGCCCTTCGGGACGAGGTCCTCCAGCGTCTTCTTCGACAACGCCTTGCACGGCTCCGGGAGCTTGCCGTACGCCGCCGCCTCCACCGTCGGTGACGGGCTCGCGGACGCCGACGCGGCGGCCTTCTCGGCCTTGTCCGAGCTCTCGCCGGAGCCGGAGTCCGAGGAGCAGCCGGCGGCGACCAGCATCACGGGGACGGCGGCCGCGCAGACAAGGACACGGCCCAGGCCCTTCGCTCGCTTGTCTCGCTCTTCTCGCTGTGCTCGTCGCTGCATGGTTCCTTCACTCATGACGCTCGTGGTTCCCTGCGGTCGGAACGGGTCCGAGTGGTCACGGTACGCGGTGGGGCGACAGTGTGTTCTTCCTTCGGACGCTTTGCGGGCACCGGTGAAGGGGCCGCGAAGGGGCCTCAGTCGCTCAGCGAATCCGCCAGCCGGGCAGCCAGTTTCTGCGCCCTGTCCTGCATTTCCTTGCTGTCCGGGACGACGCCCACGGTCGCCGGCTGCTCCATGTACTCGATGGTCACGATGACGTTGGACGTGCGGAACGCCACAGTCACCGTGCGCTGCTTGGCGGTCGAACCGGAGCTGCTGAGCTGGTCGTCGAGGAACGCCTCGTCGCCGAGGTCCTCCAGGACGCGCGGCTGGAGCTCGGTCGGGGCCGCCGAGGCCGAAGCCGAGGGCGAGGAGGTGCCCGAGGGGGAGGAGCCCGGTGTGGAGGAGGCGGAGCCGGACGGGGAGGGCGAGCCGCTCGGGGCCTCGGAGGAACCGCCCGCCAGGGGGCTGCCCGCGGACGCCGACGACGTGACGGTCGGCTCGGGCAGGTGGGCCCCCGCCTCCTGCTCCGCGAACAGCTGCTCGGCCTGGCTGTCGTCGCTGACGGCGTTGTCGTAGGAGACGACCCGCTCGAAGTCGACGAGCAGGTGGTCGGTCGCCTCCGGGGAGTCCACCTTCCAGCGGCAGCCGGCCTTGCGGTCGGTGTCGAACGTGGTCGTCGGCTCGCCCTGGTAGGCCCGCTCGCGCTGCTCGCCGTCGGCGATCTGCCGGATGCCCGGCAGGAGTTCGTCGAGGGTGCTCTCGCCGACCGCCGTGCAGGGCTCGGGCAGCGTGCGGTAGCGGCCGGGCTCGGCGGCGGCCGAGGCCGTGCCGGCATCGCCCGGGTTGGAGTCGTCCGTGGTGCCGCCGTCGCCCGAACCGCCGGTGCAGCCGGCCAGCAGCGCCGCGAGGAGCGCGGCGATACCGGACGCGTACGCCTTCCGTTGCACGTGGTGGCTCCTTACGACGCGGAAATCGGCTTGCCGCCGTGGTGCGGCCGATGAACACAATGTGTATCGCACGCACTGCCGTGGACGCCGGTCCGGAATCCCTTTCGTCGACCTTGGCGCCGGTATTTGCTCTTGAGGACTTCTGTTCGTTTACGGGGGATTGAGGACGCTATGTCGTATGTAGAGATGCCTGGTGCGAAGGTGCCGATCCGGATGTGGGCCGACCCGGCCACGGTGGAGAGCTCGGCGCTCCAGCAGCTCCGGAACGTCGCCACGCTGCCGTGGATCAAGGGCCTGGCCGTCATGCCCGACGTGCACTACGGCAAGGGCGCGACGGTCGGTTCGGTCATCGCCATGAAGGACGCGGTGTGCCCGGCGGCGGTCGGCGTCGACATCGGCTGCGGGATGTCGGCCGTGAGGACGTCCCTGACGGCGAACGACCTGCCCGGTGACCTGTCCCGGCTGCGGTCGAGGATCGAGCAGGCCATCCCGGTGGGCCGCGGCATGCACGACGACCCGGTCGACCCCGGCCGGCTGCACGGCTTCGGCACGGCGGGGTGGGACGACTTCTGGGGGCGGTTCGACGGGGTGGCGGAGGCGGTCAGGTTCCGTTCCGAGCGGGCCGGGAAGCAGATGGGGACGCTGGGCGGAGGCAACCACTTCGTTGAAGTTTGTACGGATACGACCGGTGCCGTCTGGCTGATGCTCCACTCCGGTTCCCGCAACATCGGCAAGGAACTGGCCGAGCACCACATCGGGGTGGCCCAGAAGCTCCCGCACAACCAGGGTCTGGTCGACCGGGACCTGGCCGTCTTCGTCGCGGACACCCCGCAGATGGCGGCCTACCGCAACGATTTGTTCTGGGCCCAGGAGTACGCGAAGTACAACCGCTCGATCATGATGGCGCTCCTGAAGGACGTCGTCCGCAAGGAGTTCAAGAAGGCCAGGCCGACCTTCGAGCCGGAGATCTCCTGCCACCACAACTACGTGGCGGAGGAGCGGTACGAGGGCATGGACCTGCTCGTGACCCGCAAGGGCGCGATCCGGGCGGGCTCCGGCGAGTACGGGATCATCCCCGGCTCCATGGGCACGGGTTCGTACATCGTGAAGGGCCTCGGCAACGACAAGTCCTTCAACTCCGCGTCGCACGGCGCGGGCCGGCGCATGAGCCGCACCGCGGCCAAGCGCCGGTTCTCGACGAAGGACCTGGAGGAGCAGACGCGGGGCGTGGAGTGCCGCAAGGACTCCGGTGTCGTCGACGAGATCCCGGGCGCCTACAAGCCGATCGAGCAGGTCATCGACCAGCAGCGCGATCTGGTGCAGGTCGTGGCGCAGATCAAGCAGGTCGTCTGCGTCAAGGGCTGACCGGCCGGCCCGCCCTACGCCTCCCGGTGCACCTTCGTGTTCGACGCCTGGGCGCGGGGGCGGACCACCAGGAGGTCGATGTTGACGTGGGCGGGGCGGGTGACCGCCCAGGTGATCGTGTCGGCCACGTCGTCGGCGGTGAGGGGTTCGGCCACGCCCGCGTAGACCTTCGCCGCCTTCTCCTCGTCGCCGCCGAAGCGGGTCAGGGCGAACTCCTCGGTCCTGACCATGCCGGGGGCGACCTCGATCACGCGGACCGGCTGTCCGACGATCTCCAGGCGGAGGGTCTCGGCCAGGACGTGGGCGCCGTGCTTGGCGGCGACGTAGCCGGCGCCGCCCTCGTAGGTGGCGTGGCCGGCGGTGGAGGAGACGACCACGACCGTGCCGTCGCCGCTCGCGACCAGCTTGGGCAGCAGGGCCTGGGTGAGGTTGAGCGTGCCGATGACGTTGGTCTCGTACATCGCCCGCCAGTCGGCCGGGTCGCCGGTCGCGACCGGGTCGGCGCCGAGCGCGCCGCCCGCGTTGTTCACCAGCACGCCGATCGTCCGGAAGGCCGTGGCGAACTCGTCGACCGCCGCGCGGTCGGTGACGTCCAGCGGGTAGGCCGTGGCCTGGTGGCCCGCCGCGTTGATCTCCTCGGCCAGTGCCTCGATGCGGTCCTTGCGGCGCGCGGTGAGGACCACGCGGTAGCCCGCGGCGGCGAGTTGCCGGGCCGTGGCGGCGCCGATCCCGCTGCTCGCACCGGTGACGACGGCGATGCGGGAGGCTGCGGACGGGGCGGCGGTGGCCATGGGAGCTCCTCGGGTGGGTGGACCGGCCGGGCTCTGCGCCGGGCTCCCGGCCAGGATAGAAGGGGCCGACGGTGGGAGAATGGGGGCGGGTGATCCCCTGTTTCTGTGGAGGTGGGTCATGGGTGAGGCTCGTGAGGTCATGGACCGGCTCACGGACGCGGTCACCACGCACACCGATCTGAAGGTCGTCGCCGATCTGTACGCCGAGGACGCGGTCGCCTTCACCCCCGACGAGGGCGAGTTGCGCGGGCGCGACGCGATCGTCGCGTACTGGCGGACGATGACGGAGGCGGTTCCCGACGCGACGTTCCGGACGCTGCACTCCTACGAGGCCGGTGACACGGCCATCGACGAGGGGATCTACAGCGGGCGGAACACGGGGCCACTGGAGCTGCCCAACGGGGAGACGCTGCCCGCGACGCAGAAGGAGGTGCGGATCCGCGGGGTGGACATCGCCACCGTGAAGGACGGGCGGATCGTGGACTACCGGCTGTACTTCGACGAGATGGACTTCCTGGGGCAGCTGGGTCTGCTGCCGGACGAGCCGTTCTGACACGCCGGGCCCGGACCGCCGTCAGTTCCCGCGCGGGGCGTACATGATCACTGCCATGCCCGCGAGGCAGATCAGCGCGCCCGCGATGTCCCAGCGGTCCGGGCGGTAGCCGTCCGCGACGACGCCCCACAGGATCGAACCGGCGACGAAGATCCCGCCGTACGCGGCGAGGACCCGGCCGAAGTGGGCGTCGGGCTGGAACGTCGCGACGAATCCGTAGGCGCCGAGCGCGAGGACGCCGCCGGCCGCCCAGAGCCAGCCCTTGTGCTCGCGCACGCCCTGCCAGACGAGCCAGGCCCCGCCGATCTCCAGCAGCGCGGCGAGGACGAAGAGGGCGGCGGAGCGCAGCACGGACATGCCGGCCAGCTTCGCATGCCCGGGTGGTGGGGCCGGGGGTCAGGTTCCGGCGGCCTCTTCGGGGCGCGCGCCGCCGGGGCGGCCGGGCTCCGGTGTCAGGCCCGGGCCTCCGCCGCGTAGGCCGTGGGGGGCACGCCCACCGTCGCGGTGAAGTCCCGCACCAGGTGGGCCTGGTCGGCGTAGCCGAGGTCGGCGGCGAGGGCGGCCCAGTCGACGTCGCTGCGGGTGCCGGCCGCCTCCAGGGCCTCGTGGATGCGGTAGCGGAGGATGATCCACTTGGGGCTGACGCCGACCTGGGTGGCGAAGAGCCGTTGCAGGGCCCGCACCGACAGGCCCCGGGCGCGGGCGAAGTCGCCGACGCGGCGCACGCCGCGGTCGGCGCGGATGCGCCGGACGAGGTCGATCGCGAGGTCGGCCTGCGGGTCCGGGGCGCAGGGCAGGGAGAGCAGGAAGGCGTCCAGGGCGGCCACCCGGGCGGGGTCGCCGGCGCCGGTGACGATCGTGCGGACGGTGTCGTCGGTGATCTGCGGGAACACCTCCTGGGCGGGCAGCGCGCGGCCCGTCCAGCGGGACGCCGGTGCCTGGGGCGTGTAGGGCCGGAAGCCGCCGGGGCGGAACCGCACCCCGCAGACCCGGCCGCGGCCGGTCAGTTTCCTGGTGTACAGGCCGAGGGCGACGCCGGTGACCTCGGCGTAGGGCGGCCCCTCGTCCTCGTCCCACTGGAAGGTGAGGTTCACGGCCGGGTGCGGGACGATGTGGGACGCGTAGGGCGCGGGCAGGTCCCAGTCGATCAGCCAGTACCACTCGACGTACCGGCGCAGCGGCTCGGCGGGCTCGTGGCGGCGGAAGCGCACGCGGTTCAGCAGCCCGGACGGGTCGACGATCCCGCGGGTGTCGTGGCGGGGTGCCTCCATGGGCGGATCGTACGTCGCGTTTGTTCAAGAAGGGCAGCCCCGGGTTTTCCTACGGTCGGGGCATGGAGACGAAAGACATGCGGACGTACGGCATCGGTGAGCTGCTGGAGCTGGCCCGGGAGCGGGCGGTTCCGGTGGTGCGGGGCATCGCGGACGGGGCGCTCGCCGCTCCCACGCCCTGCGCGGAGTACGACGTGAAGGCCCTGGTCAACCATCTGTTCCAGGTGATCGTGCAGTTCCAGCGGCTGGCCGTGAAGGAGCCGGCGGAGTTCGGCGAGCCGGTCGACGTGGTCACCGGGAGTCCCGAGTGGCGTGAGCGGCTGGCGCGGGAGGCGGAGCGGCTGGTGGCGGCCTGGTCCGCGCCCGGTGCCGAGGAGGGCACGACCGGTGCGATGGGCATGCCGGCGCGGCTGGTCGGCTCGATGGCGCTGCTGGATCTGACGGTGCACGTGTGGGACCTGGCGCGGGCGACGGGCCAGGACGACCCGGGTGCCGACGAGGCGGTCGTGGCGGAGCTGGCGGGCGCGGTGGACGAGCTGGCGCCGACGGCCCGGCGGATGGGCGTCTTCGGGGAGCCGGTGCCGGAGGCCGAGGGCGCGTCGGCGTTCGAGCGGCTGCTGGCGCGGACCGGCCGGAACCCGTCCTGGGCACGATCCGGGGCGCACCGGCGCTCTCCAGGTATGGTTGAACGGTAAACAACCTGGAGGGTGAGCGACCATGCAGTTCGGGATCTTCAGCGTCGGCGACGTCACGCCGGACCCCACCACCGGCCGGACGCCGACCGAGCGTGAGCGGATCAAGGCCATGGTCGCCATCGCCCTGAAGGCCGAGGAGGTGGGCCTGGACGTCTTCGCGACCGGCGAGCACCACAACCCGCCGTTCGTGCCCTCGTCCCCGACGACGATGCTCGGCTACGTCGCGGCGCGCACGGAGCGGCTGGTCCTGTCCACGGCCACCACCCTCATCACCACGAACGACCCGGTGAAGATCGCCGAGGACTTCGCGATGCTCCAGCACCTGGCCGACGGGCGCGTCGACCTGATGACGGGGCGCGGCAACACCGGCCCGGTCTACCCGTGGTTCGGCCAGGACATCCGCCAGGGCATCAACCTCGCCATCGAGAACTACGCCCTGCTGCGCCGGCTGTGGCGGGAGGACGTCGTCGACTGGGAGGGCACGTTCCGTACGCCCTTGCAGGGCTTCACCGCCACGCCCCGCCCGCTGGACGGCGTGCCCCCGTTCGTCTGGCACGGCTCGATCCGCTCACCCGAGATCGCCGAGCAGGCCGCGTACTACGGCGACGGCTTCTTCCACAACAACATCTTCTGGCCGGCCGACCACACCAGGCGCATGGTCGAGCTGTACCGGGAGCGGTACGCGCACCACGGGCACGGCACTCCCGAGCAGGCGATCGTCGGGCTCGGCGGGCACGTGTTCATGCGCAGGAACAGCCAGGACGCCGTGCGCGAGTTCCGGCCCTACTTCGACGTCGCCCCGGTGTACGGGCACGGCCCGTCGCTGGAGGACTTCATGGACCAGACGCCGCTGACCGTCGGCTCCCCGCAGCAGGTCATCGAGAAGACCCTGGCCTTCCGTGAGTACGCCGGCGACTACCAGCGGCAGCTGTTCCTGATCGACCACGCCGGGCTGCCGCTGAAGACCGTGCTGGAGCAGATCGACCTGCTCGGCGAGGAGGTCGTGCCCGTGCTGCGCAAGGAGTTCGCCGTGGGCCGCCCGGCGGACGTGCCGGACGCTCCCACGCACGCCTCCCGGCTCGCCGCGGCCCGGCGGTGAGCGGGCGGCGGGCACCCCGCCCGCGGCGGCGCGGGCCCTGGTGAGAGAGGGGTAAGAAGGACCCTCCGGCGCAGCTCGTCCGGCCCCTGGGTCCCGGTGGCGGGGCACACTGGATCCGTGCCCCACACCGTGCTGCTCGCCGAAGACGACCGCGCCATCCGCAACGCCCTGGAGCGCGCCCTGACCCTGGAGGGCTACCGGGTCATGGCGGTCGCCGACGGTGTCGAGGCGCTGGCGCAGGCCCACCGCAACCGCCCGGACGTCCTCGTCCTGGACGTGATGATGCCGGGCATCGACGGCCTGCAGGTGTGCCGGGTGCTGCGCGCCGAGGGCGACCGCACGCCGATCCTGATGCTGACGGCGCTCGTGGAGACCGCCGACCGGATCGCCGGCCTGGACGCGGGCGCCGACGACTACGTGGTGAAGCCGTTCGACGTGGAGGAGGTCTTCGCCCGGCTCCGCGCACTGCTGCGCCGCACCAGCCCGGTCGACAGCACCCCGGTGGGCACCGGCCCGGTCGACAGCACCCACGTCGGCACCGGGCCGGTCGACAGCAGCCCGGTCGGCTCCGGCCCGGTCGGCGTCCCGGGCCCGGCCGCACCCGCCGGGCCGCCCCGTCCGCTGCCAGAGCGGTTCGTCGAGGCCGCCGGCATCCGCATGGACCCGCAGGCCCGCCGCGCCTGGCGGGGCCCGCGCGAGCTGGAGCTGACCCGCACCGAGTTCGAACTGCTGGAGCTACTGGTCCGCAACGCGGGCATCGTCCTGGACCACTCCACGATCTACGACCGCATCTGGGGCTACGACTTCGGCCCCGGCTCCAAGAACCTCGCCGTCTACGTCGGCTACCTGCGCCGCAAGCTCGACGCGCCGGACGCGCCGCAGCTCATCCACACGGTGCGCGGCGTGGGTTACGTGCTGCGGGAGGACTGATGGGCCGCCTGCGCCGGGCGGCGGCGGTACGGCGGACGAAGCTGGTCTCGCTGCGCACCACGTTCGCGATGTCGTTCGCCGCCGTGACGGCGGCCGTGACGATCCTGGTCGGCATCCTGTCGTACAACGCGGCGGCGCGGCTGGTGCGGGTGGACCAGCAGACCGTGTTCGACGAGGTCGTGCAGGACCTACGGGACGAGGTCAGCGAGAACCGGATGACGCCCGGGGACTTCTCCTCCGCCGCGCCCGGGCACGACCTGGTGCGGCCCGCCCGCACGGACGTGCAGGTGCTCGGCCCGGACGGGCGGGTCGTCGACCGGGGCAGTCCGGGGCTGCCGGTCGTCGCCGACGACGTGCGGATCGCCGCCGCGGCCGACTCCGGCCGGGTGGTGCAGCACAAGGACGTCGACGTCGGCGACGACGTCTACCGCGTCGCGACCGTCTCCCTCGGCGGCGGCCGGGGCGCGGTGCAGGTCGCGCAGGAGTTCAGCGACGTCGAGGACCTGCTGCGGGCGCTCCAGCAGCGCACGCTGGTGCTGATGGCCGCCGTGGTGCTGGGCGCCGGGCTGTTCGGCTGGTGGCTGGCCCGGCGGATCACCCGCCGGCTGGTGGTGCTCACCGACGCCGCCGAGGACGTCGCCCGCACCCGCCGCCTCGGCATCCAGGTGCCCGTGGCCGGGCACGACGAGGTGGGGCGGCTGGGCCGGGCCTTCGACCGCATGCTGGGCCGGCTCGCCCAGTCCGAGGAGGACCAGCGCCGCCTGGTCCAGGACGCCGGTCACGAGCTGCGGACGCCGCTGACCTCGCTGCGCACGAACATCTCCCTGCTGCGCCGCATCGACGAACTGCCGCCGGCGACCCGCGAGGAACTGGTCGCCGACCTGGGGCAGGAGGCCCGGGAGCTGACCGACCTGGTCAACGAGCTCGTCGACCTCGCGGCCGGGCAGTCCGACACCGAGCCGCCGCAGCGGGTGAACCTCGCCGACCTCGCGGAGGAGGTGGCGGCCAACGCCCGGCGCCGCAGCGGCCGGCGGATCGTGCTGCGCACCGGCGGCGACACCACCACCGACGGGCGGCCCGGCATGCTGACCCGGGCGCTGTCCAACCTCGTCGAGAACGCGGTGAAGTTCGACCAGGGCGGCACCGCCCCCATCGAGATCGTCGTCGCCGGTCCCGCCCGGCCCGGCACGATCCGCGTCGAGGTCCTCGACCGCGGCCCCGGCATAGCGCACCGGGACCTGGACCGCGTCTTCGACCGCTTCTACCGTGCCGCCGACGCGCGTTCCCTGCCCGGGTCCGGGCTGGGCCTGTCCATCGTGCGGGAGGTGGCGCTCGCGCACGGGGGCGCGCCGTTCGCGCTGTGCCGGGAGGGGGGCGGGGCCGTGATCGGGTTCACGGTGGGCGGCGGGATCGCGGACGGCTGACGCCCGCCACTCCCGGGTCCGGCACCGCCCGCCCCTTCCCGGCACCGCGCGGCCGTTTCCCGCACGGCCGTTCCCGGCACCGCGCGGCCGTTTCCGGCCTGCCGGTTCCCGGCATCGCGCGGCCGTTTCCGGCACGCCGGTTCTCGGCATCGCGCGGCCGTTTCCCGCACGGCCGGTTCCCGGCACTGCACGGCCGTTCCCGGCACGCCGTTCCCGGCACCGCGCGGCCGTTCCCGGCCCGCCGGTTCCCGGCACGGCACGGCTGGGCTCGGCCTCGCGCGGCCGTTCTCGGCCTGCTGGTTCCCGGCCTCGCGCGGCCGTTCTCGGCCTGCTGGTTCCCGGCCTCGCGCGGCCGTTTCCCGGCCTGCCGGTTCCCGGCACCGCCCGCCCGTCCCCGGCCTGCCGGTTCCCGGCACCGCGCGGCCGCTCCCGGCCTGCCGGTTCCCGGCACCGCGCGGCCGATCCCGGCATTCCCCTTCCCGGCACTGCACGGCCGTTCCCCGCACGGCCGTTCCCGGCACTGCACGGCCGTTCCCGGCACGCACGGCCGCTCCCGGCACGCCGGTTCCCGGTACGGGCGTTCACGGACGGTCCCGCGTGAGCAGATATCCGGAGGCGGGGCCGCGAACGGCGCGCCCCGGGGCGAGGGGAGGACCGGCAGCGTGCTGAGTGACGAGGAGGCCGCCGCCCTGGCGGAGATCGACGAGGCGGCCCTGGCGCGGACCCTGCAGGAGCTCATAGCCGTGCCCAGCGTGACCGGCAGCGCCGCCGAGTCGGAGCTGCAGCACCAGCTGGCGGGCCGGCTGGAGTGGCTGGGCCTGGAGACCGACCTGTGGTCCATGGACCTGCCCGCCCTGCGGGCCGACCCGGACTTCCCGGGCACGGAGGCACCCCGCGACGAGGCGTGGGGCCTGGTCGGCACCACACCCGACGGCGGCGACGGGCCCACCCTGATCCTCCAGGGCCATGTCGACGTCGTACCGCCCGGCGACCCCACCGCCTGGGACGGCGACCCGTTCGTGCCCCGGGTGACCGGGGACGTCGTGCACGGGCGCGGCGCCTGCGACATGAAGGCCGGCATCGCCGCGCACCTCGCCGCGCTGGCCGCGATCCGCGCGGCCGGGATCCGGCTGCGCGGCCGGGTCGCCGCGCACTTCGTCGTCGGCGAGGAGGACGGCGGCATCGGCGCCTTCGGCACCCTGCGGCGCGGCCACCGCGGCGACGCCTGTGTCATCGCCGAGCCCACCGCGGGCACGCTGATCACCGCCAACGCGGGCGCCCTGACGTTCCGCATCGCCGTGCCCGGCCGGGCCGCCCACGCCAGTTCCCGGGAGCAGGGCGTGAGCGCGGTCGACGCGTACCTGCCGCTGCACCGGGCCCTGGCCCGTCTGGAGACCGCGCGCAACGCCGACCCCGACCCGCTGCTGGCGGAGTACCCCATCCCCTACGCCCTGTCCGTCGGCACGGTGCGCTCCGGCGACTGGGCGAGCAGCGTCCCCGACCTGCTGGTCGCCGAGGGCAGGCTCGGCGTACGCCTCGACGAGGACCCGGCCGACGCCCGGCGCGCCCTGGAGGAGTGCGTGGCCGAGGTCTGCGCCGCCGACCCCTGGCTGCGCGCCCACCCGCCGACCGTGACCTGGCCCGGGGGACAGTTCGCCCCCGGCCGTCTGCCCGAGGGCCACCGGCTGCCCGCCGTCCTGCGCGACGCCTGGTCCGACACGGCCGGCGGCCCCGCCCTGCGCGAGCGCGGCGCGACGTACGGCAGTGACCTGCGCCTGTACACCGCCGCCGGCATCCCCACGCTGCAGTTCGGGCCCGGGGACATCCAGGTGGCGCACAGCGCGGGGGAGCGGGTGTCGGTCCGCGAGACGGTGGCGGTGGCCCGGGCGCTGGTGGTGGGGGTGCTGCGGACGGTGGGGACGAAGTGAGGGACACGGCCCGGGCCGGCCCGCTACCCCTTGAGCCCGTAGAAGCGGATGGGCGAGTTCGGCTCGAAGCCGATCCTCGGGTACACGGGTGCGCCCGCCGCCGTCGCGTGCAGGGTCGCGCGGGTCAGGCCGGTGGCCCTGGCGCCCTCGTGGAGGGCCTTGCGGGTCACCGCCTCACCGTAGCCCCGGCGTTCGCAGTCCGGGTCGGTGGCGACCAGGACCACGAAGAGGCGTCCGTCGGCCTCCACCGTGGCGGCGCAGGTGACGGGGACGCCGTCGCGCAGGCCCAGGTAGGCGTGGACGTCGCTCTTCCACAGCGTGGAGCCGGCCAGCCCGTCGCGGCCGTCCGCCAGGTCGAAGCCGTACGCCCGTGAGTTGAGGTCGGCGTAGGCCCGCAGCAGCTCGTCGTCGGTGACGCGTGTGAACGTCAGCTCGTCATGGGCCGGTTCGGGCAGGGACGGCAGGTCGGCCGCCATGCCGGTGCCGGGGAAGGCGTAGGCGAGCCCCGCCGCGTCGGCGGCCTCGTCGAGCCCGGCGCGGGCCTGCTCGTCGAGGAGGTCCTCGAAGACCCACAGGAACCCGGGCCGCCGCTTGGCGCGCATCACCTCCGCCGCCTCGCCGAGCCGCTGCTTCACCAGTGCGGCGTCCGCGCCGACGTCGGTCAGCGTGAGGCAGTTCCAGAACGCGAACCGGCAGTCCGCCCAGCGCACCGCGATCCCCGGGAGGTCGCGGACGTCGGACCCGGGGTCACGGTCGAGCACCATGGTCCGCCAGACCAGGGCGAGTTGTTCCATCGATTCGACCGAGTCCGCGTGACGGTGCATGGAACCCCCGAGGTCGTCGAAAGCGCGCGTCGCACGGACAGTACACGCCGTTCACCGCCGCGCGGGCCGCGCGGGGACGCGTACCGGCCAGGGCGTCAACCCGGGGCGGCGGCGCGGCCTCGGATCGCCGTTCGAGATGCCATCCGTTCCCCTGAAATACGGCCGCAGGCCGTGTGTCCGGCAGCCGCCTCGTCATTGTGTTGGTCGGGTCTGTCCCAACTGCGAACGGAGACGCCCTGTGCGAATGTCTGACATCCAGCGCTGTGAGGTCCGGCCTGGACGGCTCGTCGAATGGACGCTGAGCCCGGCGACCGTCGCGACGGCGAAGGCGCTGCCCGAGGACTCCCGGCCGCCCGCCTACATCCAGGAGTCGCACCTCAGGACGGCGCGTTCGGTGCGTGAGGACGGCCTGTTCGTGCCGACCTGGATCGGCGCGGCCTTCGACCTGCCCGGCCGGGCCGACCTCGACGCGCTGGGCGCGGCGCTGCGCGGCTGGACGCTCCGGCACGAGACGCTGCGCAGCGGCTTCCGCTGGGCGGGCGGGCCCGGCGACTCGATCCGCCGCTTCACGCTCGACGCGGACTCGGTGTCCCTGCACCGCGAGGACGTCGGCGACTTCACCGACCCCGCCGCCCTGGCCCAGCACCTCCAGGACCGCTTCGACACCACGGCGGACGCCCTGCGCTGGCCCAACCTCATCTACACGGCCGTCGTCCGCGACGACAGCACCAGCGTGTACATGGCCTTCGACCACAGCAACGTCGACGCGTTCTCGATCTACCGCATGCCGGCCGAGATCCGCGAGCTGTACGCCGCCCACCGCACCGGCCGCACCCCCCAGCAGGCACCGGTCAGCAGCTACGTCGACTTCTGCGAGGCCGAGCGGGCGGACGCGGACCGGCTGGACGCCGACCACGAGATCGTCGCCCGCTGGCGGGAGTTCATCCAGCGCTGCGACGGCCGGCTGCCGGGCTTCCCCGTCGACCTCGGCCTGGAGCCCGGCGGGACGCTGCCCACCCAGAAGCTGATGCGCGAGATGCTCGTGGACGCGGACGCCGCCGCCGCGTTCGAGGCGTACTGCCGTCCCTGCGGCGGCACCCTGGTCGGCCTGCTGGCGGCGACCGCCCTGATCGTCCACGAGATCGGCGGCGAGCCCGTCTACCGCACGGTGGTGCCCTTCCACACCCGGGCCAGGTCGGCGTACTCGGACTCGGTGGGCTGGTACGTGGGCGGCGCGCCGATCGAGGTGCCCGTGGCCCGCACCCCCGACTTCCCCGCCGCGCTGACGACGGTGCGCAACGCGCTGCACGCCGCCCGGCCGCTGGCCCGTATGCCGCTCGCCCGGGTGCTGCGGCTGCTCGGCGCGGACTTCCGGCCGACCTCCCCCGACATGTACTCGATCGTGTCGTACACCGACACCCGGGCCATCCCCGACTCCACGACCTGGACCGAGCGCAACGCCTACGGCCTGATCCGGGTGTCCTACGGCGACCAGGTCTGCGCCTGGGTCACCCGGCTGCACGAGGGGCTGTGGTTCGCGGCCCGCCTCCCGGACACCGACGTCGCGCACAAGAACCTGCGGCTGTACGCCGACCGGCTGCGCGACATCATCCTGTCGGTCGCGGACCGCGCCCCCCACACCAGGCGGTGAGGAAGCCCCGGGCTACACGCCCGCGTACGAGTGCAGGCCGGAGACGAACATGTTCACGCCGTAGTAGTTGAACAGCCAGCAGGCGAAGGCGAGCAGGGCCAGGTAGGCGGCCTTGCGCCCCTTCCAGCCGGCCGTGGCGCGGGCGTGCAGGTAGCCCGCGTAGGCGACCCAGGTGATGAAGGACCAGGTCTCCTTGGGGTCCCAGCCCCAGTAGCGGCCCCAGGCGTCGCCCGCCCAGATCGCGCCCGCGATGATCGTGAACGTCCACAGCGGGAAGACGGCGGCGTTGACGCGGTAGGAGAACTTGTCGAGGGACGCGGCGGAGGGCAGCCGCTCCAGGACCGAGGTCGCGAAGGTGCCGGGACGGCCGCCGCTCGCGAGCTTGTTCTCGTAGGAGTCCTTGAACAGGTACAGGATCGTGCCGACCGCGCCCACGTAGAAGACCGCGCCGCAGAAGATCGCGGTGGAGACGTGGATGTACAGCCAGTACGAGTGCAGCGCCGGGACCAGCTGGTCGCTCTCCGTGTACAGGACGGTGACCGCGAGGCCCAGGTCGAGCAGGACGGTGGTGGTCAGGAACAGGCCGAGCCAGCGGATGTTCTTCTTCAGCGCCAGCAGCCCGAGGTACACGCCGACGGCGACCGTGGAGAAGGTGATGTTGAACTCGTACATGTTGCCCCACGGCGCCCGCTCCACCGAGGCCGCGCGGGCGATGACGCCGCCCAGCTCCAGCAGGAACGCGAGCACGGTGAGGGAGATGGCGATGCGGCCGTACAGGTCGCCCTGCGCGTCACCGCCGTGCGCTCCCGGGCCGTCCGGCACGTCCCGCTGGCCGGCCGTGGCCCGCACGGTGACCTTCGGCCGCTCCAGCACGGCGGTGCCGCCCGCCTGGTTGACGGTGACGGCGGGCGCCTTCTTCGCCTCGGACTTCGCCGTGAGCGCGGCCGCCGTGCGGGCGACCTTGCTGCGGCTGCCGAAGAGCCATTCGGCGATGTACGCGAAGAAGGCCAGGGTGTAGACGGCCATCGCGGAGTAGATCAGCGTATTGCTGAGGTTGGCCAGGTTCTCGTTGGTCGCGGCGGCGAGCGTCACTGCTTCTCAGCCCCTTCGGCGGGTACGGGGGTCGTGGTGCCCGGCTCCTGGGCGGGGTCGGGGGAATCTGCGGGGTCGGGCGCGGCCGGCGCCTGGTCGTACAGGATCCCGGCGAGGTCCCCCAGCTCCTCGGGGACCTTCGCGGACTCGCTGCGGCCGAGGCCGGCCATCTCGACGACGGTGACACCGTCGGCGCCCCGGACCGCCCGGACCCAGACGCGGCGGCGCTGGATGAACAGCGAGCCGGCCAGGCCGAAGATCGCGGCGACGGCGCCGCCCAGGGCCCAGCCGCTGGCGGGCTGCTGGGTGATCTGGAACTGCGCCCACTCCTTGATGTCCTTCTCGAAGGTGATCGAGCCGGCGCCGTCGGGCAGCTGCATGGTCTGGCCGGGCTTGAGCAGCTTCTTCAGCAGCTTGCCCTCGGAGTTCTTGAACTCCTTCATGTTCTTCTTGTCGAGCTGGTACACGCTCTGCGGCAGGCCCGAGTCGACGCCCAGGTCGCCGTGGTACGCGTTCAGCGCGAGCACCGGGCTCATCAGCGCCGGGAACTGGGAGACCATCGCGCCGCCGTTGTAGGTGGGCACGAAGAACGCCTGGAAGCCCAGCTGCTCCTTCTCGCCCTTGGCGTTGCGGTAGCCGTCCATGACCTTGACGGCGCCGGAGGAGGTCGCGAAGCCGTCGAGCGGCAGCAGCGGCACGGCGTCGCGGTAGACGACCTCGCCCTTGCCGTCGCGGACGGTGACGACCGGGGCGTAGCCGTGGGCGGCGAGGTAGACCTTGGTGTCGCCGATGGTGAGCGGCTCGTTGACCTTGATGGTCTTGTGCCGGTCCTTGCCGTAGGCGCCCTCGCTGTAGTCGACGGTCGCCTGGTAGGTGCGCGGGGTGCCCCGGTTGGGGCCGCTCATCTCGTAGGTGCCCTCGAAGTCCTTCAGGCGGAAGCTGAAGGGGTTCAGATCGTCCTGCGTGAAGAGGTTGCCGGACTTGAAGTCGTCGTATTGCGTGAGGGTGTTGGAGAAGCCGTCGCCCTCGACGACCAGCTTGAAGCCCTCCGCCTTGAACAGCTGGCCCCAGGCGAAGGCGATCAGCATCACGATCAGGGCGAGGTGGAAGACGAGGTTGCCGACCTCGCGCAGATAGCCCTTCTCGGCGGCGACCGCGTCCCCGGCGAGGTGCGCCCGGAAGCGGCGCTTCTTCAGCAGGGCGAGCGCGGCCTCGCGGACCTGCTCCGGCTCGGCCGTGGTGCGCCACGTGGTGTGGGCGGGCAGCCGGGTCAGCCGCCTGGGCGCGCCCGGCGGGCGGCCGCGCAGCTGGCCGACGAACTGCCAGGTGCGGGGCACGATGCAGCCGATGAGCGAGACGAACAGCAGGATGTAGATCGCGGAGAACCACACCGAGCTGTAGACGTGGAACAGCCCGAGCTTGTCGTAGACGTCACCGAGGGTGGGGTTGTTCTTGCGGAACTCGGCGACCTTGGTGGCGTCGATGCCGGTCTGCGGGATCAGCGAGCCGGGGATCGCGCCCAGCGACAGCAGCAACAGCAGCAGCAGCGCGACCCGCATGGAGGTGAGCTGCCGCCAGAACCAGCGGGCCCAGCCGACGACGCCCAGGGAGGGCAGGTGGGGCGCCTCCTCCTTGGGGGCGGTGGACAGCTGGGCTCCGGCGTCGCCGAGGTCGCGGTCCTCGGGGCGGCCGGCGGGGGCCGGGCCGGTGGTGCTGGTCTTGCTCATCGATCAGATCCCCACAGTGAAGCCGTTGGACCAGGACTGCATGTCCTGCACGATGACGTCCCAGGCACCGGTCAGCAGCAGCAGACCGGTGATGATCATCATGCTGCCGCCGATGCGCATCACCCAGACGTAGTGGCGCTTGACCCAGCCGAAGGCGCCCAGCGCCTTGCGGAAGGCGACCGCGGCGAGCACGAACGGCACCCCGAGGCCGAGGCAGTACGCCACCGTCAGTATGGCGCCGCGGCCCGCGCTGCCCTGGTTGGAGGAGAGCGCCAGCACGGAGGCGAGGGTGGGGCCGATGCAGGGCGTCCAGCCGATGCCGAACAGCGCGCCCAGCAGCGGCGCCCCGACCAGGCCGGTCACCGGCCGCTTGTGGAAGCGGAACTCGCGCTGGGTCATCCAGGGCATCAGCCCCATGAAGAACACGCCCATGAGGATCATGAGCGCGCCCAGGACCTTGGAGAGCACGCCCCGGTTGGCCTGGAGCGTGTCGCCGAAGTAGCCGAAGAGCGCCCCGGAGGAGACGAACACGGCGGTGAAGCCGAGCACGAACAGGGAGGCGCCGGCGACCATCCGGCCGCGCCGGGCCTCGGCCAGGTCGGTGCCGGTGACGCCGGTCACGTAGGACAGGTAGCCGGGGACGAGCGGCAGGACGCAGGGGGAGAAGAAGGAGACGAGCCCGCCGAGCAGGGCGATCGGCAGGGCCGCCAGCAGGGCGCCGTTGAGCACCGTGCCGTTGTAGCCCGTCGCCGCGAGCGTGGTGACTGCGGAGGTCACGTCACTTCTCCGCGAGGACCGGGGCGATCATCTTGCGCAGCTTCTCCTCGCTCAGCGCCTGGAGCGAGCGGGCGGCGATCTTCCCCTCCCGGTCGAAGACGAGCGTGGAGGGAATGGCCTGCGGGTTGAGGGTGCCGCGCTCGAAGCGCAGCATCAGCTTGCCCGTCGGGTCGTACAGGCTCGGGTACGTCACCTTGTAGGTCTTCTCGAAGGCGAGGGCCGGGCCGGTGCTGGTGTCGCGGGTGTTGATGCCGACGAACTGGACGCCCTCGTCCTTCAGGTCCTCGGAGACCTTCTGGAAGCCGGGGGCCTCCGCGCGGCAGGGCGGGCACCAGGAGCCCCAGACGTTGAGGACGACGACCTTGCCCTGGTAGTCGTCGACGTCCAGCTGCTTGCCGTCGACGGTCTTGCCGGACAGGTCGGGGGCGTCGGCGCGCTCGCCCTTGTCGGCGGTGGCGATGCCGTCCTTGCCCAGGACGAAGTTGGTGTCACCGCCCCCGCCCGAGGTCCCGCCGGAGCTGCACGCGGACAGGGTCAGCGCCGCGGCCGCGGCACCGGCGGTGAGCAGGGCGGCGCGGCTGCGGGTGCGGTTCGAGCGCAGGGGGGCGTGGCTGGCGGCACTCATGTGAAAAGTTTCGCATGTCCGTTCCGGGGATCTCGCCCACCCCCCTTGCGGGCGGAAAACCGCATTTCAGGCGGCGTTCGAGGAGGGTGAACCCGATCCGGTGGGGGCCGCCTTCAGGAACTCCCGCCAGCCGCCCGCCGGCTGCTGCCCGACGTCGAGGGTGCGCAGCTTCGCCAGCACCTCGGGCCGCTGCGCGTCCATCCAGTCGACGTACTGCCGGAAAGAGACCAGACGCACATCGCCGCCCTTGTCCTTCTCGCGGGCGATGTGCTGGAAGGCCTCCTCGACGGCGTCCATGTAGATGCCGCCGTTCCACTGCTCGAAGTGGTTGCCGATGAAGAGGGGTGCCCGGTTCGTCTCGTATGCCCGCTTGAATCCCTGGATGTAGGCCTGGGCCGCCTGCTCGCGCCAGCCCGGGTAGTTGTGCGCGGGGGCCTTGGTGGAGTTCACGGACTGGTTGGCCAGCATGTTGTAGTCCATCGAGAGGACCTCGAAGCGGCGGCCGGGGAAAGGTATCTGCTGCAGGGACAGGTCCCATATGCCCTGGCGCTTGACGGGCCACACCTGGCGGCCGCCCGGGGAGGAGGCGTCGTAGCGCCAGCCCAGCGCGCGGGCGGTGGGCAGCAGGTTGTCCTGGCCGAGCAGGCAGGGCGTGCGGCCGCCGACGAGTTCCTTGTCGTAGTCGAACGGCAGCGCCGGCAGGTCCGTCCAGCCGGTGTTGGTGCGCCACTCCTTCACGAAGGACTTCGCCTGGTCGATCTCGCTGCGCCACTGGCGGGGCGTCCAGTGCTTGACCGAGCCGTGGGACTCGCCGCAGAAGTGGCCGTTGAAGTGCGTGCCGATCTCGTGGCCCTCCAGCCAGGCGCGGCGGACGTTCTTCAGGGTGTCCTTGATGTGCGCGTCGGTGAGGTAGCCGATGTCGGAGGCGCCGCGCGGGTTGTTCGGCGGGTCGTAGAGGCGCTTCTTCGACTCGGGCAGCAGGTACAGCCCGGACAGGAAGAAGGTCATGGCCGCGCCGTGCTCCTTCGCCAGGTCGAGGAAGCGCGGGAAGAGGCCGTTGCCGACCTCGCCGGCGCCGTCCCAGGAGAACACGACGAACTGCGGGGGCGCCTGGCCCGGCTGAAGCGGCTCGGGCTTCGCGGGCTGGTGGGGCTGCCTGCCGGTGTAGGCGGTGGAGCCGTCGCCGATGGGGCGGGCGGTGGGCTTGGGCTTCGGCCGGCCCTGCGCGCTGTCGCCGCCGGAACCGTCGGCGTGGCTCGCGTCGTCCGACCCCGTGAGACCGGCGCACCCGGCGAGCGAGACAGCGGCGGCGGCTCCCGCGCCGATCGACAGCATTCCCCTGCGGGAGTAAGGGCGCATGGCTTCCCCGTTCCGTCACGTCCTCTGGTGGTCACCCAGTCAGAGGGCGTGACGGACGGGAAGGTTCCTCCGAAATGCGCAGATTCCGTAACGGAGCGGTCGGAAGCGATCAGAAGCCGCTTATGCGCCGAACGCCTTGTCCTTGCCCTTCACCGGCTTCGCACCGGCGAGGAGGTGCGCCGGGACCAGGTCGCGGGCCGGCTCGCTGTAACCGACGGAGACGATCCGGTCGCCCCGGTAGGTGAAGGTCGTCAGCGAGGCCAGGGTGCACTGCCGCTTGCGCGGGTCGTGCCACAGCCGCCGCCGCTCGACGTACGAGCGCACGATCCAGATGGGCAGCTGGTGGCTGACCACCACCGCCTCGTGGCCGCGGGCCTTGTCCTTCGCCGCGCCCAGCGCGCTCATCATCCGCACGACCTGGTCCACGTACGGCTCGCCCCAGGACGGCCGGAACGGGTTGACCAGGTGCCGCCAGTTGCCCGGCCTGCGCAGCGCCCCGTCCCCGACGCCGAACGTCTTGCCCTGGAAGATGTTCTCGGCCTCCAGCAGCCGCTCGTCCGTGGCGAGGTCCAGCCCGTGCGCCTTGGCGATCGGCTCGGCCGTCTCCTGCGCGCGCTCCAGCGGCGAGGCGACGACGTACGTCACGTCCCGCGGGGCCAGGTGCTCGGCGACCCGGTCGGCCATGCGGCGGCCCAGCTCCGAGAGGTGGTAGCCGGGCAGCCGGCCGTAGAGGATGCCGTCCGGGTTGGCGACCTCGCCGTGCCGCATCAGGTGGACGACGGTGATGTCCTGGTCGCTCGTGCTGCTGCTCGTGTCGCTGCCGGGGTTCGTCGCGTCGCTCATGCCGTCGCCTCCGCCGCCGCGCGGGCCGCCGCCGGGAGGGCGTCGGCGATCTTCTGCAGCGCCCGCTCGTCGTGCGCGGTGGACACGAACCAGGACTCGAAGGAGGACGGCGGCAGGTAGACGCCGTGCGCGAGCATCGCGTGGAAGAACGCGGTGAAGCGGAACGACTCCTGCGCCTTGGCGTCCTCGTAGTCGCGCACGGGCCGGTCGGTGAAGAACACCGAGAACATGTTGGAGGCGGTCTGCAGCCGGTGCGCGACACCCTCCTTGGCCAGGGCCTCGGTGACGAGCCCCTGGATCTCCCGGGACACCGCGTCGACCTTGGCGTAGGCGGCGTCGTCGAGCAGCCGCAGCTGGGCGAGCCCGGCGGCGGTGGCGACGGGGTTCCCGGAGAGGGTGCCGGCCTGGTAGACGGGCCCGGCCGGGGCGAGGTGGGCCATCACGTCCGCGCGTCCGCCGAAGGCCGCCGCGGGGAAGCCGCCGCCCATCACCTTGCCGAAGGTCATCAGGTCCGGAACCACGCCGTCGATGCCGAACCAGCCGGCGCGGCTGGTGCGGAAGCCGGTCATGACCTCGTCGGAGATGTACAGGGCGCCGTTGTCGGAGCAGATGTCCTTCAGCCCCTGGTTGAACCCGTCGGCGGGCGGGACGACGCCCATGTTGCCCGGGGAGGCCTCGGTGATCACACAGGCGATCTCGCCGGGGTGGGCCCGGAAGGCCGCGCGCACGGCGTCGAGGTCGTTGTAGGGCAGGACGATGGTGTCGCCGGCCTGGGCGCCCGTGACACCCGGGGTGTCGGGCAGCGCGAAGGTGGCGACGCCGCTGCCGGCCGCGGCGAGCAGCGAGTCGACGTGCCCGTGGTAGCACCCGGCGAACTTGATCACCTTGGTGCGCTGTGTGAACCCGCGCGCGAGCCGGATGGCGGACATGGTCGCCTCGGTCCCGCTGGACACGAGCCGCACCTGCTCCAGCGGCGCCACGCGGGCGACCATCTCCTCGGCGAGCGCGACCTCGCCCTCGCCGGGCGTGCCGAAGGACGTGCCGCGGGCGACGGCGTCCTGCACGGCCGCGATCACCTCGGGGTGCGCGTGCCCGAGGATCATCGGACCCCAGGAGCACACCAGGTCCACGTACTCCCGCCCGTCGGCGTCCGTCAGGTACGGGCCCGTCCCGGACACCATGAACCGCGGGGTGCCGCCGACGGCCCGGAAGGCCCTGACCGGGGAGTTCACGCCGCCCGGCGTGACGGCGGCCGCGCGGTCGAACAGAGCCTGCGAGGCCGGTGCTTCATACGGATATGCCAGTTCGCTCATGACCTGCGACTTCTCCGACCTTCTCCGACGTAGTCGGGCTCCGGGTGCCAGTGACCTGTTCAGGGTAGGCCAGGGGGGCCGCGGGCGAGGGTGTGGGACAACCGGACCCCGGGGCCCCGGCGTCTGCGAGACTGGGACCCGATACACACAGCTCGAACGGCCCCGGCCTGGTCGGAGGCTGCGAAGATCCCTGCGGACAGATGTTTCGGCGCACGTTTCGGCGGGCGGCCGTGGGGGAGGTCACTGACACGATGATCGGGTTGCGCGGCGGGGGCGACGCGTTCTGGAAAAGCAGTCGGGTGGAGATATGCATCGCGGTGGCGGACTGGGCGAGGGGACTGATGACCTGGGTCCTCGACGTGCCCGGCGGGGAAGGCACCGGCGCGAAGCGGAGGACACGCAGGAAGCACCTCAGGCACAGGGGCGGCGGAGTGAACCGGAGCGCCTCGACGGACGTACTGAACGTCGAGTGGACGATCTTCGGGCCGGGAGCGGGAATGGTGGTCGGGTGGGGGTGACGTACAAGTACTTCGGCGCGCCCGACGGCGCCACCGCGGCCCGCGTCCCGATCTCGATGCGTCCCGAGGAACTCGGCGGCGACGAGCTCGGCATGAACGGCATGTTCACGAAGATCAAGCCGGAGACCATGGCCGCGATGGTCCTGACGGGCATCGAGGGCGTTCCCCTGCACAAGGTCCCGCCGCTGGAACTGGTCGTCCTGCACCCCGACTACGCGGTCGTCAAGCTCCCCATGACCGTCGTCGACCCCCTGCGCGGCATCGGCGAGGAGGCGGTCGGAGCGGCCGCCTTCATCTGGTCGACGGTCCCGGACCGGGGCGGCCCGCGGGACGCGTTCAACGTGTACCAACTGCTGCACGAATGGCAGGACTTCTCGCACCGGCTGCATGAGGCGGGGCATCAGCCGTACTGCTTGGTGTGGCCCTGAGCCGGGGTCTCACCGGGTGCGGGCGAGGTGCTCGGACCTCGCCCTTTTGATCAGCGGTTCTTCCCTGATCCTGATGGCGGTGCGCGTTGGCGTTCTGAGCTCTCAGGTGGGCAGCGCCCACTGCGGGCCGTGCGGGTTCCCGAGCCAGACGGTCTGCCGGTCGCGGGAGACGGTCACGCCGAAGGCCGCGGTGTTCGGTGAGCCGTACTCCTCCCAGGTGGCCACCGCCGACTCGATCGCGTCCCACAGGCGGCGGGGGCCACCCTGGCGGACTTGCCAGCCGCTGTCTGTGGGAGTGAGGGCTGCGAAGGAATCGGTAACGCTGTCCAGCAGGAACGTGCTGACCGCGCCGCCGTCGACCGCCATCGAGAAGAAGCGGGCGTCCGGCGCCGCGAGCTGCACCATGAACGCCGACCCGGAGCTGGTGAGAACCTCTGGCCCGCGTGCGGCTTTCCGTACCGTCCCGTCGTGGGGGCCCGGAATCATGCCGAGACTCTCCGGTGCGTCCTGCTGGCGGGCGATCATGAAGCTTGGGTCGTCCTCGCTGAACCAGCCGCTCGCGCTGTCACCGGTGACGATGAGCTTGACCAGGCCGAGGGAGCGCATCCAGCCGCGCAGGGTGGTGAGGATGACGCCGCCCGGGGGGACCTGCTCCAGCCAAGCAGGCGGGATGCTGCGGAAGCCGCACGTGGCGATCAGCCGGTCGTATGGGGCTCTGTCAGGGTGGCCGGCGCGGCCGTCCCCCACCAGCAGGTGGGGGGAATGACCGGACTCGGCAAGAGCGTGGCCGGCTCGTCGGGCCACGCCTTCGTCCGTCTCGATCGAGGTCACGCTCTCGCTACCGAGCCGGTGGCACATCAGTGCTGTCGAGTAACCGGTTCCGGTGCCGATCTCCAGCACATTCATGCCGTCCTGCACATCCAGGTCCTCGAGCATCCGCACGACGAGGCTCGGCAACGTCGACGACGAGGTCGGTGCCGCGTTACTGATCGGCTTCGGGTCGGCCCAGTCGATGTCCCGACCATCGAACTGAGTCATCCATGTCTCGTCGGTGTAGACGAGCCTGAGCCACTCTTCCCTGCCGACCGTCTCCGGTGTGACCGGTTCCCAGGTGGTGACGCCCGGGGCACGGCCCTCCCGGTAGAAGCGCGGGATGAACCTGTGCCGGGGCACGGCCTCCACAGCAGCCCGCCACTCAGGTGAGCGCAGCCGGCCGTCCTTCTCCAGTTGCCGGGCGAGTCGGCGCCGGAGATCGACCGCAGCCGTCTCGATATCGGTCTCATTGGCCACAGAGTCCCCCTTCCAGAAGATCGGCGAGTGCCGCAGTCATCGGCAGACCGGTCGGCGGCTCCATCCATGCCCACTGCCCGGAAGGATTGCACTCGATGAAGATCCACTCGCCGCGGTCCGTCAGAGCAAAGTCGAACGCCCCGAAGACGAGCCCGAAACGCTTCAGATAGGCACGCATCGACCACTCCGCCGCGGGTGACGCGGCAAGCGGCGTGTATGTGTGAGTGCCATAGTCCGTACGCCAGTCAAGGAGACCGGAGTCGATCCGCACGGCGAAGATCTGCTCGCCGATCACTGTCACCCTGATGTCGGCAACCTTGTCCACCCGTTTCTGGAAGAGGTGCATGGTGCCCGACACGGAGTCGTCGATCTCGTCGGTGATCACCTCGGTCACGGGGACGGTCTGGGCCTTGCCGTCGACCAGATAGAGCGGAACCGAGATCGGCTTGAAGATGACCGGACCGTGCGCCCTGATGAAGGCCCGTGCGTCGTCGGGAACGTTGGTGATCAACGTCGGCGGAAGCTTGAAGCCGGCCGCCGCCGCTACCGCGAGCCCGGCTGGTTTGTACTCGGCATCGCCGATGCGGTTGGGGTGGTTGACGTAGAGGCAGCCGGGCAGAGAGGTCAGAATGCCGCCCAGCCCGTAGCGCGCCTGGGCCACGGCGAACCGCTCGTCCTGCTTGTCGAGGTGGGGGAAGGCAAACCCGGAGGGCCGGCGGTAGTACACGGAACGCACCGCGCCCAGGTCGACACGTCGGCTCGGGGTCTGCATGCTTCCCCGCCAGCTGTCGGTGCCGCCGATGGCGGCCGAGCACGACAGGGTGGCGGGGAAGTCACCGGAGTCGAACCGCACGACCGGGACGTCCCGGTCGTGCAGCTCGGCGATCACGAGGTCCGCAGTCGGGTCGTCGAGGTTGGTGACGACCAGGACCGGACGATCGTCGTTCGTCACCAGAGTCACTGATCGGTGTCGTTCCCCGAGTCACTGTCCGGGGAGTCGCTGTTGCGGTCGCCCTGGCCCGTGGTGCCGGTCGCGGGATTCGTGCCGGAGGAAGTGCCATGGCCCGGGGACATGGTGGGCGCCCCGGAAGTGTCGAAGTACCGGGCGGTCTGCGTCTCCGGATCTAGCGTCACCGTCGCGTAGCCGGGGCCGTCGACGGGCGGGTACGGGGCGAGGCGACGGAGACCCCACGGGGCCACGGTCAGATGCCCCTGCGACAGCGGGCTGCCCGTGGGGAATCGATCCATGTGGTTGAACACGGTCTTCCTTCCTGTCGGATGTTCTGTTCTTCGACTGATTCGCTAGAAGGGGCACCGGGCCCTCCGCCGAGATCGGACCGGGATTCCGCAGCCCGTCCAGGATTCTGTCCTCCAAGGGCAGGAGTCGTAAGGAGATACGCGAGATCAGCATGCGGCCGGCACCCGCAGCTCTGCCCAGACGAGCTTGCCCCAACGATGCAGGTCATAGCCCCAACGCCAGCTCAGCGACTCGACCAGGAGCAGACCACGGCCGCCCTCGGAGTCACCTGCAGGACAGCCCGGTGACGGGGTGTCTCGGCAGTTGTCGGCAACGCCGATCCGAATCACTTCGGTCGTCTCGCGCCGAATCACCACACGGATCAAGCAACAGGCCGTGTGGCTGACGGCATTGCTGATCAGCTCCGAAACGATCAGAGTGCCCACCTCGGCCAACTCGCCTATGCCCCAGGTGCCCAGTGCCGAGGAGACGAGCAGACGTGCGCGGCGCGCGGATTCCGGCTCGCACGGCATCGTCTCGGTGTAGCCCGGAACACCAGTCGTGGTTGGCTTGGCGGCGGTCATGGTCACGGGGTCATCCCTCCGAGGCTGGGACGCCCGCCCCGCGAAGGGTGCGCAGGAGCGGGCTTTCCTCCACGCCATCGAGAGGCAGGAAGGGGAATCTCGCCCGCTCAACGGCTCGTACCGAGTCAACGACCCGCGGCCGACGACGAACAGGAAAAGTCGCGTCCCGCAGCACCTGCGCGAACCGGAAGACTTTACGTGCTGATGACCTCGGGTCTGGTTCGGCCCGTAACCACCGGGCTACGGTCGGTCCATGGGAGCGAACGCCATCCTCAAGAGCCGGATGGAGGAACTCGGGCTCACCCAGGAAGAATTAGCTGGTCGGATGAACGCTGCGCTGGCAGAGATCACTGGCAGGCCCGGTGACGTCTCCGACCGCACAATCCGCAATCTCCTCAATGGGACCTCCCGCCGCCCCATCGGGCGCACGTGCGCAGCCCTGGAGCGGGTATTCGGCTGTCCCGTCGAGGACTTAGGGTTCAGCGCACCACGCACCATGCAACACCCGCAGGAGGACCCCGTGCGGCGTCGCACTTTCCTCACCTCAGCGACTGGAAGCGCAGCTGCCGCAGTTCCCTTGGTGGCCCAACGCCGGACCGTCGGCATGTCGGACGTGGCCCGGGTCGCCGCCGGGATGAACGCCCTTGTCGAAGCCGACGATCGTCAGGGCGGACACACGGCACTGGAGAAGGCCGCCGCCCAGGGCCGCACCAGGGTGCTGGAACTACAGCAGCGAAACGCCGGCGAACGTGTCCGCCGAGCCCTGTACGCACTGGCCGCCGAGTACACCACCATCGCCGCCTGGTCCTGCATCGATGCTCGGAACCTCGACCAGGCCCAGGGCTACCTGAACGAATCAGCGGCGTACGCCGGCCTCTCCCAGGACGGTCCCACCGAAATGCGGGTGTGGGTCAACCTCTCGATGCTCGCCTATCAACGGCAGAACTGGCCCGAAGCGCTCGCAGCGGCCCAGGCTGCACAAGCTTCCTCAGCGGCTCGCCGAGACCCCTTCTTCGATTCGCTGGGCCGAGTCCGCGTCGCCCTCGCATACGCGGCTCTCGGCGACGGCCGTGCGGGCCTGCGTGCACTGGGATCAGCCCAGGACACCTTCACGAGGGTGGCCGACCGACGGCGTCCGCGCTGGACCGCCTTCTACGGGCAGGCCGAACTTGATCACCTCGCCGCAATCGTCCAGTTCAACAGCGGACGCCACGCTCATGCCGAAGCCATGGCGCACCGCGCCCTGGCCGGAATCCCGACCGCCTTCCGGCGCAACAAGGCCCTCGCGACCGCCCAACTCGCCCTCGCACAGCTCCACCAGGGAGAAGCCGAACAGGCCACGGCCTCAGCCACCGACGTCTTCACCATCATGGATGGTGACCCGTTGCCCGGCCGTATGCGCACACTCATGGGCGACTTCCACCGGGGCCTGTTCGTCATGGCTCCTTCCACTTCCTACGCAAGAGACTGGGCAGACCGCATGCGAACCGAATGGAGCCGAGCGTGACCGACCTGCGTCACTTTCAGCACGGGAACCTCCCCGAAGGCTTCCGGCAGATGCTCATCGACGTACATGCCGACGCCTACGCCGACCAGATGGACGACCCCTTCCACCAGCGCTTCGCCTGGTTCGTCGACCACTGGACCGGTATGGACGGCTTCTCCTGCGTGGTGGCGTACGACGAAGACGAACCTGTGGGCTTCGCCTACGGCGCCCCTCTCGCCCCGGGCCGCGAATGGTGGCGCTCCACCGGGTACGAGCCGAACAACGGCTACTCCTCCACCTACGCGGTGTCCGAAGTGATGGTGCGTCCGAGGTGGCGGAAGCAGGGAATCGCCGACCGCTTGCACGAGGTGCTACTCAAGGAACGTACGGAAGACCTCGCGGTGCTGCTGGTCGACGTCACACACCCCAAGGTCCAAGCACTCTACGAGACTTGGGGATACGCCACAGTCGGCTTGCAGCAACCGTTCGCCGACTCGCCGGTGTACGCGGTCATGGTCAAAGACCTTCGGGACTGAGTCGCCGTCAGCCAGTGGCAAGACGGCTGTCGAACCCCGCCCGCACAAGTCGCTCGTAAGCGTCATACACATCCGCTGGCACTTCCTGCTCGACGGCGAAGCCGCGCTTCGGATACTCGATCAACCGTTGCAGATCGCGCACCTGCCAAACAGCTCAAGGCATCTCGTGGACACTGCCCGCCTGGGATCACTGCCCGCATCAAGGCCCACTAGGCACGAAGCCTGACACGAGTGCCTTCCCAGGCACTGCCCCGAGGGCCCATCCAGGGCATATGACTTGGGAAACGGCGTTGACCCGTGAGAGCTGCCAAGAAGAGTTCCCGCAGGTCAACGCACGTCTCACCGGGAAACAAGGTCACAACCCCGCTCCTCCCGCTCGCTGCACGAATGGCAGGACTTCAGCCACCGCGCCTGCAGGAGGCGGGGCGTCAGCCCTGTTGCCTGGTCTGGCCGTGAGCCGCGACCCCGGAGGGCACCTGCGGTCCTTCGTAAACACCCATCGGGTTACGGCAGGGTCCTCACACCGGTGACTCAGGCGGCGTGCGGGGTGAAGGTGACACGCGAGTCACCTTCGTCGATCGTCAAGTGCAGCGTGCCGTCCAGAGCCTTGGCCAAGCGTCGCAGCAGCGGGAGGGTCGGCACGGTGTCGCCGCCCTCCATCCGGGAGACCTGGGGCTGAGTCATCCCGGCCCGCTCCGCGAGTTCGGCCTGGGACAGGCCGAGCTCGATCCGGCGGTCGTAGACCGCCTGCCCGAGATCGCCGGCCAGCCGCGCGTCGACGTACTCCTGGTCGTACTCCACCGCCTCACCCGCGAGCTGCCGGGTCCGGCGCGTCCGCCATGTGCTGTGACTCATCAGCTCTCCAATCGACGGTATTTACCTTCGAATGCATACCGCAAGCTGCTGTGGGCCTCGGAGCGGTGCCACTAAGTGCACCAGGCATCATCACGCACCCGGCCGAAGCCCTTTACGATCAACCGCCATGGACTGGCTGGAACGCATGGCGGCCCTGCGGCAGTGGGCGAGGAACGGGGTTCGGGCTCCGCACAAGCCGTTGTTGCTGCTGTACGCCCTCGGCCGGTTCCAGGAGGACGCCGATGCCCCCTTGCCGTACACCGCGGTGGAGGGCGATCTGCAGCGTCTGCTGAGCGAGTACGGTCCGCCCCGCAAGACGACTCCCGCCTACCCGTTCCACCACCTCACCAGCGACGGTGTCTGGGAGGTGCGTACCGACCGCGGGCCCGGCAGCCCGGGCAGCGGGGTGCGTGACCTCCGTGAGTCGGGTGCCACCGGGCGGCTCATCCCGGAGTTGCAAGCGGCGCTGCGGCGCGAACCGGACCTGCTCGGCAGGATCGCCCGCCTGCTGCTCGACCTGCACTTCCCGCCCTCTCTGCACGGGGAACTGTGCGAAGCCGTCGGCCTGGACCTGGAGCCGGCCGAGGCCGAGCTGCTCGCTGCGGTGCGCAGGCGGCGGGATCCGCGGATGAGGGAACTCGTCCTGACCGCCTACGAATACCGGTGCGCCTTCTGCGGATACGACGGCAGGATCGGTGCGGTACCGGTCGGTCTCGAGGCCGCCCACGTGCGGTGGTGGGCGTTCGGCGGACCCGACCAGGTCGAGAACGGGCTGTGCCTGTGCTCGCTGCACCACAAGCTGTTCGACAAGGGCGTCCTCGGTGTGGGGGACGATCACCGCATCCTGGTCTCGCAGCGCTTCGTCGGTCACAGTGACGCCGCGCGGGAGCACGTCACAGCCCTCTCGGGCCGTCCGCTCGTCGGGCCGCAACCGGGCGTGAGCCCTGTGGCGGCCGAGCACCGCGACTGGCATACCCGGCAGGTCTTCCACGGCGAGCCACGCCCTGCGACGGTCGTCTGACCTTGGCCTTACAACCTTGTCCGTGCCTCGCGTGTCATGGGGTCGTCCGCTGTTCAGAACAAGGAGTCCCGTTGCGCAGAGCAGTCACGGCCGTCGCCGTGCTCACCGCTTCCGCCGCTGTCACCCTCACGCCGGTGGCCTCGTCCGCCGCCGCGCCCTACAAGGGGGCGAACACGGCCGCCGTACAGGACGACTTCAACGGCGACGGCTATCGCGATCTGGCCGTCGGGGCTCCGAATGCCACCAACGGCACGGTGCAGGCGGCCGGTTCGGTCGTCGTGCTGTACGGCTCCGCCTCCTCGGTGAGCACCACCCGCAGGACGGTCATCACCCAGTCGACCACCGGCGTCCCCGGCACCGCCGAGGAGTTCGACCACTTCGGGGCCACGGTGGCCAGTGCCGACCTGGACCGCGACGGCTACGCGGACCTGATCGTCGGCACCCCGGACGAGGACGTGGACGATGCCGAATCGCGGGGCTCCGTGACCGTGGTGTGGGGCGGGCCGAACGGGCTGAAGGGCGGCGCGAACATCTCCCCTCCGGCCGGCTATGACGAGTACACGTCCTCTTGCGGGTTCGGCTCGTCGCTCGCCGCCGGTGACATGGACGGTGACGGGGCCCCAGAGCTCGGTGTCGCCTCGGACCTCTGTGCCGTCGCCTCCTACAGCGGCCCCTTCAGCCGCACCGGGCAGGCCGCCGAGCGCTACCTGGAATGGCGGCAGAACGTCCGTGGTGCGGTCATGGGCGACGTGAACGGCGACGGCAGGGCCGAGCGCTTCTACCTGGCCGGTCCCGCCGACGACGACGTCCGTGGACCGGTGACCCTCGACACCGGAGCCCCCGACCCGCAGGACACGACCGTCAACCGGGGCATCGACCTGCCGTACGCCGACGGCTACGCCGGGCAGATCGGCGACGTCAACGGTGACGGATACGGCGACCTCGTCACCGGCGTTCCGTCCGACGACTCCGTCGCCAACGGACCCACCCCCGCCGCCCACCGCGGCGGCGAGATCCAGGTCCTCTACGGAAGTGCCCTGGGCATCACGGCCGAGCAGAAGCCGAAGGTCTTCCACCAGGACACCCCGGGCGTCCCCGGCACCGCCGAGTGGGGCGACCGGTTCGGCCGGTCCCTGAGCGTCGGTGACGCCGACGGCGACGGGTACGCCGACGTCCTGGTCGGTTCCCCCCAGGAGGCCGTCGGTTCGCTCGCCTCCGCGGGAACCGCCGTGCTGCTGCGCGGTTCGGCGGCCGGGCTGACCACGGCCAAGGCGGTCGGCTACACCCAGGACACGGCGGGCGTCCCGGGCGCCGCGGAGACCGGCGACGGCTTCGGCGGCGCCGTCCACCTCGCCGATCTCACCAAGGACGGCAGGGCCGAGACGGTCGTCGGCGCCCCCACCGAGAACTCCGACGGCTGTGTCTGGACCGCTCGCGGCTCGGCATCCGGCCCCGTCCTGAACGGCTCGGTCAACCTGTGCGGCAAGAGCGCCGGCATCACCGTGGGCGAGGTGAAGGGCTACTTCGGCGCCGCCTTCACGAGCCCTCACTGGGAGAGGTGACGCCCCCGGAGCCGGTCGGGCCGTTCAGGTAGGTGTGCAACGCCCCCGACCCCTCGATCATCGTCCGGCTTCGGGTCGTGAGGGTTTCGCAGCGGGTGGTGATCGCTGACCGGAGGGCCTCCGTGCTGCCCTCGCGGCGCAGGTCGTCCAGGATTGGTTTGATCTGGTCGAACAGGTAGTCGCTGCGGCGCAGGGTGTGCACCAGCCGGGCGTCGCGGACGTCGGCGGGCGCGTAGGTCCGGTACCCCGTGCCGCGCTCGCGGGCCGGGGTGAGCAGCCCGGCGCTCTCCCACACCCGGAGCGCGGACGTCCGTACGCCCAGCAGCGCGGCGACCTCGCCGATGCGCAGGCCGCCGGAGCGGGGGAGCGGGGCCGGGGGTTCCAGGGCGAGCAGTTCCAGGGCCTCGCTCGCCGCCCGCAGGGCCACCCGCTCCTCGTGCAGCGCTGCGTGCGCGGCGTCGACCAGGGCGAGCGCGCCCGGTACGTCACCGTCGTGGACCGCGCGCATGATCGCCGTCGCCGTCGGCGGGCCGTAGCCACGCATCAGGGCCCGGTACGCCAGCAGGGCGCGGCGGTGCGCGTCCCCGAAGACGCGGTAGCCGGACGCGGTGCGCGCCGCGGGAGGGAGCACCCCGGCGTCCTCGTAGTTGCGGATCTGCTGCGTCGAGACACCGGCCAGCCGGGCCAGGTCGACGGGGCGGAGGCGGCGGTCGTTCGTCATCGATTTGAAGGTTACGCCGAGAGTAGCGGTGCGTCCGGTCCGAAAGTCTCAACACCGCACTTCAATGGAAGACTTGAAGGAATGGACTCCTGCATTCATGTCACCGGTGCGCGTCTGAACAACCTCAAGAACGTCTCCCTGTCCCTGCCGAAGAACAAGCTGGTCGTCATGACCGGCCTGTCCGGCTCCGGCAAGTCCACCCTCGCCTTCGACACCCTCCACCAGGAGGGCCAGCGGCAGTACCTGGAGTCGCTGGGCATGGTCACCGGCTTCGTGAGCAAACCCGCCGTCGACTCGATCACCGGCCTGTCCCCGTCCATCAGCGTCGACCAGCACCACACCAACCGCAGCCCCCGCTCCACGGTCGGCACGGTCACGGAGGTCTTCACCTACCTGCGCCTGCTGTGGTCGCGCGTCGGGGTGCGGCCCTGCCCGGGCTGCGGGCAGGACATCCCGCCCGCCTACGCCGACGGCACCGAACCCGACGAGGACGCCGAACCCGAGCAGCGGCCCTGCCCGCACTGCGGCCACCTCGTGCCCGACCTCGTCATGGGCTCCTTCTCCTTCAACAAGCCCGCCGGCGCCTGCCCCGCCTGCACCGGCCTGGGCGAGGTGATCCGGCCCGACGTGCGGCGCCTGGTCGACGGCGCCGAGTCGGTCGCCGGGGGCGGAGTGCGGGGCTGGAACGCGAAGTTCACCGAGTGGAGCCTGCCCCAGCTGCGGGCCGCCGCCGGGCACTACGGCTTCACCTTCGACACGGACCGGCCGATCGACGAACTAAGCGAGCGGGAGAGGGACTTGCTGCTCCACGGCGTCGAAAGCGCCGAGTTCCGGCGGCACTTCCCCGGCGCCGAACCGCCGAAGACCGTGGCGGCCGGCCGGTTCGAGGGGATCGCGACGGCGCTGCTGCGCCGCTACACCGAACGCGCCGACGACCCCGAGTACCGCGAACGGGCCGAGCGGCAGGGCCTGGTGAAGCAGCCCTGCGCGGAGTGCGGCGGCACGCGGCTGCGTGCGGAGAGCCGGGCGGTGACCGTGCACGGCCTGAGCATCGTGGAGGCCGCGCAGCTCCCGCTGACCGACCTCGGCACCTGGCTCGCCGGGCTGCGCGAGCGGGCCGCCGGTGACGAGTGGCTGCTCGTCGAGCCGGTCGTCGCCGACCTGGAGGAGCGGGTGCGGCGCCTGGTGGACGTCGGCGTCGGCTACCTCACCCTGGGCCAGGCCACGCCCAGCCTCTCCGCCGGGGAGACGCAGCGGCTGCGCCTGGCCGCCCTGCTCGGCTCCGGCCTCACCGGCGTCCTCTACGTCCTGGACGAGCCGACCATCGGCCTGCACCCCTCGGACACCGCCCGCCTGGTCGACGTCCTGCGGCGCCTGCGCGACCTCGGCAACACGGTGCTGGTCATCGAGCACGACCTGGAGGTGCTGCGCGCCGCGGACCACGTGGTCGACGTCGGCCCGGGCGCGGGCCGGGACGGCGGCCGGATCGTCGCGGCGGGCACACCGCAGGAGGTCGCCCGGACCGAGGGCTCGGTGACCGGCGCGTACCTGTCGGGCCGGCTCCCCGCACCCCGCTCCCGCGCCCGAGGCGACGGCGACACGGCCCTGGTGGTCCGCGGGGCCCGGGCCCACAACCTCAAGGACCTCACCGTCCGGATCCCGCTGCGCCGCCTGGTGACGGTCACGGGCCCGTCCGGCTCCGGCAAGTCGACGCTGCTGCTGGACATCCTCGGCCGGGCCGCCCGACGGCACTTCGACCGGGCCGGCGAGCTGCCCGCCGAGCACGACGGCGTCGACGGCTGGGAGCACCTGTCCAAGGCCGTCCTCATCGACCAGGAGCCCATCAGCCGCCTCCCGCGCTCCAACGCGGCCACCTACTCGGACGTCTTCACCCCGATCCGCGAGGTCTTCGCCGCCCGCAGCCGCGGCGCCCTCACCGCCGGGCACTTCTCCTTCAACGTGCCCGGGGGCCGCTGCGAACGCTGCGAGGGCGCGGGCGTCCTCACCGTCCGCATGCACTTCCTGCCCGCGGTGCAGGTGCGCTGCCCCACCTGCAAGGGCCGTCGCTTCCGGCCGGAGGTGCTGTCGGTGCGCCACGAGGGCCACGACATCGCCGAGGTGCTCGCGGCGACCGTGGACGAGGCCCTGACCGTGTTCGCCGACGTCCCGGCGGTGGCGACCCGGCTGCGCCGCATGGCGGACGTCGGCCTCGGCTACCTCCCGCTCGGCCAGCCCGCCCCCACCCTCTCCGGCGGTGAGGCCCAGCGCCTGAAACTCGCGAAGGAACTGGGCCGGCGCACGACCGGCCGCGCCCTGTACCTCCTCGACGAACCGACGACGGGCCTGCACTCCGCCGACACCGCCCGCCTCCTCGACGTCCTCCAGCGCCTGGTCGACGCCGGGCACTCGGTCGTCACCATCGAGCACAACCTCGATGTCGTCCGGGCCTCCGACTGGCTGATCGACCTCGGTCCGGTGGGCGGGACGGGCGGCGGCCGGCTCGTGGCGCAGGGGCCGCCCGGAAACTGAACGCTTCCGGGCCCCCGCACGTCTTCGTCACGTGACCGTCGTACGGGAGCAGGGCTCCGGAGGAGGCGTACCGATGAAGGCGTACCGATGAAGGCGGGCCGGGGGACGTGGGCCCCGGCGCTGGTGGCCGTCGCCGCCGCCCTGAGCGCGGGCTGCGCGCCCTCGTCCCCGGACGACGTCGCGCGACCCGCGCCCTCCTGCGCCTACGTCGTCGAGTACGACGGCCGCACGTACCTCGGCGGGGAGGAGACCACCGTGCCCCTGGGACGGTCGCTCGGCCCCGCGACCCGCCCGGCCTGCGACGACACGCCCGGGGACGGCGACGACGGCGAGGGCCCGGTCCCGACGACCGCGTTCGCCGTACGGGGCGTGGACCCCGCCGTCGCGGTCGCGGTGGCCGAGGACACCGGCGCCTACCGCCTCGTCGTCGCGGAGTCCGTCGAGGACCTCCCGCCCGTGCTGCGGAAACCGACCGAGGGGCCCTGAGGCCCGGCCGGGGCCTCAGCCGCCCTGCCGCTCCAGCACCGCGTAGTCGGCGAAGCTGCGGCGGTAGCGCAGGTGCCGGGTCTCCTGGGTGTGCCTGCGCTGCCACTCCTCCACCTCGCCGGGCGCCGCGCACGGCCCCGAACTCGCCCCGCAGTCCGCGTCCTCGCCCGAGACGCAGTACGCCTGGTACTCGGGCAGGGCGGACGGGTCCTGCACGATCGTGTACGGCACGTACCGGAAGATCCGGCGCCCCGCCGACTCCCCGCCGTGCTCGGCGCGTTGATGCTGGCGGAGCAGGACGTTCGCGTCCGTCACGGCACTCGCGTCGAACGCCGCGCGGGCCCTGTCCCGCCGGACCGACAGCTCCTCGCACGCCGCGCACCCCCGCACCGGCAGCGGAGGCCGGTTCGGATCGGCCGACAACCCTTCCCGGGAACGGTCGTTGACCGCGCGCACGCCCGCGCTGAGCCGTTCGTCCGGGGTCGCCTCCCGGATCCGCGTCGCGTCCGCCTGCCACTCCCGGCCGCCGCCGACCGGGCGCAGCATCGCGTACGGGCCGGTTCTGTCCCGATACTCGCCGACCCTGTTCGTCTGCGGGTCGTAGACGAGCGTTCCCGGTTCCATTTCGCGCACCTCCGTAACTGTGTGTGTACCGAGCGTTGCGTACGGGAACGACCCGCTTCAACGCTTTGTGTGTGACACCGGTGCACTGTCACGGAGGGGGATGCCGTGAGCCGACGGAACGGCGGGGCGGAGTCGGGGGCGAGTACGGCGGCCGTGTTCGGCGAGGTGCTGCGGCACTTCAGGGAGGCGGCGCTGCTCACGCAGGAGGGTCTGGCACGGCAGATCCCGTGCGACCGCTCGCACGTGGCCCGCGTGGAGGCCGGTACGAGGGTGCCGCAGGAGTCCTTCGCCAAGGCGTGCGACGAACTTCTTTCCACGGGTGGGGTTTTGGCGCGGCTGTGGGCGAAGATCGACTGGTATCCGCAGGTGGAGCATCCCGACTGGTTCCGGCGACGGGCCGAGATGGATGAGGAGGCTGTCGCCCTTCGGGAGTACCAGGAGCGCGTCATGCCGGGCTTGTTGCAGACGGCGGACTACGCCCGGGCGTTGTTCTCCTTGCTCGTCAGCGGGGAGGAAGTGGAGGAGCGGGTACGGGCCCGACTGAGCCGTCAGCAGCGCTTCTTGACGGATGGAGGCCCGCTCTACATCGTCGTCCTCGACGAGAGCTGCCTGCGCAACATGATCGGCAGCTCCGCTGTGATGAGGGACCAGTGCGCCCATTTGCTGAGCGTCGGGAAGCGGCCCAACATCCGCATCCAGGTCGCACCGGCCGGCCGCCTCGGCCTGTTCCGCCCGAGTGGGTCCATGTCCCTCATCAAGCTGCCCGACGGGCACGATTGGGTCTACTCGGAATCGCTGGACCGTGGCCACTTCAACGACGATCCAGCCCTCTTCGCGAGACACAGCCACACCTATGATGTGCTCAGGGCGGACGCCCTGTCGGCTCCCGAGTCCGCCGCTCTGATCCACGAGACGATGGAGAGGTACGAGCATCATGGACCGGAACGAGCTCACCTGGGTCAAGAGCAGCTACAGCGACGCCAACGGGGGCAACTGCATCGAAATAGCCCCCGGCTACGACGAAACCGTTCCCGTCCGCGACAGCAAGAACCCTGACGGACCGGTCCTGGTCGTCGGCCGGTCCGCCTGGTCCGCGTTCCTGTCCGCCGTGCGCTGACCTACTGTCCGCCCAGCATCTGCAGGACCCGGTTCGCGGCCTCCGCGACCGGTTGCCCCACGGCCCCCACGGCCGCGGCGATCGCCGCGACGGCCATCAGCGCCCGGTGCCGCTCCTGCGGCGGCGCCGCGTCCGCGGCCAGCACCGGCAGGGACTCGTCGATGAGCTGCACACTGGGCTGGGGCAGCTGCTCGCGCAACTCGCGCACGCCCTGGAGCAGTTCCGCCAGGGCCAGCCGCAGCGCGGGATCCACGTCCCCGGTCGTGCCGTTCTTGACGATGCCCGTGTTGCCGCTGCCGCCGTGCATCGTGACGCTGTCGCCGTAGTGGTAGCTGTTGCCGCTCATGCCGCGATCCCCACGTTGCCGCTGCCGCCGTACATGTTGACGTTGTCGCCGAAGTGGTAGTTCGACGGTGAGTTGATCGTGAGGCGCTCCACCGTCACCTGGAACTCGGTGTCGGGGTTCTCCAGCGCGCCCGCCACGTAACCGACCAGCCGGTCGAGGTGCTGCGGGTCCCGGCTGGTGACCATCGCGGTGGACGGCCCGGCCGTCTCGACCGCGAGGACGTAGTGCGACTGGGCCGTGACGACGGAGAGCATCTCGACGAGGAAGTAGATCAGGGCCGCGATCGAGCAGATCCACACGAAGGTCAGCAGTCCGCCGGCGGCCGACTCGTCGGCGAGGTAGGTCAGGCCGCCGATGATCGACAGGCCGATCGCCACGGCGAGGGTGATCCCGGCGCGGGTCAGGAAGCGGAAGACGGCCTCCTTGCGCTTGGGGTGGAGGGTGAAGGTGTAGACCCGGGCGATGTTGCGCAGCGGGTAGGCCGCTGCGCCGACCCATAACAGGCGCTTGTGGACGCGGAGTTCGACGTCGGTCAGGGTCCGGGGCGGAGTGGCGGGCGGGGGCGGTACGTCCCACTGCCCCGGTGGCTGTCTCGTTTCCATGGTGTCCCCCTGAAGGCCGGTGAGCGCGAAGTGACCGCGGTCACTGTGGGAACACCATTGACGACCATGCGTGCCACGGGAGCAACCCGTTTCCCGCAGTCCGGGTCAGGACTCCTCGCGCCGGGGGTCGTCGTCCTTGTTCTTGTCGTCGTCGAGGGACTTCAGGAAGTCGGGGTTGTCGTCCGGCGCCACCCACTGCTGCCGGGAGCGCCCGCCCCCGCGGACGCCGGACCAGCCGTCGGCGGCCGGGCTGCGCTTCTTGCCGGCGATCAGCCAGGAGATCGAGCCGACGAGCGGGAACAGCAGCACGAGGATCGCCCACAGCGGCTTGGGCATGTGGCGGATGTCGTCGTCCTTGGTGCTGATGCAGTCGATGAACGCGTACACGCTCAGCGCCAGCGGCACGAGGAACATCAGTACCCGGAGCATGCGCGGCCTCTCAGCGAAAGCGGTGGGTGGTTCCAGGCCAGCGTAGCCGCTCGGGGATACTGGACCCCATGGCTTACGACGATCTTCGCTCCCTGCTCAGGGCGCTGGAGCGCGAGGGCGACCTCAAGCGCATCAAGGCCGAGGTGGACCCGTACCTGGAGGTCGGGGAGATCGTCGACCGGGTGCAGAAGTCCGGCGGTCCGGCGCTGCTCTTCGAGAACGTGCGCGGGTCGCGCATGCCGCTCGCGATGAACGTGTTCGGCACGGACCGGCGGCTGCTGAAGGCGCTGGGCCTGAAGTCGTACGCGGAGATCTCGGAGCGGATCGGCGGGCTGCTGAAGCCCGAGCTGCCGCACGGGTTCGTCGGCGTGCGGGAGGCCTTCGGCAAGCTCGGCGCGATGACGCACGTGCCGCCGAAGAAGGTCAAGGACGGCCCCGTGCAGGAGGTCGTGCTGACCGGGGACGACGTGGACCTGGAGCAGCTGCCGGCTTTGTTCACCTGGCCGAAGGACGGCGGGTCGTTCTTCAACCTGGGGCTCACGCACACCAAGGACCCCGAGAGCGGCGTGCGCAACCTGGGCCTCTACCGGCTCCAGCGGCACGACAAGCGCACCATCGGCATGCACTGGCAGATCCACAAGGACAGCCGGAACCACTACCAGGTGGCCGCGCGCCGGGGCGAGCGGCTGCCCGTCGCGATCGCCTTCGGCTGCCCGCCCGCCGTGACGTACGCCTCGACCGCCCCGCTGCCCGGGGACATCGACGAGTACCTGTTCGCCGGGTTCCTCGCGGGCAAGCGGATCGAGATGGTCGACTGCAAGACCGTTCCGCTCCAGGTGCCCGCGCAGGCGGAGGTCGTCATCGAGGGCTGGCTGGAGCCGGGCGAGATGCTGCCCGAGGGCCCGTTCGGCGACCACACCGGCTTCTACACGCCGCAGGAGCCCTTCCCTGCACTGAAGATCGACTGCATCACGATGCGGAAGCGGCCGCTGCTCCAGTCGATCGTCGTGGGCCGCCCGCCGACGGAGGACGGGCCGCTGGGCCGGGCGACGGAACGCTTCTTCCTGCCGCTGCTGAAGATCATCGTGCCGGACATCGTGGACTACCACCTGCCGGAGGCGGGCGGCTTCCACAACTGCGCGATCGTCTCGATCGACAAGAAGTACCCCAAGCACGCGCAGAAGGTCATGCACGCCATCTGGGGCGCGCACATGATGTCGCTGACCAAGCTGATCGTGGTCGTCGACTCCGACTGCGACGTGCACGACCTGCACGAGGTGGCCTGGCGGGCGCTGGGCAACACGGACTACGCCCGGGACCTGAGCATCGTCGAGGGCCCCGTCGACCATCTGGACCACGCCTCCTACCAGCAGTTCTGGGGCGGCAAGGCCGGGATCGACGCGACGAAGAAGTGGCCCGAGGAGGGCTACACGCGCGACGGCGGCTGGCCCGACATGGTCGAGTCCGACCCGGAGACGGCGGCGAAGGTGGACCGCCGCTGGAAGGAGTACGGCCTGTGACCTCCGCTTCCGCCGCGATCCCGCAGCCGGGACGCACCAAGGCGTTCCTGCGGCTGGTGATGATCGAGCACTCGGTCTTCGCGCTGCCCTTCGCGTACATCGCCGCGCTGACCGCGATGTTCCAGTGGGACAAGAACATCCACTGGGGCAAGCTGCTGCTGGTCACCGTCTGCATGGTCGGCCTGCGCACGTTCGCCATGGCGGTCAACCGGATCATCGACCGGGAGATCGACGCGCGGAACCCGCGCACGGCGCAGCGCGAGCTGGTGACCGGCGCGATGTCGGTGAAGCACGCCTGGACGGGCGCGCTGATCGCCCTGGCCGTGTTCCTCGGCGCGGCGGCCCTGCTCAACCCGCTCTGCCTGGCCCTGGCCCCCATCGCCGTGATCCCGATGGTGGTCTACCCCTACGGCAAGCGGTTCACGAACTTCCCGCAGGCCATCCTCGGACTCGCCCAGGCGATGGGCCCGATCGGCGGCTGGCTGGCGATCACCGGCTCCTGGTCGTGGGACGCGGTGATACTGGGTCTCGCCGTGGGCGTCTGGATCGGCGGCTTCGACCTGATCTACGCCTGCCAGGACGTGAAGACCGACCGCGAGATCGGCGTCATGTCCGTCCCGGCGCGCTTCGGCATCCCGGCCGCGATCTGGGGCGCCCGTGTCTGCCACGCGGTGACGACGGCCCTGTTCGTCTGGTACGCCCTGGCCACCGGCGCGGGCGCCTTCTTCTGGCTGGGCCTGCTGATCGTCGCGGCGGCGTTCCTCTACGAGCACTCCATCGTCCGCCCCCACGACCTCTCCCGCGTGAACAGGGCGTTCTTCAGCGTCAACGGCTTCATCGGCATCGCCCTGTTCGTGTGCGCGCTGCTGGATCTGCTCGTGCGAGGTCTGACCGTGTGATTACGGTGCGGCCATGCATCGCCTCCGCGCGCAACTCGCCCGCCTCGAAGACGCGTTTCCGGGGTTCCGCACCGAGATCGTCGAAGGCAGTGTCGTCGCGCGGCCGGTGCGGCCGTGCGACGGCCGTACCGTTCGGCGGCTCTGGGCGATCCTCGAACCCCAGCGTGTCGCCCGAGAGCGCGCGCGGCGACTATGCGGTCAAGGACCGGCAGTACGCGTCGCGGGGCATCCCGGACTACCTGGTCTTCGATCCGCGGCAGGGACACGTCGTCACCCTTCGGGACCCCGGACCGGACGGCTACCGCGGGCGGAACGTGCTTCCGTATGGGGACGAGGTCACCGTCGAGGCCCGGATCGGGCGCCTCACCGTGGGGACCAGCTGCCTTCCGCTGAGCCCGGAGGCACCCGGCGGCGGAAGGCGAACGCCGCCCCCACCCCCGCCAGCAACCCCAGCAGGTGGCCCTGCCAGCTGATGCCCGTCTGGGTGGGGGCCAGGCCCGACAGGATCGAGCCTCCCCAGACCGCGGCGATCAGGACGCCCGCCAGGATGCCCCAGGGGCGGCGCTCCACGAAGCCGGTGACCAGGAGGAAGCCGAAGAGGCCGAAGATCAGGCCCGACGCGCCCGCCGTGTTCGTGTGCGCCGGGGAGACGAGCCAGACGCCCAGGCCGTCGACCAGGACGATCAGCGCGCAGACGAGGAGGAAGCGGCGCAGCCCCGCCAGCGCCGCCAGGAAGCCGAGGACCAGCAGGGGCAGCGTGTTCGACATCAGGTGGGCGAAGCCGAAGTGCACGAAGGCCGACGGGACGACGTCGGCCAGCTCGGACGGCTCGCGCGGGACGATGCCGAAGCGGTCCAGCGCGTGACCCGACGCCGCGTCGACCGCTTCCAGCAGCCACAGCAGGGCGATCCAGGCCACCATCAGCTTGCCCGCGGCCAGCGCGCGGTCGCTCGCCGACCGGCCTTCACGCGGACCCGGCATGGCGACCCCCAGTGCTCGCTCGTCCCCTTTGAGCAACGCCCCGTACCCCTTGGCCGGTTCCCACCCCGCGGCGCCGGATAGGCTCGGGGTCGTGAACCCAGTCAAGCCAGGCGAGACGCCGCGTACGCCTTGGATCGTAGGGGTGTCCGGCGCCTCCGGCACCCCGTATGCCGCTGCCGTGCTGCGGGGCCTGCTCGACGCCGGCGAAAGCGTCGATCTCGTGGTGTCCCGGGCCTCCCGGCTCACCCTCCTCGACGAGACCGGGATCTCGTTCCGGGACGCCCACTGGCGCGACGACCTGCGCGCATGGCTGTCCCGGGGTGCCGACGGCAAGCCGGACACCTTCTCCGTCGACCTGGACGCCGTACGGCACTGGAGCGCCGGCGACCTGGCCGCCGGACCCTCCTCGGGGTCGTACCCCACCCGGGGCATGCTCATCGTGCCCGCCTCGACGGCGAGCGTGGCCGGGGTCGCGCTCGGCCTGTCGAAGGACCTGTTGCAGCGGGCGGCGAGCGTGACCCTCAAGGAGGGCCGCAGGCTGGTCGTGGCCGTACGGGAGACCCCGCTGAACGGCCAGACCCTGCGGCACCTGGTCACCCTCGACGACGCGGGCGCGGCGGTCGTGCCCGCCTCACCCGCCTTCTACGCGGGCGCGACGCACATCCAGGACCTGGTGGACTTCGTCGCCGGACGCGTACTCGACGCGGCGGGCGTGCCGCACACGCTCTACCGCCGTTGGCAGGGTGAGCTCGGCGGCGGAGCACACCGCGCCGGCTGAGCACACCGGAACTCACTCGGACCACAGACAACTTCAGCGGAAGGCTTCGATCGCAATGGACGCGGTGGACAGGCAGCTCATCCAGGCCCTGAGGGAGAACGGCCGGGCCTCCTACGCGGAGCTGGGACGCCTCGTCGGCCTGTCGGGACCCAGCGTCACCGACCGCATCAACCGGCTGGAGGCGGCCGGTGTCATCACCGGCTACCGGGCCACCGTGGACGCGGCCTCCCTCGGCCTCGGCGTCACCGCCCTCATCGGCATCTCCCTGTCCGACGCCACCGACCACGAGGACGTGGCGCAGCGGCTGCGGGACCTGTCGGAGATCGAGGACTGCTGGTTCATCGCGGGCGACGACTCGTACATGCTCAAGGTGCGGGCGGCGGACGTGGACGGCCTGGAGAAGATCATCCGGCGGCTCAGCGGCACCAAGGGCGTCTCCCGGACCCGCACCACCATCGTGCTCTCCACCAAGTGGGAGAACCGGGTCGGGGAACTGCCCGAAGAGGTCTAGTCGTACGGTGGGGGACGTCTCCGTAGAAAGGTGTGGGCATGGATCTCGGGCTCAAGCGCGAGCTGGAGGAGAAGGTCAGGGCCGGTGAGCGCCTGACCCGTGAGGACGGCATCGCGCTGTACGAGTCGGACGACCTGGCCTGGCTCGGCGGCCTCGCGCACGAGGTGCGCACGCGCAAGAACGGCGACGTGGTGCACTTCAACGTCAACCGTCACCTCAACATGACGAACGTGTGCACGGCCTCCTGCGCGTACTGCTCCTTCCAGCGCAAGCCGGGGGAGAAGGACGCGTACACGATGCGCATCGAGGAGGCCGTCAAGCTCGCCAAGGCGATGGAGTCGGAGAACCTCACCGAGCTGCACATCGTCAACGGGTTGCACCCGAACCTGCCGTGGCGGTACTACCCGCGGTCGCTGCGGGAGCTGAAGGCGGCCCTGCCGCACGTGTCGCTGAAGGCCTTCACGGCCACCGAGATCCACCACTTCGAGACCATCTCGGGGATGTCGGCCTCGGAGATCCTCGACGAGCTGATCGACGCGGGCCTGGAGTCGCTGACCGGCGGCGGCGCGGAGATCTTCGACTGGGAGGTCCGGCAGCACATCGTCGACCACCGCACCCACTGGGAGGACTGGTCCCGCATCCACCGGCTGGCGCACGAGAAGGGCCTGAAGACCCCGTGCACCATGCTCTACGGCCACATCGAGGAGCCGCGGCACCGGGTGGACCACGTGCTGCGGCTGCGCGAGCTGCAGGACGAGACCGGCGGCTTCCAGGTGTTCATCCCGCTGCGCTACCAGCACGACTTCGTCGACATGAAGGACGGCAAGGTCCGCAACCGGCTCCAGGCCCGGACGCAGATGGCGACGGGCGCGGAGGCGCTGAAGACCTTCGCCGTGTCGCGGCTGCTGTTCGACAACGTGCCGCACGTGAAGGTCTTCTGGGTGATGCACGGGGTGCAGACCGCGCAGCTGGCCCTGCAGCACGGCGCCGACGACATGGACGGGTCGGTCGTCGAGTACAAGATCACGCACGACGCGGACAACTACGGCACGCCGAACAAGCTGACGCGTGAGGATCTGCTGGACCTCATCCGCGACGCCGGGTTCCGGCCCGTGGAGCGCAACACGCGGTACGAGATCATCCGGGAGTACGCGGGGCCTGACCCGGAGCGTCGTGAAGCGCCGCAACCCATGAGGGTTTGATCGTCCTCTGCGGGCGCGTGGGGGTTGTTCGCGCAGTTCCCCGCGCCCCTGAGACGAGGGCGCCCGGGCCGCCGCCGGCGGGGGATCCGGACTGGCGGCGCGGGCCCTGTCGTAATAGCTACAATCCCGGCATGCCCCTTACCTGCACGCTCGATCCCGCCGTCACGCCCGAGCTCCGCGACGGCATCCTCGACCTGTGGACCGACGTCTCCAACGCCGGCGGCGCCGTCGGCTTCGTGCCGCCGGTCACGCGGGAGGACATCAGGCCGCAGCTGCTCAAGCACTTCGCGGCCATGGCCGAGGGGCAGGTCCGGCTGCTCGTCGGGCACGACGAGGACGGGCGGGTCGCCGCGACCGCGTTCCTCACCCTCAACACGCACCGCCTGATGAAGCACTGGCTGTGGCTGTACACGGTGATGGTGCACCCGCGTCACCAGGGCAAGGGATACGGCCGCGACCTGCTGGCCGCGGCCGCCGACGCCGCCCGCGGGATCGACGGGATCGAGGCGATCCGGCTGACCTGCCGCGGCGGACTCGGCCTGGAGCGGTTCTACGCCTCGTGCGGCTACAAGGAGGTCGGACGGATCCCGGGCGCCATCCGCGTCGCGCCGGGAGACGACCGCGACGACGTGATCATGCTGCTCCCGCTGCACTGACCCCCGTGCAAGATCGGCCGTCCGGCGTGCTTCACTGGACGGTGCCCCTTTGGGTGTGTTCCGGCCGTTCGAAACGGAAGAGTGGATTGAGATGCTCCGCTACACGCTGATGCGCCTCGGTGTCTTCGTGGGCTGCCTCGTGGTCGTCTGGGGCGCCGTCTACTCGGGCCTCGCCCCGCGCGGCCTCGGCGACAGCAACGGCCTGTGGGTCGTCCTGCTCGCCCTGCTGATCTCCGCGCCGATCAGCTTCGTCGTGCTGCGCAAGGAGCGCGACCGCGCGTCCATCCAGGTCGCCCAGCGGGTGGACCGGATGAAGGCCAACCTGGACGCCAACCGCAACCAGGAGGACGTCGCCGACGACGCCGCCCGGGCCCAGGGGCAGACCTCGTAAGGTCCTCTCCGCAGACGAACAGCGCCCCGTTTCCGCACATGCGCGGACACGGGGCGCTTTGCCTTTGTATGGGTGTGTGTGACCCGTCACCTGTCAAAGCCAGGCTTTGGGGTCCTCAAAGTTCAGGTGTTAAGGTCTGTGTATGAAGTCAGCAGTCGTGCCTCATTCGCCTCTGGGCGCTCCGCTCGTGGCGCGGCTGCACGTGGATCTCTGTCGGTGCGCGTCCGCTTTCTGTCGTCCCTGACGTAACGCAACCCCCGTCGTCTCCCACGTCAGTTCCCCCGCCGTTACGCGTCCCCCCAACGGAGTCAGTCGCGTGTCCTCACACACGAAGTCCTTCAAGGTGCCCTTCTGGGCCCAGATACTCGCCGGTCTCGTCCTGGGTGTGCTGCTCGGCTGGCTCGCCCGCAGCCAGGACCTGTCCTGGCTGGTCACGACCCTGGAGAAGGTCGGCGACACCTTCATCGGCCTGCTGAAGCTGGCCGTCGCCCCGCTCGTCTTCTTCGCGATCCTGGTGTCGATCACCAACCTGCGGAAGGTCAACAACGCGGCCCGCCTGGCCTCGCGGACCCTCATGTGGTTCATGATCACCTCGCTGATCGCGGTGAGCATCGGCCTCGTCATCGGCCTGGTCACCAACCCCGGCTCCGGCACCGGCCTCACGCCCAAGGACGGCGCGAAGCCCGAGACCACCGGTTCCTGGATCGACTTCCTGACCGGCATCGTGCCGACCGACGTCATCACGCCGTTCACCGAGCTGAACGTCCTGCAGATCGTCTTCATGGCCGCCGTCGCCGGTATCGCCGCCCTCCAGCTCGGCGAGAAGGCCCAGTCGATCCTCGCCCTGAGCGAGTCCGTCCTCAGCCTGCTCCAGAAGGCGCTGTGGTGGGTCATCCGGCTCGCCCCGCTCGGCACCATCGGCCTGATCGGCTACGCCATCGCCACCTACGGCTGGGACCTGATCGGCAAGTACGCGACGTTCACCGCCGACATCTACGTCGGCTGCCTCCTCGTGATGTTCGGCGTCTACCCGACGCTGCTCGCGACGGTCGCCAAGGTCAACCCGGTCCAGTTCTTCAAGGGCGCCTGGCCCGCGATCCAGCTGGCCTTCGTCTCCCGCTCGTCGGTGGGCACCATGCCGCTGACGCAGAAGGTCACCGAGCGGCTCGGCGTGCCGAAGGAGTACGCGTCCTTCGCCGTGCCGTTCGGCGCCACCACCAAGATGGACGGCTGCGCCGCGATCTACCCGGCCATCGCCGCGATCTTCGTCGCCCAGATCTTCGACATCCAGCTGGGCGTCGGCGACTACCTGCTGATCGCCTTCGTCTCGGTGGTCGGCTCCGCCGCCACGGCCGGCCTCACCGGCGCGACGGTCATGCTGACCCTGACCCTGTCCACCCTCGGCCTGCCGATGGAGGGCGTGGGCCTGCTGCTCGCGATCGACCCGATCCTGGACATGATCCGCACCGCGACCAACGTCGCCGGACAGGCGCTGATCCCGGTCCTGGTCTCGGCCCGGGAGAACCTGCTCGACCGTGACGCCTACGCCACGGCCGACGGTTCGGACCTCGCCCTGGACGACGAGCCGCGTGACGCGCGACCCGAGCGGGTGCCCGCCGCCGCCTGAGCGCCGGACGCCCTGACGTGACGGGCCCCCGGCCGCCCCTCCTCCGGTTCTTCCGGCGGAGGGGCGGCCGGGGGCCCGTACGCTAAGCGGTATGGGTGCCGTGAAGACGAAGCGGATGCCGCGTGCGGTCCGTGAACAGCAGATGCTGGACGCCGCCGTGCGCATCTTCGGCCAACGCGGCTACATGGCCGCCTCGATGGACGAGATCGCCGAACTGGCGGGCGTGTCCAAGCCGTTGGTCTACCTGTACCTGAACTCCAAGGAAGACCTCTTCACCGCCTGCATCCGCCGGGAGGCCAAGGCCCTCGTTGAGGCGGTGCGCGCCGGAGTCCGGCGGGACCTGCCCGCCGACCGGCAACTGTGGGAGGGCCTCGGCGCGTTCTTCGCGCACACCGCCGAGAACCCCGACGCCTGGTCGATCCTGCACCTCCAGGCCCGTACGCACGGTGAGCCCTTCGCCGCCGAAGTCGCCGCGATGCGCGAGGAGATCGTCGTGTTCGTGACGCAGCTGATCCTCGCCGGCGCCCGCGAGGCCCACCGCGACCCCGACCTGCCCGAGCGAGAGGTCGCCGGGCTGGCCGAGGCCCTGGTCGGTGCCGCCGAGTCCCTCGCCGCCTGGGCCAACGTCACCCCGGGCGTCACGGCCCGCCAGGCCGCCGCGACCCTGATGAACTTCGCCTGGGCCGGCCTGGGCGACCTCATGGAGGGACGGCCGTGGACCCCGCCCGGCGGGGAACCGGACGGCCGGACCGGGTAGGCACCCGGCCGGTGCTCGCCTCAGCCGGGGAGGACCTCCCCGGTCAGGTGCGTCCGGCCGTCCGGGCCCCGCAGCGCGAACCGGGTGCCGTGCGCCGAGTAGGTCACCGTCCCCGGCAGCAGCACCGGCGCCCTGAAGTCCGCCCGGACCCGGCAGGCGTCCGGTGTGCCGTGCGCGGCGAGGCAGCGGGCGGCCGTCCACATGCCGTGCGCGATGGCCCGGGGAAAACCGAACAGCCGCGCCGTGAGCGGGTGGAGATGGATGGGGTTGCGGTCCCCGGACGCGGCCCCGTAGCGCCGTCCGACGTCCCCGGCCAGCCGCCACTCGGCGACGGCGGGCAGCGGCTCGGACCTCTTGTCGTCCCGGGCCGCGTCGCCCTGGATCGCGTCGCCCTGGGCCGCGTCGCCCTGGGCCGCGTCGCCCTGGGCCGCGTCGCCCTGGGCCGCGTCGCCCTGGGCCGCGTCGCCCTGGGCCGCGTCGCCCCCGGCCTCGCCGCCCTCGGTGGGACGCCCGGTGCCGTGCCGCGCCAGATAGGTGCTCCTGGACTCCCACACGACGTCCCCGCCGTCGCCGCGCACCTCGGTGACGACCGTGGCCTGCGTGCCCCGCCGGTGCGCGGCCAGCCCGTCGACGTGGACGGCCAGGGCGTACGCGCGCGTGGCGGGCATCGCGGCGTGCCGCGTGATCGTGATCGACGTGTGGACGAGGCCCAGCAGCGGCAGCGGGAACTCCCGCCCGCTCATCAGCCGCATGGCCAGCGGGAACCCCAGCACGTGCGGATAGGTCACCGGCAGCGCGTCCTCCCCGGTGGCGAAGCCGCACACCCGCTCGTACGCCGCGAGCCGCGCGAGGTCGACCCGCAGGCCGGGCAGGACCAGCCGGGTGCGCGGGAAACCGGCGCCGGGGGAGGGCCGTTTGAACGGGGACAGCACGGCACCGCGGGCCAGGAGCGGGGCGAGGGCGGGCGAGCCGGTGAGGACGAGGGCGGCGCCGGTCATCAGGCCCCCAGCAGGCTCTGGCCGCAGACGCGGACGACCTGGCCGTTGACCGCGCCCGAGGCGGGCTGGGCCAGCCAGGCGGTCGTCTCGGCGACGTCGACCGGCAGACCGCCCTGCGCGAGGGAGTTCATCCGGCGGCCCGCCTCGCGGATGAACAGCGGGATCGCGGCCGTCATCCTCGTCTCGATGAAGCCGGGCGCCACCGCGTTGACCGTCACACCGTGCTCGTCGAGCGCGCGCGGGGCGAGGGAGCGGACCAGACCGACCACGCCCGCCTTGCTCGCCCCGTAGTTGGTCTGGCCCGCGTTGCCGGCGAGTCCGGCGATCGAGGCCGTCGCGACGACGGAGCCACCGCGCTTCAGCGTCCCGGCCTTCAGCAGGGCGTCCGTGGTGCGCAGCACGCTCGCCAGGTTCACTTCCAGCACGGAGATCCACTGCTCGGCCGGCATGTTCACCAGCCGCCGGTCACGGGTGATGCCCGCGTTGTGGACGAGCAGGTCCAGTCCGTCCGGGAGGGCCTCGGTGATCCGCGCGCCCGCGTCGGCGGTGGTGATGTCGAGCGGCAGGGCCGTGCCGCCGATCCGGTCGGCGACGCGCCGGGCGTCCTGCTCGGCCTGCGGCACGTCGAGGACCACGACCCGGGCCCCGTCCCGCGCGAGCGTCGCGGCGACCGCCTCGCCGATGCCCCGGGCGCCGCCGGTGACCAGGGCGGTGCGGCCGGCCAGGGGGCGGTCCCGGTCCGGGACGGCGGGGGCCTCCCGCGGCGGGCCCACCTCGACGACCTGGCCGCTCACATAGGCCGACTTCGGCGACAGCAGGAAACGGAGCGTGGACTCGGCGGCGGCCGCGTCCGTCAGCCGGACCAGGTTCACCGTGGTGCCCCGGCCGATCTCCTTGCCGAGCGAGCGCGTGAAGCCCTCCAGGGCCTGCTGGGCCGCGGCCTGGTGGTGGTCGGCCGGGTCGAGCGGCGCGCCGAGCACGACCACCCGGCCGCCGGCGACGACCGACCGCAGGACGGGGTGCAGCGCCGAGTGCACCCCGGCCAGGCCCTCGACGTCCCGTACCCCGGTCGCGTCCAGGACGACGGCGGCCGCCCGGTCCGCTCCGGCCGGGCCGAGCCCCGTACGCGCCAGCACCGGCGCCAGGTCCAGGCCGGACGTCCCGGCGGTCAGGTGGCGCAGACCGCCCTCCAGGGCCGGGTGCTCGGGGGACCAGCGGGCCAGCGCCGCGGGCTGCGGCAGCCCGAGCCGGCGGGTGAGGAGACGGCCGGGAGCGGTACCCGTGAAGCGTAGATAGCGATCGGCCATGCCAACTCCCAGTTCCGATGCAGGCTGTGCGGGGGCAATCGTGCTTACTCTGGAGTAAGGTTACCGGAGGTAAGGCTATGTCACGGACGAGGAGCAGGTCGAGATGAGCCCCCAGCAGCTGTCGTCGTCGGTGCGGCGCGTGGCGATCGTCGGCGGAACCCGCATCCCCTTCGCCCGCTCCGACGGCCCCTACGCCACCGCCTCCAACCAGCAGATGCTCACCGCCGCCCTGGACGGCCTCGTCGAGCGGTACGGCCTGGACGGGCCCGGCGCCGTCGGCGAGTTCGTCGCCGGCGCGGTCCTCAAGCACAGCCGCGACTTCAACCTGGCCCGCGAGACCGTCCTCGGCTCCCGGCTCCACCCGCGCACCCCCGCCTACGACATCCAGCAGGCCTGCGGCACCGGCCTCCAGGCCGTCATCGCCGCCGCCAACAAGATCGCCCTCGGCCAGACCGACTCGGCGATCGCGGGCGGCGCCGACACCGCGAGCGACGCGCCCCTCGGCGTCAACGACTCCCTGCGCCGGATCCTGCTGGAGGCCCGCCGGGCGAAGTCGCCGGGCGCCCGGCTGAAGGCGCTGGCGAAGGTGCGCCCCGGCCACCTCGTCCCCGACATCCCGCGCAACGCCGAGCCGCGCACCCATCTGTCCATGGGCGAACACGCCGCCGTCACCGCCCGGGCCTGGGGCATCGGCCGCCGGGCGCAGGACGAACTCGCCGCGACCAGCCACCAGCGGCTGGCGGCGGCCTACGAACGCGGCTTCTTCCAGGACCTGGTGGTGCCCTTCCGGGGACTGGCCCGCGACCAGAACCTGCGCCCCGGCTCGACGGTGGAGAAACTCGCCACTCTCAAGCCGGTGTTCGGCCTGGACCACCCCGAACCCACCATGACGGCGGGCAACTCGACGCCGCTCACGGACGGCGCGGCGACCGTGCTGCTGGCGAGCGAGGAGTGGGCCCGCGAGCGCGGCCTGGAGCCGCTGGCGTACCTCACCGCGTACGAGACGGCGGCCGTCGACTTCGTCGGAGGGGACGTCGCGGGCGGCGAGGACGGCCTGCTGATGGCACCGGCGTACGCGGTCCCGCGCATGCTGGAACGGGCCGGTCTGGGCCTGGACGACTTCGAACTGGTCGAGATCCACGAGGCATTCGCCTCCCAAGTGCTCGCCACGCTCGCGGCCTGGGAGAAGCAGGGCCTCGGCACGGTCGACCGGGCCCGGCTGAACGTCGCGGGTTCCTCCCTGGCCACCGGCCACCCCTTCGCCGCCACCGGCGCCCGGATCGTGGCCACGCTGGCCAAGCTGCTCACCGAACGGGACGCGCCCGCCCGGGGGTTGATCTCCGTGTGCGCGGCGGGCGGGCAGGGCGTGACGGCGATCCTGGAGCGCCCCTGAGGCGGCGGACCAGGGAAGCTGAGAGACCCTCACGTAACCTCCGAGATTGCACAGGCCTGGCTCCGGACCATCCCCGAACCCGCACATGGCCACCACGTCAGCGCCGTACGATCCCGTTCCTACCGGCAGTAACCCCTTTCTGGCGGTTCAGCCGGTTGAGCGCCTCGGCGTGCGAGGCACGTACGTCATGCAGCAAGCAGTCCTTCGCTGCACGCCCCAGGAGCCGCCCGTGTCCACTGCGTATCCCTCCTCCGCCTACGGCGACGTCTACGGCGGACCGGTCCTGGTCGAGCCCGAGGTGAAGCGGCTCGACGGGGCGGTACGGGAGGTGTCCGTGCCGCCGCTGGCCCCGCCGTGGACCCACGGGTCGCTCGCCGACCTGCCGTTCGACAACGCGAGCGCGGCCCCCGACGCCGTGGCGCTCAGCCGCAAGGACGCCGACGGGCGCTGGAGCGACGTCACCGCCGCTCAGTTCGCCGAGCAGGTGACGGCCGTGGCCAAGGGACTGATCGCCGAGGGGCTGATGCCCGGCGACCGGGTGGCCGTGCTGGCCCGCACGATCTACGAGTGGACCGTCCTGGACTTCGCGGCCTGGGCGGCCGGACTGGTCACCGTCCCCGTCTACCCGACCTCCTCCGTCTTCCAGGCCCGCTGGATCCTGCAGGACTCCGGCGCCGTCGCGCTGATCACCGAGACGACCGCGCAGGCCGCCGCCCTCGGCCCCGAGCGCGAACGGCTGCCCGACCTCAAGCACGTGTGGGTCGTGGAGAAGGGCCACGTGGACCGGCTCGCGGAGGCCGGGGCGCACCTGGCCGGCCAGGAGGTCGAGGTGCGGCGCGGCATGCTCGGCCCCGACACCCTCGCCACCCTCATCTACACCTCCGGCACCACCGGCCGCCCCAAGGGCTGCGCGCTCACCCACGGCAACTTCTTCGCCGAGGTCGACAACGCCATCGAGCTGCTCTACCCCGTCTTCAAGGACCGGACCAGCGAGGAGGCCTCGGTCCTGCTGTTCCTGCCCATGTCGCACGTCTTCGGACGCATGGTCGCGATCGCCTGCGTCCGGGCCCGCGTCCGGCTCGGGCACGCGCCGAGCATCAAGGCCGACGACCTCCTGCCCGACCTGGCCGGCTTCCGGCCGACCTGCCTGCTGGCCATCCCGTACATGCTGGAGAAGGTCTTCAACTCCGCCCGCGCCAAGGCCGAGGCGAGCGGCCGGGCGACCTCCTTCGACCGCGCGGTGGCGGTGGCGCAGCGCTACGGAGAGGCGGTGGAGGCCCGCCAGACGGGCACGGGCCCCGGCCCCTCCCGCGCCCTGAGGACCGCCCGCGCCTTCTACGACCCGCTGGTCTACCGCCGCATCCGCAACGCCATGGGCGGCCGGGTCCGCTACGCCATCTGCGGCGGCTCCCCGCTCGGCCGCCGCCTCGCCGCGTTCTACGCGGGCGCCGGCATCGAGATCTTCGAGGGCTACGGCCTGACGGAGACCACCGGCGCGACGACCGTCACACCGCCCCTCAAGCCCCGGCTGGGCACGGTCGGCTGGCCGTTGCCCGGCACCCGCGTCCGGATCGCCGCCGACGGGGAGATCCTCGTCGCAGGCGACCACGTGCTGCGCGGCTACTGGGACCCCCAGGCCGGCGGTGTCGTACCGGCCGCGCCCGACGGCTGGCTCGCCACCGGCGACCTCGGCGCGCTGGACGACGAGGGCTACCTCACGATCACCGGCCGCAAGAAGGAACTGCTGATCACCGCGGGCGGCAAGTCCGTCGCCCCGGCCCCCCTGGAGAACTGGCTGCGCGCGCACCCCCTGATCTCCCAGTGCATGGTCCTGGGCGACGGCCGCCCCTACGTCACCGCGCTGATCACCCTGGACGAGGCCGGCCTCACCCACTGGCGCCGCATGCGCGGCAAGCACCCCGTCCCACCGGCCCTCCTCGTCGACGACGAGGAACTCCGCGCGGTCCTGCAACGCGCCGTCGACGAGGCCAACAAGCTGGTCTCCCGCCCCGAGTCCATACGCCGCTTCACCGTCCTGCCCGAGGACTTCACGGAGGAGGCGGGCCACCTCACCCCGTCGATGAAGCTCCGCCGCGAGGCGGTCCTGCGCGCGTTCGCGACGGAGGTGGAGGGCCTCTACACGCGGTGAGGCACCTTTGCGGAGTCTTCACACCTGGTCCTTGACGACGCACGGTGTCTCCCCGTTGGCTTTCTGCCACCTCATCGCGATGCTCCCGAAGCGGAAGGCACATCAGTGAAAGCGCGTCACACCCGTCGGGCCACCGTGCGTCACCTCGCCACAGGCCTGGCGGTCTCCCTGTCGGCCCTGTCCCTCGCCGGGTGCGGGGACGGGGCGAGCGCCGACTCGGCCGAGGGGAAGAAGGGCAACGACATCACGGTGGGGCTGCTGCTGCCCGACCGGGACACCGCACGCTTCGAGAGGTTCGACTACCCGCTCATCAAGCAGGAGGTCGCCTCCCTCACCGAGAACAAGGGCAAGGTCCGCTACGCCAACGCCGAGGCCAGCGTGGACCGGCAGAGCGAGCAGTTCCAGCAGATGATCGCCGACAAGGTGGACGTCATCCTCGTCGACGCCCTGAACTCCAAGGCCATAGCCACGGACGTGCAGAAGGCCAAGGACGCCGGCATCCCGGTCATCGCCTACGACCGGCTCGCCGAGGGCCCCATCGACGCCTACGTCTCGCACGACAACGAACTCGTCGGCCAGGTGCAGGGCCGCGCGATCATCGGCGAACTCGGGGAGAAGGCCCAGAACAGCAAGGTCGTCATGATGAACGGCGACCCCGCCGACCCCAACACGGCCCGCTTCAAGACCGGCGCGCTGGGCGAGCTCCAGGGCCAGGTCGACATCGTGCAGCAGTACGACACCAAGGAGTGGAAGCCCGCGATCGCCAAGGCCAACATGCAGAAGGCGATCAAGGCGGTCGGGCTGAACGACATCGCCGCCGTCTACTCGGCCAACGACGGCATGGCCGGCGCCGTCATCGAGGCCCTCAAGGAGGCGGGCGCCACCAGGATGCCGCCGGTGACCGGGCAGGACGCGAACCTGGACGCGGTGCAGCGCGTGGTGTCGGGAGAGCAGTACATGACCGTGTACAAGTCCTTCCTGCTGGAGGCGACCAACGCCGCGAAGATCGCCGTGGCCAAGGTCCAGGGCCGCTCGATCGAGTTCGCCGCGCTGACCCGGGAGACCGTCGACAGCCCCACGCGCAAGAACATCCCGGCGATGCTGGTGCCGGTGGTCGCCCTCACGAAGGACAACATCGAGGAGACCGTCATCACCGACGGCGTGTACTCGGTGAAGGACATCTGCACCGCGAAGTACCGGGCGGACTGCGCGGCCATCGGCCTCGAATAGGCCGGTCCACCGCCGCCGCGTGCGGGGACGGCCGGTGCCGGCGCGGCCGGGGAGGGGGCAGGCCGTGTCCTAGGCGTTCGGCCTGCGGGCCACCAGGGCCGCCTGGGGGACGGGCTCCCCGCGCTCCTCGTCGGCCTCCCGAACCGTCCGTGCCCGCACGGTGAAGCCGGCCCCTTCCAGCAACGCGGCCATCCGCTCCGGCCGGCGGCGGTGGAAGCTCAGGGAGACCCGGTGGCCGAAGGCCTCCTCGTAGCGCCGGGGCTCCTCGCCGTACTGGAAGCCGAGGAGCAGGTGCCCGCCCGGGCGCAGCACGCGGTGGAAGCCGGAGAAGAGGGCGGGCAGGTGCTCCAGGGGCGTGTGGATCGTCGAGTACCAGGCCACGACGCCGTCCAGCGAGGCGTCCGGCAGGTCCAGGTCCAGCATCGAGCCCTGCTCGAACCGCACTCCGGGGTGCTCGCGCCGGGCGATCGCCAGCATCGGCTCCGACACGTCGAGCCCGAAGACCGACAGCCCCCGGGACGCCAGGTACGCCGTCACCCGCCCGGGCCCGCATCCGAGGTCGGCGACCTCGGCGCCCTCGCCCACGAGCTCCGCGAACCCGTACAGCAGGCCCAGGTCCAGCGGTGTGGTGGCGTCCCGGAAGGTCTCGGCGTACTCCTCGGCCACGGTGTCGTAGAAGGCACGGGTCTCGGTCAGGAAGTCGGCGTCGGTCATGGGCCGTGACCCTACTGCGGCTCACCGACAGCGCGGCCGGGCCACCGGCGTCCCGGGCCACCGGCGTCCCGGGCCGGCCCGCAGCCGTCCCCGGTCGGCCCGCAGCTCTCCCCGGTCGGCCCGCAGCTTTCCCCGGTCGGCCCGTTGTTCTTCCGGTGTTTCCCCGGCCGTCCGCCGTCCCACAAGCCGAATTCGTCCGGAGTTCATCCGGCGAAAGGGCCCGAAAAGGGCAGGAGCCCCGTCGCCTGTCGGCGCGGGGCTCCTTGGGTACTACTGATCAGACCGGCGTGACGTTCTCAGCCTGCGGGCCCTTCGGACCCTGCGTGACGTCGAAAGACACCTGCTGGTTCTCCTCCAGGGACCGGAATCCCTGCGCATTGATCGCGGAGTAGTGGACGAAGACGTCGGGGCCGCCGCCCTCCTGGGCGATGAAACCAAAGCCCTTTTCGGCGTTGAACCACTTCACGGTTCCGGTAGCCATAAGCCCTCCTTGGGCTCAAAAGGGTTGCCCTGCTCCAGAACCAGCAAGTGTGAAGATGAATTCTGCACAACTGCATATGTCTGAGAATGACGAGAGCCCGCGGTCACATGCTCCGCAGGCTCTGTACTGCAAGGGAAACCAAACTGCAACTTGCGACGAGCCTAGCACGCAGACCCCGGAATGCAATAGGGGTCAAGATCACGTCACCCGAATGTTTGAACGTCCTCCGGCCGACTGGCGGTACGGGCCCCTCGGCGGTCCGCGCGCCCACGGCGGGGCCGGACGCGGGTCCCCGGGCCGTGCGGGCTAGCCTCACGATGTGGACAATCCTCGCACCCGGCCGCGCGTCGGCCACATCCAGTTCCTGAACTGCCTGCCCCTGTACTGGGGGCTCGCCAGAACGGGCACGCTCCTCGACTTCGAGCTCACCAAGGACACCCCGGAGAAGCTCAGCGAGAAGCTGGTGCAGGGCGATCTCGACATCGGTCCGGTCACCCTGGTCGAGTTCCTCAAGCACGCCGACGACCTGGTCGCCTTCCCCGACATCGCCGTCGGCTGCGACGGCCCGGTCATGTCCTGCGTGATCGTCTCGCAGGTCCCCCTGGACCGGCTGGACGGCGCCCGGGTCGCCCTCGGCTCGACCTCCCGCACCTCCGTCCGCCTGGCCCAGCTGCTCCTCGCCGAGCGCTACGGCGTCCAGCCGGACTACTACACCTGCCCGCCCGACCTCAGCCTGATGATGCGGGAGGCCGAGGCCGCCGTCCTCATCGGCGACGCGGCGCTGCGGGCCAACATGGTCGACGGGCCCCGCTTCGGCCTGGAGGTGCACGACCTCGGCGCGCTGTGGAAGGAGTGGACGGGCCTGCCGTTCGTCTTCGCCGTCTGGGCGGCGCGCCGCGAGTACGCCGAGCGCGAGCCGGTCATCACGCGCAAGGTCCACGCGGCGTTCCTGGACTCCCGCAACCTCTCCCTCGAAGAGGTCGGCAAGGTCGCCGAGCAGGCCGCCCGCTGGGAGGCCTTCGACGAGGAGACCCTGGCCCGGTACTTCACCACCCTCGACTTCCGCTTCGGCGGCCCGCAGCTGGAGGCGGTCGCCGAGTTCGCCCGGCGGGTCGGCCCGACCACCGGGTTCCCGGCCGACGTGAAGGTGGACCTGCTCCAGCCGTGAGCCCGGCGGCGCTCCGGCACTACCCTGCTGACAGGTGCAGGCGTGCCGGGGCCGGGGAGCGCCCCCCGCGCGCCTACGGGGGAGGAGTGACGCCATGCGGCCGCTCGACGTCGACGAACCCACGGTGGTGGGTCCCTACCGGCTGCTCGGCCGGCTGGGCTCCGGCGGCATGGGCCGGGTCTACCTGGGCCGCAGCGCCGGTGGCCGCACGGTCGCGGTGAAGATCGTCCACCCGCACTTCGCGCTGGACGAGGAGTTCCGCGCGCGCTTCCGGCGCGAGGTCGAGTCCGCACGCCGGGTGGGCGGCGCCTGGACGGCGTCCGTCCTGGACGCGGACCCGGACGCCCGGGTGCCGTGGGTGGCGACGGCGTACGCCGCCGGCCCGTCGCTGTCCGCCGCGGTCGCCGACGGCGGGCCCCTGCCGGCCCACACCGTACGAGCCCTGGGCGCGGGCCTGGCCGAGGCGCTCGCCGCTGTGCACGAGCTGGGCCTGGTCCACCGCGACGTGAAGCCGTCGAACGTGCTGCTCACCCTGGACGGCCCGCTGCTGATCGACTTCGGCATCGCCCGGGCCACCGACGGCACGGCGTCCCTGACGTCCACCGGCGTCTCGGTCGGCTCGCCCGGATACATGTCGCCCGAGCAGATCCTGGGCAAGGGCGTCACGGGCGCGGCGGACGTCTTCTCCCTGGGCGCGGTCCTCGCGTACGCGGCGACCGGCGAGCCGCCCTTCCCCGGTGGCTCCTCGGCGGCCCTGCTCTACAAGGTGGTGCACGAGGAGCCGGAACTCGGGCTGCTGGACGGCCGGTTGCGTGCGGTGACGGCGGCCTGCCTGGACAAGGACCCGGACGCGCGGCCGGCCCCCGCGGAGGTGGCCCGGCTCCTCGAGCCCGAGGGGGCGGCCCGGCTGGTGGCGGGCGGCTGGCTGCCGGGAACGCTGGTGGAACAGGTCAGCCGCAGTGCCGTACGCCTGCTGAACCTGGAGGCGACCGCGGCGGGCACGCCCTCGGGGCCGGTGGGGTTCAGCAGTCCGTCGGTGGGCGGGACGGAGGCGGGAGGAACCGCGGGGGCCGCCGGTGCCGCCGGTGCCGCGGGTGTCGCGGGGACCGCAGGTGCTGTGGGGCCGACGGGTGGAGCGGGTGTCGCGGGGACCGCAGGTGCTGTGGGGCCGACGGGTGGTGGGGGTGTCGCGGGGGTGTTCGGGCCGCCGCCTGTGATGGGCGGTCCGCCCTCGGTGTCGGAAGGGCTGCCGCAGGTGCCGGGCGGTGCTCCGCCGATGACGGACGGGTCGACGGGCTCGGCGCCCGCGACGGCGTCAGCCGCACCGGCCCCCACCGCCGTACCCGAACCCCGCGACGGGCACCGCGAGGACACCGTCGTCCCTTCCGAGGGCCGGCGGCCCGGCACGGTGTCCCTCTCCGTCGCCGCGACCTCCATGCCCGAGGGCGAGGGGCGGGTGCGGAGGCTGAGCTGCACCGTCGCGCTGGCCGTCGCCGGGGCGATGGCCGCCGTGACGATCGGGTCGGTCCTCGTCTTCGACCTGCTGCCGGGCGGGGGCGGCGGGGACGACGGGGGTTCGGGCAGCACCGACGCCTACTCCCCGCCCGGGGCGAACGCCAGCTCCGCCCCCTCCGGTGCCGTGCCCGCCGCCTACCTCGGCACCTGGGAGGGCCAGGGCACCGCCCTCGACGGCAGGCTGCCGCTCGGCACGTTCCGGGTCACCGTGCAACGGGCCGCGGTCGGAGGGGAGGTGGGCCGCGTCCGGCAGACCGACCAGCTGGGGGGCGTCTGCGTGGACGTGCTCACCCTGAAGCAGGTGACGAAGAAGGAGCTCGTCGCCACGTCGGTCGGCGCGAAGACCAACCACAGCGGCTGCAACCCGGCCCCCACCACCGTCCGCCTCACACCGGCGGGCGACGACCTCCGGTACCGCTCGGAGAGCCAGGAGTCGGGCCGGCCCGAGGCCCGGCTGTCGAAGGTGGGGTAGCGGACGACCCGCGCACCCGCCGGGTGAACAGGCCGACGAGGAGCGCGATCACCGCGAGGGTGGCGGCCGGGCCGACGGCCCACAGCCCTCACCCCGGGACGACGACCGTGCGCAGCTCCCCGTCGCCGAGGTGCAGCATGCCCTTGCCCGGGGCGACCTGGCCGCCGACCATGCTCCGGGAGAGGCGGACGCCGATGAGGTCGCCGCTGGAGGACTCCTGCGGGGAGAGCAGGATGCCGCGCCGGGCCTTCTTCGCGTCGACCTGCCAGCCCGAGAAGCCGCTGCACACGTCCTCCTCGTCACCGGCGATGACCAGGGCGAGCCCGCGCTCGGCGCCGCGCGAGACCAGCTTCTTCAGCTGGCTCTCGGCGTCGCAGTCCTCCAGGATCTCGCCGTCGTCGACGAGCACGGCGATCGGCTCCTCCGGGGACGCCTGGTCGACCAGCTCCTCGAAGTCGTCCTCGTCGATGTCGTCACCGGTGAAGACCTTCAGCACGCCGTCCGTGCCGTCGAGCCCGCGCAGCGGCGACTGGCGCGGCGCCGCGATCACCAGGCGCGTGCCCTGGGCGAGGAACGAGTGCGCGAAGTTCAGCAGCACCGTGGAGCGGCCCGACTTGGCCGGACCCGCGATGACGAACGCCGGTACGCCCTGGGCGAGATCGGGCCCGAAGCCGACGATCTCGTCGCCGCCGATGCCGGCCAGACCGTACAGCCGCGAACGGGAGGCGTCCGGGTCGCGCAGCTCCCACGCCTCCGGGAAGGAGATCCGGCTGGGCAGGCTGTCCACGCGGAACGGGCGGCGCGCACGCGGCACGTCCGCGTCGCGCGCGGTCGCCGCCTCACCGATCGCCGCCAGCGCCGCCGCCTGGCCCTGACCGCTGGTGTCCTCGGCGAGCAGTGCGAACTGGGTCTCCGTGCCGAACTCGTTGCGGAAGGCGCGGCCCGGCGGGATCTCCTCCGGCACCTTGCGCACCGGGATCCCGAGCGCCGAGAAGTCGCTGCGGTCCGCCAGGCGCAGACCGTACTTGTCCTCGGTGAGGGTCGCGATCCGGCCGACCAGGAGGGTGCGGTCGCCGGTCAGGACCAGGTGGATGCCGACGCTCGCGCCCTCGCGCATCATCGTCTGGAGCTCGTCCGTGAGCGAGCCGTGGTCGATCTCGCCGAGGGTGGGCACCCAGCCCTCCCAGCGGTCCAGCAGCACCACGATGTGCGGCAGCCGCTCGTCCTCGGCGACCGACGCCCGCTGCTCGCCGATGTCCGCGAAGCCCTTCTCGGACAACACGTCCTGACGGCGGCTCATCTCACCCTTGAGCCGGTTGACCAGCCGCACGACCCGCTCGGTCTGGTTGCGCCCGACGACCGCCCCGCAGTGCGGCAGCCGCGTCAGGGCGTTGAGCGCGCCGTTGCCGCAGTCGATGCCGTACAGGTGCACGTCGGCGACGGAGTGGGTGCGCGCGATCGAGCCCGCCAGGGTACGCAGCACCTGCGAGCGGCCGCTGCGCGGAGCACCGCCGATCATCAGGTGCCCGAAGGTCGAGAAGTCCACCACGACCGGGCGGCGCGACTGGCTGGCCGGCAGGTCCTCGATGCCGTACGGGGCCGGGGCCAGCCTGCCGGGGCCGCCGGCGAACGTGGGCAGTTCGATCTCGTCCAGCAGCAGCGTCTCGTCCAGCGCCGGCAGCCACGGGCTGTGCTGCGGCGGGATGCCGAGGGAGCGGTTGGCGTCCCGGATCGTGTCGACGAGGACCTTCAGGTCGGTGATCTCCTCGTCCTCCCGCGCCTCGGCCTTCGGCTTGGCCAGCGCGGCCCGGCCGAGGTCCTCCCAGGTCAGCGGGGACACCCAGGGCATCAGCAGGGCGGGGTCGGCCGCACCGGGCCGCCGTCCGCCGACGCGTCCCGACTGGAAGGGAACCAGGGAGGCGTGCCCGAGCCGGGCGTACGCGCGGCCCGGGGTGCTCTTGGAGATGTGCCCGGCCTCGGGCGAGTCGATGACGTCCGTCGACTCGCCGCCGTCCGTCACGCGCAGCGCGATCCGCAGGTTGGTGTTGGCGCGGATCTCCGGGGAGACCACACCGGACGGCCGCTGCGTCGCCAGCAGCAGGTGGATGCCGAGGGAACGCCCTCGCTGGGCGATGTTCACCAGCCCCGTCACGAAGTCGGGCAGGTCACGCACCATCGAGGCGAACTCGTCGATCACGATGAGCAGCCGGGGCACCGGCCGATGGGACGGGTCCCGGCGCACCAGGTCCTGGTAGTCCTCGATGTCCTTGGCGTCCGCGGCGGCCAGGATGTGCTCGCGCCGGTGCAGCTCGGCGCCGAGCGACTCCAGCGCGCGCTCCACGAGATGGGCGTCGAGGTCGGTCACCATGCCGACCGTGTGCGGCAGATGCACACAGTCCTTGAAGGCCGCGCCACCCTTGTAGTCGACCAGCACGAACGTCATGTTCTCGGGCGTGTTCGCCACCGCCAGCGCCGCCACGATCGTCTGCAGCAGCTCCGACTTGCCCGAACCGGTCGTACCGGCGATGAGCCCGTGCGGACCGTCCTTGCGGATGTCGATCCCGAACGGCCCGTCGTACGACTCGCCGATCACGGCGAGCGTCGACTGCCCGCCCATCCGCCACCGGGCCACGATCGCCTCGCTCGTCGGCGGCTCCAGCTGCAGCACGTCCAGCAACCGGCTGGAGGCGGGCAGCGCCGAGTCCTCGGTCTCGCCGCTGATGTCCCGCAGCGGCGACAACGACCGGGCCAGCCGCAGACACCAGGCCGGGGAGACGAAGTCGGGCCGTACGTCCTTCCGCCGCTCGGCACCGGCCTCCTCCACGCGCAGCCGCAACTTCTCGACCCGCCCGGTCTGTTCGGGCTGCGGCGCGGTGGCGTGCCAGGCCTGGAAGGAGGGGAAGCCGCCGGCGACCTGCTGCGTCTGCTGCTGCACCTGCCGGTCCGGCTCGGCCTCCTCCGCCTTCGGCTCGGCGACCACGTACGCCTGGCACTCGCCGGGCAGGAACCGCTCCTCGGCGTCGAGACAGAGGGCGAACATGGACACGGACGGCCCTTCGCGCAGCAGCCGTACGACGCCGGGCAGCGACCTGAGCCGCCGCGAGCCGTCCCACACCACCACGATGTCCGGGTCGCTGAAGGTCGAACCCTGCGACCGGTTCTGCTCGGCGGCCTTCTTGCGGGCGTCGAGGATCTGCGTCAGCTCGCCGATCCGCGCACCGACCGTCTCGGCGTCGGTCCCGATCAGCGCGTTCACGTCCTGACCGCCGGACGGCCGGGCGTGCGGCAGCCAGCGCACCCAGTCCCAGGACTCCCGCGCGGAGTTGTCGCTCAGCACGTAGAACTGCACGTCCATCGGGCTGTGCAGCGCCGCGGCCTGTGCGACGGCCCAACGCCCCAGCGCCCGCGCGGAGTCACCCGGACCGGCCATGCCGATGACACCGAGAGTGCGCAGGTGCAGCGCGACCGGGGCGTCCTCGATCTTCCAGGTCACCTGGCGGCGGTGGTCGTCCTGCTCGGGGTCGTCGAGCACGACCTCGGAGGGCAGCTGCCCGGTCCCGAACCGCAGCAGCAGATGGTCCCGGTCGGTACGCCGCCGCTCCCACAACCGGGTGCGGGGCCCGGTCCCGAGGGCGAGCACGGTCGCCGGGTCGGGTAGGGCGTGCCGCCGGTCGCTCCGCTCGGCGACGAGGGCGTCCTGCGCGTCCTTCTCGATCCGCTCCTTCTGCTCCTCGTACTCCTGGACCTGCTTGGCGTGCGACTTACGCCCGTGCTTCTTGTCGTTGTAGTAGTTCGCGAAGAGCAGGACGGGGCTCAGCGCGGCCATGATCAGGTAGTACCAGCGCTGGAAGATCATGACCGACACGACGGCGCCGACCAGCGGGGTCAGCGCCATCAGCCACGGCAGCGGCCGGGCCTCGTACTCGCGGGGCGCCGAGGGCAGCCGGAAGGTGGTCTGCCGCTCGGGCGGACGCAGCCGCGGGGGCCGGTTGTAGTCCAGCCCGATGCCGTCGTCGGACCACTTGAGGGCGGCGTTCGGGGGCGTGTAACGGGCCAGCTCCAGCAGGGTGTTGCCGATCCCGATCTGCGCCCCGAGGGGCCACTCGGCGGGCCCGTCCTTCTTCTCCTCTTTCTTCCTCTCCTGGTCCTTCTTCTTGTCGCCCTTCTTCTTCGCCCCTTGGTCCTCCTCGCTCTCGGCGAGGAACTTGCCGTCGAGGGTGACGTGCTCCCGGTCCATGTGTACGGCGACCCGGCAGGTGCCGTCGGTGGCGACGGAAAGGGTGAGGGCCCGGGCGTCGACCTCGGGATCGTCGATACGGACGTACGCCGCCGCCCCGCTGCCGATGTCGTACCGCCCGACGCCGAGCCGGTGCACGAACCCGGCGGCCGGCCCGCCGACGACCCGCAACTCGACAAGGCCGGTGGGCTCACCCGGCAGACACCCGGACGGATCCTGCAGGCTGACGACGGCGCCCTCGCGCAGGGGCGACCCGACCACGGTGGCGGCGGGATCGACGGCGTATCCGTCCACGTACACGAGGGGTGCGTTGCCGGCCGGCGCGTGCCGTGGCTGCCCGAGCGGGATGACCTGCGCCCCGCTGTGCCCGACCTGCTTGGCGAGCTCCTGGGCGATGTCCCCCACGGTGGACTCAGGATCGGCATCGAGCACGACGTCGGCGGCGGCACCGCCGTACGGGTCGACGACGGTCAGAGTCAGGCGCACGACTTGTCCTCCCCGTGCCACTGGGCCGGTGTGGCCGCGGTGGTGTCCTTCGCTGCGTCCGCTCCAGTCACTTCCCGTCACTGGGGTCACAGCCGTAAGGACGATATCCGTTCGGTGCGGTGGCGGGGCAATGGGGAGGTGCGGCGGTGTTCCCGATGGCAATGTCGTGCACCTTTTCACGACCGCTCGTTCACAAGCCGGGGATGTGGCACCCCAGGCCACACCCGTAAGCTGCATGCGCAAGAGCGGACGATCACACCGGTTGCCACATGCGATCGGCAACTCGGGCCGGGCGCCGGTGAGTCCGCACACAGGGAGCCACGGGGGTTGGCCCTGCGGCGTTGCGAGAGGGAGCGGCTTCATGGCCAAGGACCTTGACATCACATATCAGGACATGCGGGAAGCGGCCAAGCATGTCGTGAAGGAGAAGGAAAAGCTCCAGGAGAGGCTCGAGGGCCTCCGCAAGTACATCAACAACCTCGTGCAGTCGGGCTATGTCACGAAGAGCTCGTCGAAGGCGTTCGACGAGAACTTCGACGAGTTCGTACAGGGCACGAAGACGACGCTGGACGGCCTCGACGGTATGGGTGACTACCTGACGATGGCGGCGGACAAGTTCGAGCAGATCGACGAGGAGCTGGCTAAGCAGGCGCGCAAGTGACCTTCTGCTAGAAGTTCCATGCCGGTGGGGCGGGTTCTGTGATCCGCCCCGCTTGGGCCTCACCAGTAAGCCTCGCAGCGGGGGAATCTATGTCGGACCAGACTGCGGACATCGAACGCATCAAGGAGAGCGCCAAGTCTCTGTCGAAGATTCACCGGGAGTTCGATAAGAACGCCAACCCGGCCGAGGGGATGGGAGTGACCACGCTCGGCGACCAAGGGCTTGTCGATGTATTCGATGATTTCGGTGACAACTGGAAGATCCACCGTGAGCGCCTCACGGAGGAGCTGGAGAATCTTTCCAAGTTGCTCTCCACGGCGGCGAAGACGTACGAGGACATCGATCACCAACTCGCCGAGGCACTCCGCAACGCGGGTAAGAAGAAGCCTGAATCGGGGGGAGGTGCCAAGTGACGCGGCCGCGCTCCGAGGAGTGGGCGGTGATCGGCGAGGCTGCTGATCCGATCCCCGGGGACCCGGAAGAGATCGCCAAACTGGGTCGAGAGCTCAGGAAAACCGCCCAGACGATCAGGAAGCAAGCGGATGAGATCAAAGCGCTTGCGTCTGTCGACGAGTGGAAGAGTAAAACGGCTGAGGAATTCCGCAAGGATGCGGAAGAAGCCGAAGGAAAGCTGCGGAAGGCGTTCAAGCGTTACGACGCGGCTGCCGACGCCCTCGGGGAGAAGGTGATCGAGGGCGGTTGTTCCACGCAGTACGCTTCGGAACTTCACCGCGCGCAGACCATGGCCGACAAGGCGCTCCGCGATGCCCGGGACGCACATGATGAGCAGAACGCGAGTAACACCGCACTCGGTAAGCTCCCCAAGGACTCCGGTGACGACGATCCGGACCGTAAGAAGCTTGAGAAGCGCCAGGACGCGGCGGGTGCGGCCTTGGAGAAGGCCAAGAAGGACCTGGAGGCAGCCAAGGACGTACGTGACGCTGCCGCGAAGAGAGCACGAGACTCCATCCGGCATGCCATTGATCACGACGGCCTGAAAGACGGTGCGTGGGACAAGTTCAAGGACTGGGTCAACGATAATTCCGGTTGGATGGAGACCGTCCTTGAGATCTCTGGCTGGGTGTCCACCATCTGCGGCACACTGGCACTCATGGTCGGCTGGATTCCGATCGTCGGGCAGGTCCTAGCTGGAGTTCTCGGCACCATCGCGCTTGCTGCCACCCTCGTTTCGCTCGTGGGACACACGCTTCTGGCGCTGGGTGGCAAGGGAAGTTGGTTCGACGTCGCCCTCGACGTCGTGGGCATCGCCACATTGGGTATCGGCCGAGGTGCGCTCGCCGGTGCCAAGGGGGCGTCAGCGGCGGCCAAGACCCTGGGGCGATCCGCGCGAGCGAGGGCTCTCAGGGAGGGAATCAAGGCGAAACCCGGCTCCACCGCTTACAAGAAGGCGGTCAACGACGCCTGGAAACGGGCCAATCGGGAAAGCGGCGGAGCTTTGCGCGGCAAGGCCGGCGTGGAGGCGATCGCCAAGGCGCCGAAGGGCTGGTTTCCTGGTGCGCAGCGGATGGCTGACGCCTTCAACCCGAAGCTGATCTACAGGGAATCGTTGGACAGCCTCAAATCAGTCAAAGACCTGCGTTGGAGCAACGTCCGGCAGCTCCGACAGGGCGAGACCTGGTCCGGAATCCGGCCGGGGCTGAACGACCCTGGAATCACGAGCCTGCAAAGAAGCCTCGACCAGATGTCCGACGGTCTGCGTTCCGACGCCGCGGTCAAAGCCGCAAGCGACGTGTTCGAGACGCAGACGCGGATCTGGGCCGGCTCCACAGCGGTGGCGTCCACCACCGACTTGCTGGACAAGGGCAAGATCACTGGGGAGATCGGTGATCTCGTGGGAGTGCAAGGATGGGACGACGGGATCTGGTCGGCGACCGGGATCAAGGACGCCACTACAACGAGTAACGGATGATCAAGGCGAGCAATGGCTGAGGAGCCTGAACTGAGCGCGTCGCTCCCGCAACCGGCCGAGCCGGTTGCGCGTCCCGCCGGTGCGCTGCCGCACCACACCCACGTCGTGCGCCGAGCCCGGCTCTACACCGAGGGGCCCGCCCTGGTGGTGCGGGACGCTCGACTCCGGGAACGTCGATACGCGGTCGGCGCCGACGGTATTCACCGTGCGGTTTTCCATCCGCCCGGTGACCTCTGGGAGACCGTGCGGAAGCGTCCTGTGGAACGCTGGGGCGTCCTGAGTTTCCAGGGCGAGGGAGGACGAGACCTTCTGCGGGTACCGCTCGCCGCATGGTTGCCCGAGGCAGGGGCGGTCGGGGCCATGGACCTGGAGCCCTCGAAGTGCCTCGACCGCACTGGGCTCAGGGACGTCGTCGCGACTCTCGGGATTCCGATGCAGGACGAATCGGCCCCTCCGGGTAGCGCCGGAAATCGCTGGAACGAGAGCGGAGCGGACTCTGCCGTCCATACCGACCTGCCTCGCTGGCACAGCTGGGTGCGAGGGTTTGGCATGTTCGGGTGGCTCCTTGCTCTCGTGATCGCCTTCTCCGCTGACCTGGCATGGGCCATGCCCGTCGCCGCTTGCGCCCTCCTTCTGATTCCCGTGTCGGATGGCATCGTGCGCGGTGTGGCGTGGTGGCGGAACAGGACGGCACACGTATTCGCCGAAGCCTCAATCTTCAGGCCCTCGCCGGCTGGCCGGGCGACGCGGCGGTTCCTGCGAACGGCCTCCGTTCGGGTGCTTCCCGGCGACGTAGTCCTGACCAATACGGTCGGAGAGGAACGCTGGCTGGGACGGACCGGTGCGCACGGTCTATCGGAGTTGGTGCGGCTTGTCGCCCCTGCCACGGCTGAGCCGCTCGCGGTGGAGTTCCGGGACCGGAGAGGTGAGGCCCGAGCGTTGCTGCCTTGGAAACACTGGTTTGCGGGGGACCAGGGACTCACTGACTGGGGCCTGCTGCAATCGGCGCTGGGAGTCCCTGTAGCGGACAAGGAGCTTCGCCACACCAAGAGCGCTCAGGACTGGTGGCAGGGGCACCAGCTCGGTGCGGACGTCCGCAAGATGTCACCGATGGACGGAAAGGAAGCCCGTAGGGCCACCGACTGGCACCGAGCCGTCATCGGCCGGAACGAGCTCCTCGCGCTTCCGCTCTTCAGCGCTGTACTGCTGGCCGGACTCTTCAGTGACGAGACGCCTGCCTTTCTCGCAGGTCTGCTGTCCGCACTGACTATCGTGGCGGCTCTAGTTCCCGCTCTGACGAGTGCGCTTGTCAGCCGTCTCTCGTACGACAAGGCGATCGAGAACACAGGGACCCCCACAGGGAATCCGTTGACCGGATCGGAGCCCACATGAACACGCCTGGAGGCACGGGCAGTGTCACACCGCCGACCGATTATCGGCTGCTTCTGCCGGAGGGGTGGTTCCGTGTAGACATCGAACCGGAGCTCCGTGAACGCTCGGTCGACGCACTGATCAACCGACAGTTCGAGGGAGTCGACAACGCCCCCCATCTCAAGCGTCAGCTGCGCGACAGCCTCCTGGCGCAAGCGGCCGCAGCGTTCCGGGACGGCGGCATCGAGCTCTACCTGAGCCTGCAGAAGGCCGGTGCCGTGACCATCCCGGCTTCACTGCTCGTCACCTTCATGCCGCCACACGGCGGTGGGCAGCCGACGGTGCAGGACATCGCTGCCCGCCTCTCCGCCGACGAGGAGCTGGAAGTGAGCGTCGTCGAACTGTCCTCCGGGCCCTCGGTGCGCACCCTGAGGTCGACAGGGCAGCCCGACCGCCCAGCACCACCAGGTGTGCCGGGTAGTTCGGACGAGACTCTCCCGTCGGTCACTCTTGATCACCAACTGCCGGTGCCAGGATCCGACGCGAGTCTGCTGCTGACCTTCTCCACGCCATTGGTGCAGATCGCGGATGCGATGATTCAGCTCTTCGACGCGGTGGCCGCTTCGTTGGTCTGGGTGGGAGGTGACGGCGGGCGTGAGTGACATCAGTGCCTGTGGCATCGTCGTGCCGACCGATTGGGTGCCGCTCCCGGTCGAGCCGTCGGACGACGTCAAGAGCTGGGCCAAGAGCACCGCGGCGGAGCTGCGTGAGCGCAGCAAGGCCGCCGGTTACGAGCTGGACAAGCGCATGCTGCGGAAGGAGTTGCTGACTCGGGCTGATGACAGCCGCAGCCGGGAGCCCTTCTACGCGTTCGCCTTCTTTCCCGACGGCTTCGACACTGCTCTGGCAATTCTGGAAGTCGATCTGATTCACCCCGATGAGACGGTTCCCACGATCACGCTGGACTGGCTGGCCGAGACCTTCAGCGTCGACGATTTCGGACCGCCGCGCATTTCGCAGAAGGATCTTCCGGTCGGCCGTGCCGTGCGTATCCGGCAGGACTTCGACGCCGCGTCGGCCTCGACTCCGGGCCCCGGGGTGTTGATGGAGACGTTGACGTACGGGATCCTGCCGACCGGAACCAACAGTGCCGTCATGGTGTTGGGGTCGTGGACGGTGCCTGGCATCTCGGAGGAGATGGAAGCGGCGGTGGACAGCATCGCGCAGACCGTGACGGTGGATCTGTGAGCTTGTTGCGGGAGACGCTCGCCGACGGGGCATGACGTGAATGACGAACACAGTGGCGCGCCGGTCGACGAGCTCGTGCACCGATTCGATTTTCAATCGGACTGGCTCGACCTGACGCTGGACAGCGTCAACTGGGGTGAGGTCTGGGCTGTGGCCACCGTGCTCGCCTCGCCACAGTTTGATCCTGCCGGCCTCACGGTGTCGTCCCGTAAGTTGATCCGGGACCTCAGGAGCCGTGCGCTCGACCTGAACAGGGACCACTCGAACCTCGCGGCTGCTCTCTACACCCCCGAGGGGCGGGTGATCGCGGACCTCAGACTCGACACGTACGGTGAACAGGGGAGTTCGAGGCCGTCGCCTGCCGAAGCAGTGCCCCTCCTTCTGCAGTCCCTGGAAGAGGAGACGGGCACAAAGCCGGAGGTCCGACATCTGAGTCTCGACACAGGCCCGGTTGTTCGAGTCAGAGTCGAGCTGAAGCGGACGGGATGGTTCAGTGTCGGACGGAAACGTGCGGCTGGCCTCATCAGGTACGCGATGCTCCCTCCTGGCTCCGAGGACCTGGACGTGGTCACGGTGAGGTGGTGGCGGCCCGAGGACGCCGAGGAGGTGGCGCGCCTGGCCGATCAGTTGGTGGCCACGGCGCGTCTGGTACCCGCGGGTTCCGGGCAGAGCGACGCGGCGCCCGGATCAACCGTGTCGGTCCGGTGGCGATCACGGAACCGTTGGCCTAGTGCGCCGGCGGCGGTTCCCGTGGCGAAGGAGACGCGGCAACGCGCCAGTTCGTCTTCCAGTCCCAGTCCGGTGGGATGCCAAGCGGCAGAGGACACCCCGTCGTAGGGCACGCCCTGGCGGTCAGTTACCAGGGCGCTGCGATGGGTCCTCGAAGGACACCGTCTCCAGTACCGCGGCGGTCATGTCGCAGATTTCTCCCCAGTACGCCATGGCTGCGGTGTCCAGCGTGGAGATCGCTAAGAACCCGTTGGGTCGGGAAGGGGACGAAGACCTGTATCTGGCCGGTGAGGAGTGTCTCCTCCTCGCCCGTCGCGGTGAGTTCCGCACCGATCGTGACTTCCCGCACGGAGACGTTCGAGACTGCGGGCCCGCAGGGCAGCCTGAGGCGGCGACCGTCATTTCCCGGGTCCTGGCCGAGGGAATGCTCGATCGCACTCACAGCCTCGTCTGGTGCCGCGTACGGAGACGCGTTCGCCCCCACGGTGAAGGAGAAGTGCACGACACCGTCGTTGTCGTCACTGAACACCCCCATGGCGGAATACACCAGCCCGGCGTCGGCGAAGACCTCGGCGAGTCCGGCGTAGAAGGGTGCTGCCGACTCCCAAAGGTGGACGTCACCCTCGGGGAAGAGTTGACGGGCGAACTTGTCTGCTGCAGACAGCCGGGTGCCTGGCTCGGCATCCACGGGCAGGGCGTGGAAGCCTTCCGGGGCCACAAACCACAGGGGAGGAATGGCCGGGTCCCCGACAGTGGTCGGGATGCCGGTGAGTGTCGTGCGGTCGGTGCTCATCATGCCTTGCTCGGTTCGATGTCTCCGGGAGCGGGTGCCGCGTCCTGACCCGCCTCGTCCATCACGAAACCCCGTGACTCGGAGACGATGTTCTCTTGATGGCCTGGAAGCGTGAACTCCACCCGCACCAGGCCACTCGGCAGTCTCGTGATGACGGGGCGTGCGACATCTGCCGGCAGTGACGACGCGAAGCCGGAGAGTCGCTCGCGCTGGGCCGGTGAGATCTCGGCTTGGGACAGACGGCGGTGGCTTCCTGACAAGAGCCCGACCAACTCGACGGTGCTGGCAGAAGCGGTGGTCGTCAGCTTGGCCCACGAGCCGTCGCGGAAGGTGATTTGGAAGTCCCTGCGGCCGATGCTGAAGCGTTTGGCCGTAGCGGCGGCGATGTTCTCCCGGGGCGTCTCCCATAGGGCTGTGCCGGACCCAAGTACCAGAAGACGTCGAGTGGTCAGGACGATCTCCGAGACATAGCCATGCGGTCGCCGGGAAGGATCGAGCTGCCAAGGCAGCCCACGGGCGGTGTCCTGTTCGGCACCCCACATGACAGGAAAGTCGTCCACCTCGCTTTCCCTGTCCTCCAGCTTGCCCCGCCCCGGCTCGGGGTCGGTCACCCCGCCGCTCAGCAGTTCGGAAAGAATTCCCCAGACCACCGAGAGGGCGCCCGAGAAAGTGTTCCCGATCCGCACTCCGACCCGACCGGGCAGACGGCGAACCTTGAAGGCGCCTCGCTCGGGCCAACCGGGCAGCAGGGCTTCGATGTCGTTGCGTTGCCGGTCACGAAACAAGCGGCGACCCTTCACGGACGCGGCGGTGCCGGTCGCGAAGGCAACCGGATAGCGTGCCAGCTGCATCTCGGTAGAATCTGGGTGCCAGTCCAATGAGATTCCAGCCCTCGTCATTTGGCGCCCAATTCTGAGAAAAATCGCAGGGGTTGGTGATAGTCCTTCCAGTTCTCCGCGAACTCACTGGCGCAGGTGTTCAAACTCCTTCTCAATCATCCTGAGTCGCAACTCCGATTCCATGAGAATGCGGGTGAGGGCGAAGTCGGACGCGCAACGACCTTTGGAGTCCTCGGTGGTTGCCGTCGCGTTCCTGAGGTGCCGCGCCTACTGGCACTTCGCCGCCCTGGGTTCCACGAACACCTTGGACGCCTGCCAAAGGTCCTCACCCAAGGGGGACTTGACCATGACGATCCTGAAGTAGTCGAAGTCCTCGATGCTGGGCGTGGTCTCGAGGATTTTTTTCGACTTGACCTCCTGGCCGAAGAACTTTCCCGAGTCCGCGCAGAACGCCACCTCCACCGACTTGCCGTTCGGGGCGGACCGTGTGGTCACGTCGTAGTGGCGCAAAGTTCCGAGTGCGGTCCAGCCACCGTCGATCCAAGCGTTGATCTGCGTGTCGGCGTAGTGCAGCCCGTCGCCCGTGGCGTACGTCGTGACCGCCGCGTCCTTGGTGGTGCGCTTGTCCACGCCCCGGTATAGGGCTCGGAAGAAGTTCGCTGCGTCTTCCATCGCAGCCGCCTCGTTCGGTTTCTTCGGCTTCTTCCAGTCGAAGACCAGATCAATGTTCTTCGGCAGGGACACGTCCACACCGTCCGGCTTGTCCCCGGCGGGTGCCGTCGACGGGCCCGCGGACTCACGCGCCTTCGTCGCGCCGTGTTCGGCAACGGCGCTGCTGTCGATGTCGTTGGACTTGCGGTCCTCGCTGCTGCAAGCCGTCAGCAGCACCGCCGCCGTCGCTGACAGGGCGGCGAGAACGGGCAAGGTGGGGCGCTTCACAACAGTGGCTCCGTGAAAGACAAAAAGTGCATTGAGGGCACGGACGGTAGTGGTGAGGTTTCGAATGCATCAGTGCGGAGTACGGGGCTGCCGCTTCGTTGGGCGTGAGCCGGCCGAGGTGCGACACGCGCAAGCGGGACACGCGCGGGCGGCGCCGGTCAATGGGCCGTAGCGGGAAGTCGGAGCGTCCGCGCGAAGTCGTCCAGGGCCTCCATTGCCGCAGCCATCACTTCGGGGTCGTCGTGGTGTCCGCGGAGGCACACGTCGGGGAGGCCGGGCGGGGTGTGCCAGTGGTAGGTGACCGAGGTCATCATGATCGTGCTGTCCGCCGGATAGGAACGGGTGACCCGGATGCCGTCCTCGCCCAGATGCGGCGAGGCGAAAGGAGTGCTGCCGGTGCGTTGCTGCCACTCGGGGATGTCCTGGTGAGGCACGGTCGGCGCGCTGAGCCCTTCACAGGAGGCCGCGTCGGAGGTCTCGCAGTGAATGCGGGTGGCGTGCACCACCAGAGGCATGTAGGTGAGAGGAACGGGGTGGTAGATGAATGCCTCGTCGGCTTGGAGCTTGTCCCGCAGGGTGACGATCGTCTGCTCGTAGAAGTTCTTGTGGAAGCGGCGGAGCTTTCGGGTGAGTTCGACGTCGTGAAATGTGGCCAGGCCGATCAGGTGCTGGTCCAGCCATTCCTTGAAGGTTCGTCTGTCGATCTGGAGATGGAGATAGCCCCACAGGCGCGGGTCGGCATCTGTGTCGATGTGGAGCGGGGCGCCGAGGTCGGCGCTCCAGAGGGTGCCGTCTGACATAGGGGGTCTCTTTCGTCGAGGCGGAGGCAGTGAGGGCGGATCCTCAGGAGTAGCTCCAGCGGAACGTGCTCATGACGGCATCGAACAGTTCCACGAGCGTGTCGTAGAAGGCGGGATCCGAGCCGGGCGCGATCAGCGCGCTGTAGGAGAAGGTGAGGTACTTGTCAGGCTTGCTGTCCGGAATCGGCACGAGGTACTCGACCCGCCGGTGAGCGACCTCGACGCCCTGTTCCGGGTCGGCGGGTACCTCTCGCTCCGATCGCAGGGCCGCGGTGTCGTCGAGTTCGCGGATCTCGGCTCCCGGTGTCTCACTGGCCAACGCGGCCAGGACCGCTTCCGGACCACTTTCGGGTCTGACCCGCGGGATCTCGATCGGCTCGGAGGCCACGATCGAGACGGGCAGTGTGATGCCGTGGAGACGTTCGGTGGGGAGGTAGAGGGTCATCCCCCCCTTGGCGCTGGCCCGGCGGACGACCTTCTTCAGCTCCTGGGTGAGCTTCAGCCGGGCCTTCGGAATGTCGTCCTTGGGAAAGCCGACGGGCAGTTGCGCCACGGCCTTGCGGACGATGCGGTCCATCGCTTCCCGGGTACCCGAGTGCAGCGGAATCACGTCCCAGCCGGGCGGCGGCACCAGGTTGAAGCCGCTCGGAGCCTGGCGGTGCTCAACGGTGGTCATCGCGCCCCCGCGTCAATTCCACGGCGTAGGCGATGCCTACGAAGAGAGCCCACGCCGGGGCAGCGATCATGCCCGGCCAGAAACCAAAGAACAGAGAAGGCAGGAAAAATCCGCCGCCCATGGCCAGATCCCTGGTGAGGTAGGGGGGACGGCTCGCATGGCGGGGGTACTTCGCGAATACCCAGACGTAGTGCAGGAGACAGCCGACGATCCCGGCCTCATAGACGTAGAGCACGTCATTCATCAAGGGCTTCGGCACCAGGATCATGATTCCCAGAACCGGGAGGAACAGCGGCATTCCGATGAACAACGTCAGCCGGAGCCGCCGGTTGGGGCCGGTGCCGATGCCCGTGCGAGCGGCTTCGGCCTCGACGATGCGTTGTGCCGAATACAGGTCCATGGCCATCCCTACCAGTGGGTATCAGGGGCGGGCTTCAACGTGTTGTCCTTCCAGTCCGAGTACGCCGCGTTGTACGGCTTCTCGCCGCTTCCGAACTTCTCGTTGGTCAGGCTTGTCAGGTCGCTCTTCCCCAGCGCCTTGTCCATGACGTCCATCCCCATGCCGGTCCAGGCGACGCCGAGGCCTGCTTGGTACGCCTTGTACGCCTTGTCCGCGGCGGCCCCAGCGGCTTCCGGGAAGACAGCCTTGTTCGCCTGCAGCATCTTCGCCATGCCGGCCATCTCTTTGTCACCGAGGTGCATTAGAGTCGACAGCGGGCTGACCCTCAGCGGACTTTTGGCGACCAGGCCGACGTTCTGTGAGATGGACTTGCGCATCGCGTTACGAGCCGCTCCGAGTGCCTGCTGCCCCGGTCCCGGCGGCACTTTGGTCATCAACCGGCCGGTGTCGTCCATGATGCTCTTGACGCCCCTGAGTCCTTTGCTCAGGCCGGTGGTCCGGGCCGCCTGAGCGGCCCCCACGGTGGCCTTGGCGCCGCTGGCGAGCTTCGCGGCGGCCCCGAGGCCGCCCACGACGAGCAGCCCGCCCACGACGTCGAAGATGACATCCGTCCAGGTGGCGTCACCGGATGCCACCAACGCCAGTCTGAGCAGGATGGTGAGGCCTGCAATGCCGAGTACGAGCATGTTCAAGCCGGGAATGGCGAGGGCCACAAAGCCCGCAATCGTCGCGATCCAGCCGAGGACGTCGATGAAAGCTTTGATCAGGTCGGCGTTGTCATGGACCCAGCCCTTGAGGTCGTCCCACGTCGAGTCCTCGATCACGTCTTCGATCTCGTCGCGGATCTTGTCGGCGTAGTGATTGGCCCGTGTGCTCCGGTCGCCGGTCAGGGTATTCAGGCGGTCGCGGTATGGCTGGAGGGGGTCGTCGGCGGGACTGGCGCCGCTCGTAGACGGGCTGGGGACGCCCTTGTCCTCTGAAGCGGCCTTCTTGGCCTTGTCGGCCTCGACCTCCTCCTGCTTCTCCTTGGTCTCGCGCAGGAGTTTGTCGGCGTCGCTCTGGAAGTCTTCCAGTTCGTTGGACCACTTGGTCAGATGGCCGTGCACACGTTCGTACCGGCTGGCCACCTCCCGCATGTGCTTCTCCAGCGTGCCGGATTCCTCGCGCAGGCGCTTGACGTACTTGCCCTTGAGAGTGTCCTCGTCGCTGATCGCCTTAAGGTTCTTGGCCTGTTCGCGGAGTTTTTCGGCGACCGAGACCATGTGCTTGACCTCGGCGCGGATCTCCTCCGGGTCACCGGGAACGGGGTCGGATTCGCAGAGCGGCTGCCAGTCGACCGGACGGCGCTTGGATGTCGGTGTCACTTCTTCTGCTTCTTCTCGCCCGGCTTGGCCAACTGCTTGTCCAGATCGTCGAAGGCCTTCTTGGTTCCGGCCACGAGTTTGCCTACCGATTCGAGCGACTCCACGAGCTTGGTGCGGTAGTCGTCCCAGTTGTCGACGAAGTCCTGCATCACGTCGGCTATCTCACTGGAGCCCCAGTGCTTGTCCATGTCGTCGCGACGGTTCTCGATGTCCTCGAAGGTCTTCTTGAGCTGCCCGAGCTTGCGCTCGCAATCCGCGAGGAACTCGTAGTCGACCGTCAGGTCCGAATCGCTCATGGATGACCATCCCCCCGTGTGTGTACGCGCTGCTGTCGGGCTACCGGTTGACGGACTGGATCTCCTGGACCGTGACGGCCTGTTCGCTGCCGAACGTTCCGTCCGGCAGGTCGCCGCCCGTGCCGCCGGTGCCTGTCCAGGCGATGTCCCAGGTGATGGTGGCCTGGAGCTTGTACGTGCCGTTGCCGGAGGAGCGCAGGTACTTGAGGCCGCAGGGCGGGGTCTCGTCGGCCTTGCCCTTGGCGTAGGGCTCGCCGATGGAGCCGTCGGCGTTGATGACGCACTCGCCGGAGGCGGGGTACGTCTCGGCGTCCTCGGTGCCCGGGTCCAGTTTGAGGGCCACCGGCTTGGCGGTGGTGGTGGCCTGGATGTTGAGGCCGCCCACATCGAGCGCGGCGGTGACGGAGACCTCCTTGAACCTGGCCTTGTCCAGCCAGGCCCAGGTGGGAAGGTTGACCTTCGTCGCCGCCTCGGGTGCGAGGGTGACTTCGGTGGTCGGCAGTTGGATGCGGTTGTAGGCAAGTTCGGCGAGGACTTGCGGGGTGACCGCGTTGTCCACGGGCGGGGCGTCACCGTTCTCGACCCAGAAGGGCTGCCTGTCGCAGAGCTGGGCCTCGGGTTCAGTCCAGCGGTCTTCGTCGCGGACGGCCACCCACCAACTGCCCTCGTCCTTCTTGTCGAGGTTGTAGTTCTCGTACTTGCCGTCCTTGTACTCGTCGCGGAACATTCCGACAGAAGCCTTGGCATAGCTGTGCTGGCCTGGTGTGTTGACCGTCTCGTCGTACATGTCCTCGACGTACTTGGAGAACTCCTCCGCCGAGCGGGGCTCGTACCAACACGCGGGCGGAGTCCAGTTGCGCGTGGGCGTGACGTTGCCCCCGCCCTTACCGGCGCCCGGGGTGCTGCTCGTGTACCTGATCATGGAGACGAGCTCGGTTCCGGATCTCTTGCCGCTGACACCCACTTCGGCCTCGGACGCGCCGGGGCCTTTTGCCTGTGCGGATCCTGCGGTCAACGCGGAAGTCACGAGGAGAACGCCGGCCATGGCGATGCCGCGAGTCAGGACGCGCATGTCTGGTCCCCTCGCTTGGACAGCACCTCCGTGGTCTGCCAGACCCCGTCGCTGTTCTTCTTGAGCTGAGCGCTGTACGTGACGTACGGGCTCTCGTCGGGGGGTGTCTTGTCCACCTTCCCGGTCTTGCGGTTTTTGTTGTAGGCCTTGCTCTCGTCGGCGCAGTAGACGACGGCGGCCGTGTCGCTGTCCGCGACCTTGACGTTCGGTTTGAAGTAGCGCGTGACACCCGTCCAGGTGAGGTCCTCGTCCAGCCAGGCCTGGACCCACTTCTGAGCGCTCACGAGCGCTTTGCCCTGCCGGTAGTAGGCGAGTGTCGCCGAGTTCGTGTCACCGCGGAGAATCGCATCGTCCACCGCGTTCACCGTCTGCGCCACGTCGGACAGCACTGCGTCCTCGGCCTGGTCACCTGATTTCCAGCCCTCGAACCGGTTTTCCACACCCTTGGGAAACCTGATGTCAGGCCTGTCGGCGGGACCGGACGTGGTGGCACTCGGTGAAGCCGACGTGGTCGCGCCGCCTGCATCGGCGCCCGCGATCTCGTCGCTGCTCTTCGAGTTGTCGTCCCCGCTCCCGCAGGCCGTCAACAGCAGTACCGCCGTCGCTGTCAGTGCGGCGGCGACGGGCAATGTGCGGCGCTTCACAGTGGCTCCCCGTGAAAGACAGAAGTGCAGTACGGGCACTGACGGTACCGGTGTGGATTTCGGTTTCACCAGTGCGAACTTCCTAGTGAACGGGGCAAGCCGGTAGGTATGGGGCTTCCCCCGGGAGGATCGGCTCAGGAGAGGGACGCTATCGCTAGTTCGATCCGGTGGTACCGGACCGATCCCCTCAGCCGCGCGGAACACCCTGACATTGCGAACAGGACGAAGGGCACCGGCACGCCGCTCACGGCCACTGCCCAAGCAGGCAGCAGCCGGCCCGGTTGAGACAGGTACAGACAGAGCGTGAGCGGGGCCGTCGTGGTGCGGGCGAAAGTCTTCGCCTCGTCGGTCCTGCCGGGGCGCTGCTCCGCCAAGGTCATCAGCACGCGCGGAGCGGGATCGCTGCCACGCCGAACAGGCCACCGTCGCCATGACCAACACATGCAGCCTCGTGCCAATTGCAACGGCGACGGCAGCCGCGGTGATGCCTGATGCGAAGCAAGCTGCCTCGGCTCGCCGCGCGCGTTTCGCGCTCATCGGTTCGTACGTCGCCGCAGGACCGTGCGCCGTCGCTCCCCCGCGAGACTTCCGGTCGCGCACCGGCGCAACCCCGCCGTCACCGGCAGCAGCGACCCGTACCCGCTCACCGCCCACGGACTCCGTCCGGGCGGGACCTCGAAGTAGGGGACCGTGCGGCCCGACGCGTCCCTGTCGGTGAGGACGCTCGGGGCGCGGCGGTCCCGCAGGGTGTCCGCGCACTCCTGGCACACCGCCACGTCGAGCCCGTCGCGGCGGCCCAGCCGGCGCCAGTGGGTGCGGAGGGCGGCGCGGCCGTGCCGCGGGTCGAAGAAGCAGAGGGGGAGGCCGGGGGAGCCGGTGAGGGCTGCGTGGCCCTCGTGGGTCAGGGCCAGGACGCCCGCCAGGTCCGGCAGGCCGCGCGCCTCGTCGAGGACCTTCCCCGCGGCGGCGTACGCGTCGAGGGCGTTCTGCAGGCCGGGGGTGGTGGAGGCGTCGGCGGCCCGGGTCGCCTCGCCGAGTGCCAGCACCTCCGCCTCCGCCCGGCTCCGCAGCCGCGACTCGTCGGCGGCCCGGGCCGTCGCGAACACCAGCTGGGGGACGGCCGGGGAGGTCCTGCGGGCACGGGCCAGCGCGCGGGCGGCGAAGGCGGTGAGGGCCAGCACCGGGACGGCGACGAGCGGCCAGAGCCACCAGCGCCCGGCGCCGTTGGAGGACGGTCCGGACGCCGGTGGCTCCGAGGCCCGCGCACCGGGGGGCGCCGAGCCGTCCAGCTTCTCCAGCGCCTCCTCGTACCGCTGGCGGCCCTTGCCCTCCGCCACCAGGTCCACGGCTCGTGCGGTCAGGTCCGCCAGGCCCGCGTTCCGGGTCTCCGCCAGGAGGCCGGTGGCGGCCACGGCGTCATGCGCCTGGTGAGTGTCCGCGGGCCACTCGTAGCCCTCCAGGGAATCGGGGAAGTCGCTGTCCGTCGTGATGACGATGAGTTCGCGCCGGTCCGGGAACCGGTCACGGACGACTCCCGCCAGCACATCGGAGTCGCCGTCGAACGCGTCGCCCTTGGTGAGCGGCGTGAGAACGACCTTGATGGGCAGTCCGGTGCGGCGCACCTGCTCAGCCAACTGCCGCTGCCGGGAGGGCGGTACGGCTTCGGCGTAGGCGTCGTCCACATAGACCGGGGAGGTGCGCAGCGCCTGCGCGATGCGCTGTCCCGCGCTCGGGCCGCCACCGCTGTCGGCGTCGCCGTCGGCGGCCCGGGCGGTGGCCGTGGTGAACGCGACCAGGGAGAGCGCCGCCGGCAGCAGTGCCGTGAGAACGGCGGCGGCAAGGCGCCTGACGTCAGTGGACACCGGCGGTCTCCCTCACCTTGGCGACGAGCCGGGCCAGGCCGTGGGGCAGAGCGGTCAGCGGGCCGTCGGTCACGTCGTAGTACGGCAGGCGGTCCTGGCCCGAGGACGGGCCGGGCAGCCTCAGCAGACGGCCCGGGACGCCGGTCGGGTCTGCGATGGCAGCGTCGCGGCAGAAATCACAGACGGGGAGCAGGCGGCGGGCGGGGCCCTGCGGGGAGACACGGACGTGGTGGCGGCTCACGCCGGGTCCGTGGAGGGGGTTCACACCGCAGCACAGGTCCGTCGGGTCGCCCGACAGCGCGGCGCGGCCCGCTCGGGCGAGCACGATGACGGTGACCAGGGTCGCGGGGTCGACGGCCGGCTCTCCGAGGCGGCCGGGGTCGCCGTCGACGAGGAGCAGTGCCGCGTCGAGGAGGTCCCAGGCCTGACCGGCTTCGTCCCGGTCGGTGAACTCCTGGACGAGTGCCGTCAGTTCGGCGCGGGCGGTGCGCCGGAGGTAGGACTCCGACGGCTCGGTCGGTGCCGTGAGGGGCAGGTGGTGGGTCGGCTCGGGGACGGGGGAGCGCCACCGGCGCAGACCGTCGAACGCCCACATCAGTCCGGTCGCCACACAGAACAGCAGCAGAGCGAGGCAGGCGCCGACGAACAGGCCGGGCCAGAAGTCGGTGGCGAACAGGGGCGGCAGGGTGTTCTCGCCGGCGGCGCTCGGGGCGGGGGCCGGATCCGTCTCGAGCTGCGGGCGGTCCGTGCGGGGGGCCTCGTCGAGGAAGGTCATGAGCCTGTCGAGGCGCTCGCCGAGGAGGTGGTCGTCCGCTTCGTCGGCTCTGCTGTCGCCGAGGGTGACGGAGTCCGGCAGGTCGAAGGAGATACGGCTGGAGTCGATGCGCAGGCCGTAGTTGTAGAGGTCGATCGAGCCGTCGTCCGGGTCGGCGACGACGTACACCCCGTCCCGGCCCGTCCGGTCGTGCACGGCGGCGGCGAAGAGCCACGAGTCGCCCGCGGCCTCGCTCTCGGGCGTCTGCGGCACGAGCGCGACGTACACCGGGCCGCCGCCCGCGGAGCGCCGGAAGTCCCGGATGCGGTCGTGCAGCCGATCCAGCCCGCGGTCGTCGAGCACGCGGGGGCTCTCCGGGTCGGCGTACACGGGGTTCTGCCGCAGACCCGCCGCGACGCGTTCCACGCGGGCGGACAGGTCGGCGGGCGTCGGCGGCTCGGCCGCGCTCGACCTGGTCTGGTCGAAGACGGCCGGAGCAGTGAGGGCGATCACCGCGGCGGCGAGGGTGGCCGCGCCGGGCACGACCCACCGGGGGAGGCGGCGCTCCGCCCCGGCACGCCGGCGCCGGCGCCGCACGAGCCCGGCGCCGAGCAGGATCATCAGCGGTACGCCGGTCAGCAGGATCCCCGTGAGGAAGGACTGGTCGGAGCGGTCGGACGGGCCGATGTACAGCTCGGCGGGCTCGGCGTCCGCGTATGTCTCGCGAGCGGCCTCGGCGCGTGCGGCGGCCTTCTCCTCGCCCTGTGCGACGACCTCGACGAAACGCTCGAAGCTGCGCAACGGGCCGGCGTCGTAGGGGAGCTCGTACAGCGCGACGGTGGCGGCGGCGTCGGCGGGTGCGCGGACGCCGTAGGCCGTGGCCTCCGCGAGGTCCGTCCCCTCGTACAGGACGTACAGCCCGTCGCGCCGGAGCCGGTCGTGGACCGCGCCGAGCAACTGCTCGGCGTCCGTGCTGCTCTGCGTCGGCAGGACCAGGACGTAGGTGGGGACGCCGGTCTTCTTCGCGAGCCTGGCGAACTCGGGCGCCGTCGACCGGGGCACCTCCCGGGGGAGTTGGTCCGTGACGTGGACGGGGTTCTCCCGGAGGCGGTCGGCGAGATACGCCGCCTGGGTGGGGGCGACCGGGGAGTCGGCCCGGGCCGGTGTGGCGGTTGCGAAGACGGCCGTCAGCGTGCAAAGGGCCAGGAGCAGCCGCAGGACTCCGCCGCGCCCGCTGCCTTCCACTCGAATACGCCCAGCGTGCGCGCTGTTCGTCGTGACTGCTCTCACCGGTGAGCTCCCCCGCTGTCCGATCGCTGTCCGCGCGGCACTCTACTAAGGGCTTCGCGAGTGCTACAGATCGACGGTGGGCGAGGGGGAACCATCACGACGAGGTCCCGGATTCGTGAGTGAATCGTGCAGGCATCATGGCCGCCGCGTAACCAACAGGCCGTCTGTCGCAGCTTGTTGGGAAGGTGGCGGATTCGCTGGCGCACAGACGCCGGAGTGCCGTCCGGCCGGGGCCGGGCGGGTCGTGGGGCCGTGGGCGTTGCAGAGGGACAACGGGCCGCAACCTGGGGCTGGTGGGGCCGGACGCGCCTTGAGGGGCTTATGTGCGGCTGATACGGTGCCCTGGCTTGACACTCACTTCGGCGCTGGCTATTCGGCCAGCTCAGGCGCTACGTCAGCGGGCCGAGAAGTGCGAAGTGTCCCATTTTGTAGAGAACTTCTTGGGTGTACGGGGAGCGGTTGCGTGAAGATCCAAGAGCGTACGGGGGCGGGCGCAGGCCGTTCCGCCGTTCCGGCTCAGCCCTCGGTCGGCGACCGCCTTCCCACACCGCCTCGCGAGCGCAAACCCGCTCTGGCCGCCCTGGCCGTCCTGCTGATCCTCGTGGGCGCGCTCGGCGCGACGATGCTCGTGCTGCAGGCCGGCGACCGGATCGAGGTCGTCAAGGTGACGAAGGAGATCCAGGCCGGTGAGTCCGTCGGCGACAACGTGACCTCCGTCATGGTCGCCGCCGACGAGAGCATCAACTACGTCAAGTGGGAGCAGCTGGGCACCCTCAAGACGCTCAAGGCCAAGTCCACGATCTACCCGGACACGGTCGTGATGGGCCAGATGTTCGCCAAGGCGGCCACCCTCCCCGCCGGCAAGGCCTCCGTCGGTCTCGCGCTGAAGGAAGGCCACTACCCGGCCGACATCAAGGCCGGCGACATCGTCTCCGCCTACCGCGTCGGCGCGACGGGGGGCTCCGGCTCGAACAACTCCGAGGGCAACTCCGGTACGGGCGGCACCTCTTCCTCCGGCGGCGCCCTCGTCGACGACGCGCGCGTCAACACCGTCGCCGAGGACGACGACGCCACCGTGAGCACGGGCAACCTCTCGCTCACCCTCCTCGTCGACCAGGCCGACGCGGCCGCGCTCGCCACCGCGGCGGCCGCGGGCGAGGTCGCCATCGTGCACGTCCCCGGCAACTAGAAGGCGGCACCCACCCCATGGCGCTCATCGCTCTCGCCGCCGACAAGGGTTCCCCCGGCGTCACCACCGCGGCCGTCGCCCTCGCGGCGGTCTGGCCGCGGCGCGTCCTGCTCGCCGAGACGGACCCGGCGGGCGGTGACCTCGTCTACCGCAGTGCGGCCGCGCACGGCGGACCGCTCAACCCCAACACCGGCATGCTCTCCATCGCCGCGACCGCGCGCCGCGGCCTCGTGCCGGACCAGCTGTGGGACCACGTCCAGCCGCTCAGCGGCGGGCTGGAGGTGCTCGTCGGGCTCGGCATCGCCGAACAGGCCGCCGGGCTCGCCGGGTTGTGGCCCACCCTCGGGCACGCCTTCGCGTCCCTGTCCGACTCCCCGCACGCCGCCGCCGACGTCATCGCCGACTGCGGACGCATCAGCGGCGACACCCCGGCCGTCGAGCTGTTCCCGCACGCCTCGCTCGTGCTGCTGCTCTCCCGCACCGAACCGGAGTCCCTGGCGCGGGTGCGCGACCGGGCCGCCGCGCTGGCGGGCAAGCTGCACGGCGGTCCGCGCGGCGCCGCGAGCCTCGCCAACCCGGTCATCGGCGTCGTCCTGATCGCCGACACCGGCACGGCGGGCAAGCTCGCCTCGCAGGTCAACGACATGCTGGTGCACGCCCAGACCGGCGCCCGCGTGCTCGGCACCATCGCCGACGACCCGGCCGGCGCCGAGCAGCTGGCCGGCCGCAGGCGCGGCCGTCTCGACAAGTCGCTGCTGATCCGCTCGGCCCGCAAGGTCGCCGCCGACATCCACCAGCAGTACGGCGCCGCCTGGGCCGCCTCCGCCCAGGCGAACCAGGCCCACCACGCCCAGCAGGCTCAGCACACCCAGCAGACTCAGCACACCCAGCAGGCTCAGCACGCCCAGCACCACGGCCGGACGCAGGGCCACGCGGGGGCCGGCACATGACCGCTGTCGACCACCAGTTGGTCAAGCGGTTCCGTCAGGACGCCGGCGACCGCATCGCCGAACAACGCCGGCAGGACCAGCTCAACAACGTCACTCCGATGTCCACGGAGGACGAACGGCAGTACGCCCGCGCCGTCATCGCCCAGATCCTGGAGGAGTACGCCCGCGCCGAGATCAACGCGGGCCGTACGCCGCTGGACGCCGAGACCGAGGAGCAGTACGCGGCCGCCGTGCACGCGGCCCTGTTCGGCGTCGGCCGGCTCCAGCCGCTGCTGGACGACCCCGAGGTCGAGAACATCGACATCAACGGCTGCGACCAGGTCTTCGTCGGATACGCCGACGGGCGCGAGGTGAAGGGCGACCCGGTCGCCGAGACCGACGAGGAGCTCATCGAGCTCATCCAGGTGCTCGGCGCCTACTCGGGCCTGTCGTCCCGGCCGTTCGACTCGGCCAACCCGCAGCTGGACCTGCGGCTGCCCGACGGGTCGCGCCTGTCGGCCGTCATGGACGTGGCCCGGCGCCCGGCGCTGTCCATCCGCCGCGCGCGCATGGGCAAGGTGTTCATCTCCGACCTCGTCGGCAACGGCACACTGACCCCCGAGGTCGCCCACTTCCTGGCCTGCGCGGTCCGCGCCCGCAAGAACATCATGATCGCCGGCGCCACCAACGCCGGCAAGACCACCCTGCTGCGCGCCCTCGCCAACGAAATCCCGCCGCACGAGCGCCTCATCACCGTCGAGCGGGCCCTGGAGCTCGGCCTCGACACCTTCCCCGACCTGCACCCCAACGTCGTCGCCTTCGAGGAGCGCCTGCCCAACTCCGAGGGGCAGGGCGCCATCTCGATGGCGGAGCTGGTGCGCCGGTCACTGCGTATGAACCCCTCGCGCGTCATCGTCGGTGAGGTCCTCGGCGACGAGATCGTCACCATGCTCAACGCGATGTCCCAGGGCAACGACGGCTCGTTGTCCACGATCCACGCCAACAGCTCCAGCGAGGTGTTCAACCGTATCTCCACGTACGCGTTGCAGGCCTCCGAGCGGCTGCCCATCGAGGCCAGCCAGATGCTGATCGCCGGCGCCGTGAACTTCGTCGTCTTCATCCAGCGGCGCAACGACTTCGTCAACGGCGGCCGCCTGCAGCGCATGGTCACCTCCGTCCGCGAGGTCAACGGCGTCGACGGGCGCGTCCTGTCCAGCGAGGTGTTCGCGCAGGCTCCCGACGGCCGGGTCGTGCCGCACGCCCCCCTTGCCTGCCTGGAGGAACTGATGGCACACGGCTACCGGCCGACCGGGACCTGGGGGTGAGCCGGGGGTGAACACCACGACGCTCGCCGCACTCGGCTCGCTCGGCTCCATGGGCGGCCTGTTCTCCACCCAGATCCTGTACTCGACCGTCAGCGGTGTCGCCGTCGGCGGCGGACTCGCCCTGCTGCTCGTCGCCGTACGCGGGCTGCCCGCCAAACCCGACCACGAGAAGCAGAAGGCCGCCCAGCGGGCGAGCGAACTGCTCCGCTTCGCCGGGCAGCGCGGCTCCCTCGCCGCGATCGTCGGCCTGGTCGTGCTGCTGCTGACCCGCTGGGCGGTCGCCGGCATCGCGGCCGGTGTCCTCGTCTTCTTCTGGGACCGCCTCTTCGGCGGCGCCGGCGAGGAGCGGGCCGCCATGCGCCGCGTGGAGGCCCTGGCCTCCTGGACGGAGTCCCTGCGCGACACCATCGCCGGCGCCGTCGGCCTGGAGCAGGCCATCCCGGCCTCCGCCCGCGCCGCGGCCCCCGTCCTGCGGCCCCACCTCGACGCCCTCGTCGACCGGCTGCGCGCCCGCACCCCGCTGCCCGAGGCGCTCCAGCAGCTCGCCGACGAGATCGACGACGCCTCCGCCGACATCATCGTCGCGGCCCTGATCCTCAACGCCCGGCTGCGCGGCCCCGGTCTGCGCCAGGTGCTGGGCGCGCTGGCCAAGTCGGCCCGCGAGGAGGTCGACATGCGCCAGCGCGTCATGGCCCAGCGCGCCTCGACCCGCCGCTCGGTGCAGATCGTCGTCGCCGTCTCCATCGCCTTCGTCCTCGGCCTGTCCATCTTCAACCGCGACTTCGTGGAGCCGTACGGCACGGCGGTCGGCCAGCTGGTCCTCGCCTGCGTCTGCGGCCTGTTCGCGCTCGGCTTCTGGTGGCTGCGCAAGCTGTCCACCATCGAGACGCCCGAGCGCTTCCTGGTCCGCGACCAGGCGGGCGTCCAGTTCGTCCGTCCCAGGACGCCGTCGCAGCAGTCGCAGCAGACGCTGCCGCAGGAAGAGGGGGCACGCCGGTGAACCTCACCATGCCGCTCGTCGTCGGCGCCGTCATCGGCCTCGGCCTCTACGCCCTCGTCCGCGCCCTCATGCCCGGCAAGCGCAGCGCGATCTCGCAGGTCGCGCGGATCGACGCGATGCGGGCGCGCGGCGCGGCGTACGAGTCGGCGCGCGTCGAGCGCGAGACGGGCCGCCTGGGCGCGCTGCGCGCCGAAGTCGGCCTGCGGGTCGGCGAGTTCTACCTGCAGCAGGGCTGGGAGCAGCGCTCGCTGCGCGCCGACCTCGCGGTCCTCCAGCGCAGCTGGGAGAAGTTCCTGGCGACGAAGGTGCTGCTGGCGGTGGCGGGCCTGTTCTTCGGCCCGTTCCTCTTCGCCGTCGTCTGGACCCTCGGGTTCGGCAGCAGCCCGATCATCCCGGTGTGGCTGGCCCTGCTGTGCGCGGTGGTCTTCTTCTTCCTGCCCGACCTGGAGGTACGGCGCGACGCCGCCGAGAAACGGCGCGACCTGCGGCGGGTGATCGGCGCCTACCTCGACCTGGTGTCGATGAGCCTGGCCGGCGGGCGCGGCCTGCCCGAGGCCCTGATGGCGGCGGCCGAGGTCTCCGACGGCTGGGCCAACCAGCGCATCAGGAACGCCCTGTCCGACGCCCGCATCACCGGCGTCAGCCAGTGGCAGGCGCTCGGCCAGCTCGGCGAGGAGATCGGCGTGGAGGAGCTCAAGGACCTCTCCGCCTCCCTGGCGCTGGTGGCGGACGACGGCGCGAAGGTGCGCGAGTCCCTCGCCTCCCGGGCCGAGACCATGCGGCACCGCGAACTCGCCGAGATCGAGGGCAGCGCGGGCGAGAAGTCGCAGTCGATGCTGGTGGCGCAGCTGCTGCTGTGCGCCGGGTTCCTGGTGTTTCTGATCTTTCCGGCGGCGATGCGGGTGTTCCAGGTGCAGTGAGCCGGCCTTCCCGACCGAAGAACCTCCCCGAACCGATCTCGAAAGGACAAGACGTCATGAACGGACGCACCTTCCACACCGGCATCCCCGCCGTGGACTTCCTCGTCACCTTCCTCCAGGCCCGCACCGAGCGGGCCCGCTCCGGCGAGCTGGACCGCGGTGCCTCCGCGGTCGAGTGGGTCATCATCTCCGCGGTCGTCGTGGCGATCGTCGGCGTCGTGGCCGCCATCATCAACGCCGCGCTGAGCGAGGGCGCCAACAAGGTCGGCGACTGCATCAAGGGCGCGGACGCGGGCAAGACCTGCTGACCTGCTCAGGGACAACGGGGTTCACTGGGATGCCGGCAGCGCTGGGCAGACGGATACGCCGCAGGGTGGAGGCCGCACGGAGACGGGCGGCCGCCGGCGGCGACTCGGGCATGACCGCGATCGAGTTCGTGCTGCTCACCCCGGTCCTGTTCTTCATGATCTTCGCGACCGTGCAGTTCGCCCTGTACTTCTTCGCGGACCACGTGGCCCAGGCGGCGGCCCAGGCGGGCGCGCGCAAGGCGCGCGCCACGGCCGACGAACAGCCGGGGGGCTGGCGGGGCGAGGCGCGGGACGTGGTCGACAGCTACATCCGCCAGCTGGGCCCGCAGCTGGTCCTCTCGCCGGACGTGACGATGCTGCAGCCGGAGCAGAACACGGTGGGCGTGGAGATCGAGGCACGCGTCCCCACGGTCTTCCCCGGGCTGGACCTGACGGTGCACGCGCAGTCGGTGGGGCCGGTGGAGCGGTTCGTCCAGGAGGAGGGGAACTGATGCCCGGCTCTTCTTCCCTTCCGGGAAGCCACGGTGGCCGCGGTGGCCGTGGGGTCCGTCGCGGCCGCCGGAGGGGCGACGACAGCGGTCTGTCCACCGTCGAGGTCGTGATCCTCGCACCGGTGATGATCCTGTTCATCCTCGTCCTGGTGGCCTTCGGCCAGCTCGTGGACGGCCGCGGAGCCCTCGACGGCGCCGCCCGGGACGCGGCCCGCGCGGGCTCCATCCAGAAGAACCACGCCCTGGCCATGGCCGAGGCGAGGAAGGCCGCCGAGGCCAACCTGGCGGACGTCTGCTCCGGCCCGGTCTCGGTCGTCCAGACCAGCCAGGGCTTCGAGCCGGACACCATCTTCACCGTCGAGGTGAGCTGCCAGGTGCGGGGCCTGGCCATGCTCGGCCTGGACGTCCCGACACGGCTGACGGCCAGCTTCAGCTCCCCGCTGGATCCCTTCCGGAGGTCGGCGTGAGAGAGGTTCTGCGGGCCGGGCGCACCTGGTGGGCCGCGCGCCGGACGCACCTGGACGACCGCGGCTCGGGCGCCGGCGCGGTCATCGTCTTCGCGCTGGTCTTCCTCTCCCTCTCCGCGTTCGTCATCGACGGCGGCCTGTCCATCTCCAAGCGTGAACGCGCCGCCGACATCGCCGAACAGGCCGCCCGCTACGCCGCGCAGGACATCGACCGCGAGGCCCTCTACGAGAACGAGGGCGGCCCGGCCCCCATCAACTTCGAGAACTGCGACGCCCGTGTGAAGGCCTTCGCCCGCGAGATGGACATGACGGGCGCGGACATCGCCGCGACCCACTGCGTCGCGGCGGACGCCGACGCGGTCGAGGTCGAGGTGCAGCTCACGTACTCCCCGGTCTTCACGGGGATGTTCTACGGCGGCGACGTGACCGTCCACGGCCAGGCGGTGGCGGAGAACCAGGTCGGCTGACGACCCGGGCCGGAACCTTCCAGGGATCTGCACACCGTTCACCGCGAGGTCGCGGAATCACCCGGCGCGAACCGGTCCCGGCGCATTTCCCCCGCCGTACGTCACCCGCGTGTACGGCGACGCGGCGGATGATGTGAAGAGAACGGGCCGGCCGGTGACCGAACGACCACACACATGAATACGGACCCGTCGTTCCACCCCACCCGAATTACCGCAGGCTGGCCGTCCGTTCTTCCCGCGTGCTTTGATCGGTGGCGCTTGAGCACCTCGAATTTTTGAAACGAAGGGAACCGCCTTCCATGGCCTTCACCCCGCAGATCGAGACCGCCCCGATGTCCGACGCCGAGCTGGACGGCATCGCCGGCGGCCAGGCGGGTGTCGCCGCGGGCGCCGGCGCCGCTGCCGGTCTCTACGTCGAGACCACGGCCGCCGGCCTCACCGCCGGCGTCGGTGGCGGCGTGGGCCTCACCGTCTCCCCGCAGGGCATCGCGGCGGACCTGCACCTCAACGCCGCGGTCGCTTCCTGACGCAGGCGGCGCGACGCACGAAGAAGGCCCCGGTCGTCCGCGACCGGGGCCTTTTCCGTATGCCCCGGCCGGGGGCGGACAGCGGCTACTTCTTCTTCCGCTTGTCCTCGGTCCTCATGGCGTCGTCGACCTTCTTGGTGAGTTCGTCGTCGAGCTTCTTGAACTCGCGCACGACGGCGTCGGACATACTCGCCAGCGCGTCCAGCTGCTGCGTGATGTCCTCGCGCCCGTCCTCCCAGTTGGATTCGAAATCCCCGAGCGCGTCATTGACGCTGCCGTCGCCGATGTCGTCCTGGTAGGACTCGAAAAGCTTCTTGGTGTGGTTCAACCGGGTCCTGAGGGAACGCAGTCGCCGACCGAATCCCTCCAACTCGGTCAGCGGGAGCGCGAGATCACTCTTGCCCTGTCCCATACGGTCCCCCCACGTCCAGCACTCTGATCGTCCCAGCACCGTATCCCGGCCCTGATGTGCTCCCCAACGGCAAGTCCATAAGATCTCTGTAGGCTCAGCACACCCACACCCCACAGCTCGGCCTCACGCAGTCCACGTACGTCCCCTCACGACCCCAGGACACCCGCCATGCCGCGACGCCGCACCTCAAGCTCGTCAAGCCCGACGGGAGACCCGACGGGAACGACGGCCCCGAGGAACAGGACGCCGCAGCCGGTGCGCATCCGGCGGCGGACGGTCGGGGACTTCGTCAAGGCCTTCCTCGCGTTCGTCGCACTGGCCGTGCTCCTCGTCGGCGTGCCCCTCGCGCTCGCCACGCAGATCGGATGGCCGCTGCCGAACGGCGTGCCGAGCCTCGACTGGCTTCAGCAAGAGATCACCGTCCACACGTTCCTCAACATCCTCACCGTCATCGTGTGGCTGGCGTGGGCGCAGTTCACCGCCTGCGTGCTCGTGGAGATGAAGGCCGCGCTGTCCGGCGTCGGCGTCCCGGGACGGGTGCCGGGCGCCGGACCCAGCCAGCTGCTCGCGCGCCAGCTCGTCGCCGCGCTGCTGCTCGTCGGCGCCACCGCCGCCAGCCTCACGCCGGGGCTGTCGCAGCTCGGGCAGGGGTACGACGCCCCGCAGCAGCCCACCGTGGCCGCCGCCCAGGCCACGCCGGGCCTCTTCGCCCAGCAGCAGGAACAGGCCTCCGGCGCCGCGGCCGCCCTCGCCGAGCAGGCCTCGCACGCCGCCGCCCACGCCGAGGCCGGCGGCAGCACCACCCGGCAGGACGACACGAAGTACTACCGCATCCAGCCGCCGGAGGGACGCCACCACGACTCGCTGTGGGAGATAGCCGAACGCCACCTCGGCGACGGGCGCCGCTACAAGGAGATCTTCGAGCTCAACAAGGACCGCGTGCAGCCGGACGGCTCCAGACTCTCCGAGGCCAGTCTCATCCGGCCCGGCTGGATCATGGAGATGCCGGGCGACGCCCGCGGCGGCGAACTCGTCGAGATGCCCGACGAGGCGCCGAACGTCTCGCCCGACGTGCAGCAGCAGATCGCCGACTACGCCCGGACCGGCGACCACGCCCAGGGCGGCGGCGGATCCGGCGCCCGGGACGGCGGGGCATCCGGCGCCCAGGGCGGCGGGCACGAGCATCCCGGCGGCGGCGCCGCCCAGGTCTCCGTGCCCGAGCAGCGGCCCGCCCCCGACGGCGACCGGCAGCAGGCCACGGCGTCCACCGAGTCCGACAGCTCCTTCGGTCTCCCCGAGGCCCTCCTGGCCGCCCCCCTGCTCGCCGCCGGTCTCCTCGGCGCCCTCGGACGGCGGCGCCGGCAGGCGCTGTGGCAGTCGGCGTTCGGCTCCGTCGGCGGGCGGCGCGGCATGGAGCCGCCCACGCCGAGCGGGGACGCCCAGGACGTCCAGGACGCGCTGCTCGTCGGCGCCGACCCCGAGGGCGTACGGCTGCTCGACCGGTCGCTGCGCGGCCTCGCCGCCTCCCTGGCCGAGGAGTCGCGGCCGCTGCCGGTCGTGTACGCGGCCTGGCTCAGCAACGGCGACCTGCACCTGCAGCTCGCCCAGCCGTCGGGCAAGCCGCCCGCGCCCTGGCAGCAGGGGCAGGACCAGACGTTCTGGATGCTGGCCCGCACGGACGCCGAGGGCTACGGCGACGTCGACACGGCCGCGCCCTACCCGGGGCTCGTCAGCCTCGGCACCATGGACGACTCGCGGCTGCTGCTGAACCTGGAGGCGGTGCCCGGCATCGTGTCCCTCTCCGGCCGGGAGGCCGACCGGGCCGCCGTCTTCGCCTCGGTCGCCGCCGAACTGGCCACCAACGGCTGGTCCGACCGCATGACCATCACGCTCGTCGGCTTCGGCGAGGACCTCACGCCGCTGGCCCCGAACCGGATCAGGCACCTGGAGGACGTCGAGGCGCTCGTGGAGACCATGGAGGCCGAGACGCGGCAGCGGCGCGGGGCGCTGGGCGCCGCCGGGCACGACTCGGTGCTCACCGGGCGCACCGGGCCCGCCCGGCACACCCGTTGGGCCCCGCACCTCGTCCTGCTCGCCGCCCAGCCGTCCGCCGAGGACGCCGTCAAGCTCGCCGAACTCGCCGCCGAGGCGAGCCGGCTGGGCATCGGCTACCTCGTCGGCACCGAGACCGGCGAGCTGCCGGGCGCCGCCTGGGAGATGGAGATCACCGGCGAGGGCAAGCTGCTCGCGCCGCTGCTCGGCCTGGAACTGGACGCCCAGGTGCTGCCCGCCGAGCAGCAGCACGCCGTCGTCGAGCTGTTCGTCGAGGCCGACCCCGAGCGCGCGAGCGACGGGCCCGCGACCACGCCGCCGTTCCTCGTCGACATCAGCGAGCAGGGCCGCCCGGCCGTCTACGCCCGGCTCGTCGGTCCCTACGAGATCATCGGCCTGGACACCCCGGACGGGGAGCGCAGCGCCCTGCTGCACGAGGCGCTGGCGCTGCTGCTCCTGCACCGCGAGGGCGTGCACCCGCGGGTGCTGTCCTCGGCGCTGTGGCCGCGCGGAGTCACCGACGACGTGCGCGGCGCGCTGCTGGACCGGCTGCGCGACTGGCTCGGCACCGACCCCGACGGCACCCCCCGCCTGACCACCGACGGCAGCGGCCGGCTCACGCTCGCCAAGTCGGTCGTCTCCGACCTGGACGTGCTGCGGTCGCTGTACCACGAGGCCACGCAGGGCCGGGGCGCCGGCAGCCGGGCCGTGCGCGGGCGGCTGCTCACCGACGCGCTGGTGCTGGTGCGCGGTCCGCTGCTCGCCGACCGGCCCGAGGGCCGCTACCGGTGGCTCACCCACGAGATCGTCGACGCCCAACTGCCGTTGCTGGTCGCGGACACCGGGCTCGCGCTGTGCGCGTTCCACATGGAGAAGGGGCGCGCGGAGAAGGCCATCGAGGCCCTCGGCGCCGCGCTGCGGACCGCCCCGGAGGACGAGCGCCTGTGGCAGGAACTGCTGCGCGCGACCCACGCCACCGGCGACCGGGACCGGCTGACGGCCCTCGCCGGCGACCTCATCGGCCGCAGCGGGGCCCGCGGGCTGCCGCCGCGCACGGAGGCGCTGCTCGACGAGCTGCTGCCGACGTGGCGTGACGCGATCGCGGCGGTGGGATGAGCACCGGGCTGCTGGTCCTGGCCGCCGCGCTGTGGGGCGCGGCGGCGGGAGCGTCGCTGCCGCGCGCGGCCTACCGGTTCTCGGTGCCGTCGGGTGAGCCGTGGCGCGAGGAGTGCCCCGGCGGGCACGCGGTCGCCGGCTGGCTGGGCCCGGCCTCCTGCCGGTCCTGCGCAAAACCCGGGCACGGCCCGCGCACGGCCCCCCTGGCGATCGCCACCGCCGCCGTCTGCGCCGCCCTCGCCGCCGCGACCGGCACCCGCCCCGAGCTCGCCGTCTGGCTGCTGCTCGCCCCGGCCGGCGTGCTGCTGACGGTCGTGGACTTCCGCGTACGGCGCCTGCCCGACCCGCTCACCCTGCCCTTCGCCGCCACCGCCCTGGCCCTGCTCGGCCTCACCGCCCTCGTCCCCGAACACGCGGGGCGGTGGACCACCGCACTCCTCGGGTCGCTGGCCCTGGGCGGCGGCTACTTCGTCCTCTTCCTCATCAACCCGGCGGGCATGGGCTTCGGCGACGTGAAACTGGCCCTCGGCGCGGGCGCCGTCCTCGGCTGGTACGGCTGGGCCACGGTGATGCTCGGCACCCTCGCCGGCTTCCTCCTGGGCGCCCTGTACGGCCTGGCCCTGGTCCTCACCCGCCGGGCCACCCGCAAGACGGCCATCCCCTTCGGCCCGTTCCTGATCACCGGCGCGCTCCTGGGCCTGCTGGTGGGCGCGTACACGGCCTGACGTCCAGCCCCTCGAACCCCTGGCGTACGCTGGCCTGGTCCGTCCACAACCCTTACGAAAGGGACGCCCGGTGACCGAGAAGGCCGACCTTCAGCCCATCCTCGACCGTGCTGCCGCCGGTGGGCGGATCACCCCGGACGAGGCGCTCGCGCTGTACCGGGACGCCCCGCTGCACGCCCTGGGAGCCGCCGCCGACGCCGTACGGCGGCGCCGCTACGCGGGGACCGAGCACATCGCGACGTACATCATCGAGCGCAACATCAACTACACCAACGTGTGCGTCACGGCCTGCCGCTTCTGCGCCTTCTACGCCGCGCCCAAGGACACCGCCAAGGGCTGGACGCGCGACCTGGACGACATCCTGCGCCGGTGCGCGGAGACGGTCGAGCTGGGCGGCACCCAGATCATGTTCCAGGGCGGGCACCACCCGGACTACGGCGTCGAGTACTACGAGAAGCACTTCAAGGCGATCAAGGACGCCTTCCCCCAGCTGGTGATCCACTCCCTCGGCGCGTCCGAGGTCGAGCACATGGCCCGGATCTCCAAGGTCAGCGTCGAGGAGGCCATCCGGCGCATCCACGCCGCGGGCCTCGACTCCTTCGCCGGTGCCGGCGCCGAGCTGCTGCCCGAGCGGCCCCGCAAGGCCATCGCCCCACTGAAGGAGTCCGGCGAGCGCTGGCTGGAGATCATGGAGATCGCGCACAACCTGGGCGTGGAGTCCACCTCCACCATGCTCATGGGCACCGGCGAGACCAACGCCGAGCGCATCGAGCACCTGCGCATGATCCGCGACGTCCAGGACCGCACGGGCGGCTTCCGCGCCTTCATCCCGTACACCTACCAGCCCGAGAACAACCACCTGAAGGGCCGCACGCAGGCGACGCTCTTCGAGTACCTGCGCATGATCGCCGTCGCGCGGCTGTTCATGGACAACATCGCCCACATCCAGGGCTCCTGGCTGACCACGGGCAAGGAGGTCGGCCAGCTCTCCCTGCACTACGGCGCCGACGACCTCGGCTCGATCATGCTGGAGGAGAACGTGGTGTCGTCGGCCGGTGCCAAGCACCGGTCCAACCGGATGGAGATCATCGATCTCATCCGCAAGGCCGGGCGCGTGCCCGCGCAGCGCTCGACCACCTACGAGCACCTCGTCGTGCACGACGACCCGGCGAACGACCCCGTCGACGACCGCGTGGTCTCGCACATCTCCTCCACGGCCATCGAGGGCGGCACGGCTCACCCCGAGCTGAAGCTGCTGGCGTCCAACTGACCCGATCGTGCTGACGATTCACACCGCCCCACTGGTCCTGCCGGTGGGCGCGGCCCCCGTCGCGGACGGAGCCGTCGCGGTCGACGGCGACCGGATCACGGCCGTCGGGCCGTACGAGGACGTCGCCGACGAGGCGCCCGGCGCGCGCGTGCGGCGCTGGCCGGGTGTGCTCACACCGGGGCTGCGCCAGTGGCACCCGCTGTGGCTGTTGCGCCAGTGCTACCACCCCGACCCGCGCGAGGCCGGCGAGCTGGGCGAGGAGCCCCTGTGGGGCGAGCGGCTGGCCGCCCTCGGCGACCTCGGCGAGACCCGCTGGGCGGGCAGCGTACGGCGCGGCGTGCAGCGCATGCTGCGGTACGGCACGACGGCGGTCGCCTCACCCGGGGCCCGGTTCCGCGACCCGCTGGTGGCCATGGCCGTCGCCCGCTGCGGCCTGAGCGTCGTCGGCACCACGGACGCCCCCGGTTCGCTGCTCGGCGAGCGGCCCGACCTCGACCCGTTCGCCGAGGGCCACGACCTGACGGGCACGGTCCACGCCCCGCTCGGCATCGGCGGCCGCGCCGACCTGGCCGTGTTCGACGTGCCCGACGAGACGGCCCTGCGCGAGCGCGGCGCGGTCACCTGCGTGGCGACCGTGCTGGGCGGCCGGCTGGTGTACCGGGCCCGCTGACGCCGGGGTTCAGCCCGCGAAGGCCCTGCCGAACGCCCCCGAAGCCTGTGTCACCCCACTGCAGTCGGTGGCCGCCTCGTCCGTCGCGGTGCCGGCCGCGCACTGCCGGTCCCGGGCCGCCGACCACATCGACACCCAGGCGATGCCCTTGTCCTCGGCGAAGGCGCGGACCTCGGCCGCGTCGGCGAGCGTGAAGGTCTCGCCCGCCACGTCGTTGACGCCGATCATCGAGGTGAGCGCCATACCCCGCCAGGCCTCGGCGTCCGACGTGCCGAAGACCTTCCGCAGCTGCGTGTGCGCGGCCCTGGCGGCGGTGAGCGCGTAGCCGCCCATGTCGCCGTCGTAGGAGGAGCCGTAGTTCATCGTCATCAGGTTGACGGTGGCGACCCGCACGCCGTGGTCGTTGGCCGAGGCGAGCAGCGCCAGGCCGTCCTCGTCCAGGCCGGAGGGCATCACCGGCAGCGTGAACGAGACCTCCACGTCCTCCCGTTCCTCCTGCAGCCGCGCGATCGCCTGCGAACGCAGCGCCACGGACGCCGAGTCGGACAGCTCGTCGCCCTCGATGTCGAAGTCGGCCAGGGTGGTGCCGGCCGCGTCGAGGGCCTCGCCGTAGGCCGCCGCCAGGACGGAGACGCTGTCGCAGGCCGCCGCGAGTTCCTTCCCGGAGGCGCCGCCGAAGGAGACCCGGACCCGGCCGCCGTCCTCCTTGAGCGCCGCGACGCGGGCGGCGACCGCCGTGTCGCGCAGGGCGTGGCTGCCGCTCCAGCGCGGCGTGCAGTCGCCGTCCCCGGCCACGACGAAGGCCAGGTTGTATGTCGTGGGGGAGCCGGCCGCGTCGGTCGCGGCGGCCTCGGTGGCGCTGACGTACGGGGCGTACGCGGTGCCGGACCCGGCGGCGGCCGAGGTGCCGGGCGACGCCGTCGCCGCGGGGGCGGCGCGGGCCGGGCCGTCCTGGCCCGAACAGCCCACGAAGGAGGCGAGGGCGATCAGACAGCCGATCCCGGCGGCCGGTCTGCGAAGACTCCTCATGACGCGCGCTCCCGTTCTCGTGAGGTCTCGGAGGTCGAGGCTCAGTACGTTTCCCAGCCGCAAACGTCTCACGACGGTGGGGGCACATGACGCGTTCCGTGGGCGTTCTCGAGAACTCTCAGAGAAGGGACAGCTCGCGCCGTTTCTCATGGCTCTCACACAGGGAAACCTGAGTTTAGGTCACATGAAGCCGCCCTAGTGTCCGGGGAATGCATTCCGAGCCCGCCATCGAGAACCGCGCCTCTCGCGGTCGCCGCCGCAAACGCGGCAACGGGTCGCCCGAAGGGCCCGTGTTCGTCGACACCTCCGGACGCCGCGCCCGGCTGCTGCGCCGGATCGGCCTTGTCCTGGGGGCCGTCTGCCTCGGGTACGCGGCCGTGCTCGGCGCGGCCTTCATGGGCTGGGGCACCTCGCTGACACCGGCGCAGTTGCTGCCGTTCGCGGGTGCGGGGCCCGGCGGCGGCCCCGGCGGCCCGGGCCCAGGTGGTCCGACGGTCCCGGCCGGGGCGGGCGTCCCGACGGCGCCGCCCCCGTCCGGAGCCGGAACCGCCGTGCCCTCCCCGCGACCGACCGCCTCCGCCGCGGCGTCCGCCGCCGCGGTCGCCGGCTGACCGGGGGCCGCCCCATGACCACGACCACCCCCTCCCGCGGCCGCCGCCGCGCCCCCTCCCGGATGGAGCGGGCCGCCGGCCGGGCGGCCGCGCTGCAGAGGCCGCGCGTCGTCCTCGCCCTGCTGCTCCTGCTCGCGCTGGTCTGCGTGATGCTCCTCGACGGCTATCTGCGCGCCGAGGTCGGCGGCGACCAGCGCGTGCGCACCGGGGCCAGCTCCGGTGACGTACCCGACGACATCCTGGACGGCGGGCCGATCCTCACCTTCCGCGGCGGCCAGGCCACGACCGTGTCCGTGCCGGACCGGACCATCGCGCTCACCTTCGACGACGGCCCCGACCCCACCTGGACGCCCCAGGTGCTGGCCGTCCTGGAGGAGTACGACGTGCCCGCCACGTTCTTCGTGGTCGGCTCGATGGTGTCGCGCTACCCGGACATCGTGGACGACCTGGTCGACCAGGGCCACGAGGTGGGGATCCACACCTTCACGCACGTCGACCTGTCGTACCAGAGCGACGCCCGCGTGCGGCGCGAGATGGAGCAGACCCAGCTCGCGCTCGCGGGCGCGGCCGGCATCACCACGACCCTGTTCCGGGCGCCCTACTCCTCGCAGACCGACGCCATCGACAACTACAGCTGGCCCGTGTACCGAAAGCTCGGCGAGGAGGGCTACACCAGCGTCTTCGTCGACACCGACAGCGACGACTGGAAGCGGCCGGGCGTCTCGAAGATCGTCCAAGGGGCCACACCGGAGAAGACCGAGGGCGCCTCGGTCCTCTTCCACGACGCGGGCGGCGAACGCTCCCAGACCATCGCCGCGCTGCCGGAGTACATCGAGAAGATGCGGGCGAAGGGCTACACCTTCACCACCGTCAGCGGCGTCCTCGACGAGCAGCGGCAGGCCTCGGCCGGGGCGCCGCAGGCCCGGGGCTCCCGGCTCCAGGCCGCCCACCGCGAGGCGACCGGCACGCTCCTGTACGAGGGCAAGGCCCTGGTCGCGGCCGTCGCCGTCGCCGAGGCCGCCGTGCCGACGCTGTCCGTCGGCCTCATGGTGGTCGGCGTGGCCGTGCTGGGCCGCTTCGGGATGATGCTGCTCCTGGCCCGCCGCCACCACCGGCAGCGCAACCGGCGCCGCTTCGGCTGGGGACCGCCCGTCACCCGGCCGGTGAGCGTGATCGTCCCGGCGTACAACGAGAAGGAGTGCATCGCCAACACTCTCAACTCCCTGGCCGCGAGCACCCATCCGATCGAGATCATCGTCGTCGACGACGGTTCGACGGACGGCACGGCCGACATCGCCGAAGCCCTCGGCATGCCCAACGTCCGGGTGATCCGCCAGGCCAACGCGGGCAAGCCGGCGGCGCTCAACAACGGGGTGCGCAGCGCCCGGTACGACATCGTCGTGATGATGGACGGCGACACCGTCTTCGAGCCGGACACCGTGCGGCAGCTGGTGCAGCCCTTCGCCGACCCGGAGGTGGGCGCGGTCGCGGGCAACGCCAAGGTCGGCAACCGCGCCACCGTCATCGGCGCCTGGCAGCACATCGAGTACGTGATGGGCTTCAACCTCGACCGCCGCATGTACGACCTGCTGCGCTGCATGCCCACCATCCCCGGCGCGATCGGGGCGTTCCGCCGCGAGGCGGTGCTCCAGGCGGGCGGCATGAGCGAGGACACCCTCGCCGAGGACACCGACATCACCATCGCGCTGCACCGCACCGGATGGCGGGTCGTCTACCAGGAGCACGCCCGCGCCTGGACCGAGGCACCGGGCTCCCTGAAACAGCTGTGGTCGCAGCGCTACCGCTGGTCCTACGGCACCATGCAGGCGCTGTGGAAGCACCGCAGGTCCCTGACGGACCGGGGGCCTTCGGGCCGCTTCGGGCGGGTCGGGATGCCGCTGGTGGTGCTGTTCCAGATCGTCACACCGGTCTTCGCCCCGCTGATCGACGTGTTCACCGTCTACGCGATGATCTTCGTCGACCTCAGGGCGTCCCTGCTGGCGTGGGCGGCCGTGCTCGGGGTCCAGCTGCTGTGCGCGGCCTACGCCTTCCGCCTGGACCGCGAGAAGTACCGGTACCTGCTGATGATGCCGCTGCAGCAGCTGGCCTACCGGCAGATGATGTACCTGGTCCTCATCCACTCCTGCGTCACCGCCCTCACCGGCGGCCGGCTGCGCTGGCAGAAGCTGAAGCGGACCGGCGAGGTCGGCACCCCGGCGGGGGCGCCTTGATGGGAGCCCACCGCAAGGGCGCCGTGGCCGCGGACCGGATCCGCGCCACGGCGCCGGCCGGCCGCGACCGCTACTTCGACACGCTCCGGGCGGTCGCCCTCGTCCGGGTCGTCGCCTATCACACCTTCGAGTGGGCCTGGGCCGGACTGGTCTTCCCCTCCATGGGGGTGATGTTCGGCCTGGCCGGCAGCCTGATGGCCCGGTCCCTGCGGCGCCCCGCCCCCGGGGTGATCGCGAGCCGGGTCCGCCGGCTGCTGCCGCCCTTCTGGTTCTGGGGCCTCTTCGTGACCGGCGCGATGCTGGCGCACGGCTGGATGCCGGGCCGGCAGATCGTCTACTGGGTCGTGCCGCTCGGCGACCCGCCCGGCAGCGCCCGGGGCGAACAGGCCTGGGAGATCGTCTGGTACCTGCGCACCTACCTGTGGTTCGTGCTCCTGTCCCCGCTGCTGCTGCGGCTGTTCCGGCTCGCCCCCGTCCCGGTCCTGCTGGCCTCCCTCGCCCCGGTCGTCGCCCTCACCCACCTCTGGCGACCGCCGGACGGCCGGCTCGGCGCGGCCCTCACGGACCTGGCGACCTTCCTGTGCTGCTGGCTCCTCGGCTTCGCGCACCACGACGGCGTCCTGGCCCGGCTCAGGCCCGCCGCGGTGCTCCCGCTCGCGGCGGCCGCCCTGGCGTACGGCGCCTGGTACGCCCTGGCGCACCGGGCCGGGTACGGCACGTACGACCTGGACGAGAACCCGCTCGCGCAGGCCTTCTGGTCGGCCGGGTTCGTGACGCTGCTGATGTACGCCAAGGCCCGTCACGGCACCGACTTCGCTGCCCTGGCCCGGCACCGGCGTCTCGACCGGCTCGTGACGCTCTTCAACGCCCGGGCGGTGACGATCTACCTGTGGCACGAGATCGCGCTGATCCTGGCCGTGCCGCTGATCGACCGGTTCTGGGACGTGCCCGCCTTCGAGGCGCATCTGCCGCTGGACAGCCAGTGGTTCCTGTTCGGCGTGGCCTGGGTGCTGATCGCGGTGTTCGTGCTGCTGTGCGGCTGGGTCGAGGACGTGGCGGCCCGGCGCCCACCCCGGCTCCTGCCGTGCGGGCGTACTGCAACAATGGGCCCGTGACCCGCGCATCCCTGGACAAGCAGCCGCACGAAGTCGCCTCGATGTTCGACGACGTGGCGGAACGGTACGACCTGACCAACGACGTGCTGTCCCTCGGCCAGGACCGGCGGTGGCGCAAGGAGGTCGCCAAGGCGGTCGACGCGCGCCCGGCGCAGAAGATCCTCGACCTGGCGGCGGGCACGGGCACCTCCTCGCTGCCCTTCGCCCGCACCGGCGCCTACGTGGTGCCCTGCGACTTCTCGCAGGGCATGCTCCAGGTCGGCAAGCAGCGCCGCCCCTGGCTGCCGTACACGGCCGGCGACGCGACGCGGCTGCCCTTCAGGGACGACAGCTTCGACGCCGTCACCATCTCCTTCGGGCTGCGCAACGTGCAGGACACGGACGCCGCGCTGCGCGAGATGCACCGGGTGACCCGGCCCGGCGGGCGGATCGTGATCTGCGAGTTCTCGCACCCGACGTGGGCGCCGTTCCGCACCGTCTACACCGAGTACCTGATGCGCGCCCTGCCGCCGGTGGCCCGGGCCGTGTCCTCCAACCCCGACGCCTACGTCTACCTCGCCGAGTCGATCCGCGCCTGGCCCGACCAGCCCGCCCTGGCGCGGCGGCTGGGCGGGGCCGGCTGGTCGCGGGTGGCCTGGCGCGACCTCAGCGGCGGGATCGTCGCGCTGCACCGGGGTTTCAAGGAGAGCTGATCCCGGCGGCGGCCCGGTGGTCGCCGGGCATCAGGGACGCGTCGCCCGGTTCGTCCAGCTCCCGCCGGAGACCGCCCCGGGGCGGACGCGGCAGCCGCGGCTCGTGGACCCCGCCGCCGCCCTCGCCCGGCCCGAAGTCGAACCACACGTAGACCAGCGAGTCCCGCGGCACCTCGGCGCCGGGCTGCGGGTACTGGCGCACGACGTAGTCGACCACGGCGAGAGAAAGGTCGGGCCGGTCCGGCGCGTTGAGCAGCAGCCCCCGGGCCCGGGCCGCCTCCCGTGCGTCCACGGCCATCAGACCCACCAGGCGCGGTACACGCACGTCGGGTGTTTTGCGGGACATGTGCACAGATGTCACCCCCAGCGGTACAGGCAGGGTAACTCCGGCCCCGCGGCGGCCGGAAGCGGCAGATGGCTTTCTGTGACAGACGACTACTGAAGGTGACCGTCCGTGTCGCGCCGGGGGCGGCCCTTCGGCCGGGTGATCAAGTGCGCTGAATAGACTGCCCGTGTCCTGTGCCGGTCGGCACGCAGCTTTCGAACCTTGGGGAGATCCCGCCGTGACCGAGCCCCTCTCCGAAAACACCGCCGATGTCATCGTCGTCGGCGCGGGGCCAGCCGGCTCCACCACCGCGTACCACCTCGCCAAGGCCGGACTCGACGTACTGCTGCTGGAGAAGACCGAGTTCCCGCGCGAGAAGGTGTGCGGTGACGGCCTCACCCCGCGTGCCGTGAAGCAGCTCGTGGCGATGGGCATCGACATCTCGGAAGAGGCCGGCTGGCTGCGCAACAAGGGCCTGCGGATCATCGGCGGGGGAGTGCGCCTCCAGCTCGACTGGCCGGATCTCGCCTCCTTCCCCGACTACGGCCTGGTCCGCAAGCGCGACGACTTCGACGAGCAGCTCGCCCGGCAGGCCCAGAAGGCCGGCGCCCGGCTGTTCGAGCGGTGCAACGTGGGCGCGCCGGTCGTCGACGGCCGCACGGGCCGTATCACCGGCGTGCACGCCAAGCTCGGCGAGGAGAAGCGCGAGGTCACCTTCCACGCCCCGCTGGTCGTCGCCGCCGACGGCAACTCCACGCGGCTCTCCCTCGCGATGGGCCTGCACCGCCGCGAGGACCGCCCGATGGGCGTGGCGGTGCGGACGTACTTCACCAGCCCCCGCCACGAGGACGACTACCTGGAGTCCTGGCTCGAACTGTGGGACCGCCGCGGCGCCCAGGACCGCCTGCTGCCGGGTTACGGCTGGATCTTCGGCATGGGCGACGGCACCTCGAACGTCGGCCTCGGCGTGCTCAACACCTCCGAGTCCTTCAAGGAGCTCGACTGGCGCGAGGTCCTCAAGGCCTGGTGCGCGTCCATGCCGGAGGACTGGGGCTACACCCCCGACAACATGACCGGGCCCATCCGCGGCGCCGCGCTCCCCATGGCCTTCAACCGCCAGCCGCACTACACCAAGGGCCTGCTGCTCGTCGGCGACGCCGGCGGCCTGGTGAACCCCTTCAACGGCGAGGGCATCGCCTACGCCATGGAGTCCGGCCAGATCGCCGCCGACGTCATCGTCCAGGCCCACGCCCGCTCCACCCCGGCCGGCCGCGAGCTGGCGCTGCAGCGCTACCCGCGCGTGCTGAAGGACACCTACGGCGGCTACTACACGCTGGGCCGCGCCTTCGTGAAGCTCATCGGCAACCCGAAGGTCATGCAGATCGCCGCCCAGCGCGGTCTCACGCACCCGCTGCTGATGAGGTTCACGCTGAAGCTCCTCGCGAACCTCACCGACCCGACCGGCGGCGACGCGATGGACCGGATCATCAACGGGCTCAGCAAGGTCGCACCGAAGGCCTGACCGGCCGCCCGGGGCAGGGACGCCGGCTCCCGGCGCGCGCACCTCGGCGCGCCGGGCCGCCGGCCGCCGCGGCGCGCCCTCGTGCGCACGCCCCGTCGTCCCCTCACGCCCCGCCGTCTTCTCACGCCCCGTCAAGACACCGCCGGGTGGGAACAATCCGGGCACAGGGTGCCGCCGGGCCCAGGAGCCGTGCCGACCGCCGGGTCCGGAGCCCCCTGAAGCGCGTGGACGAGCCGCGGCGCCGGCTCGCCTCGCCCGAATGCCTTCGGCCCCGGCGAGGCGCTCACAGGGGCCCTGGAGGGCCGTGAAGACGCACCGGGGTGTCCCGGACAGGCCGCGAGGGCCGTTGCCCCCGAGCGGCAGCGGCCCTCTTGCCCCTTATGCGTGCGTCAGTGCGGAAGTGATGTCAGAGGACGCGCACCGCGCCCGACGCCGGGTAGCCCGACAGGTCCTGGATGACGACGCCCTTGGACGGGTTGGCCGCGTCCAGGTACTGGCCGTTGCCGATGTAGACGCCCACGTGGTACGCGGAGCCCTTGCCGCCCCAGTACAGGATGTCGCCGACCTGGACGTCGGACAGCGGCACGTCCGTACCGGCCATCGACTGGTCCTGCGAGACGCGCGGCAGGTCCACACCCACCTGCTTGTACGCGGCCTGCACGAGGGAGGAGCAGTCCCAGGCGTTGGGACCGGTGGCGCCCATGACGTAGGCGTCGCCCACCTGCGCCTTGAGGAAGGCGATGACGGTGGCGACGCTGCCGCTGGCGGGCGCCGAGACCGACGTGGAGGCGGAGGCGGACGTGGACGTGGACGCGGACAGGGTGGCGCGCTCGGCGCTGCGCTCGGCGCGCTCGGCGGCGGCCTTGCGAGCGGCCTCGGCGGCCTTCTTCTTGGCCTCGGCCTTCTTCTTCGCCTCGGCGAGGTCCTTCTTGGCCTCCGCGGCGGCCTTGGCGGCGGCGGCGTCACGCTCTGCGCGCAGCTCGTAGTTCGCGGCGGCCTGCTGCGTGGCGGCCGCGGACTGGGCGACCTGAGCGGACATGTCGGCCGTCAGGGTGGGCAGTTCGATGGTCTGCGTCACCGGCTCGGCGGCGTTCGCCGAGGCCGACGCACCCGCCGCTGCCATGCTGAGAACGCCACCGGCAACTCCGGCACGCATGGCGATCGAAGAGGTCGCGCTGCGGCGGGGCTTCCGGTGGCTGCGTATGTGAGCGGTGTGGGACATGGGAACAACCGGTACCAGGGGCTCCTTCATATCTTCAAGAAACGTGTGCTGCGCCACAGTTGTTCAACCGAGGGCCCAAAACCCCCGAACGAGCCCCTTTATTGACGCCGTAACGGACATTGCGGGCGCGGTGTAACCGGCCTGTGATCACGGTGTTTGATCAATACGCCCGAATTGCCCCGCGCCTACCACTGGTTGGGTTGATTGGCCAAGCCCCGTTCTCATGGACCTCTCATCAATGTGACGGAGGTCACGGAACGGTCGTCCCGGTCGTCGCGTCCCGGCGCGCGGATCACGGCCGGATCACGGCCCCGCGAAGATCGTGAACGTTTGCACGCGTCCACACCCCGCCCCATGACCCCCCTGAGGTGTGAACGCGCCTCTATCAAGAGATCGAGTCCATCGCCAATTTGCATGCACGCGAACTCTCTTGATATTGAGACGCGCCCTCCGAGCTGCGCTGACGAGCCAAAATGTCACCTCTGGTGATCACTCGGACGCTTCGCGTGTGAAGATCACCGCTCATCCGACTTCATGATCGATCGTCAGGTGGTGGAGATCACAAAGCTTGTGCAATACCCCGTGTCGCAGATCACAGAGCGTCGGGCATAAGATGCACGCGGTTGGGCTTGTGACCTGCTTCACATGTTCCCGATCTTCGCCGGGGCGGGCGAGGTTCAGGGAACGGGTGGGCCGGCTGTGAGTCCGATGCAAACCGCCAGCAGTCAGTGCCGACTGAGAGGAGCGAGGAGCGGTGAACGCTTATGCGCCCATCCTCGTACTGGGAGCCCTCGGGGCAGGCTTTGCGATCTTCTCCGTGGTCATGGCCACGCTGATCGGTCCGAAGCGGTACAACCGCGCCAAGCTCGAGGCGTACGAGTGCGGTATCGAGCCGACCCCCACGCCGGCCGGCGGCGGGCGCTTCCCCATCAAGTACTACCTGACGGCGATGCTCTTCATCATCTTCGATATCGAGATCGTCTTCCTCTACCCCTGGGCCGTCACCTTCGACGCCCTGGGGATCTTCGGGCTCGTGGAGATGCTGCTCTTCGTGCTCACCGTCTTCGTCGCGTACGCGTACGTATGGCGGCGCGGCGGCCTGGAATGGGACTGAGGGGCCACACGTCATGGGACTCGAAGAAAAGCTGCCGAGCGGCTTCCTGCTGACCACCGTCGAGCAGGCCGCGGGCTGGGTGCGCAAGTCGTCCGTCTTCCCCGCCACGTTCGGACTCGCCTGTTGCGCCATCGAGATGATGACCACCGGCGCCGGCCGCTACGACCTGGCGCGCTTCGGCATGGAGGTCTTCCGGGGCTCGCCGCGGCAGGCGGACCTGATGATCGTCGCCGGCCGGGTCAGCCAGAAGATGGCGCCGGTGCTGCGACAGGTCTACGACCAGATGCCGAACCCCAAGTGGGTGATCTCCATGGGGGTCTGCGCCTCCTCGGGCGGCATGTTCAACAACTACGCGATCGTCCAGGGCGTCGACCACATCGTGCCGGTCGACATCTACCTCCCCGGCTGCCCGCCACGGCCGGAGATGCTGATGGACGCCATCCTCAAGCTCCACCAGAAGATCCAGTCCTCCAAGCTCGGCGTGAACGCCGAGGAGGCGGCCCGCGAGGCGGAGGAGGCGGCGCTCAAGGCCCTGCCCACGATCGAGATGAAGGGGCTGCTGCGATGAGCGACGCGAACGGCGCGAACGGCGCTGGTGGCGCGAACGGCGCGGGTGGCGCGGGTGGCGCCAACCCCGAGAAGGACCTCAGCGCGTCGAACCTCCCGGGCCAGCGCGGCCAGGGCGGCGAGGAGATCCGCGTCCAGCGCGGCATGTTCGGCGCGAACAACGGCGGCGACACCTCCGGCTACGGCGGCCTCGTCCGCTCGGTCCGGCTCCCGGGACCGGCGAACCGCCCCTACGGCGGCTGGTTCGACGAGGTCGCCGACGAACTGGAGGGGGCCCTGGAGGAACAGGGACTGCTTCCGGAGAACGCCATCGAGAGGACGGTCGTCGACCGCGACGAGCTGACCTTCCACATCGAGCGCGAGCACCTGGTCCGCGTCGCCCGCACCCTGCGCGACGACCCGGCCCTGCGCTTCGAGCTGTGCACCGGCGTCAGCGGCGTCCACTACCCGAACGACAAGGGCCGCGAGCTGCACGCCGTCTACCACCTGCGCTCGATCACCCACAACCGGGTGATCCGCCTGGAGGTCAGCGCCCCCGACAGCGACCCGCACATCCCGTCCCTGTTCTCGGTCTACCCGACCAACGACTGGCACGAGCGCGAGACGTACGACTTCTTCGGCATCGTCTTCGACGGCCACCCCGCCCTGACGCGGATCATGATGCCGGACGACTGGCAGGGCTTCCCGCAGCGCAAGGACTACCCCCTCGGCGGCATCCCCGTCGAGTACAAGGGCGCCCAGATCCCGGCTCCGGACCAGCGGAGGTCGTACTCATGAGCACTTCCCACGCCTCCCCTCGGGAGACCACCGAAGGCACCGTCTACACGGTCACCGGCGGCGACTGGGACGAGGTCGTCCAGTCCGCCGCCCGCGCCGACGACGAGCGCATCGTCGTCAACATGGGCCCGCAGCACCCGTCCACGCACGGCGTGCTCCGCCTGATCCTGGAGATCGAGGGCGAGACCGTCACCGAGGCCCGCTGCGGCATCGGCTACCTCCACACCGGCATCGAGAAGAACCTCGAGTACCGGACGTGGACGCAGGGCACCACGTTCGTGACGCGCATGGACTACCTGACGCCGTTCTTCAACGAGACGGCGTACTGCCTCGGCGTCGAGAAGCTCCTCGGCATCGAGGACCAGATCCCGGACCGCGCCTCGGTCATCCGCGTGCTCCTGATGGAGCTGAACCGGCTGTCCTCGCACCTGGTGTGCATCGCCACCGGCGGCATGGAGCTCGGCGCCACCACGATCATGATCTACGGCTTCCGTGATCGTGAACTGATTCTCGACATCTACGAGCTGATCACCGGCCTGCGGATGAACCACGCGTACATCCGCCCCGGCGGTCTCGCCCAGGACCTGCCGCCCGGCGCCGTGGACCAGATCCGCGAGTTCGTGAAGAAGATGAAGAAGAACCTCCCGGAGTACGACAAGCTCGCCACCGGGAACCCCATCTTCAAGGCCCGTATGCAGGACGTCGGCTACCTCGACCTGGCGGGCTGCATGGCCCTCGGCGCGACGGGCCCGATCCTGCGCTCCACCGGCCTGCCGCACGACCTGCGCAAGGCGCAGCCGTACTGCGGCTACGAGACGTACGACTTCGACGTCCCGACCGCCGACACCTGCGACTCCTACGGGCGCTTCCTGATCCGGCTGGAGGAGATGCGCCAGTCGCTCAGGATCATCGAGCAGTGCCTGGACCGGCTCCAGCCCGGCCCGGTCATGGTCGCCGACAAGAAGATCGCCTGGCCCGCCCAGCTCGCCCTGGGCCCCGACGGGCTCGGCAACTCCCTCGACCACATCAAGAAGATCATGGGCACCTCCATGGAGGCCCTGATCCACCACTTCAAGCTGGTCACCGAGGGCTTCCGGGTCCCGCCCGGCCAGGCCTACGCGGCGGTCGAGTCGCCCAAGGGCGAGCTCGGGGTGCACGTCGTGTCCGACGGCGGCACCCGCCCCTACCGGGTCCACTTCCGCGACCCGTCCTTCACCAACCTGCAGGCGATGGCGGCGATGTGCGAGGGCGGCCAGGTCGCCGACGTCATCGTCGCGGTCGCGTCCATCGACCCCGTGATGGGAGGCGTCGACCGGTGACCACCTCTTCTTCCGAGCGGGGCGTCAGCCTGGGCATGCCCGAACTGCCCGCACCGGCCTACCCGGACGACGTCCGGGCCCGGCTGGAGACCGACGCGCGCGAGATCATCGCCCGCTACCCGGACTCCCGGTCCGCCCTGCTGCCGCTGCTGCACCTCGTCCAGTCGGAGGAGGGCCACGTCACGCGCACCGGCATGCGGTTCTGCGCGGACGTGCTCGGCCTGACCACGGCCGAGGTCACCGCCGTCGCGACCTTCTACACCATGTACCGGCGCCGCCCCAGCGGCGACTACCAGGTCGGGGTGTGCACCAACACCCTGTGCGCCGTCATGGGCGGGGACGCGATCTACGAGGAGCTCCAGGAGCACCTCGGCGTCGGCAACGGCGAGACCACCGACGACGGCAAGGTCACCCTGGAGCACATCGAGTGCAACGCGGCCTGCGACTTCGCGCCGGTCGTGATGGTCAACTGGGAGTTCTTCGACAACCAGACCCCCGACAGCGCCAAGCGCCTCGTCGACGACCTGCGCGCCGGACGCCCGGTCACGCCCACGCGCGGGGCCCCGCTGTGCACCTTCAAGGACACCGCCCGGATCCTGGCCGGTTTCCCCGACGAGCGGGACGGCGCCGTCGAGTCCGGGGGGAGCGCGGGACCGGCCTCCCTGGTCGGCCTGAAGCTCGCCAAGGGCGAGGCGTCCCCCGCGCGCGTGGTGCACCCGCGCGGCGAGGCGGCCCGCACCGGGGCACCGCACGACCCGTCACCGACGGAGCACTTGAGCTCGCACGACGCGCCGCAGGACACGTCGGCCTCCGACCCGGCCCACCCGGCCGGGCCCGCAGCCGAGGAGGGGGAGTGATGACCTTGGCACCCGAGCTGAAAGACATGAGCCCCGAGAAGCTGCTCGCACCGGTGTTGTCGGCCTTCTGGGACCAGGACGAGTCCTGGACGCTGGACGTCTACCGGCGGCACGACGGCTACGAAGGGCTGCGCAAGGCGCTCGCCATGTCGCCGGACGACGTGATCGCGTACGTCAAGGAGTCCGGACTGCGCGGACGCGGCGGCGCCGGGTTCCCGACGGGCATGAAGTGGCAGTTCATCCCGCAGGGGGACGGAAAGCCGCACTATCTTGTTGTCAACGCCGACGAGTCGGAGCCCGGGACGTGCAAGGACATCCCGCTCCTCTTCGCGAACCCGCACAGCCTCATCGAGGGCATGATCATCGCGTGTTACGCCATCCGGTCGTCGCACGCCTTCATCTACCTGCGTGGTGAAGTCGTCCCGGTCCTGCGGCGGTTGCACTCCGCCGTACGCGAGGCGTACGCGGCGGGCTTCCTCGGCGAGAACATCCTGGACAGCGGGCTCGATCTCGACATCACCGTGCACGCGGGCGCGGGCGCGTACATCTGCGGTGAGGAGACCGCACTGCTCGACTCGCTCGAAGGCCGCCGGGGCCAACCGCGGCTCCGTCCCCCCTTCCCTGCCGTCGCGGGCCTCTACGCGTGCCCGACTGTGGTGAACAACGTCGAATCGATCGCGTCGGTTCCCGCGATCATGAACCGGGGCAAGGACTGGTTCCGGTCGATGGGGAGCGAGAAGTCGCCCGGCTTCACGCTCTACTCCCTCTCCGGCCACGTCGCCAGCCCCGGTCAGTACGAGGCGCCGCTCGGCATCACGCTCCGCCAGCTGCTCGACATGAGCGGCGGGATGCGCCCCGGGCACCGCCTGAAGTTCTGGACGCCGGGCGGCTCCTCGACCCCGATGTTCACCGACGAGCACCTCGACGTCCCCCTTGACTACGAAGGAGTGGGCGCCGCGGGTTCCATGCTCGGCACCAAGGCCCTCCAGTGCTTCGACGAGACGACCTGCGTGGTCCGCGCCGTCACCCGCTGGACCGAGTTCTACGCCCACGAGTCCTGCGGCAAGTGCACACCCTGCCGTGAAGGGACCTACTGGCTCGTGCAGCTGCTGCGCGACATCGAGGCCGGCAAGGGACGCATGTCCGACCTCGACAAGCTGAACGACATCGCCGACAACATCAACGGCAAGTCCTTCTGCGCCCTCGGCGACGGTGCCGCCTCGCCGATCTTCTCCTCGCTCAAGTACTTCCGCGAGGAGTACGAGCAGCACATCACGGGCCGGGGCTGCCCCTTCGACCCGGCCAAGTCGACGGCCTGGGCCGACCGCACGGAGGTGAACGCATGACCGTGACCACCAGCTCTCCCTCCGGCGGGGGAGAAGCGGCGGTCCCGCCGGAGGACCTCGTGTCGCTGACGATCGACGGCGCCGAGGTCAGCGTGCCCAAGGGCACCCTGGTCATCCGGGCCGCCGAACAGCTCGGCATCGAGATCCCCCGGTTCTGCGACCACCCCCTCCTGGACCCGGCCGGCGCCTGCCGCCAGTGCATCGTCGAGGTCGAGGGCCAGCGCAAGCCGATGGCCTCCTGCACCATCACCTGCACCGACGGCATGGTCGTCAAGACCCACCTCAGCTCGCCGGTCGCGGAGAAGGCCCAGAAGGGTGTGATGGAGCTGCTGCTCATCAACCACCCGCTGGACTGCCCGGTCTGCGACAAGGGCGGCGAGTGCCCGCTGCAGAACCAGGCCATGTCGCACGGCGACGCCGAGTCCCGCTTCGAGGGCCGCAAGCGGACCTACGAGAAGCCCGTCCCGATCTCCACGCAGGTGCTGCTCGACCGCGAGCGGTGCGTGCTGTGCGCCCGCTGCACCCGCTTCTCCAACCAGGTCGCGGGCGACCCGATGATCGAGCTGATCGAGCGGGGCGCGCTCCAGCAGGTCGGCACCGGCGAGGGCGACCCGTTCGAGTCGTACTTCTCCGGCAACACCATCCAGATCTGCCCCGTGGGAGCGCTGACCTCGGCGGCGTACCGGTTCCGCTCCCGCCCCTTCGACCTGGTCTCCTCCCCGTCGGTGTGCGAGCACTGCTCCGGCGGCTGCGCCACGCGCACCGACCACCGGCGCGGCAAGGTCATGCGCCGGCTCGCGGCGAACGACCCCGAGGTCAACGAGGAGTGGATCTGCGACAAGGGGCGGTTCGCCTTCCGGTACGCCCAGCAGCGCGACCGGCTCCAGACGCCTCTGGTGCGCAACGCCGAGGGCGACCTCGAACCGGCCTCCTGGCCGGAGGCCCTGCAGATCGCCGCGCAGGGACTGCTCGCCTCCCGGGGCCGCACCGGCGTGCTGACCGGCGGCCGCCTCACGGTCGAGGACGCCTACGCGTACAGCAAGTTCGCGCGCGTGGCGCTCGACACCAACGACATCGACTTCCGCGCGCGCGTGCACAGCGGCGAGGAGGCCGACTTCCTCGCCGCCCGGATCGCCGGGCGCGGCCGGGACCTCGACGGCACGGGCGTCACGTACTCCGCGCTGGAGAAGGCCCCGGCCGTCCTGCTCGTCGGGTTCGAGGCGGAGGAGGAGGCGCCCGGCGTCTTCCTGCGGCTGCGCAAGGCCTGGCGCAAGCACGGGCAGCGGACCTTCTCGCTCGCCACCCACGGCACCCGGGGTCTCGAGAAGGCCGGCGGCACCCTGCTCCCGGCGGCTCCCGGCACCGAGACCGAGTGGCTGGACGCGCTCGCGAGCGGTGTCGGCCTGGAGGACGGCGGGGCGCTCGCCGCCGAGGCGCTGCGCGCCGAGGGCGCGGTGATCGTCGTCGGTGAGCGGCTGGCCGCCGTGGCCGGCGGTCTGACGGCCGCCGTCCGCACCGCCGCCGCCACCGGAGCCCGGCTGGTGTGGATCCCGCGCCGGGCCGGGGAGCGCGGCGCCGTCGAGGCGGGCGCGCTGCCGTCGCTGCTGCCGGGCGGCCGCCCGGCCACCGACCCGCGCGCGCGGGACGAGGTCGCCGCCGTCTGGGGCGTCGCCGGACTGCCGCACCGCTACGGCCGGGACACCGGCCAGATCGTCGAGGCCGCCGCGACCGGTGAGCTGCAGGCACTGCTGGTGGCGGGCGTGGAGATCGCCGACCTGCCCGACCCGGCACGCGCGCGTGCGGCGCTCGACGAGGTCGGCTTCCTGGTCTCGCTCGAACTGCGGCCCAGCGAGGTGTCCCGCAAGGCCGACGTGGTCCTGCCCGTCGCGGCGGTCGCCGAGAAGGCCGGCACCTTCCTCAACTGGGAAGGCCGGGTCCGCTCCTTCGAGGCCGCGCTTAAGCCCGACCAGATGACCCGCACGCTCGCGCCCACCGACGCGCGCGTGCTGCAGATGCTCGCCGACGCCATGGACGTCCACCTCGGACTGCCCGATCTGCGCACCGTGCGCGCGGAGATCGACCGGCTCGGCGCCTGGGACGGACCGCGCGCCACCGAGCCCCTGGAGACCGCGGCCGCGCTGCCCCGTCCCGCCGCCGGGGAGGCCGTGCTCGCCGGGCACCGGCTCCTGCTCGACCAGGGCGTGCTGCAGCAGGGCGACGAGGCCCTCGCCGGCACCCGGCACGCCGCACACGCGCGGGTGTCGGCCGCCACGGCCGCCGAGGCGGGCGTCAAGGACGGCGACCTCCTCGCGGTCACCGGCCCCGAGGGAGCCGTCGCCCTGCCGCTGCAGATCAGCGACATGCCCGACCGGGTGGTGTGGCTGCCGCTGAACTCCGCCGGCGGGGGCGTCGCCTCCGACACCGGGGCGCGGCCCGGCTCCCTCGTCCGCATCGGCCCGGCGACGCTCGCCGGCGAGGCCCCCAAGGAGGTGGAGGCATGAGCCCCCAAGGAGGTGGAGGCCTGAGCCCGTACCTCGCCGCTGAGGACCTCTCCCTGTTCGGCACCGACCCGTGGTGGCTGGTCGTCATCAAGGCGGTGTTCTGCTTCGCCTTCCTGATGGTGACCGTGCTGATCTCCATCGTCATGGAGCGCAAGGTCGTCGCCTGGATGCAGCTGCGCATCGGCCCCAACCGGCACGGCCCCTGGGGCATGCTCCAGTCGCTCGCCGACGGCATCAAGCTGATGCTGAAGGAGGATGTGATCGTCAAGCGCGCGGACAAGGCGGTGTACGTCCTCGCGCCGATCGTCGCCGCCGTCCCGGCCTTCATGGCGATCGCCGTGATCCCGTTCGGCCCCGCGGGCAACGAGATCTCGATCTTCGGCCAGCGCACCACGATGCAGCTCACCGACCTGCCGATCGCGATGCTCTACATCCTCGCGGTCGCCTCGGTCGGCATCTACGGCATCGTCCTGGCGGGCTGGAGCTCCGGCTCGACGTACCCGCTGCTCGGCGGCCTGCGCTCCTGCGCGCAGATGATCTCCTACGAGATCGCGATGGGCGCCGCCTTCGCCTCCGTGTTCCTCTACTCCGGCTCGATGTCGACGTCCACGATCGTGGAGGGGCAGACCGACCGCTGGTACATCCTGCTGCTGCCGGTCTCCTTCATCCTCTACATCGTCACGATGGTCGGCGAGACCAACCGCGCCCCCTTCGACATGCCGGAGTCCGAGGGCGACCTGGTCGGCGGCTTCAACACCGAGTACTCGTCGATCAAGTTCGCGATGTTCATGCTCGCCGAGTACGTCAACATGGTGACCGTCTCGGCCGTCGCCACCACGCTCTTCCTCGGCGGCTGGCGGGCCCCCTGGCCCATCAGCACCTTCTGGGAGGGCGCCAACCACGGCTGGTGGCCGCTGCTGTGGTTCACCGTCAAGGTCCAGCTGCTGCTGTTCATGTTCATCTGGATCCGCGGCACCCTCCCGCGCGTCCGCTACGACCAGCTGATGAAGCTCGGCTGGAAGGTCCTCATCCCGGTCTCGCTGGTCTGGCTGATGCTCGTCGCGAGCGTCCGGGCCCTGCGCAACGAGGGCTACGACTTCGCCGACATCGCGCTCTACGTCGGCGGCGCCGTCCTCGCCCTGCTCCTGCTCTCCTTCGTCGCCGACATGTTCCGTGAGAGGACCAAGCAGGCCGAACCGCCGGCCGAGACGCCGGCCGCCTTCGACCCCATGGCGGGCGGATTCCCCGTACCGCCCCTGCCGGGACAGGAACTTCCGCCGGTTCCGCGACGGCCCTCGCGCCGTGAGCGTGAGCTGATTTTCAGTGGTGGGCCCGATACTCAGAGTGACGGATCTCTGGGCGGATCTACGGAGGGAAAGGAGGCGTCCGATGGCTGAGGAACTCGAGCGTTCGCAGGCCGAGGAACCGAAGGACACCAAGCCCGGCTTCATGAACCCCGTCGCCGGCTTCGGCGTGACCTTCAAGGCCATGTTCAAGAAGCGGCTGACCGAGCAGTACCCCGAGCAGCCGAAGACCACGGCCCCGCGCTTCCACGGACGGCACCAGCTCAACCGCCATCCGGACGGCCTGGAGAAGTGCGTCGGCTGCGAACTGTGCGCCTGGGCCTGCCCCGCCGACGCGATCTACGTCGAGGGCGCGGACAACACCGAAGAGGAGCGCTACTCGCCCGGCGAGCGCTACGGGCGCGTCTACCAGATCAACTACGCCCGCTGCATCCTGTGCGGGCTGTGCATCGAGGCCTGCCCCACGCGCGCGCTCACGATGACGAACGAGTTCGAGCTGGCCGACTCCAGCCGCGCCAACCTCATCTACACCAAGGAGCAGCTGCTCGCGGGCCTGGAGGAGGGCATGGTCGACACCCCCCACGCCATCTACCCGGGCACGGACGAACAGGACTACTACCGGGGCCTGGTGACGGAAGCCGCCCCCGGCACGGAGCGTCAGGTCGCCCACTCCAAGGGCGAGGTGGTGCAGGAGGCCGACTCGACCTTCGGCGACAGCGAGCCGGCGTCGAAGAAGGTGATCGGCCGATGACCGCCCAGCTCGCCGCCTACTCCACCTCCACCGGAGAGGCCGTCCAGTTCTGGATCCTCGGCACCGTCGCGGTGATCGGCGCCCTGTGCACCATCCTGATGCGGCGGGCCGTGCACAGCGCGCTGTGCCTGGCCGGGACCATGATCATCCTGGCGGTGTTCTACCTGGCCAACGGCGCCTACTTCCTGGGCGTCGTCCAGATCGTCGTCTACACCGGCGCGATCATGATGCTGTTCCTGTTCGTGGTGATGCTGGTCGGCGTCACCGCGGCGGACTCCCTGAAGGAGACCATCAAGGGCCAGCGCTGGCTGGCCCTGCTGTGCGGGCTCGGGTTCGGCGTCCTGCTGATCGCCGGGATCGGCAACGCCTCCCTGACGGAGTTCAACGGCATCGGCCAGGCGAACGCCGGGGGCAACGTGGAGGGCATCGCCGCCCTCATCTTCACCAGGTACGTCTTCGCCTTCGAGATCACCGGCGCCCTGCTCATCACGGCCGCCGTCGGCGCCATGGTGCTCACCCACCGCGAGCGCACCGAGCGCGCCAAGACCCAGCGCGAACTCGCCGAGGAGCGCGTGCGCAAGGGCACGTACCTGCCGCCGCTGCCGGCGCCCGGTGTCTACGCCCGGCACAACGCGGTCGACATCGCGGGCCTGCTGCCCGACGGCACCCCCTCCGACCTCACCGTCAGCAAGACGCTGCGCGAGCGGGGTCAGGTCCGGGACGTGTCGCAGGAGGCGCTCAACGACCTGCGGGCCCTGGAGCAGCGTGCCGAGGAGCGCCTGGAGCGGAAGGCCGTCGAGCCGGCCACGTTCAAGCGGCCCGAGGAGGCATCGAAGTGAATCCGGTCAACTACCTCTATCTCGCGGCCCTGCTCTTCACGATCGGCGCCACCGGCGTGCTGATCAGGCGCAACGCGATCGTGGTGTTCATGTGCATCGAGCTGATGCTCAACGCCTGCAATCTCGCGTTCGTCGCCTTCTCCCGGATGCACGGCAACCTCGACGGCCAGATCATCGCGTTCTTCACGATGGTCGTCGCCGCCGCGGAGGTCGTGGTGGGCCTCGCGATCATCGTGTCCCTGTTCCGTGCCCGCCACTCGGCCTCGGTCGACGACGCCAGCCTGATGAAGCTGTAAGGGGTCGGGAGAATCGTGGAGAACCTGATTGCGCTGCTGGTGGCGGCGCCCCTGCTCGGAGCGGCGGTCCTGCTGTGCGGCGGCCGCCGGCTGGACGCCGTCGGCCACTGGCTCGGCACCCTGCTCGCGGCCGTCTCCTTCGTGCTCGGCCTGGTGCTGTTCAGCGACATGCTCGCCCAGGACGCCGACCAGCGCGTCATGAGCCAGCACCTGTTCAGCTGGATCCCCGTCGAGGGCTTCCAGGCGGACATCGCCTTCCAGCTCGACCAGCTGTCCATGACGTTCGTCCTGCTCATCACGGGCGTTGGATCGCTGATCCACCTGTACTCCATCGGGTACATGGAGCACGACGAGCGGCGCCGCCGCTTCTTCGGCTATCTGAACCTGTTCCTCGCGGCGATGCTGATCCTCGTCCTCGCCGACAACTACCTGCTGCTGTACGTCGGCTGGGAGGGCGTCGGTCTCGCCTCCTACCTGCTGATCGGCTTCTGGCAGCACAAGCCGAGCGCCGCCACGGCCGCGAAGAAGGCCTTCCTGGTCAACCGCGTCGGCGACATGGGCCTGTCGATCGCGATCATGCTGATGTTCCTGTGGTTCGGCACCTTCGCCTTCGGGCCGGTGCTCGGCAGCCACGAGGAGGCCGGGCTGGCCGGTGCCGCCGGTGAGGACAAACTGACCGCGATCGCCCTGATGCTGCTGCTCGCCGCCTGCGGCAAGTCCGCACAGGTGCCGCTGCAGTCCTGGCTCGGGGACGCGATGGAGGGCCCGACCCCGGTCTCGGCCCTCATCCACGCCGCGACCATGGTGACCGCGGGCGTCTACCTGATCGTCCGCTCCGGAGCCGTCTTCAACGGCGCCCCGGACGCGCAACTGGTCGTCACGATCGTCGGCGCGGTCACGCTCCTGTTCGGTGCGATCGTCGGTTGCGCGAAAGACGACATCAAGAAGGCCCTGGCCGGGTCGACCATGTCGCAGATCGGCTACATGATCCTCGCCGCGGGCCTCGGCCCCATCGGCTACGTCTTCGCGATCATGCACCTGGTGACGCACGGCTTCTTCAAGGCCGGCCTGTTCCTCGGCGCCGGTTCGGTCATGCACGGCATGAACGACGAGGTCGACATGCGCAGGTACGGCGGCCTGAGGAAGTACATGCCGGTCACCTTCGTCACCTTCGGCCTCGGCTACCTGGCGATCATCGGCTTCCCGGGCCTGTCCGGCTTCTTCTCCAAGGACAAGATCATCGAGTCGGCGTTCGCCAAGGGCGGCACCGAGGGCTGGATCCTCGGCGGCGTGGCCCTGCTGGGCGCGGCCATCACGGCGTTCTACATGACGCGCGTGATGCTGATGACGTTCTTCGGCGAGGAGCGCTGGCGCCACGCCCCGACGCCGTCCCCGGCCGAGCCGGACGTGGAGCCCGCGGCCGAGACGCGCGGCGAGTACACCCCGCCGCACCCGCACGAGTCGCCCAAGGTCATGACGATCCCGATGATCGTGCTGGCCGTCGGGTCGGTGGCGGGCGGCGCGTTCTTCAGCATCGGCGACCGGTTCCTGCACTGGCTGGAGCCGATCACCGGGCACGACCACGGCAACCCGCCGGTCAGCGCCCTCACGGTCACGCTGTCCACCGTCGCCGTGATGGTCCTCGGCGTCGCCCTCGCCTGGGCGCAGTACGGCCGCCGCCCGGTCCCGGCCGTCGCCCCGCGCGGCTCACTGCTCACCCGGGCCGCCCGCCGCGACCTGCTCCAGGACGACTTCAACCACGTCGTCCTGGTCCGCGGCGGCGAGCACCTCACGCGGTCCCTGGTCTACGTCGACCACACCCTGGTCGACGGCGTCGTCAACGGCACGGCGGCCTCGGTCGGCGGCCTGTCCGGGCGGATGCGCAGGCTGCAGAACGGCTTCGCCCGCTCCTACGCGGTCTCGATGTTCGGCGGCGCCGCGGTCATCGTCGCCGCGACCCTGCTGATGAGGGCGGTCTGATACCGATGTCCTTTCCTCTGCTGACAGCGACAGCGGCGCTCCCGGCCGTCGGGGCGATCGCCACGGCTGCCGTACCGGCCGCGCGGCGCACCGCCGCCAAGTGGCTCGCGCTGCTCTTCTCGCTCGCCACGCTCGTCCTGGCGATCGTCGTCATGGTCCGCTTCGACCCGGGCGGCGACCGCTACCAGCTCACCGAGTCGCACGCCTGGATCGCCGACTTCGGCGTCCGCTACGAACTGGGCGTGGACGGCATCGGCGTGGCGCTCATCGCGCTCACGGCGCTGCTGATCCCCTTCATCATCCTGGCGGGCTGGCACGACGCCGACCCCCTGGAGACCGGCAGCAGCCGGTGGCGGCCGACGCAGGGCTTCTTCGCCCTGATCCTCGCCGTCGAGGCGATGGTGATCCTCTCCTTCGAGGCCACCGACGTCTTCCTCTTCTACATCTTCTTCGAAGCCATGCTGATCCCGATGTACTTCCTCATCGGCGGCTTCGGGGACCGGGCCCACGAGCACGGCGAGAAGGCGGCGGCGACGCAACGCTCCTACGCCGCGGTGAAGTTCCTCCTCTACAACCTGGTCGGCGGCCTGATCATGCTGGCCGCGGTGATCGGCCTGTACGTGGTCGCGGGGAACTTCTCGCTCCAGGAGATCGCCGAGGCCCGGGCCAACGGCTCGCTGGACATGGCGACCAGCACCGAACGCTGGCTGTTCCTCGGCTTCTTCTTCGCCTTCGCGGTGAAGGCGCCGCTGTGGCCGCTGCACACCTGGCTGCCCAACGCCATGCAGGAGTCCACCGCCCCGGTCGCCGTGCTCATCACGGCGGTCGTCGACAAGGTCGGCACCTTCGCGATGCTCCGCTTCTGCCTCCAGCTCTTCCCGGAGGCCAGCAAGTGGGCCACGCCCGCGATCCTCGTCCTCGCCCTGATCAGCATCATCTACGGGGCGCTGCTCGCGGTCGGCCAGCGGGACATCAAGCGGCTGGTGGCCTACGCGTCGATCTCCCACTTCGGCTTCATCATCATGGGCATCTTCGCGATGACCAGCCAGGGCCAGTCCGGCGCGACGCTCTACATGATCAACCACGGCATCTCGACGGCCGCGCTGATGCTGGTCGCGGGCTTCCTGATCTCCCGGCGCGGCTCGCGGCTCATCGCCGACTACGGCGGGGTGCAGAAGGTCGCCCCGGTGCTGGCCGGCATGTTCCTGATCGGCAGCCTCGCGACGCTCTCCCTGCCGGGGCTGGCGCCGTTCGTCAGTGAGTTCCTGGTCCTGGTCGGCACGTTCACGCGCTATCCGGTGATCGGCATCATCGCCACCTTCGGCATCGTCCTCGCCGCGCTCTACACCCTCGTCCTCTACCAGCGGACGATGACGGGTCCGGTGAAACCCGAGGTCAGCGCCATGCCCGATCTCAGGGTGCGGGAAGTCGTGGTGGTCGCCCCGCTGGTCGTGCTGCTGATCTTCCTGGGCGTCTACCCGAAGCCCGTCACGGACATCGTCAACCCCGCCGTGGAGCAGACCATGTCCGACGTACAGAAGAAGGACCCCCAGCCCGAGGTGGAGGCGGCCAAGTGAGCGCATCAGCCGTCCACAGCCTGTGGACAACCGCGGCCGAGCCGATCACCAAGATCGACGCGCCCAAGTTCGAGTACGGCCAGCTGGCGCCCACCCTGATCGTCGTGGGAGCGGCGCTCGTCGGGATCCTGGTCGAGGCGTTCGTGCCGCGCCGATCCCGCTACTACGTGCAGATGTTCGTGTCCGTCGTCGCCCTGGCGGCCGCCTTCGCCGCGGTCGTCGCGCTCGCGGCCGACGGTTACGGCACGACCAAGGCACGCATCGCGGCGATGGGCGCGATCGCCGTCGACGGACCCGCCCTGTTCCTGCAGGGCACGATCCTGCTGGCGGCCCTGGTCGGCCTGTTCACCTTCGCCGAGCGGCGCCTGGACCCGGTGGTGCACGGCAACCGCGTCGACTCCTTCGCCGCGCAGGCCGCGTCCGTGCCGGGCAGCGAGAGCGAGAAGGCCGCGGTCAAGGCCGGGTTCACCACCACCGAGGTGTTCCCGCTGCTGCTGTTCGCGGTGGCCGGCATGCTGATCTTCCCGGCGGCCAACGACCTGCTGACGCTGTTCGTGGCCCTGGAGGTCTTCTCCCTCCCGCTGTACCTGCTGTGCGCCCTGGCCCGCCGCAAGCGGCTGATGTCCCAGGAGGCGGCGGTCAAGTACTTCCTGCTCGGCGCCTTCGCCTCCGCCTTCACCCTGTTCGGCATCGCGCTGCTGTACGGCTACGCGGGCTCGATGTCGTACGCGACGATCGCGCAGGTCGTCGACGGCACCGTCCAGGACGTCAACCCGGCGCTCGCCGGCACCATGGGCAACGACGCGCTGCTGCTGGTCGGCGCCGCGCTGCTGGTCATGGGTCTGCTGTTCAAGGTGGGCGCGGTGCCGTTCCACATGTGGACGCCGGACGTCTACCAGGGCGCGCCGACCCCGGTGACCGGCTTCATGGCGGCGGCGACGAAGGTGGCGGCCTTCGGCGCGCTGCTGCGGGTGCTGTACGTGGTCCTGCCCGGCCTGCGCTGGGACTGGCGCCCGGTGATGTGGGCCGTGGCGATCGTCACCATGCTGGGCGGTGCGATCGTCGCGATCACGCAGACCGACATCAAGCGGCTGCTGGCCTACTCGTCGATCGCGCACGCCGGGTTCATCCTCGCGGGTGTCATCGCGACCACGCCCGACGGCGTCTCGTCCGTCCTCTTCTACCTGGCCGCGTACTCGTTCGTGACGATCGGCGCCTTCGCGGTGGTCACGCTCGTGCGCGACGCGGGCGGTGAGGCGACGCACCTGTCCAAGTGGGCGGGGCTGGGCCGCCGTTCGCCGCTGGTGGCGGCCGTGTTCGCGGTGTTCCTGCTGGCCTTCGCCGGCATTCCGCTGACGTCCGGCTTCTCGGGCAAGTTCGCCGTGTTCAAGGCGGCGGCGGAGGGCGGGGCGGCCCCGCTCGTCGTCATCGGTGTGATCTCGTCGGCGATCGCGGCGTTCTTCTACATCCGCGTCATCGTGCTGATGTTCTTCAGCGAGCCGCGGCCCGAGGGCCCGACGGTGGCCGTGCCGTCGCCGCTGACCATGACGGCGATCGGCGTCGGTGTGGCGGTCACGCTGGTGCTCGGTGTGGCGCCGCAGTACTTCCTAGACCTGGCGGGACAGGCGGGCGTGTTCGTCCGCTGACGCCCCCGCCCGGGCACGCACGCGTGGGACCCGGTCTCCCCTCGGGGAGACCGGGTCCCTTCGCGTGAGCGGGTCAGGGGCAGTGCACCCGGGGGTTCCAGGGGTGGAAGACACCTCGGGGGTTGTCCGTGAAGATCCAGGCGTGCAGCGTGTAGACGACGCCCAGTCCGGGGATCTCCTCCGGCCCCTCGAAGCGCCGCTCGCCGAACATCACGGGGCGGTCCCGGTCCGTCCCCACCTTCTGGTCGGCGTCCCGGACGATCCACTCCACGGCCCCGGCGCGCAGCTTGCCGTGCTTGTCCTCGTGGTAGACGATCGCGGCCGGCTGCACCGGATCGGTGGAGTTGATCAGCCGCTGCTTGACGTAGTGGTGGCCCATGGCGCCCACGCCGGGCAGGGCGGCGCAGGGGCCGGCGGGCAGATAGCCGTCCCGGACGGCGCGCTGCACATGCTGGTAGTGGCGGGTGGCGGCGTAGGTCCGGACGAGCTCGGGCTCCGAGTCGTGACCGTGTCCGGCGCCGAGACCGTGTCGGGCGCCGAGACCGTGTCCGGCGCCGTAGCCGTAGCCGTAGCCGTAGCCGTGGGCGGGGGCGGTGCCGTGGGCGGGAGCGGCGGCGAGGGTGAGGACGGTGGTCAGGGCGAGGACGCAGGCGGCCTTCAGGGGGGACATGTCGAGTTGCTCCTTGCGGAGAGGGACGTCCGGGGACGGGCGCCCGTCCTGAGGGCGCGGTGGCGCCCGCTGGGGGGACAGGGCGGACGGGGGGCCATGGGCCGTGGGCCCCCCGACCGCGTGAGCAGCATCGCCCCGGCGGTGGGGCCGTGCCACGCGGGCCGTCCATTGGGCTGAGTCGAACGCGAGTGTGGGCGCACCGCACCGACCGGGTGGGACCTGTGGACAACTCCGGGGCTGTCGGTGCGGGCGCCTATGGTGGACGCAGTGGTCGAGGCGCGACGCACGGGGGACGCAACGATGGGCGCTACGGGCGGGATGGGTGTGATGACGGAACGGGACACGGTGACCGAAACCGATATCAGTGCCGGAGCCGGTGCCGGAGCGGAAGCCGGAGCGGGAGCCGGAGCCGGGATGGATGCCGGGGCCGGCACGGAAGCCGAGGCCGGGACCGGCGCGCTTCCTGGGCCCGGCGGGGGGACCGGTGCCGCCTCAGGCGGCGGCAGCGGTGCCGCCTCCGGCGGTGGTCCGGCCGGGCTGCTCGGCCCCGATGCGAGTGAGGCGCTGACCGCGCTGCACCGGGTCTTCGGCTACGGCGCCTTCCGCGGCGAGCAGGAAGCGGTCATCGAGCACGTGGTCGCGGGCGGCGACGCCGTCGTGCTCATGCCCACCGGTGGCGGCAAGTCCCTGTGCTACCAGATCCCGTCCCTGGTCAGACCGGGTACGGGCGTGGTCGTCTCCCCGCTGATCGCCCTGATGCAGGACCAGGTGGACGCGCTGCGGGCCCTGGGCGTGCGGGCCGGGTTCATGAACTCCACGCAGGACTTCGACGAGCGCCGGATGGTGGAGGCCGAGTTCCTCGCCGGTGAGCTGGACCTGCTGTACCTGGCTCCGGAGCGGCTCCGGCTGGAGAGCACCCTCGGTCTGCTCGGCCGCGGCAAGATCTCCCTCTTCGCGATCGACGAGGCGCACTGCGTCTCGCAGTGGGGCCACGACTTCCGGCCCGACTACCTGGCGCTGTCGCTGCTCGGTGAGCGCTGGCCGGACGTACCGCGGATCGCCCTCACGGCGACGGCCACGCACGCGACGCACCGGGAGATCACCGAGCGGCTGAACATGCCGGCGGCCCGCCACTTCGTGGCCAGCTTCGACCGGCCCAACATCCAGTACCGGATCGTGCCCAAGGCCGACCCGAAGAAGCAGCTGCTGGCCTTCCTGCGCGAGGAGCACGCGGGCGACGCGGGCATCGTCTACTGCCTGTCGCGCAACTCCGTGGAGAAGACCGCCGAGTTCCTCAGCCGCAACGGCATCGAGGCCGTGCCCTACCACGCGGGCCTGGACGCGGGCACGCGCGCGGCCCACCAGTCCCGCTTCCTGCGGGAGGACGGCCTGGTCGTGGTGGCGACCATCGCCTTCGGCATGGGTATCGACAAGCCGGACGTCCGCTTCGTCGCCCACCTCGACCTGCCCAAGTCGGTCGAGGGCTACTACCAGGAGACGGGCCGGGCCGGCCGCGACGGACTGCCCTCCACGGCCTGGATGGCCTACGGGCTGAACGACGTCATACAGCAGCGCAAGCTCATCCAGTCCGGCGAGGGCGACGAGGCCTTCCGGCGGCGGGCCCAGGCCCACCTCGACTCGATGCTGGCGCTGTGCGAGACGGCCCAGTGCCGCCGCGGCCAGCTCCTCGCCTACTTCGGCCAGGACCCGGACCCGGCCGGCTGCGGCAACTGCGACACCTGTCTCACCCCGCCGGAGACCTGGGACGGCACGGTCGCGGCGCAGAAGGTGCTGTCCACGGTGGTCCGGCTGCAGCGGGAGCGGGGGCAGAAGTTCGGCGCGGTGCAGATCGTCGACATCCTGCTGGGCAAGCGCACCGCCAAGGTCATCCAGTTCGACCACGACCAGCTGTCCGTCTTCGGCATCGGCGAGGACCTGACCGAGAGCGAATGGCGGGGCGTGATCCGGCAGTTGCTCGCCCAGGGCCTGCTCGCCGTGGAGGGCGACTACGGCACGCTGGTGCTGACCGAGGCCAGCGGGGCGGTGCTGCGGCAGGAGCGGCAGGTGCCGCTGCGCAAGGAGTCGAAGAAGCCGGCGACCTCGCGGTCCGGGGCGTCCGGGGGCTCCGCGCGGGGCGAGCGCAAGGGCAGGACCGTCGCAGCCGAGCTGCCCGAGGAACTGCTGCCGGCGTTCGAGGCCCTGCGCGCCTGGCGGGCCGAGCAGGCCCGCGAGCAGGGCGTCCCGGCGTACGTCATCTTCCACGACGCGACGCTGCGGGAGATCGCCCTGGCGTGGCCGGGCTCGGTGAGCGAGCTCGGCGGGATCAGCGGGGTCGGCGAGAAGAAGCTCGTGACCTACGGCGAGGGGGTGCTCGGGGTGCTCGCGTCACTGGGCGGACCACCGAGTGCGGCCCCGGCGGCCGGTGCGCCCTCGGCGTCCCCGGTGCCGGGCCGGGCGTCCGCCCGGGGCGGGGACGCCGAGGACGACTGGCCCGAGATGGACGCGGAGCCGGAGCCCGACGACTGGATATAGGCCGGGCTCCGGCCGGACCGGGCAGCTCCCGTGCCCGCCGGGCCGGGCCGGCTACGACAGTGCCGTCAGGCCCGGGGCGAACGCGATCAGCAGGGGCAGCAGCGGGACGAGCGCGGCCGTGGTGGTCGTCAGGGCGCGGTGCCTGCGGCCGAGCCGGGGCGGCGGTTCGAGGAGCCGGTCGACCCGCTCGCCGAGCAGGCGGTGGCTGGAGGCGCAGGACAGCACGCCCCGGTGCTGGTTGAGCTCGATCAGGGCCAGGGCGGTGGTCAGGTGGCCGCAGCGGCGGGAGGCGGTGTCGTCGGCGGCCAGTTCGACCAGGCGGTGGGTCTGGTCGCAGAAGTGGGCGAACAGCGGGACGCGCGGGAAACCGGTGGCCAGGGCCGTGGACAGGTGCAGCAGCCAGTCGTGGCGGGCCCGGGCGTGGCCGCGCTCATGGGTGAGGACGGCGTCCAGCTGGTGGCCCGTCAGGCGGTGCAGGGCGCCGGTGGTGACGATCAGCTGGGGCGGGTTGCCGGGCATCCACCAGGCGTCGGGGTACTCGTCCTCCAGGACCAGCAGAGGCCCCTTGGCGGCGGGCAGCCCGGCCGGCAGGTCGGGGGCGCGTTCGCGCAGATGGGCGCGGGCCCGGGCGCGGCGCCGGCGCGCCTCGACGAGCTCCCGGGCGAGCATCGCGGTCGTCCAGGCGGCGCCGCAGGCCAGCAGTACGGTCAGGGCGGCGGCCCAGGGCGGGGCGGTGGACAGGTCGTACGCGGCGGTCACGGCCGGCGGCGCGGGGGCGAAGAGCTGGGCGCGGACCGTGCCGAACACGGCGGCGGCGCCCAGCGCGAGAGCCGTCACGCAGCACAGCAGGACGGTGGCGACCAGGCACTGCCACACCCACAGCGCGACCACCGGTTCCCGCTCCGGCCACGAGGCCCGGGTCAGCGCCCCGGGCACGGGGACGGCGGCCGTCACGGCGACGACGCTCAGCAGGAGCAGGCAGACGGTCATGGCCACGGGCTCCGGTTCCTGGTCGGAAGAGGGGCGGCTACGGGTCGTGCGGGGGACGGCGGGCGCCGTGCGCGCGAGTGCCGCGGCCGCCGTGCGCACCGGCGAGGTGACCGCCGTGCGCACCGCAGTTCCGGCCGCCGAGCACCACCGTGACCGCGGCGAGCGCGGCCGACGTTGCGTGCACCGCGCGCGTGCGGGCACACCGCCCGACGCCAGTATGACGGGCCGGGGCGGTGTGCGTCAGGAGCCGGAGGCCGACGGACGGGCCGGGGCGGTGTGCGTCAGGAGCCGGAGGCCGACGGACGGGCCGGGGCGGTGTGCGTCAGGAGCCGGACGCCGACGGACGGGCCGTCAGGGGCGAGCGCTGCCCGGCCGGACCGCCCGGGCGGCCACGGGGTCAGGCCGGTACCACCCGTCCCGTCACCTCGCCCAGCCCCACGCGGACGCCGTCGGGGCCGGGGGCCCAGGCCGAGAGGGTCACGGTGTCGCCGTCCTCCAGGAACGTCCGCTTGCCGTCGGGGAGTTCGAGCGGGTCGCGGCCGTTCCAGGTGAGTTCGAGCAGCGAGCCGCGCTCGCGCTCCGAGGGCCCGCTGACCGTGCCGGAGCCGTACAGGTCACCGGTGCGCAGAGCGGCGCCGTTCACCGTCATGTGGGCCAGCTGCTGGGCGGCCGTCCAGTACATGGTCGCGAAGGGCGGCTCGGAGACGACGTGGCCGTTGACGGCGACGCTGATCCGCAGGTCGTAGCCGCCGGGTTCCTCGTCGCTGTCGTCCAGGTACGGCAGCAGCTCGTGCGTCCTGGCCGGAGGCGCCACGAGAGCCTCCTCCAGGGCGTCCAGCGGGGTGATCCACGCCGACACGGACGTGGCGAAGGACTTGCCGAGGAACGGGCCGAGCGGCACGTACTCCCAGGCCTGGACGTCGCGCGCGGACCAGTCGTTGAGCAGGCACAGGCCGAAGACGTGCTCGCGGAAGTCGCCGAGCGGCACCGGCCGGCCCATGGCGGAGGGCACGCCGACGACGAAGCCGACCTCGGCCTCGATGTCCAGCCGCACGGACGGGCCGAAGACGGGGGCGGCGTCGGTGGGCGCCTTGCGCTGGCCCGAGGGGCGCACGACGTCCGTGCCGGAGACCACGACCGTGCCGGAGCGGCCGTGGTAGCCGATCGGCAGGTGCTTCCAGTTGGGCGTGAGGGAGTCCTCGGCGTCGGGCCGGAAGATCCGGCCGACGTTGCGGGCGTGGTTCTCGGAGGCGTAGAAGTCGACGTAGTCCGCGACCTCGAAGGGCAGGTGCAGCGTCACCGAGGACAGCGGGTGGAACAGCTTCTCGACGGTCTCGCGGTGGGACGGCACGGTCACCCAGGCCGTCAGCGCCCGGCGGACGTCCGACCAGGCCGTGCGGCCCGCCGCGAGCAGCGGGTTGAGGCTCGGCTGCGCGAGCAGGGAGGCGTACGGGGAGCCGAGCGCGTGGGCCGCCGCGCCCGCGTCCAGCACGTGGTCGCCGAGCCGGACGCCCACGGTCCGGTGGGCGGAGCCGGGCCGGGAGAACACGCCGTACGGCAGGTTGTGCGGACCGAAGGGGTCGCCCTCGGGGACATCGAAGGGGGGCATCGGGTGCTGCCTCGCTTTCGGGTGCGCCATGTCGTCGCCACGTGTCCGTGGTCGTGCCACACGTTACGGGTGACACCCCCGTCCTGGGCAGGGTCCGCGGAGGCGGCAGGGAGAAACGGGGCAGGTGGGCCCGGGTGCGACAGGAGGAACCGGCCGGCTGTGACCGGCGCGGCGGACGGGACCGCACATGTGTACGTGCCGGAAGTTATCCACAGGACGCGACGCAATCTTGACGGAGCGGTGCGAACGGGGCGACTCTGGGCGGGTGCCGGAAGGCCTCGGGGAGGGGGCTTTCCGACGGCACACCAGGGGGGCGGATGGCCATTGGGGAGGCCGGTCCGGGCTCGGTGCGGCATGGTTCACGGCCGAAGCGGCTGGAAGAGACCATGCGCCTGCGGCTCGGCCGGGAATGCGTGTACGTACCGTCATGCCGTTTCGGGCTGTTCGTGGCGCTGCGCCACTGGTGCCCACCCGGTGGACGCGTGCTGATGTCGCCGGTCAACGACGACGTGATCTTCTTCGTGGTGCTCGCCGCCGGACTGCGCCCGGTGCAGGCGCCGTTGAACCCGTTCGACGCGTCCATCGACATCGATGCCGTGCCGGACCAGGTGTGGGGTTCGGTGTCGGCCGTGCTCACCACGAACCTGTACGGGAACCCGGACCCGGCACCGCGCCTTCGGCACAAGTGCGACGCGCTGGGCATCCCGCTGTTCGAGGACGCGGCGCACGCCATCGGCAGCCGGGTGGGGGACCGGCCGGTCGGGGCGTGGGGCGAGGCGTCCGTGTTCAGCCTGTCCAAGCACGTCGGTGCCAAGGCCGGGGGCATGCTCTCCCTCGCCGACCCGGGGCTGCGCCAGGCCGTGGAGGAGACCCGCGCGGGTCTGCTCGCGCGGGGCCGGATCGGCTCCGAACTGGCCTTCGCGGTCCGGCCGTACGCGGAGGCGGCGGTGCGCGGGCTGCGGCTGCGGCGGGCCGCCTGGGCCGCGATCCGGCTGCTCGGGCTGGCCGACCGCGAGGAGATCCGGATGCCGCTGCGCCCGGAGGAGCTCGCGCTGGCCGCCCGTGCGGCGCCCGGGCTCGACGCCCACCACCCGTGGCTGCGCGTCGACATGCACGACTACCGCCTGGACTCCGGCCGGCTGCGGCTGGGCCGCATCGCCCGCAAGCTCGACCGGCTGGACGAGGTGCTGGACGCCTGCCGCAGGGGCACCGAACGACTGCTGGCCACGCCCTGGGCCAAGCCGCCGCCCGGGGCGTGCGGGCCGCAACCGTTGTTCCGCGTCCCGCTGTTCGTCGAGGACCGGGACGCGGCGATCGCGGCCCTGGCGGAGCGGGGCGTCGTCGTCGGCTACCTCTACGACCCGCCGCTGGACGACTACGCGGGCGCCCGGTTCACCGATCCCTCACCGGCCCCCGAGGCGGCCCGCTGGTTCGCCCGGCACGCCCTGCCCGTGGACCCGCTGCGGGCGCGCACGGTCGTGGAGGTGCTGGAGCGGTCCGGGGCCCGTCCGGCCGACGCTCCGGGGCGGCTGTCCCGGAGCGGGCCGACACCGGGAGGGCTGGGGTAGTCCCGTGGCTGAGATCCAGGTGCACGAGCCCGCCACCGCGCGCGCCGGCGGCGGACCGAAGCCTGCCGACAGTGAGCACACGCACGACTCGCTGTTCAAGAACGCCTACTTCCTCATGCTCAGCACCGGCGTCTCGGCCGTACTGGGCCTGGGCTTCTGGCTGGTGGCCGCCCGCTACTACACGGAGGAGGCCGTCGGCCAGGGCTCCGCGGCCATCGCCGCGATGCGGCTGCTGGCCAGCATCACGGCGACGACGATGATCGGCGCCGTCGTCCGCTTCGTCCCGCGCGCGGGGCGGGAGACCGGGCGCCTGGTGTGGGGCACGTACGTGGCCAGTTCGCTGGTCGTGGCGCTGGCCGCCGCCGTCTTCCTGCTCACGCTCGACGCCTGGGGTGCCTCCTACGCGCCGCTGGGCACCCCCGTGGCGGGCGCGGTGTTCGTCGCCGCGAGCGTGGCCTGGGCGCTGCTCACCCTCCAGGACGGGGTGCTCACGGGACTGCGCAAGGCGGAGTGGGTACCGGCCGGGAACGCGGTGTTCTCGGTCGGGAAGCTCGCCCTGCTCGCCGTCTTCGCCGGCACGCTGCCCGTCCTCGGCATCTTCGTCTCCTGGGCGGTGGCGATCGCCTTCTCCACGCTGCCGCTGGGCTGGCTGATCTTCCGCAGGCTCATCCCGCGCCAGGCGGAGGCCGACCGCGACAAGGAGCCCCCGAAGGTCCGGGACATGGGCCGCTTCCTGGCCGGGGACTCACTGGGCGCGCTGTTCAGCCTGGCGATGATCAACCTGCTGCCGGTGATGGTCGCGGTCCGCTTCAGCGCCGCGGAGAACGGCTACTTCTACGTCGCCTACACCGTCGGCGGCACGATGGAGTTCATGGCCATCAACATGGCCTCGTCCCTCACCGCGCACGCCTCGCACGACCCGCGCCAGCTCGCCGACGGCGTCCGGGGGGCCCTGCGGCGCATGACCCTGCTGCTGGTCCCGGTCGTCCTGGTCCTCGTCCTGTTCGCCCCGTACATCCTCACGCCCTTCAGCCCGGACTACGCCGAGCACGGCTCGACGGTGCTGCGGCTGCTCGCGCTCGGCGCGCTGCCCCGGGTGGTGGTGGAGCTGTACATCGGCGTGCTGCGCGTCCAGGGGCGCACCGGTGTGCTCGCCGCGCTCCAAGGCGCCATGTGCGCCCTGGTGCTGGGCTGCGCCGCCGTGCTGTTCACACCGGCCGGGATCGCCGGCGCCGGCTGGGCGGTGCTGCTCAGCATGACCCTGATCGCCGTCGTCTCCACGTTCGGACTGCGCGCGGCCCTGCGCCACGACGACGGCCCACCCGCCGTCCGCACCCCCGCCGACCCCTCCTACGGCACCCGCTGGGCGAAACTGAACGCCACCGCCGGGTACGGCACCAGCTGGGCGCGCAAGGCCGCCTACCAGCCCAGGGACGGCGACCAGGACACGGTCACGCTGTTCATAGGCCGCCCCGGATACGAGCGCGAGGCGCTCCAGGCGGACACACTGGCCCTGATCGTGCGGCCGGAGGGACCCCGGCCGGAGGGACTCCGCCCGGAGGGACTCCGCCCGGAGGGACTCCGCCTGCAGGGGCCCACTAGCGAACCGCCGCCGGAGCCCGTTGAGCCGCCCCCGGACGAGGAGCCCGGGGAGCAGCGGTTGCGGGGCGCCCTGTGGAGCCTGCTGGGCGTGGCGGCGGTGTTCTTCTTCGCGCCGCTGCGGGACCTGCCGTGGCTCGACGGGGCCTCGGACGCCGCGCTGACCGGGCGTCAGCTGCTGGAGGGCCTGCCGTTGCCGTCGCTCGCCGCGGGTGGCCTGCTGCTCGTGGTGTTCGCCGCCGCGGTCACGCTGTGCGCCCGGCGCGACCCCTGGCTGCCGGGGGCGGCGCTGTACGCCGTCCTGTTCGCCCTGTACACCGCGCCGGTCGCCCTCGGACGGGAACCGCGGCCGGTGGACGGCGCGTTGTACGAGAGGACGGCCGGCTCCCTCGCGGACGCACTCGGGCTCGACGGGCCCGAGCCGCTGCTGCGCTGGGCACCGCCGGTCTGCCAGCTGCTGTGCCTCGTGCCGCTGTGGCTGCTGCTCGCGAGCGCGGGCGGACGGCTGACGTGGCCGGGGCGCTGGGGGGTTCTGTATCTCGTCGCGGTCGGCGGCTGGGTGTGGCGCGATGCGCTCGCACCCCTCGCGCCGCCCCTGCTCGCCGTCCTCGCCGTCCTCGCCCTGCTCCTGCCGCTGTGCCGCCGCGCCGCGGCGGCGTGGGGCCCCGCCCGCTTCTCCCGTTCCACAGCCGGAAGAGCCGACCGAAGAGCCGGGCCCGGGGCCGAGGCCGAGCGCGGGTCCGACCACCCGGCCGAGCCCACAGCCGAGCGCCCGGCCGACCGTCGCGCCGAGCGCCCGGCAGACCGTCACGCCGAGCCGTCCGATCGCCGGCCCGACGACCGGACGAGCGACCGGCCCGCCGTCCCGCCGAGCGACCGGCCCGGCGATCCGGCGAGCGACCGGCCCGGCGATCCGGCGAGCGACCGGCCCGCCGCCCCGGCGAGCGACCAGCCCGCCGTCCCGCCGAGCGACCAGCCCGCCGCCCCGCCGAGCGACCAGCCCGCCGACCGGACCAGCGACTGACCAAGCCAAGAGCCGAACCGGCCGAACAGGGCCGCGAAGAGCCGAACCGCCAGGGGGGAACCACCGTGCGTCCGCCAGTAACGCCAAAGGAGAGATCCACGCCAGAACCCACACCGGCACGGGACGGCGCGCACATCCCCGGCGACACCTCCGGCGGCACCCCCGGCGGCACCCCCGGCGGCACCCCGGAGACCGCCAGCCAGTCCTCGAGCCCCACGTCCTCGGAGTCGTCGAGCGCGGCCCCCGAGCCCGTGACGGACCTGGCCGACCTGAGCCCGGTCCGGCCGGGACGGAGCGTGCTCGCCTGGCCCGGCCTCCCGCTGTGCGCCGCGCTCGCGCTGTGGGCGTACGCCGTGCGGCACACGGACGTCTCGCGGCTCGACGACTACGGCCTGGTCACCGCGCTGCACCCGGCGTTCTGGGCCGGACTCGTGGTGCTCACGGCCGGTTTCTGGTTCACGGTCCGCGATCCGCGCAGGGCGGGCGCCTGGGCGGCGGCGTACGTCCTCGGTCTGCTCGTCATGGAGCGGGTCACCCAGGCCGTGCTCTACCCCACCCCGCTTTACGCCTGGGCGTGGAAGCACGACGCGGTCATCGACCACCTGCTGACGGCCGGCGGTCTGCAGACGGCGGACCAGGTCGGCGACATGGCCGTGTACGACCAGTGGCCGGGCTTCTTCGCCGCGCAGGCCGCCCTGGTGCGGCTGCTGGGTGTGGAGTCGTCGGCGCTGTTCATGGCCTGGTGGCCCCTGGCCTCCAGCCTGATGCTGCTGCTCCCGCTGCTGCTGATCTACCGCACCTTCACCGAGGACCGGCGGCTGATCTGGACCGCGGTGTGGCTGTTCTACGTCGCCAACTGGGTCGGGCAGGACTACTTCTCGCCCCAGTCCGTGGCGTACGCGCTGCACGTCGGCGTCCTCGCCGTCGTCCTGCGCCGTTTCGGCCGGTCCGCCGTACGGCGCGGACGGCCGCGGCAGGCGGTGTGGACGGTGGTGATCACGCTGCTGATCACGGCGATCGTCATCTCCCACCAGCTCACCCCGGGCATGCTGGTGGTCTGCCTGGTCGCCCTGTGCCTCAGCCGCCGCTACCGCGACTGGGTCCCGGTGGTCACGACCGTCGTGATCTTCCTGGCCTGGTGCCTGACGGCCGCCCTGCCCTTCCTGTCCGCCGCCATGCCCGACATGATCCGCTCCGTGGGCGACGTCGGGGCCAACGTCGAGACCGGCTACGGCGCCACCCCGACCGGCACCGGAGCCATCGCGACCTCCTGGGCGGCCCGGCTGCTGTCCGGCTCGGTCCTGCTGCTCGCGGCCTTCGGCGTGCTGCGCCAGCGGGTGCTGCGCCACCGGGCCCGGCCGCTGCTGCTGGTCGCGGCGGCCCCGCTGCCGATGTTCGCGGCGAACAGCTACGGCAGCGAGATGATCTTCCGGGTGCTGCTGTTCATGCTGCCCGGGGCCGCCTTCTTCGCCGCCGCCGCGATCCTGCCCGAGGTCCGCACGCTCGCCGCCGACGCCGCCGCGCAGGGGACGGACCGCCGCCCGACCGGCCCGGCCCCGGGTGCCCGCCGGCAGGCCGGTGTCTGGCTGCCGCTGGCCGCGCTGCTCGGCGGCACGCTGGCGTTCGTCCCGGCCTACTCCGGCAAAGACCGGATCAACTACTTCCCGCCGCAGGAAGTCGCCCTCGTACGGCAGCTGTTCGACCAGGCGCCCGACGGTTCGCTCGTGGTGGCCGCCAACCGCAACTACCCGCTGGCCTACGACTCCTACGGGAGCGTCGACCACTACTGGTTCCTGGACGACGCCCGCAGTCACGTCGACCGGATCGTCCGGGACCCGGCCGCCACCCTCGCCGCCGACATGGCCGGGGTGGAGCGGCCGGCCCGGGCCTACTTCCTGCTCACCCAGGGGCAGTTGGCCAACTCCGAGATGAACGGGCAGCTCACCCGGGCGCAGCTGGACCGCGTCCGGGACGCCGTCGCCGCCTCGCCGCGGTTCCGGCTCGTCGCGGAGAACGACGCCGGGTGGCTGTACGAACTGAGGCGGACGGGGGGAGCGGAGCGATGACACCGCAGGAGCTCATGGTCCGGATGCTGCCGCCGTTCGGCGGCTGGCTGGCGCTCGCCGCGCTCGCGCTGCCCGGCGGTTCGCCGCTGCGGGGCGCCGCGGTCGTGCTCTTCCTCGCGGCGGGCCCCGGCGCGGCCCTGGTCAGGGTCTGCGCTCCGGCGTTCGCGGCGCGGCCCGCCGAAGGACCCGTCGAGCGCCGGGACCCCGGCTTCGCCCGCCACTCCGACCTGCTGGAGCGGCTGATGCTGACGCTGTTCCTGAGCATCGGCGCCGTGATGCTCGTGGCGACCGTGCTGATCGCCACGCACACCTTCAGCGCGCAGCGGGTGCTGCTGACGCTGACCCTGCTGACCACACTCGCCGCGTTCTGTCCGCCGCTGCGCGCCTCCCCGCCGGCGGGGACGACGCCGAGGACACCGAAGGGTTCCGCTCCGTGAGGTTCAACCGTCCCCACCGTCCCTTTCGCCGCGAACACCACGCGACGGGACAGCACCGCAGGCCACCGCGGGAGGAGCACCGGTCCGCCGGCCCACTGGCGTCGAGCCGGCGCCGGCTGCTGATCACGTCGGCGACGGTCGTCAGCGCGGTCCTGGTCGCCGTCCTCGCCCTGCGCGACGCCTCCGGACCGCAGGACCAGGGGGCCGCCGGCGCCAAGGCCGACTGCCGCCCCACCAGGCTCCTGGAGCCGCCCTGTGGCGCCTGGTTCGGCGCGTTCGTGCCGCACGAGCGGGACGACCTGCCGGAGAAGGTGCGCGCCTACGAGAAACGGGTCGGCCGCCCGCTCGACATCGTGTACACGTACCACGACATGTCCCTGCCGGAGGGCACCCGCCGCGAGGGCCAGCTGCTCACCCCGGAGGAGCAGCGCGTCGGCGAGGACCACCTGCTGCTGCTCTCCTGGGAGAGCAAGTGGTGGGGCGGTGCGAAGCGGCAGCAGCCGACCTGGAAGCAGATCGCGGCCGGGGAACTGGACGAGAAGGTCATCGACGTCCAGGCCCGGCGCATCAGGGACTACGGCAGGAAGGTGTTCCTCTCCTTCGACCTGGAGATGGACACCCGCACCCCGGCCAGCGGCACGCCCGCCGACTTCGTGAAGGCGTACCGGCACATCCACGACCGGTTCCGCGAGCTGGGCGTCGACAACGTGGTGTGGACGTGGATCACCACCGGCTACCTCGACCACGGTGACGTGATCAGGAAGATGTATCCCGGCGACGAGTACGTCGACTGGATCGGCTACAACCAGTACAACTACTACCGCTGCCACAACACCGGCTGGCTCACCTTCGCGCAGACGCAGGACGCCACGCACGAGTGGATCCGCGAGAACATCTCCGACGACAAGCCGCTGATGCTCTCGGAGTTCGGCACGGCGGCCGACCCGGCCCGCCCGCAGCGGCAGGCCGAGTGGTACGCGCAGGTGCCCGGGGTGCTCAAGGGCCTGAAGGGCGTGAAGGCGGCCCTCCAGTGGAACTACCGCGACCCCGGACCGCACTGCAACCTGGCGCTGGCCGACGACGCGGCCTGGGACAGCCTGCGCGAGGCGGTCGCCGACCCGTATCTCAACCAGCCGCTGAAGTAGCCGGTCAGCCGGCGAACTCGGGCCCGCGCACCCGCGCGCGGGCCCGCCGGTACCACCGCCAGGCGATCGTCCTCGGCCCGTCCCGATAGGGCGCGACCCGCGCACCCGTCCCGGCCAGCCAGCCCTCGACGTCGGCGACGGTGTGGCCGCGGCGGACGATGAGCCGGGCGATGCGGTACCGCTCGTCGTGGTCGGAGCTGAGGGCGTGGCGGACCGCGGTCGCCGTCTCGTAGCCGGCCCGGGCCGACATGGCGCGCACGCGTGGGCTGTTGTAGCCGTGCGGATAGGCGAGGTGGCGCACCTCGTGCCCGAGGGCGTCCTCCAGAACGGCCTTGGAGGTGCGCAGTTCGTACGCCAGGTCCTTCGCGGACAGCGTGTCGAGCTGGGCATGCGTGACCGTGTGACTGCCGATCTCCATGCCGGAACGTTCCAGCTCCGCCACGCCGGCCAGCGTCATCATCGGGGCGGGCGGCAGCAGACTGCGCCCGCCCGGGGCGATGGCGCCGGTGGTGAGATACGCGGTGGCGGGCAGCGCCCGCTCGGCCAGCGCCTCGGCGGTGGGGCCGGGCAGGTCGGCGAACCCGTCGTCGAAGGTGAGCAGCACCGGCCGGGGCGGCAGGGGCGCCCGCCCGGCCAGATGGTCGGCGACCGCGCTGATCGTGACGGGCGTGCGCCCACTGCGCACCACGGCGTCCAGATGCGCGCCGAACTGCGCGGGCGTGACCGTGAACTCGGCGATCCAGCCGGGCGGGTCGTCCATCACGCAGTGGTACAGGAAGACGGGGACGACCGGGGTCCCGGCCGCGTCCCGGGGCGCTATCGGCCCCTCGCCGTCCTGCGCACCCCGTTCCGCCCGGCCTCTGCCGTCCCCGCGCCCCTCGCCCCGCTCCCGTGCCGGCGTCTTCATCTCGCCCCCTCAACCGCGCTCCGGCGCAGCGCCCGCCGCGCCCGCAGATAGCCGACAGGCCCGTACAGCATCCCTCTGCGCTGCAGCCGCGACAGCCGCCGCGGCCAGGGATGCGTCCGCACGTCGTGATCGCCCGGCGTGCTCCCGCCCTCCGTCTCGCGCACGGCCGTCAGCGCCCGCGCGTGGGCCAGGCCGCGCGGCAGCCGCGCGAGGAACGCCGGCAGCAGCGCGGGCCGGTTCACCAGCACCGCGGTCAGGTACGCCGTGAGCCCGGCGCCGTAGCCGTAGGCCTGGGTCTCCAGGTCCCGCCAGGTCTCCCGGTGGTGGTGCCAGACCAGGGCGTACGGCGTGTACCGCAGCCGGTGGCCCGCGGCCAGGACCCGGACGAAGCCGTAGAGGTCGTCGCCGCCCCGGGCGGCCGTCCCGGCACCGGTCGCCGGGTCGAAGCCGCCGACCGCGCGCAGCACCTCGGTACGGAACGCCATGTTCGCGCCCGAGCCGAACCGCCCCGCCGTGAACGGGAACAGCGGCTCGTCGCCCGGCGGGTCCGCCGGGTCGTACGTCCTTGGCGTGAAGCCCTTCGCGAAGCCGCCGTGGCTCTCCAGCAGCACCTGGGCCGGTGTCGTCAGCCGCGCGGGCAGGATCAGCCCGGTGCTGCACCCCAGCCGGGGGTCGGCGGCGAACGGCGCGGTCAGCTCGGTCAGCCAGCGCGGGTCGGCCACCACGTCGTCGTCCGTGAAGGCCACGACCTCGCCCCGCGCGGCCGCGAGACCCGTGTTGTGCGCGACGGCCAGGCCCGGCACCGGCTCGCACACGTACCGCACGCGCTCGGCGTACTTCCGCTCGATCAGCTCCCGCGTCTCACCGGTCACGGGCGCGTTGTCCACCACGACGATCTCGCACCGCGGATGGTCCTGGGCGAGCAGCGAGTCCAGCGCCCGGGCCAGCTGCCCGGCACGCTCCCGGGTGGCCACGACGACACTCGCGTACGGCGGTTCCCCCGGCGTATCGGTCTCCACGCCGGCGCACTCCACGCCGGCGCACTCCGCCCGGGCCCGCGCCGCCAGCACAGCCCGCGGATCCGCGCCCTCCGGGACCCGCCCGAGCAGCGTGCCCACCGGGCGGCCATACCGTCTGACCAGGACGAACACCTCGCCGGACGTGATCGGCCGGCTCCCCGGGCCGGATCTGAGCACCGCCTCCTCGCCGTCCAGGTCCACCTCGGCGACCTGCACCGCCCCGATGGCCAGGAACCGCCGTATCTCCTCCTGCGCACGCGCCGAACGGGCCATGCGCCCTCCCCCCTCGTCGTCAGGTACGGCGCAGCCGGGCCGCGCCCTTCAGCGTCCGCGCGGCCAGCGCCGCGAGCCGCGGCCGGCCGCGCACGAAGCGGTGCGCGCGGCGCGCCGGCTCGCGGCTCAGCCAGTGCAGCGCCGCGCCCGCCCCCGGCCGCGTCACCGCGCCCTCGTACACGGGCAGTTCGCCCGTCCTCAGCGCGTCCTTGTACGCGGCCGCGCCCCGCCCCAGGTCGAGCGTGCCGATGCCCTCGGCGGCCGCCGCCGCCGCCATGCGCAGGTGCAGCACCAGCCCCGGCGAGTACTTCGCGAACTCCGGCTCGTAGGCCGGGAACCAGCAGGCCAGCACCGATGCCGAGCGCAGCCCGAAGTGCGCGGCGACGGGCCGCCCGCCCGCGTACAGCACGGACAGCGTGCCGCTGCACTCCGGCGCCCGGGTGCGGGCCAGGTGCCCGACGAGCCGGGTGATCCACTCCTGCGCGAACCGGTCCCGGCGGCCGGTCCTGCGGTACTGCGCCGACTTCCAGTCCATGAGCGTGCGCAGCGCGGCCGGGTCGCGCTCGTCGAACACGAACCGCACCTCGCCGACCTGCCGGCCCAGCCTGCGCTCCTTGGCCAGCGTGGTCTTCAGGAACTTGGGCGACTGGGCGCGCAGCACCGACTCGTAGGTCTCGTAGCCCTTCTCCACGTCGACGACGTAGGTGGCGTGCTCCTCCGCCGCGTACGGGACGAACAGCCGCTGCTCGGCCTCCAGGTTGTCGAAGGCGAAGGACGACAGGGAGCAGGCCCGCAGCAGCCGGTCCGCCTCCAGGTCCAGACCCGGGCGCAGGATCGCGCCCTGTGCGTCCGAGACCCCGAGCCCGATGGCCCGGCCCTGCCCCAACAGGCCGCGCTCGAAGGGCAGGAAGCCGGCCGGCTCCGGGCCCTCGTGGACCACCGCGACCCGGGCCTGCGGCCTCACCAGACCGACGGCCTCGGTGAACTCCGGCTCCATGAAGGGGTTGCGCGGAGACTCCGAGGCGGCGCGCAGCGCACGCCAGCGCTCCTTGTCCTTTTCGCCGAGTTCCCCGGCCCCGGCCACGCGAATGCGCCCACTGCTCAACCTGACCCCCCGATCAAGTCCCCCCTGGACACTTGGAAGGTACCGCTCGATGCGGCCCCTCGGGTAGGTAGCGGACCATGTTGTTGCCAACCGGTGCAGAGGCCCCCAACCGGGCAATCGGTGTGAGCCGTGTGATGAAACGAACGGGCGCGTTGTCCGTATTCTCTGATCATGGCCGCACCCCTCGCATATTCACTCATCGCCACCGACCTGGACGGGACGCTGCTGCGCGGCGACGACACCTTGTCCGACCGGTCCCTCGCCGTACTCACGCGGGTGGCGGACGCCGGTGCCCAGCACCTCGTGGTGACGGGCCGCCCGGCGCCGAGAGTGCGGCCGCTCCTGGACGACCTGCGCTGCACGGGGCTCGCGGTGTGCGGGCAGGGCGCGCAGGTGTACGACGCCGGCGCGGACCGGCTGCTGTGGTCCATCACGCTGGACCGGGAACTGGCCGAGACCGCCCTGGGCAAGATCGAGGCCGAGGTGGGGCAGGTGTACGCGGCGGTCGACCAGGACGGGGTCGACGGGCTCACGCTCATCGAGCCCGGCTACCTCATGCCGCATCCGACGCTGCCCGCGGTGCGGGTCGACCGGCGCGACGAGCTGTGGGGCGAGCCGATCAGCAAGGTGCTGCTGCGCCACCCCTACCTGTCGGACGACGAGCTGGCGGCGACGGCCCGTTCGGTGGTCGGGTCACTGGCGACGGTGACGATGTCGGGGCCCGGCACGGTGGAGCTCCAGCCGTGCGGGGTCACCAAGGCGACGGGCCTGGCGCTGGCCGCCGAGCACCTGGGGCTGCGGCCGGCCGACACCATCGCCTTCGGTGACATGCCCAACGACATCCCGATGTTCGACTGGGCGGCGCACGGCGTGGCGATGGCCAACGGCCATCCCGAACTCAAGGCCGTCGCCGACGAGATCACGCTGTCGAACGAGGACGACGGCATCGCCGTCGTCCTCGAGCGACTGCTGGGCGGGAGTGCTCAGTACGGGCCGTTGACGTTGTCGATCGAGCCGTAGCGGTCGGCCGCGTAGTTGCAGGCCGCCGTGATGTTGGCGACCGGGTCGTACGGGTCGTAGGGGGTGCCGGGCACGTGGTAGGCGGCGAAGGTCGGGTCGATGACCTGGAGCAGGCCCTTGGACGGGGTGCCCTTGGCGGCGTTCGAGTCCCAGTTGTTGATCGCCTGCGGGTTGCCGGACGACTCCCGCATGATGTTGCGGTAGATCCCGTCGTACGAGCCCGGGATGCCCTTCTGGGCCATGATGTCCAGCGCCTCGCGGATCCATCCGTCGAGGTTGTTCGCGTAGGTCTGCGCGGCGGCCGGGGTGGCCTGCGTGACGCCGCCGGCCGGCTTGGCCGGGGCGGACGACGGGGTCGCCTTCTCCGTGGCGGCCTCGGCCGTGGCGACCTTCAGCTTCAGACCCGGGCGGATCAGCTTCGGGTCGTCGCCGACGGCTGCGCGGTTGGCCTTGTACAGCTGCTTCCAGCCGCCGGAGACGTCGTACTTCTCCGCGATGCGGTAGAGCGAGTCGCCCTTGGCCACGGTGTACGTGAGCGACCCGGCGGGCTTGACCGCCTGCGGCACGCTCTGCGCGGCGGGCGCGCTCTGGGGTTCGGCGGCGGTGGCGTGCGTGGCGCCGAGGAGCGGGAGGGTCAGTGCCGCTCCGCCGGTGCCGGCGGCGACGACACCACGGGTGATCGGGTTCCTTCTGGGGCGACGGTGCTTACCTCGTCCGGGCATGGCGATGTTCCTCTCCGGCGCCTGCGAGGTGAGCTGTCGGGTTCGGGCCGGGAGGTGCCCGGCCGCACACGGCGTGGTGCTGTCGTGCGCGGCTTCACCCCGAGCCGGTCCCTGTCACGGACCGGCGACTTACCTGGGTCCCCCGCTCCTGCCCTGCGTGAGTGAGTCGGTGTGTGTGGGGAGTCCGGGCGGTGGCAGGATTCGGCGTCCGCCGGACTGGGCCGGAACGTATGCGAGAGCACATGCCGGGAACAAGCACCGGAGTCACACCGGGCGCCTGTTGACCTTGGTCCGGGGCCGAGGGGGCGCTTGATCCTTTGCGCCTGCCAAGGCTCAACTCGCTTTCCGGGAAAGGGGGAACCCCTCGATGCCCCGCTGGTGGCGCGGAAGGGCCGAAGTGATTCAATTCACTGATCGCGAGCCGGGGCGCAATGTTCCGCAAGGGGAATTTGCTTCATCAATGCCGCAAATCTCGCATAGGTCACGAATTCCCGGAAAGTCGGAACATGTCTGTTCTTATGAGCTGATCGAAAACATGGCGGTCGTGATCGGATACCGCCCGGCCTGTAACCATGGGCGCTGGCGGTGATCGAAACGTGACCGGATACGCTGACTCGAGTGATGGCAGCGACCTATCGACAATCCGCGTAAGCACCGGCAGACACCAGCAGACAGGAGACCCCTCGTGACCGACGTCGGGCCGTTCGGGCTGAGCGTGCGGGACCAGGCTCTGGAAGCCGATGTCCAGGCCGGACTGGCGGCTGTCGAGGAAGGCTTGCTAGAGGCGACCAAGAGTGAGGTGCCCTTCATCACGGAGGCCGCCCAGCACCTGGTGCGGGCCGGCGGCAAGCGGTTCCGGCCGCTGCTCGTGATGCTCGCCGCCCAGTTCGGCGACCGGCACGCGCCCGGGATCGTGCCCTCGGCCGTGGTCGTGGAGCTGACCCACCTCGCCACGCTGTACCACGACGACGTGATGGACGAGGCCGCCGTACGCCGCGGGGTGGACAGCGCCAACGCCCGCTGGGGCAACTCCGTCGCGGTCCTCACCGGCGACTTCCTCTTCGCGCGCGCCTCGCACATCCTGGCCGACCTGGGCCCGGAGGCGGTGCGGGTGCAGGCCGAGGCGTTCGAGCGGCTGGTGACCGGGCAGATCCTGGAGACGGCCGGACCGCAGGACGGGCGCGACCCGGTCGAGCACTACCTGGACGTGCTGGGCGGCAAGACCGGCTCGCTGGTGGCGGTCTCCTGCCGGTTCGGCGCGATGATGTCGGGCGCCGACGAGACGGTCGTGCACGTGCTGACCCAGTACGGCGAGCGGCTCGGCGTCGCCTTCCAGCTCGCGGACGACGTGCTGGACATCGCCTCCGACTCCCACGAGTCCGGCAAGACCCCCGGCACCGATTTGCGCGAGGGCATCCCGACCCTGCCGGTGCTGCGGCTGCGCGAGCGGGCGGCCCGGCTCGGCCTCGCGGAGGACGTCGCCCTGTGCGAGCTGCTGGACTCCGACCTCACCGACGACGACCGGCACGCCGAGGCCCTGCGCCTGCTGCGCGCCCACCCGGCGCTCGAACAGGCCCGCCGGGACACCGTCCGCTACGCCGAGGACGCCCGCTCCGCGCTGGCGCCGCTGCGCGACTGCGCCGCGAAGACCGCGCTCGTGGAACTGTGCGACGCGGTGGTGCACCGGGCCGGCTGACCGCCCGCCGACCCCCGACCCCTACGGGTCGGGGGAGAAGCCGACCCTCCGTGTCATACCCCAGCAGTACGCGGAGTTGAGTCCGGGGTCTGACGTATCTCCCTGGCGGATTTGGTCAGATGGAGACCACGGAACACACCACTCCTCACCAGTTCGGGTGAGAATGGCGGCTCAGGGACGAGTGCGTGGACGACACGGACAGCCGCCGCCGACCACGGAGGTAGGGCACACATGGCACCGTACGCATCCGACGACAGCACGACCGGCGGGGAGGTCGACGAGCAGCACTCCCGGCGGCGCAAGGCCGCGCGGTACGTCGTCCCGGTCACGGTGGTGGGGGTGGCGGCCGCGACGATCGGCCTGGTCCCCGCACTCGCCGACTCCGGTGACCCCGACCTTCCGAAGATCACCGCCCAGCAGCTCATCGAGAAGATCGCCGCGTCGGACACCGAGCAGCTCTCCGGCACGGTGAAGATCAGCACCGACCTGGGCCTGCCGAACCTCGGCGGTCTGGAGTCCGGCCTGATGTCCGGCGCCGCGGGCCGGGACGAGGGCGGCTCCTCCGCCGATCCGACGGCCAAGCTCACCGAACTGGCCTCCGGCACCCACACCCTGCGCGTCGCCGCCGACGGTCCCGACCGGCAGAAGCTGTCGCTGCTGGAGGACGCCGCCGAGTACAGCGTCGTCCACAACGGCAAGGACGTCTGGGCCTACGACAGCAAGTCCAACGAGGTCTACCACGGCACCGCCTCCGAGAGCGCGGAGCACGGCGAGGAGCAGCAGCCGCCGGCCACCCCGAAGGGCTTCGCCGAGGAGGCCCTGAAGGCCGTCGACGGCACGACCTCCGTCACCGTGGACGGCACCGCCCAGGTCGCAGGCCGGGACGCCTACAAGCTGCTCGTGAAGCCGAGGCAGTCCGGCTCGACGGTCGGCGCGATCACCGTCGCCGTGGACGCGGAGACGGGCACGCCGCTGAAGTTCACGCTGACCCCGGCGAGTGGCGGCGCGGCCGTCGTCGACGTGGGCTTCACCCAGGTCAGCTTCGCCAAGCCGGCCGCCTCGACCTTCGACTTCACCCCGCCGAAGGGTGCGAAGGTCACCGAGGAGAAGGACGCCGGCGAGCACCTCGGCAAGGGTTCCCACAAGGGCCTGGAGCAGCGCTTCGGCAAGGACGGGGCGCCCGGGCACGCTCCCGGGGCCGGAAAGGGCCACGGTGAGGGCCCCGACGGCATGAAGACCATCGGCGAGGGCTGGAACGCCATAGCCACCTTCGACACCGGCGGCGAGGGCGTGCCCTCGGGCGACGCCGGCGGCGAGTTCGGCGGCTTCCTCGACTCGCTCGGCGACAAGGTCACCGGGAAGTTCGGCTCGGGCACGGTCTTCTCGACCCGACTGATCAACGCCCTGGTCACCGACGACGGCAAGGTCTACGTGGGCGCCGTCACCAAGGACGCGCTCGTGAAGGCGGCCGACGCCGGGAAGTAGGTCTCCCGCGCGCACGGGGCGGCCGCCCCGCACCGGCGCGGGACGTCGAGAGAACGAGGAAGCCGATGGGCGAACCGTCCGCCACGGAGCCGGAGCGGCGGGGCGAACAGGCCGGGGAACCGGCCATCGCCACCCGCGCGCTCACCAAGCGCTACCGCGGCGGACAACTCGCCGTCGACGCCCTGGACCTGACCGTCCCGGTGGGCAGCGTCTTCGGCTTCCTCGGTCCCAACGGCTCCGGCAAGACCACCACCATCCGCATGCTGATGGGCCTCATCGAGCCCACGTCCGGCACGGCGCGGGTCCTCGGGCAGCCCATGCCCGGGGCCACCCGCGCCGTGCTCCCGCACGTCGGCGCCCTCATCGAGGGCCCGGCCCTCTACGGCTTCCTGTCCGGCCGCGACAACCTGCTGCGCCAGGACTGCGCCGACCCGGCCGCCGATCCGCGCACCCGGCGGGCCCGGGTCGCCGCCGCCCTGGACCGGGTGGGCCTGACGGCCGCGGCCGGCAAGAAGGCCAAGGCGTACTCGCTCGGCATGAAGCAGCGCCTGGGCCTGGCCGCCGCACTGCTGCGGCCCCGCCGGCTGCTGGTCCTCGACGAGCCGACCAACGGCCTCGACCCGCAGGGCATGCGCGAGATCCGCACCCTGATCCGCGAACTCGCCTCGGACGGCACGACCGTCTTCCTCTCCTCCCACCTCCTCGACGAGATCGAGCAGGTCTGCACGCACGCGGCCGTGATGGCGCGGGGCCGGCTCCTCACCCAGGGCCCGGTCGCCGAGCTGGCCGCCGGGGCGCGCGGCCTGCTGGTGGTGACCACACCGGACCCGGCGGAGGCCGCCCGGGTCCTGAAGGAGCAGGGCGTCGGCGATCTCACCGTCGCAGGCGACCGGGTGACCGGCGACGTGCCCGACCGCGACCTGGCCGAGCTGACCGCGGCGCTGGTCGCCGCCGGGGTGCGGGTGCGCGGCTTCACCGTCGAACGGGCCTCGCTGGAGGACGCGTTCGTGGCACTGACCGGGGAGGGATTCGATGTCGCGGGCTGAAGCCGCCGGTACGGCACGGCCGGTGAGCCCGCTGTGGACCTTCGGGCTGCTGCGCAACGAACTCACCACCACCTTCCGGCGCTGGCGCACGCTCGCGCTGCTGGCCGTCCTCGCGGGTGTGCCGGTCCTGGTCGGCATCGCCGTCAAGATCGAGACCAGTGACGGTTCCTCGCCCGGCGGGGGAGGCGGCGGGCCGGCCTTCATCTCGCAGATCACCAACAACGGCCTGTTCCTGGTCTTCACGGCGCTGGCCGCCACCCTGCCGTTCTTCCTGCCGATGGCGGTGGGTGTCGTCGCGGGCGACGCGATCGCCGGGGAGGCGAACGCCGGCACGCTCCGCTACCTCCTGGTGGCCCCCGCCGGCCGCACCCGCCTGCTGCTCACCAAGTTCGCGACCGTCGTCCTGTTCTGCCTGGCCGCCACCCTGGTGGTCGCCGTCTCGGCGCTGACGGTCGGCGCGCTGCTGTTCCCGCTCGGCGACCTGACGACCATCTCCGGTACACGGATCGGATTCGCCGAAGGGCTGGGCAGAGCCCTGCTGATCGCCCTGGCCGTCGCCGCGTCCCTGGTCGGCGTCGCGGCGCTCGGACTGTTCGTGTCGACGCTGACCAGCAGCGGCATCGCGGCGATGGCGACGACGGTGGGCCTGCTGATCACGGTCCAGATCCTCGACCAGATCCCGCAACTGCACGCCCTGCAGCCCTACTTCTTCTCGCACTACTGGCTGTCCTTCGCCGACCTCATGCGCGAGCCGGTCTACTGGGACGAACTGGCCCGGAATCTCGGCCTGCAGGGCCTGTACGCGGCGGTGTTCGGCACGGCGGCCTGGGCGCGCTTCACGACGAAGGACATCACGGCCTAGCCGGACCGGCCGCACCGCGCCTCACTGCTCGTACAGGAAGCGGGCGAGCGGTGCCTCCCGCGTGAAGAACGTCTTGGCCCGGGTCAGCGCCTCGGTGTCGTTCAGCACGTCACCGGGCTTGCTGCCGTTGCCGAGCAGTACCCCGCCGAAGCGCATCCCCAGGTAGGCGGCCGAGTTGCTCAGCGTGCCGATCAGCGGGTCGGCGACGACCTCCTCCTCGTGTGCGAGGGCGGTGACGCCCCACAGGGTGCGTCCGGCCAGGGTCTCCTTGAAGTCGACGCCGGGGGTGCGCAGCCAGCCGGACCAGTGGTCCAGGTAGCGCTTGGTCTGCGCGGAGACCGAGTACCAGTACAGGGGCGAGGCGATCACGATGTCCGTCGCCGCGAGCGTGGCGTCGAGCAGCAGGGCGACGCTGCCCTCGGTCGGGCGGACGTGGTCGCTGTCGTGCCGCAGGTCCTCGAAGTCGGGGAGCGGGTGCTCGGTGAGGTCGATCCACTGCTGTTCGACGCCCGGCGGCAGCTGCTCGGCGGCCCGGCGGGCCAGCAGCTCGGTGTTGCCGTCGCTGCGGGCGCTGCCCAGGACGAAAAGGAAGCGGCGGGTCATGACGGCCCCTCTTACATAGTCGGCGTACATCAATTATGCGCGCTTGCATCATATGAGTGTGCAAGTAATCTGCCAAGGGGGCGCCCCACTGGGAGGGGGCGGGCGAGCCCGTCAGTCCGGAAGCCGCGCCTCCGCCTCCCGTGCCACGGCCAGGAGCAGAGCCTCCCGCCCGTGCGCCGCGACGAGCTGGAGTCCGGCCGGGCAGCCGTCGCTGCCGAGTCCCGCGGGCAGGCTCAGCGCCGGATGCCCGCTGAGGTTGAACGCCCAGGTGAGCGAGGTGGAGTAGCGGTCACCGGGCCCGTCGTGGCCGTGCGGGGCGGTCGGGGCCGTCGGCGTCAGCAGCAGCGGGGCCTCGGCGAACAGAGCGGCCAGCCGCCGGTCGTTCTGGGCCCGGACCCGGTGGGCCGCGGCGAGGCCGGGCGCAGGCGCGCTCCCGGACGGCCCGGCACCCCGCGCGCGCAGGGCGAGCCACGCGGGCCCGGGGTCCACCAGCCGCAACGGCGCCCGCGGCCGCACCAGCCGAACGGCACCCGCCGCCACGAGCCGCTCCACCTCCGCCCGGGCCAGCGCGGCCGGCTCCGGGTCCGGCCCGGCGAAGCCGAGGTCGGGCGACCAGACGGCGGTGACGGGCAGGGCGGGGCGGGCGGCCGCCGGTTCGCCCGACACCACCTGCCACCAGGCCGCCACGTCCGCCGCCGAGCGGGCCAGCACACCCGGTGCGGCCAGGCCGGTGGGGTCGGCGGAGGGGAGCCGTCCGTTCGTGGTCTTCAGCCCGAGCACTCCGCACCAGGCCGCCGGAATCCGCACCGAACCGGCCCCGTCGCCGCCGGTCGCCAGCGGCACCAGACCGGCCGCCACCGCCACCGCGGCCCCGGCCGAGGAACCGCCCGGCGTCCGGTCGGCCCGCCACGGGTTGACGGTCCGGCCCCGCGCACCGAGCCCCCAGGTCTGCCACGGCGTCCCCGGCCCCGGCACGGACGTGGCCCCCACGGCGACGGCGCCCGCGGCGAGCAGCGGGCCCGCCGCACGCAGCCCGTGCCGTCCCTTCACGGCGATCGGCACACCGGCCAGCGGCAACGGCCCGCCCTCACCGGGGGCGCGGGCCCCGTCCGCGTCCAGCAGCGCGTCCAGCTCCGCCGCCCGGCGCAGCGCCTCCTCGTGCCACACCTCGGTGAACGCGCACAGCCGCGGATCGGCCCGGTCGATCCGGTCCAGTGCCGCCGCGACGACGTCGGCCGCACGCAGCTCCCGGGCCCGGACGCCCGCCGCGATCTCCCCGGCCCGCAGCCGGACGGCCGTCAGTGCGCCGCTCCCGTCAGCCGCGCCAGGGCCTGCGTCTCGCGCGGCGGACGGCCGAGCTCACCGAGCCGCCACGCCGGCACCCACGGCACGCGGTACACGTCGATGACCGACTCCAGCGCTCTGACCCGCTGGGCGAGCGGACGCGGCAGCCGGCCCGGGGCGTCCGCCACCAGGACCACGGCGTCGAGATCCAGCTCCGGCGGGGCCTGACCGCGCCGGAAGGCCTCCACCGCTCCGGCGACCGTGTCGAGACCCGCCGCGTGCGTCCGGGCGACCAGCAGCACCGACGGCGGGGCACCGGCCCCGGGCCAGGCGCGGCCGCTGTCATGACCGCCGTAGACCGCCGCGAGGGTGGAGACGCCGGCCCCGCCGTGCGTGCCGACCCAGGAGAAGCGCCGCCCCGCGGCCCGGTCGTGCGCGGGCTCCGGGCCCTCCGGGCCCGTGCCGGTCACCGGGGGCCGCAGCCAGATCTCCGGCCCCTGTCGCATGCCTGTGTGCATGCCCTTCTCCTCCCTCGTGCAGCCGGTCCTCACGCCCTGCGGAACGACCCGTCCCGGGGCGCACGGGCCTTGGGACGAGCCTGTGACACCCCGGTGACGTGAGAAACGGGGGCGAGCGGACACACTCGACACTAGGTGTACGACGCCCAGTGAGGGGACGATGTCGCGACTCAGCCGCGAGAAGAAGCGGGAACAGAAGCAGGCCGCACGCGCGGCGACCCCGGCGGCGCCGATCGACGTCCATGTCCCCGGGGCCGGAGCGGACACGGGAGCGGGGGCGAACCGGGCGTCCGACGAAGCCTCGGTCGGCGGCGTCCGCGTCTTCGCGGCCCCCGGCGAGGAGATCCAGCAGGCCGTCCTCGGCCGCCTGCACCACATCGCCCTGGCCACCGGCCACGCCGTCCTCGCCACGGTCCACGACGAGCGGATCGGCTACGTCGTCCCGCTCCGGGTCGACCCGGACGGCTCCAGCCACTTCACGGCCGAACCGGTGCGCACGCCCCCGGCCACGCCGGGAACACCGCCCCCGGCCGGGCCGGTGCACACGACCCCACCCGAGCGGCCCTCCATGCCTCCGGCCGGGCCGGCGCACTCTGGCTCGGTTGGGCCGGTGCACCCTGCTCCGGCGGGATCGGCGCACACCGCGCCGCCCGAGCGGCCTTCCGTGCCCCCGGCCGGATCGGCGCACAGCGCCCCGCCCGAGCCGACGTCCATGCCTCCGGCTGGACCGGCGCGCCCTGCCTCGGCCGGATCGGCGCACTCTGGCTCGGTTGGGCCGGCGCACTCTGCCCCGGCGGGATCGGCGCACACCGCGCCGCCCGAGCGGCCTTCCATGCCCCCGGCCGGATCGGCGCACAGCGCCCCGCCCGAGCCGACGTCCATGCCTCCGGCTGGACCGGCGCGCCCTGCC
>NZ_JBNCNM010000017.1:0-8195 GCF_049846985.1 Streptomyces sp. DT190 | reverse complement strand
TCGGCCGGATCGGCGCACTCTGGCTCGGTTGGGCCGGTGCACCCTGCCCCGGCGGGATCGGCGCACACCGCGCCGCCCGAGCGGCCTTCCATGCCCCCGGCAGGACCGGCGCACAGCGCCCTCTCCGAGTCCGCGCCCTTGTCCCCGGCCGGATCGGCGCACCCCGCGCCGCCCGAGCCGACGTCCATGCCCCCGGCCGGGCCGGTGCACGTACCCCCGGCCGAGTCCGCGGGCCCGCGCGCCGATGGGCCCGCTCGCCCGCATTCCGCTGAGCCCGCGCGCCCGCACTCCGCCGAGTCCGGGCACACGCCCCCGGCCGGGGCGGAGCGGGCCGAGGGGGACCGGGCCACGCACGTCCTGCGCCCCGTGCCGGAAGCGGGGCGCGGCGCGACCCCGACGTTCCCGCTGCGGGCGGTGCCCGAGCCGCCGTCGGCGGACAAGCCCGTACCGACGTTCGAACTGCGCGCGGTCACAGGACCCGACCCGCAGGACACGCCCCCGGGCACACCGCAGGACGCGGCCCCGGCCGCGCCGCCCGGCACCGTCGCACCGCCCACCGGTGCGTTCGGGCCGCCCCCGCCCATGGACGCCCGGCCGCTGCCGGGTTCGGAGGCCGGCCACCCGCCCGTGGAGGCCAGGCCGCTGCCCGGTCCCGAGGCCGGAGCCGGGTCCCGGCCGCGGCCGCGGCCCGAGCCGATCCCGGACGCCGCGCTGCTGGCCGCCGACCCCGACCCCAAGCCCACGCCCCCGCGCGGCTTCGACGCCGTCGCGGAGGCCGTGCTCGGGGACGAACCCCTCGGCGCCCCGGGCGACTCCGCCGCGCCCGCGCTCCTCGCGGAGCCGGTCGGGCGCATCAACGAGGCCGTGAAGGAGGGCCGGATCGAGGCGGCGGCCGAGCTGGCGGACCGGACCGTCGCGCAGGCGTCCGGGACGCTCGGACCGGAGCACCCGGAGGTGCTCCGGCTGCGCGAACTGACCGCGTACATCGCCTACCTGGCCGGCGACCCGCTCCGCGCGTTCCACCTGTCGCTCGACCTGGCCGGTGCCCGGCGCCGGGCCGGCGACGCGGAGGGCGCCTACGGCAACGTGCGCAGCGCGGCCACCGCCTGGCGCGCCGTGCGCGACCCGGCCGTGGGACTGGAGCTGGGGCGCGACCTGGTGGGCCTGTGGACCGAGCTCGCCTCCGAGGGCGGTCCGGCCGCCGAGGAGATCGAGGAGCTGGAGTCGGCCCGGGCCCGCATGGGCCGTCTCACCGCACGCGCCCGGCAGTAGCCGTGCGGATCACTCCGACAGTTCCCACACCGCGTGCGCGAGGGCGTCGCTGTTGCGGTCGAGGGCGGTGTCGTTGATGTTGGCGGTGGTGTCGCAGGAGGAGTGGTAGCAGCGGTCGAAGGCCTGCCCCGCCGTACCGCCCCACTTGGCCGCCTGCGCCGCCGTCTTCGCCCGGCTGGCCCCGGTGAACAGGCCGCCCACCGGTACGCCCGCGCTCTTGAAGGGCGCGTGGTCGGAGCGGCCGTCGCCCTCGGTCTCGATCTCCGTCGGGACGCCGATGCCGGTGAAGTAGTCCTTGAAGGTCTTCTCGATCGCCGGGTCGTCGTCGTAGACGAAGTAGCCCGGGTTCGGGGAGCCGATCATGTCGAAGTTCAGGTAGGCGCTGATCCGCGAACGGTCGCCGGTGGCGAGCCGGTTGACGTAGTAGCGGGAGCCGACCAGGCCGAGTTCCTCGGCGCCCCACCAGGCGAACCGCAGGTGCTTGGTGGGCTTGTACTGCGCCCGGGAGACGGCCAGGGCGGTCTCCAGGACGGCGGACGAGCCGGACCCGTTGTCGTTGATGCCGGGTCCTGAGGAGACGCTGTCGAGGTGCGAGCCGGCCATCACGACCTGGTTCGGGTCACCGCCGGGCCAGTCGGCGATCAGGTTGTAGCCGGTGCGGCCGGAGGCGGTGAACTGCTGGACGGTCGTGGTGTATCCGGCGGCGTCCAGCCTGGCCTTGATGTAGTCGAGCGAGGCCTTGTAGCCGGTGCGGCCGTGGGCGCGGTTGCCGCCGTTGGCGGTGGCTATGGACTGCAGCTGGGAGAGGTGGGCCTTGACGCCCGCCAGGGGTATGTCCGGCGCGGCGGCCGCTCTGGGGAGTGCGGAGGACGCGGCGTCGGCCACGGCACCGCCGGTCAGCAGCATGGCGGTCGCCATGCCGGCCGCCGCGACGGCGCGCGCGGAAACGGAGAGCTTCATGTGGGGGCTCCGGATTCCCTTGGGGCCGCCCTCGGGGTGTCCACGGGCAGCCCACAGTGAATGGGGTGCCTGGATGGTGAAGCTGGGACTGACTCTCCGTCAAGACCGCTATTTGGCCAGGGCGTTGCCGCGCCCGGCCGTCACACCCGGCCGCCCCGCCCGGCCGTCACACCCGGCTGCCGCGCCCGCCGGCCGCACCCCGGCCGCCGCACCCGCCCGCCGTCACTGCACGCAGAACTCGTTGCCCTCCGGGTCCGCCATCACGAGCCATTCGCCGCCCTGCTCCCGCACGTGCCGCAGCACACGCGCGCCGAGCGTCTGAAGCCGGGCGGCCTCCTCCGCGCGCCGCCCCTCGCCCGGGTGCAGGTCGAGGTGGAGCCGGTTCTTGCCCGTCTTGGCCTCCGGCACCCGCTGGAACAGCAGCCGCCGCCCCAGCCCGGTCCCGCTCTCCGGCTCGAAGGGGTCCTCGGGGTGCCGTACGGCGACCAGGTCCCGGAAGGCCCGGCGGCCGTGGAAGTCGACCGTGGCCTCCTCGGGCAGGGCGCCGAGGCCCAGCAGCTTCTCGATGAGGGCACTGTTGTCCTCGACCTCGTACCGCAGCGCCGCGGCCCAGAACACGGCCTGGGCGTGCGGGTCGTTCGCGTCGATCACGACTTTCCAGTGCACGGGAGTGGCTGATGCCGGTGTCTGCGTCATGCGGCCACATGTACTGCACGCGGGCCGCCACGGCACCGAAGGCGCAGCGGCCGGGGAGCCGACGAGCGGACCGAGCCCCGTTTGCGTGACCGGCCCTCACCGGAGGAGGGTTGGTTCATGGGCACGCGGGCCTGGGCGTTGCTGCTCGTCCTGTGCGGGACGATCTTCCTGGAGGGCGCCGACGTCGCGATGATGGCGGTGGCGATCCCGGCCATCCGCTCCGATCTCGGTCTTGCCACCGGCACGGCGGCCTGGGTGCTGAGCGCCTACGTGCTGGGGTACGCCGGCTTCACCCTCCTGGGCGGCCGGGCCGCCGACCTGCTCGGCCGGCGGCGGATGTTCCTGCTCTGGCTGACCGTCTTCCTCGCCTTCTCCGGACTCGGCGGCCTCGCCACGGACGGCTGGATGCTGATCGTCGCCCGGTTCGTCACCGGCGTCGCCGCCGCGTTCATGACCCCGGCCGCGCTCTCCCTGATCACCACGTCCTACGCGGAGGGGCCGGGGCGCAACAAGGCCCTGCTGGTCTTCGCCGGGACCGGCGCGGCCGGCTTCTCCCTCGGTCTGGTCATCGGCGGCCTGCTCACCGAGCTCGGCTGGCGCTGGGTGTTCTTCGCGCCGGTGCTGCTGACCGCCGGCCTGCTCGTCGCGGCCGTGCGCCTGGTGCCCCGGCAGGACGCCCCGCCCGCGCGGCGGCGCACCTTCGACCTGCCCGGCGCGATCACCGCCGCCGGCGCCATGCTGCTGGCCGCCTACACCGTCGTACGCCTGGAGCACGGTCTGCGCGGCTGGCCGCTCACCCTGGTGTCGGGGCTCGCGTCCCTGCTCCTGGCGGGTGCCTTCGTCGTGGTCGAGCGGCGCTGCCCGGACCCGCTGGTCCGTCTCGGGATCCTGCGCAAGGGCCCGGTCGTCCGCGCCGACCTGGGGGCGCTGCTCTTCCTGGGCGCCTTCTTCGGCTTCCAGTTCGTCGTCACGCTCTACCTGCAGGAACTGCGCGGCTGGTCCTCCCTGCAGACCGCCGTCGCCCTGGTCGTCATGGGCGTCGACGCGGTCCTGGCGCCGACGCTCACCCCGAGACTGGTCGCCCGCTTCGGCAACGCCCGGGTGATCCTCGCCGGTTTCCTGCTGGGGGTGGCCGCCTACACCCTGTTCCTGCCGGTCGGCATGGACTGGTCCTACGCGATGATGTTCCCGACCCTGCTGCTGTCCGGTTTCGCGTTCGCCCTGGCGTACGGCCCGCTGACGATCGCGGCCACGACCGGGGTCGACGAGTCGGAGCAGGGTCTGGCCGGCGGGCTGCTCACCACGGCGACGCAGTTCGGATCCGCGATCGGCATCTCGGCGGTGACCGCGGTCTACGGCCTGGCGTCCACCGGGTCCGGCCCCGAGGCCACGCTGTCGGCCTTCCGCGCGGCGCTGATCGTGCCGGTCGTCCTGGTGGTGCTGGGCGCGCTGATCTCGGTGGTCAGCGCGCGGGAGGTCCGGCGGGCGGTGCGCAGCGCGTCCCCGGTGAGCAACGCCAGCGCCAGCCACACCAGCGCGAAGCCGGCCCAGCGCTCCGGCGGCATCTCCTCGTGGAAGTAGAAGACGCCGAGCAGGAACTGGAAGACGGGCGTCAGGTACTGCAGCAGGCCGATGGTGGACAGCGGGACGCGGATCGCGGCCGCGCCGAAGCAGACCAGGGGGAGCGCGGTGACGATCCCGGCCGAGGCGAGCAGGGCCGCGTGCCCGGCGCCCTCGGCGGCGAAGGTGGCCTCGCCGTGCAGGCCCAGCCACAGCAGGAAGCCGAGCGCGGGCAGGAACTGGATCGCGGTCTCGGCGGCCAGCGACTCGACGCCGCCGAGGTTCACCTTCTTCTTCACCAGCCCGTACGTGGCGAAGGAGAAGGCGAGGCAGAGGGAGATCCACGGCAGCCGGCCGTAGCCGATGGTCAGCACGACGACCGCCGCGCAGCCGGTCCCGACCGCCGCCCACTGCACCGGCCGCAGCCGTTCCTTCAGCAGCAGCACGCCCATCGCGATGGTGACCAGCGGGTTGATGAAGTACCCGAGCGAGGCCTCGACGACGTGCCCGGAGTTCACGGCCCAGATGTACAGGCCCCAGTTGACGGTGATGACCGTCGCGGCGACCGTGATCAGGCCCAGCTTCCGGGGCCGGCGCAGCAGCTCGCCCGCCCAGGCCCAGCGGCGCAGCACGAGCAGGGCGGCACCGACGAAGACCAGCGACCACACCATCCGGTGGGCCAGGATCTCCGTCGCCCCGGCGGGCTTGAGCAGGGGCCAGTACAGGGGGACCAGACCCCACATGCCGTAGGCCGCGAAGCCGTTCAGCAGTCCTATGTGCCGCTCACCCCTCGGCTTGCGCCTCACGGGCCCCTCCTTCGCACGTCCTGTCCGCGTGCTCGACGGTAACGCCGGGCGCCCCCGGCTGTCATGTCCGTATCGGCATACGGTCATGACAGCCGGGGGGTGGGGGGCTCGGGGGTCCCGCGCGGCGTCAGCCCTTGAGCGCGGCGGCGACGGCCTCGGAGAGCGGGGCGGTCGGGCGGCCGATCAGCCGGGACAGGTCGCCGGTGGAGACGACCAGCTCGCCCTTCTCGATGGAGGCGTCGACGCCCGCGAGCATCCGCGCGACCGGCTCCGGCAGGCCCGCGCCCGTCAGGATCGAGGTCAACGCCTCGACGGAGACGGCCTGGTAGGCGATCTCCCTGCCGGTCTGCCGGCTCAGCTCGGCCGCGTACTCGGCGAAGCTCCAGGGGGTGTCGCCGCCCAGCTCGTACGTCTTGTTCTCGTGGCCCTCACCGGTCAGCACGGCGACGGCAGCGGCTGCGTAGTCGGCGCGGGAGGCGGAGGAGACCCTGCCCTCGCCGGCCGCGGCGACGACCGCGTCGTGCTCCAGCACCGGGGCGAGGTTCTCGGTGTAGTTCTCGTGGTACCAGCCGTTGCGCAGCAGCGCGTAGGGCACACCGGAGCCCAGCAGGAGCTCCTCGGTGCCGCGGTGGTCGTCGGCGAGCGCGGCGGTCAGGCTGCCCGGGGCGCTGGTGTAGGCGAGCAGGGCGACACCGGCGGCCCCGGCGGCGTCGATGACGACCTTGTGCTGCTGCACCCGCCCCTTGGCGAACTCGTTGCCCGAGATCAGCAGCACCTTGTCGCCGGCGGAGAACAGGCCGTCGAAGGAGGCGGGGGAGTTGTAGTCGGCGCGGGCGATCCGCACGCCGCGCCCGGCGAGGTCGGCGGCCTTGGCGGCGTCCCGCACGACCGCGGTGATCTGCTCGGCCGGGACCTTCTCCAGCAACTGCTCCACGACGTGGCGGCCGAGGTGTCCGGTGGCTCCGGTGACGACGATGCTCATGGTGAGAACTCTCCTTGTGGGGTGCGATGGCACTAACCATAGGAGAAGCGCTAACTCGTGGAAAGTACCCACTTTGAAGTAAGGTACTGGCATGGCAGTAAGTGACTTCGAGGCGCTGTGCCCCTACCGGCTCGTCCTGGAGCACGTCACCAGCCGCTGGGGCGTGCTCGTCCTGATCGAGCTCCTGGACCGCCCGCACCGCTTCAGCGAGCTGCGCCGGGCGATCGGCGCGTACGGGGGCCGCGGGGTGAGCGAGAAGATGCTCACCCAGACCCTCCAGACCCTGGAGCGCGACGGCCTGGTCCACCGCGACGCCAAGCCCGTCATCCCGCCCCGCGTCGACTACTCCCTCACCGGCCTGGGCCGCGAGGCCGCCGAGCAGGTCCGGACCCTCGCGCGGTGGACGCAGCAGCGCATGGACGACGTGGAGCGGGCACGCCGGACGTACGACGAGGCCCGGGCCGCCTCCTAGCGGTCCCGGGCCTCGCGGTGCCGTGCGGGGCGCCGGTCAGCCGACGACGGTCCAGGTGTCGCCGCCGGCCAGCAGCGCGGCCAGGTCGCCCTTGCCGTGCTGCTCGATGGCGTGGTCCAGCTGGTCGGCCATCTGCGTGTCGTAGACGGGCCGGTCGACCGAGCGGAACACACCGATCGGCGTGTGGTGCAGTGTGTCCGGGTCGGCGAGCCGGGACAGCGCGAACGCCGTGGTCGGGGACGCGGAGTGCGCGTCGTGGACCAGGATCCGCCCCTCGTTCTCCGGCGTCACGGCGACCACCTTCAGGTCCCCGGTCAGCTCGTCCCGCACGACGCCCTTGGCCAGGTCGGCGCCGAAGCGGATCGGCCGGCCGTGCTCCAGGCGGATCACGGCCTCCTCGGCCTGCTGCTTGTCCTTCAGGGCGTCGAAGGCGCCGTCGTTGAAGATGTTGCAGTTCTGGTAGATCTCGATCAGCGCCGTGCCCTGGTGGGCGGAGGCCTGGCGGAGCACCTCGGTGAGGTGCTTGCGGTCGGAGTCCACCGTCCGCGCCACGAACGACGCCTCCGCGCCGATCGCCAGCGACACCGGGTTGAACGGCGCGTCCAGCGAGCCCATCGGCGTCGACTTGGTGATCTTGCCGACCTCGGAGGTCGGCGAGTACTGGCCCTTGGTCAGGCCGTAGATCCGGTTGTTGAACAGCAGGATCTTCAAGTTGACGTTGCGCCGCAGCGCGTGGATCAGGTGGTTGCCGCCGATGGACAGCGCGTCGCCGTCACCGGTGACCACCCACACCGACAGATCGCGCCGGGAGCTGGCCAGACCCGTGGCGATGGCGGGGGCGCGGCCGTGGATGGAGTGCATCCCGTAGGTGTTCATGTAGTACGGGAAGCGTGACGAGCAGCCGATGCCCGAGACGAAGACGATGTTCTCCTTCGCCAGCCCCAGCTCGGGCATGAAGCCCTGCACCGCGGCGAGGATGGCGTAGTCGCCGCAGCCGGGGCACCAGCGCACTTCCTGGTCGGACTTGAAGTCCTTCATCGACTGCCTGCCCTCGGCCTTGGGGACCAGGGACAGCGCCTCGACGGTGCCGGCGCCTTGCGTGGACGTCTCAGCCATCGATGGCCTCCTTCAGAGCCGCGGCGAGCTGCTCCGCCTTGAACGGCATGCCGTTGACCTGGTTGTACGAGTGCGCGTCGACCAGGTACTTCGCCCGGATGAGCGTGGCGAGCTGCCCGAGGTTCATCTCGGGGATCACCACCTTGTCGTAACGCTCCAGCACGGAACCCAGATTCCGCGGGAAGGGGTTGAGGTGGCGCAGGTGGGCCTGGGCGATGGATTCCCCGGCTCTGCGCAGCCGCCGTACCGCCGCCGTGATCGGTCCGTAGGTGGAGCCCCAGCCGAGGACGAGGGTGCCCGCGCCGTCCGGGTCGTCCACCGTCAGGTCCGG